>JBLMZA010000141.1:0-78550 GCA_050258555.1 Acidobacteriota bacterium | reverse complement strand
GGCAACTGGCAGGGAAGCACGAGCTACCGCATCGGTGCCGAAGGAACATGGATAAATTCCAATTGGGACAGCGGAGACGAGAGTCACACCACGTCAACGCAGGGCGGAAACCCTTCCACCGCATCATTCTATCAGACAGAGTCCCCGGACCGGCAGAGTCACTATTATGAAATCCGCATTTCGGCCGTGTGTCTGCAGCAGCTTGTGTCGTATCGGGCGTCGTCGCTGTACGGGGGAGCGGGCATTTCGGCAGGATATGGCTGGGGGGTGTCCTCTTATACATACCTGTATAGCGGTACTGATGCTCAGGGATCCTTTATCACCAGAGACGTCGATGAGAACAAGAGCAAAACGAACATCCTGGGCGGCCTTGCACTGCTCGGCGTTTCAAGCCGATTGACCGACAGGCTTGCTCTTTGTGCGGAAGTAGTCTTCAGTGCCGAATACCAACGCAGCTCGGGGTCCAACACATCACAACGGGTTCAGGAATCAAAGCCCTCGGGTGCTGCGACGATTCAAGTGGGGAATGGCTCTTCCTATATGAAAGGCTGGTCGGTGGGGGTGAATGCGCTCCGCATCAGCCTGATCATCGGCCTGTGAGAAAGGCTGTAAATCGAATCATAATGACGTCGAAACGATGACGGAAGAAACTGTGTTGGAAAGACAGACTCTCTGTTATCCAATCCATCACTTCAACATTCATGGGGGAATGCGATGAGCTACTATGCCAGCACGACCAAAGGCGGAGCGTTCGAAGAGGTGTACGCGAACGTCGTCGAGGGCTTGAAGAAGGAAGGATTCGGCGTTCTGACCGAAATCGACGTGAAGGAGACGCTTAAAAAGAAGCTCGATGTCGACTTCCGGAAATATAAGATCCTCGGCGCCTGCAATCCGCCCTACGCCTACAAAGCGCTGCAGACGGAAAACAAGATCGGCGTGATGCTGCCCTGCAATGTGATTCTTCAGGAACTGGAGGATGGGCAAGTGGAAGTCGCGACGATCGATCCCGTTCAGTCGATGAAGGCGGTCGATAATCCCGAGCTTGTCACGATCGCCGAGGAGATCCGCTCGAAGCTGCAGAATGTGCTGCAGCATCTCTGATCAGTCGATGATCACGCCATTCCAGTATTGGAGCAGCCCTATCCGATCGGCTCGCACGTAGGCGAAGGGATAGGGCATCCTCCCTGTAACGGTCAGTTTCCACGCCAGGACGAAATTCTCCGGAGCATCGGCAGCCGACCCATTGGCATCGAAGAAACCGAGTTCGGCGTCGAATCCTGCCTTGAGAAACGCACCGAGCGAATCCTTATACCAGAAATCGCGGCCGATTTGCTCGCGGAAGATTGCACCCGCAAGTTCCATCGGCACGCCGGGGGAGGGCGAGGCGGTGATATGGATAGCCGTATCGCCCCCGATATAATCGTTGATGCCCGACGCGTTGAAGCTGAAGACGATATCCCGATAGAATATCTGCAGTCCGCGATGAAACTGGCTGCATCTCACATACCGGATGCTGCCGCTCTGCATGACACTGAGGACCTGCAGGTCTTCGAGCGAGAGGTTGTTCTTCTGAAACTGCGTCCGGACCCACGCATATTCGGAATCGGAAACAAGCGGCGTCTGGGAATGGACCACCCTGTGCACGCTGAAGCCTCCGTCGCCGCTGTCTGTCGGAAGGGGAATCTTCGAACAGGAGATGAATGCGAACGCCGCCATGATGACGACCGGAAAATGAATCCGACGTGCCGACATGAGTGCCTTCCTCTTGGTATTGGAGCAATATTTTCGTACTATCCTACGCTGACGCAATCGCGCATCTGCAACAAATTCCGGAAAATTTCGTGTATGGGAGAAGGGGACCATCCTTCTTTTCTCTCATGCGAGGCTGCCATGAAACGACTCATACCTTTCATTGTCACCGCTGCTGTACTGATCATGCCGGCATCGGCCGGCGCACAGATTACCAACCCGGGCTTCGAATCGTGGACGAACGGAATGCCCGACGGATGGTACACATACACGTCCGTCTATAATGACATCACAAAGTCGACATCGGCCCATTCGGGCACGGCATCGCTCAAAGCGAGCGTCGTGCTGGTGAAGAATGTGCCCGTCGGCTCATACCTGCAGGCGGGAAGCGGCGCGCAGGGATTTCCGGTCACACAGCGCTACGCGGCGCTCAGCGGGTATTATCAGTTCGTTCCGACGGGCGGAGATCATTTCACGGTGACCGTGATCATGTATGCGGGCACGGCGCCGGTCGGCCACGGAACGCTCGATGCTGCGTCGTATACCGGCGCGCGCTGGACGCTCTTTACCGTGCCGATCACCTATACGGCTCCGGAAATACCGGAGACCATTTCCATACAGGTCGCGATCGCTCCGTCTTCCTCGTCATCGGCGCCCCATGCGGGATCGTATTATCAATTGGATGATCTCTCGCTTGTCGTGCCGACGGCCGTCGAAAATGCACCGGCTTCCGCACCTGCCGAGTTTGCGCTCGGGCAGAATTTCCCCAATCCCTTCAATCCCTCGACCACCATTCAGTTCAGCCTGCCTGTGCGTTCGCATGTTTCGCTGAAGGTGTTCAACGCGCTGGGTGAGGAAGTGGCCGTACTGTCCTCCGAAGAGCTTGCAGCCGGAAGCTATACCCGTCAATGGAATGCTGAAGGATGTCCGAGCGGCGTCTATTATTACCGGGTGCAGGCCGGCGCGTTTTCGGAAACGAAGAGAATGCTGCTGCTGCGGTAACCGCTCAGCCCACACGCATTCCCGATGCCACAAAGATCACCACAAGCGCCACGAATGCGACTGGGAGAGCCGTCACCACGGAAAAAATGATCGTGCGCCTCACATTGAACTGGTCCGTATAGAGAGAACGGAGCGAATCCGACGGCAGCATGCTGACGCCGCCATTCTTCAGATACAATGTCATGCCTGAATCTGTGATTGCGGCGGAATCGACAGCGTGATTCTTGTAGACGAGCGCCCGGCCGTCGGTCTTCACAATCTTCACGATCTCTTCATCTTTCAGCATGCGGTGCTCGGCGACATTTACCCGTTGCAATGAATAACAGCCGACGGCAAAAAATGTGAACGACAGGCATGTGATCAGTACGGCAAACGTTTTCATCATGATGGTGTTGTATTAAAATGCCAGCCCGGCCGAGATCACAACGGGGTTGTGCCGGTTCAAGTCCTTGAGCTCGAAAATGCCGCCGCCGTATCCTACCAATGATTCGTTTCCAAATCCATACAGCCTGCCCGCAAGGAACACCTTCCATCCCGGTTCGACCGCATACGAGAGGCTGAAGCCTGCCGTTGCGATAACCGAAGAAAAATACGGCAGGGGAATGATGCCCGCGCCCAATTGAGGAGTGAGCTGAAGACGCTCGTGGAGGGAGACATCATACCGCATGGTCAGACAGATGACCGGTCCGCCGAGCAGCGAGATCTCGGGCGCCCAGGAGAAATGCTCCGACGTGTAGATCTTGTCTGCAATCCCGAAAGAGAGCGCCTGCCCGTTGACGACTCTTCCCGCCGTGATCTCGAACGAATCCGGATATTCTTCTTCATCCTGCGATAAAAGAGTACCGTGACTGCTGATGAAGAGAAGGACAACGAGTGTGAAACGTTTCATGAGGGTGATCAGATCGTGTGGAGACGCATGCTTCGAAACGGATGTGATTATTATACGTCTTTGAAAGAAGAATAGCAAGGCGCCTGTAGGAATATCAAATCGGGACATCCCACCTTTGAAAAGAGAAAGATCGCCGTGCACTTGACAATGTGTAGGGAGTTCTTTATCATTGAATGAACATTCAATCATAAATATAGATTCGATGCCCAGAACGAAAGCACAGTACAAGGAGATGCGCGAGGCAAGCCGGCAGAAGATCCTCGATGCAGCGCTCGAAGTGTTCGCCAACAAAGGCTATCACAATTCGACCGTCGGCGCCGTCGCGAAGCAGGCGGGCATCTCGCAGGGACTGCTCTACAACTATTTCAAGAGCAAGGAAGAGGTCCTTCATGAGCTGACATTCGGCATGATCGAGACGGTGATGGCCGATGTCTTGCCGGCCAGGAAGGGAGAGAAGATCACCCGCCGGCACATCATCCATATCATCGAAGCCGGCATCGATCTGGTGCTCGAGCGTCCGGCGTACTGGAAGCTCTATTTCAGCATGTTCGTCCAGCCCGATGTGCTCGAGCTCGTGATGGGCAAGCTGATGGAGCTGGGCGAGCCGTATTTCGAGTCGATGACCGCGTATTTCAAGGCGCGCGGCGAGAAGAATCCCGCGGCCACGATGCGGTATTTTTCCGCGGTGATGGACGGCGTGCAGATGCATCTGATGCTCGATCCGGAACATTTTCCCGCAGAAGAGGTGAAGAAAATGATCATCCGTCAGTTTACCTGAACACGAGAACCATCGGATGAGACTATTCGTTGAACAGTGAGAACAATGGGAGCGTCAATGATACGAAAAGCAGCGCTGCTTGCCGCCTGTTTCACGCTTCAGGCATTCGGACAGGATGCGAAGGAGATCATACGCAAGGCCGACGAGCTCATGCGGGCCAAAAGCAGCTATTCGGAAATGACGATGACGATCGTGAAGCCCGAATGGTCGCGCACGATGTCGATGAAGGCATGGGCGCTCGAGCCCGACTACGCGCTCATTTACGTGACCGCTCCGGCGCGCGACAAAGGCAGCGTCACATTGAAGCGGAAGAACGAGGTGTGGAACTGGCTTCCCTCGGCGCAGAAGACGATCAAGATTCCGCCCTCGATGATGCTGCAGTCATGGATGGGATCGGATTTCACGAACGACGATCTGGTGCGCCAGTCGTCGGTGGTCGAGGATTACGATCACCGGATGCTGGGAGGGGAAAAGATTTCGGGATACGACTGCTACAAAATCGAGATGATGCCGAAACCCGAGGCGGGCGTGGTCTGGGGGAAGGTCGTCACATGGATTTCGAAGAAGGGATTTCTGCAGCTGAGAGCCGATTATTATGACGAGGACGGCACGCGCGTGAAATCGTTCTTCGGCAGCAACGAGCGGATGATGGGCGGACGCACGATCTTCACGCACTGGGAGATGATTCCCTCGGACAAGCCCAGGAGCAAGACCGTCATCGAGTATACGGAGATCAGGTTCAATGAGAAAATCGACGTGCCGTTCTTTTCCGAACAGAACATGAAGCGCGTGAGATAGCGATGAATACCTATGTGAACCTTGCCTGGCGCAACCTGTGGCGCAGCAAGAAGCGGACGCTCATCGCTTCGTCGTCCGTGTTCTTCGCCGTCTTCCTCGCGCTTCTCATGCGCTCGATGCAGAACGGCTATTACGACTACATGATCGACGCCTCGGTCCGCACGTACACGGGCTACATACAGGTGCATGGAAAAGATTATTGGGAGAAACGTTCGCTCGAAGAAACGATGACGCTCGATGAGGCGGCGCTCGCAAGAGTCCGCCATGTGCCCGGCGTGACGCATACGGTGCGGCGCTTCGAGACGTTCGCGCTCATCGCCCGGGGGCGCGTCACAAAGGTGGCGCAGGTGGCGGGCATCGAACCGGCGGCCGAAAACGAGCTGACGCACCTGAAAAGCAAACTCGTCAAAGGCACATTCATCGACGATTCCTCGCGGGGGATCATCCTTGCGCAGGGCCTGGCCGAACTGCTCGATGCCGATGTCGGAGACACGGTGGTGATCTACGGCCAGGGCTTCCGCGGCGTCACCGCGGCCGAGCTCGTGCCGGTGCAGGGGATCGTGAAATTCCCCATCCCCGCACAGAACAAGGCGTTTTCCTTCATCAGCATCCCCTATGCGCAGTGGATCTTCGGGGCCGAGAACCGGCTCACGTCGCTCTCCATCATGATCGACAGCCCGAAAAAGCTCGACGAAACGAGCGCGCACGTGAAGGGCCTCTTTGATGACCGCTATGAAGTGATGACGTGGAAGGAGCTCACGCCCGAGCTCGTGCAGGCGATACAGATCGACAATGCCCAGGGCATCATCATGCTCGGCATTCTCTACCTCGTCATCGCCTTCGGCATCTTCGGCACGGTCATGATGATGACCGCCGAGCGCTCCAAGGAGTTCGGCATCCTGATTTCGATCGGCATGAAGAAATCGCATCTGTTCCTGGTGACCACGCTCGAGACCGTGTTCATCTCATTGATCGGCGTCGGTGCCGGTGCGCTGGTGAGCTTCCCGGTCATTCTCTATTTCGTCGGACACCCCATCCCGCTCACGGGCGAGTATGCCGAAGCGATTCTTGCCTACGGCTTCGATCCGATTCTGCCGTTCGCGCTCAACGCCGGCATGTTCTTCGCGCAGCTCTGGACCGTGCTCGTGATCGCGCTGCTCTCGGCGGGATATCCCATCAACTTTATCCGTAAGCTCAGGCCGGTCGAGGCCGTGAGAGGGTGATATGCTCGTCATACTTGCCTGGAGAAATATCTGGAGAAACGTGCGGCGCAGCACGATCATCATCGCGGCCATCACCGCCGGCGTGATGAGCGGACTCTTCGCCAGTTCGCTCATGTTCGGTCTCTCGGAATCGATGGTCAATTCGACGATCGACCGCGACTTGGGACATTTCCAGATCCATACGCCGACATTCGAGGATGAAAAACTGTTGACCGATACGATCCCCTCGGCCGCAACGGTCATCGAGCGCGCAGGGCACAGCCGGGCCGTCCGGGGCATCTCTCCGCGCGTGATCATCGAAGGCATGGGCTCGAGCGCCTCGACCTCGAACGGCGTGCGCATCGTCGGCATCGATCCGGCGAAGGAAAAGACCGTGACGAACATATACCGGCAGCTGGCCGTCGGATCGTACTTCGACTCGACGCGCTCGGCTTCGGTGCGCCGCGCAAACCAGATCGTCATCGGACAGAAGCTCGCCGACAACCTCGGCATCCGCGAGCGCTCGAAGATCATCCTGAGCTTCCAGGGGCTCGACGGGACGATCATCTACGGCGCATTCCGCGTGACCGGCATCTTCCGCACCGAGTCGTCGATGTTCGACCGCACGACGGTCTTTGTGCGCGAGAGTGATCTCTTCGCGCTCCTGAATACGGCCCCCGTCTATCACGAGATCGCCGTGAGGCTCAGCGCGGACAAGTTTCTTGATTCGGCGTCCGTGCCGCTCCGGCACGAACTGCCGGCCCTCTCGGTCAAGACGTGGAAGGATCTGGCGCCCGAACTCAAGCTGCTCGACGAGCTGGTGGGACTGCAATTGAACATCTTTCTCGGCATTATTCTTTTTGCACTGCTCTTCGGCATCACCAATACGATGCTCATGGCGGTGATGGAGCGTGTGCGCGAGTTCGGCGTACTGATGGCGATCGGCATGAAGCGGCGACGCGTCTTTGTGATGATCATCATGGAAACCCTTGCGCTTTCGCTCGTGGGCGGACTGCTCGGGATGGCGTTCGCCGCCGTACTCATCGCCTATGTCGGGCGCGTCGGCATCGATCTCTCGGCGTTTTCGCAAGGGTTCACCGAATGGAATATGAGTCCCATTCTGCAGCCGGAACTGCCGTTCGAATTTTATCTTTCGATCACGGTGATGATCATCGTCACCGCGATTTTCTCGGCGATCTATCCCGCGCTGAAAGCCGTTCGGCTGAAGCCGGCGCATGCAATCCGTTCGTTTTGATCCGTTTTCCATTCAGAAAAAAAAGCATCCCTATGGCGCTCATTACCATACAATCGGTGTCGAAGATCTATCACGAGTCCGTGGTGCCGGTCAGCGCGCTGACCGATGTGAACCTGCAAATCGAGCCGGGGGAATTCACCGCGATCGTCGGGCCCTCGGGCTCGGGCAAGACGACGCTGCTCAACATGATCGGCGGACTCGATGTGCCGACCTCCGGCTCGGTCGTCGTGGACGGAACGGACGTCTCGAGCTACAAGCCGGACGACCTGGTCAATTTCCGTCTCCATCACATCGGCTTCGTCTTCCAGGCGTACAATCTCATCCCCGTCTTCACGGCGAAGGAAAATGTCGAGTTCATCATGCTCCTGCAGAATGTGCCGAAGGCGGAACGCGAGGCCCGGGCCGTCGAACTGCTGACGCATGTGGGGCTCGGAGACCGGCTCGACAGCCGGCCGTCGGAGCTTTCGGGCGGGCAGCAGCAGCGCGTCGCCGTGGCGCGCGCCCTGGCATCGCGGCCCTCGTTCGTGCTGGCCGACGAGCCCACGGCGAATCTTGATTCGCATACGGCCGAAGCGCTGCTCGACATGATGGAGGCGCTGAACAGGGAATACCAAATGACATTCATTTTTTCGACGCACGATCCGCGCGTCATCGCGCGCGCCCATCGGGTGGTGACCTTGGAAGACGGAACCGTGAAAAGCGATACAAGGGACTGACATGATGAGAGCGCTCGCGTTGATAGTGCTTCTGTGCGGTGCGTGCATCGTCCGGGCGCAGACCGATTCGTATGAAATCGACGGCTATGCGAAGTATCTCTTCAGCTCGGCAAAGTATCCCTTTGCCCAGGAGCGCTGGGACGATCATCTTCTTCATGCGCGGCTCAACACGCGCTGGTATCCGTCCGACGATCTGAAGGCGGTGATGGAGCTGCGCTTCCGCGGATTCTACGGCGAGTCGGTCGAGAACATTCCCGATTTTGCCGGACAGATCCGTTCGCAGCGCGAATACATGAAGCTCGACGCCGAACTCTGGAAGGGAACGAAGACGTACGGCTACGGGGAAGTCGACCGTCTCTATCTTGACGGCACGATCGGTAAGCTCGAACTCACGCTCGGACGCCAGCGCATCGCCTGGGGAACCAGCTGGGTCTGGAATCCGACCGACATCTTCAATCCGCAGTCCGTGCTCGATTTCGATTACGAAGAGCGACCCGCTGCCGATGCCATACGCGTGCAGTATTATACCGGCGCCGTCTCGAAAGTGGAGGCGGCCTTCGCCCCCTCGAAGGACAATGAGCGCATGATCGCCGCGGGACTCGTGTCGGTGAACATGTGGAAGTACGACTTCAGCGTGATGGGCGGAGTGAAGCATCAGCGCTGGCTTTTCGGGGCCGGATGGGCGGGCGACATCGCAGGCGCGGGCTTCCGGGGAGAAGTCCTCGTGCGTGAGGGGCGTGTCGTCTGGCTTCCGTTTCAGATCGGATACCTGGGGGCGGATGACCCGATGTATTCGTTCGTGCTGTCGGGCGACTATACATTCCCGAATTCGTTCTACGTCCACACGGAAATTCTTCACAACAGCGCGGGCGCGGCCGATTCGGCGGCGCTCTTTCACTTTGTCTCTCCGTCGCTCGGGCTTCTTTCACCGGCCCGATGGTCGGTCTATCAGGAGTTTGCGTACGATCTGCATCCGCTGGTCCGCGGCACGGTCTTCGGCCTCTATAATCCCGATGACGCCTCTTTCGTTCTTGTTCCATCCCTCAGCTGGTCCGTCGTGACGAACCTCGATCTGCTCGTGCTCGGCATGTTCTTTCATGGAAATCGTCTTTCGGAGTTCGGCAACAACGGCAGCACCGCTTTTGTGCGCCTTAAATACTCGTTCTGAGGCATTCGAAGCCTCAAGATATGGCGGATTTCTCCGATAATGATGATGCGGCAGAATCGATCGGCCGCACCGTCCGTTGGGGAACATCATTGTGAGAAACCGTATCCTATCGTATCTGAAGCCTCCGGGCGTATGGAATGATGAAGCCGAGTATCGCCGTGCTGAAGTCATTCACATCGCCCATGTCGTGCTATTCCTGGGCAGCTTCGTCTATCTTCTCGTTCCGTCCTGGATCATCAACGGACAGACGATCAATTTCTACGCCATCGTGTTCATGGTCGTGATCGGTTCGCTGCTGCTGCGGACCGGGCGGCTGCGCCTGAGCAGCCTCTGGATGCTCGGCTTGCTGTGGCTTGTCTTCGCCGTCGGATCGGCCTTCGAAGGCGGAATCGCTTCAAGCTCGTTTGCGGGACTCATCGCGATGGTCGTCTTTGCGGGGCTCGGCTGGGGCATCCGGCCCATGGTCATTCTTGCATGCATGACGGTCGCGGCCGGCGGTCTGCTCGTCTATTTGCATACGATCGATGCGCTTCCTCCGTCTGCTGTCACATACACGCATCTGAACATCCTTTCCGATTTCACGGTCTACGTCACCGTGACGGCGATCTTCATGACGGTGGCCATCCGCCGCATCGAGAAGTCGCTGGCGCAGTTTCAGAAAGAGCTGCGCGAGAAAAAGAAGACCGAAGAGGCGCTGCGCGAATCGCAGGCGCTCTATATTTCGCTTGTCGAGCATATGCCTGCCGGCGTCTTCCGCAAGGACGCGGAAGGGCGCTACATCTTCGTCAATACGATCTTCTGCCGCCTCAAGGGACTCCATGCGCATGAGATACTCGGCCGGACGCCGAATGAGCTCTCCGAGTATGAGAAGCAGGTCGAAGCCTGCCGCGAGCCCGATGAGATGCTCCGGCACCGCACGCTCGCCGATGCCGGAACGAATCACCATGAGCTCATCATGCGCACCGGGAAACCGTTGGAAGTGGAGGAAGAGTACACCAATCCCGACGGCTCACGGCAGTTTATGCGCGTGGTGAAGTCGCCCGTCTTTTCGTCGGATGGAAAAGTCGTGGGCTCGCAGGGGATCCTCTTCGATGTCACAGAAAGGAAGATGCTCGAGCATCAGCTCGTGCAGGTGCAGAAGCTCGAAGGCATCGGCACGCTTGCGGGGGGCATCGCGCACGACTTCAACAACATTCTGGCGATGATCATGGGGTCGGCCGAGATGCTGCGACTGCGCATCGGCGATCAGCCCGATCTGACGAAATTCGCCGACCGCATCATCGGCGCCTCTCAGCGCGGCACATCGATCTCGCGTCAGCTTCTGATCTTCTCGCGGCCCGAGACGCCGGAGTTCAAGGAAGTGTCTCTTCCGCAGATCATCTCGGAACTCCGCGACATGCTCACGCACTTCCTTTCCAAATCCATCACCATCAGAACCGACATCCAGTCCGACGGAGGCAGCATCCGCGGCGATGCGGGACAGATCCATCAGGCCGTGCTGAATCTTGCCATCAATGCCGGCGATGCGATGAAGAACAACGGCACGCTCACCATCAGGGTGTGGACGGTGGCGAAAGAGGCAATGCGCCGTCACTTCGGCCTCAGCGACGACAGGTGTTATGCCGCCGTGAGCGTGGCCGATACCGGCACGGGCATCGATACGGAAAAGCTCGAAAAGATCTTCGATCCCTTTTTCACGACCAAGGAAAAGGGGAAGGGAACCGGACTGGGGCTCTCGATCGTGCACGGGATCGTCAAGAGTCATCACGGCTTCATCGACGTGGACAGCGTTCCCGGCAAAGGAACGACATTCACGATGTATTTTCCCATGGTTCGGTGAGTCTCTATTCAGGTTCACGGACGAAAAAAAATTTTCACCGCCTGGGGCGAAAATTCCGTAAGTGTTTATTTTGCTATACTCGTTTTTATAAATAAAATGCGAATTTCCGGAAGTTGAAATAGTTTCCGCAACTTATTGATTTCCCTCCGCTGAATCATCATATTGCCGGCATACCCGACCGGGTCATCGCGCAGAAGAGCCGATGACCGGCTCGAAAAAAATAATCTTCAACTTTGCCGGAATCCATCCACCATGTATACCACACTTTCCATCGACAATCCATCCAACCTTGTATTCGGACGGGCTCCGCATCCTGTCACCACGCGCAGGGGCCTCGTCATCGGCGGCGGCGTTGTGTATCCTGAATTGAATTTCACGATGCCTCCGACGAAGATCACGCTCGGGACACTGCCCGCGCTCCGCACGGAATACGCCTCGATCGTCCGAGGCGCGCTTGAACGCGCACTGGCGCTTGAATCGCCCGGCGTCATTTTTGAATTCGAAACGCTGATCGAAATGACGCAGGAGCCGAAGATCGGCGTCGAGCTGACGGCGGCGATGAACGAGGTGTGCGAAGAGTACTTTCAGCGACACGGCCTGAAGTCGGAGATCCGGCTCACGCCGAACGACATCCGTGACTTCGAGCGTCCGCCGCGCCAGCGCACGTCGGCGCTCTTGGAGAAGATGCTGCAGCTCTTCGATGAGGGGGCGAAAGCCGGCGGCGATCTCCTGTCCATCGAGAGCACGGGCGGAAAGGAAGTGTGCGACGACGGATTGATGATGTGCAACTTCCGCGAAGTGATCTTTGCGCTTTCGGTGCTCGGCGTGCGCGACATGAAAATGCTCTGGGAAAAGATCGTCGCGATCGCGCGCAGCAATGGGAAGATTCCCGGCGGCGATACGGCATGCGGATTCGGCAACACGGCGATGGTGCTTGCAGAAAAAGGATATATCCCCAAAGTCGCCGCCGCGGTGGTGCGTGTGGCCACCGCGCCGCGCACGCTTGTGGCCTGCGAAATGGGCGCGCTCGGACCGGACAAGGATTGCGGCTATGAAGGACCGTTTTTGAAGGCGATCGCCGGCATTCCGATCTCGATGGAAGGAAAGACATCGGCGTGCGCGCATTCCTCGCCGCTCGGCAACATTGCCGCGGCCTGCGCCGATCTCTGGAGCAACGAATCCGTGCAGAACATCAAACTGCTTGCCGGCATGGCGCCGACCGTCTACATGGAACAGCTTGAATATGACGCGCGCCTGATGAACCAGGCCATCGGCAAGGGCGACGCTTCGGTGCGCACGCTTCAGGGACTGTTTGTGGATTCGGACTGCTGGCACGACCCGCAGGCCCTGATCCTCGCTCCCGAAAATGTGATCGCGATCTCGAAAGAGCTCATCAACGGAACGACGTATATCGAGCGGACCGTCAACGGATGTCTCAAGGCGCTGGATATCATCGAAACCGCGGTGAACGAAAAGCGTCTGAAGATGCCCGACTCCGAAGCAGGATGGATCGAACGGCTTCGCGAAGAGATCTCGACCATTCCGGGCGATGAGAGCGCGTTCGTCGAAGAGATGCTGCCGCAGCTGGAAGGGAAGTTCATCCCTTCGGAGTACGGGCTCTGACGGCTGCCTTCGGGATGCAAGCCATGGGCCGCGTCATTTCACGAACTTGTAGCCGGCCTTGAAGACGGTGAGGATGTGTTTCGGCTTCGCGCGGTTATCCTCGAGGTGCTTGCGCAGCGACAAGATGAAATTATCGACCGTGCGCGTGGTGGGATAGATTTCGAAGCCCCAGACTTCATCCAACAGCATCTCGCGCGTGACGACTTCTCCTTCGTGACGGGCGAGATATTTCAGGATCTTGAATTCCATGGCAGAAAGCGCAAGCGATTTTCCGGCTTTCGATGCTTCGAGTTTTTTAAAGTCGATCTTCACGCGCCCGAACGAGAGCTCGTCGGGCGCATGAGGTTCGCCGTTTTTTCGGCGCAGAAGCGCTTTGATCCGCGCCTGAAGTTCGCGGATGCTGAAGGGCTTCGTCATATAGTCGTCGGCGCCGAGCTCGAGTCCGAGCACCTTGTCGATCTCTTCCGAACGGCATGTCAGCATGAGGATCGGCGTCAGGATATTCTCCTTCCTCAGGTCGCGGCAGACGTCGATGCCGCTTCTGCCCGGAAGTCCCAGATCGAGAATGATCACATCAATCCCTCCGCGTCTTGCCTTCATATAACCG
Source organism: Acidobacteriota bacterium (assembly GCA_050258555.1). GTDB lineage: Bacteria > Bacteroidota > Ignavibacteria > UBA10030 > UBA8401 > CAISDA01. The sequence continues at coordinate 64,923 of JBLMZA010000141.1, read as the reverse complement.
TCGATGCCGTCTTCGGACAAAATGATGTCGTACTCCCCGCCCCGGAGCGATTCTTCCAGACCTTTGCGAATTGCGGGATCGTCTTCGATCACAAGGATCTTCTTCATCTCAGGCTCCCTGAACATGAGTGGTAAATGGAAATGTCACCGTGAAGACGGTGCCTTTGCCGGGTTCGCTCTCCACACGGAGGAGGGCATGATGGGCTTCGGCGATGTGCCGGACGAGCGAAAGCCCGAGCCCCGTGCCGGTGGTCTGCCCGGCGAGGGGCGAATCGGTCCGCTCGAACGGCTCGAAGATTTTTTCCAGATCGTGCCGTGCGATGCCGGCTCCCGAATCCCGGACGGAAAGTTCGGCGCCGTTGTCCGTGTGCCGGGTCGTGATGACGATGCGTTTTTTCTTCGGCGAGTATTTGATGGCATTCGAGATCAGATCGATCAGCATGCCGAGTACGGCATCCCGGTCGGCGCAGAGTTCGAGGCGCCGGGCCGAGCGTTGCGTCCGGCATTCAAAGCCGTGCAGCGAAAGCTGGTACTGCATCGTCCGCAGGGCTTCCTCCACGCAGCTGTTGAGTTCCATGGGAGCGAAGTGAAAGTCCTTGACGCCTTTTTCGATCTTCGCGCTGTCGAGCACGTTGTCGATCAGGCGGTTCAGGCGCTGCGATTCGCTCTGTATGATCGAGAGGTACTCGCAGCGCTTCTCCCTGCCGGGCTGCCGCGGCTTCATCATGAGCTCGGAAAAAAGACGGATCGATGTGAGCGGCGTCTTCAGCTCGTGCGTGACCGATGAAATGAAGAGGGACTTGAGTTCATTGAGTTCCTTCAGGCGTGTCTTGTCCGATTCCGCGGCCATCAGCGAATGCTGCAGGCTGACGCGGTCGAAGGCAAGCGCGGCATGCCGGCAGAAGAACTGCAGCAGATCGATGTCTTCGAGAGTGTACCGGAATCCCGATCGTTTCTTTCCCATCACGAGCGCCCCCCACAGGCCGTTCACATCGGACCAAATGCGAAACACCGCGGCGTCATCCTTCTCCATCATGCGCTCGCTCACCGCGATGAACCGCGCGCCGGGTTCGATGTCGCCCGTGCGGCCGAGTGGTTCGCTGCGGCTGCTGAGGAGTGCGGCGATCGATTCGGCCATCGCATGCTCCCGCCGCCAAACGACGCGCGTCGAGAGGTTGGGGATGACACCTGATGCCGCATCGACCAGTGCGGCGCGCAGTGTCCGCTCGTCATAACACGCCTGAATGGTCTCCATGAACTCGTTTTCGGCCTCGCGGTAATTATAGCGCACATTGAAAAACACGCGGTCGACGAACTTCTGCGTGCGTGTCCTGATCGGCTGAAAAAGTACGGCGATCGTGACGGCGGCAACGGTGGAAACGGCAAGCGAGGAGGACACCGTGAGCGATCCGATGACGAAGGAAGCTGCGCCGACGATGGCCGCGTAGATCGCAAGCACGAGTGCGAAGACGAGCGCATAGACCGTCGTCCGGTTGAACAGCCGGTCGATATTCAGGACATGGTATTTCACGATTGCAATCGAGAATGTGACCGGAACGGACAGCATCGCAAGGAGGATAATTTCCTCATCGACCAGGCCGCGGGAGCGGATCACCTGGGGAACGATCCAGAAGGCGACGAAGACAAACGGTCCGACGAAGAGTCCGAGCAGAATCCATCGCAGTTTTCTGCGTTCCGATTCTTCGCGAGCGCCAAGATAGGAGCGCACGATCATTGCAAGTCCGACGATCACGCAGAGGACGAGAACGATGCGTATCGCGTTGAACGATCCGTTATACACGCGGAACCATGCGAGGTCCGCTGCCGGCGCCGCGCGGAGGAAAAAGAATATGGAGACGAGCGCAAGCGCGCCTGCTGCGGCATAGAGACCGTAGACGGCTCTGCGTCTGCGACTGAACGTCTGGGATGGGAAAACGAGCGTGAAGTGGAGGAAGAGCACGCCCGCCCCGGCATAGGCGATGGTGAAGACCGCGCGCAGCAGATAGCCCGCGCCGTACGGAAGGCGCGTGAAATTGCCCCAGGTGGTGGCGATGATGAGTGCGGTGAAAAGCAGGACCCATTGAAACACCTGTGCGGCGGCGTCATGCTTCCGTCTGGAGGCGACGAACAGCGCAAGGAAAATAAAGACCGCAGTGACGACGGTCTGTATGACGAGATAGCGGAGGGAAAAGAAGGGGACGAGCTGTTCGCGGCCGGTGACGATGGCATCACGGCGTTCCACTGTAAGCGTGACTGGTTCTCCGATCGTCATCGCATCCAGAAGAAACTCCACCTCGTCGGCAGATGAAACGCGTTGCCCGTTGACGGTCTGCACGGTATCGCCGGGCGAAAGGAACGTCGCTCCATCCACCGTTTCCGAAACAAACAGGCCGACCGCGAAGCGTGCGGGCAGTGCGGCTTTTTCGTGTGCCTGATAGATGCCGGCCACGCAAAAGAGGGCGATCGATGCATGGGACAGGAAAATGAGAATGCTCTTCATGGAAGGCCTCATTTCTGCAAACATCCGTGCGCACGGGAGACGGAGCGATCCTGCATTGCTTGCGCAATATGGGAAAAATCGATTTAAAATGGAAGGAAACTCCCGCATGTAACTCGTGTTTAATGGGATGATATGATCACCTGATGCAGGAAAGGAGAGGCATATGTTTCCCATGTGGGTGGAAGCCGGGTTCTGGGGGCTCTTGGCGGGCTCGGCCCTTCTGATCGGGGCCGCAATCGCGTATTTCTTCAAGGTTCCTCCGCGGCTCATCGCCGCCGTGATGGCATTCGGCAGCGGCGTGCTGATTTCCGCGCTCGCATTCGAGCTGATGGATGAAGCCTATAAACAGGGCGGATTCGATTCGACCGCGATCGGATTCGTGTCCGGCGCCGTCGTCTATACCGCCGCAAACTGGTATCTTGCCCGCAAGGGAGCAAAGCACCGCAAGCGTTCGGATGAAAAGCAGGCAAAAGAAGAGGATGAAAGCGGCAGCGGCATGGCGATCGCCGTGGGATCGCTTCTGGACGGCATTCCCGAATCGATCGTGATCGGCGTGAGCATGATCCACGGCGGGGCGGTGAGCGTCATCACCGTCGTCGCGATTTTTCTTTCGAACATTCCCGAGGGGCTTTCGAGCTCGGCGGGCATGAAGCAGGCGCAGCGCTCGAAAGAATACATCTTCGGCATCTGGGGCGGCATCGCCCTGCTCTCCGGCGTCGCATCGCTCATCGGCTTCGTGCTCTTCCGCAATTATTCCCCCGATGTCATCGCCTCGACCACCGCCATTGCAGCCGGCGCGATCCTCTCGATGCTGGTCGATACGATGATCCCGGAGGCGTTCAAGGAAACGCATAATTTTGCGGGACTGATCACGGTGATCGGATTCCTGGCGGCGTTCATGCTTTCAAAAATCGGCGGATGAACTTTGGTGTGGCATTTCACGTCAATATGTATTACACTCAGTAATCGCTCACCTGCTGAAACGGATACCCATGATGCCATCTTCAGGCGACTCGCCGAACACCACCGGAACATTCAGATCGTTGTTGACATCGATACGCGGCCTGCCCATCAAGTACCCCGCTGTGATTTCAGGGTACATCATCTATCTGTACCTCTTCATGACGATGATCCGCTTTTTTGTTGCGGCGGGCCATTCGACCGTCACACTCTGGGATGTCGTCGAAATGTTCGATGCGCTTCCGTTCATGTGGCTGCTGTCGCTGACGCTCGTGAAGGTGATCGAGACGCGCACGAAGCTGCTTGAAAGCGAGCGCGAGCGCGCGCTGAAAGAGCGCGAATTGCAGATCAGGGAAGTGCAGCTGAAGACGATGCATGAGCTGAAGAATCCCATCGCCGCGATCTCGGGCTTTGCGACGATCCTTCGCGAGGATGACGAGATCAGACGTCTGGCCGAACAGCGCGACGTGGTGGAATACATCATCAGCGCCGGAGAGTCGGCCGTGCTGCTGATCAACGACGTGTTCGATACGAACGCCATCGAGACCGGCAAGATCCGGCTGAACAAGGCGCCCTTCCGCGCGGCCGGCATGATCGATGAAGCGGTGAAGGCGCACCGGCTTGTGGCGAAGTCGAAGAATATCACGCTTGCGATGGATATTGAGGATGACGCCGAGAACGTCTCGGTCTTCGGCGATATCCGGCGGCTGCGGCAGGCGCTCGATAATTTCATCAGCAACGCCATCAAATACTCGCATCCCTCGACGCATGTCACCGTGCGTGCGCGGCGGATGATGAAGGAGTTGAAGATTGAAGTGGCGGACCAGGGGCAGGGCATACCCGAAAAGGAAGTGCCCAATCTCTTCGGTGAATATTCGCGCACGTCTGTCCGCCCGACGGCCGGAGAAGTGAGCACCGGCCTCGGTCTCGGGATTGTGCGCAAGATCGTCGTGGAGCACGGGGGAGATGTCGGCGTCGAAACCGAATTCGGAAAAGGAAGCACGTTTTCTTTCACTCTTCCGCTCGAGAACTGAGTATTGCGCGTGGAACATTTTCAGGATGCAAAAGAGGACTGTCCATGATACCGGAGACTGAAATCAGGATCATGCCCCGCCGACGCGTCATGCGGCTTCAGCAATGGCTCGACTACGAACTTTCCACATCGGTGCTCATCCTGCTGCAGACGCTATGGAAAGTGACGATCATAGTTGCCGCCGTCGCAGCCGTCGTGTTCACTCCCTTCATGCTTTCGGTGCTGTGGCATGAGCGGCGCTGGGGATGGATCGTTTCATTTTTCATGGTTGTGGTCATTCCTTTTGTCATCGCATTGCTGGGTGCTTCGGCGAAATATGCGTTCATCCTTTGGCTGATTCCGCTCGGCACATTCTACCTCTATTGCGGCGCACTGCGCCTTTCGATCGGCAGCTGGGATGATTGAATGCCGGGGGAAACTCTGGTGTCGAAGACGCTGTTCATGGACGAAAAGAGCAGGCGGCATCGTGTAGCGCGTGGGGCAATCACATGAATAATGCACTGAAGAATACAACCGTGGTCGTCGTCGGCGGCAGTTCGGGTATCGGGCTCGAGGTGGCGAAGCAGGCATGGAGGGAGGGGGCGCGCATCGTGATCGCTTCGCGTTCGGCCGGTGCGGAATCCGTCGCGCTGTCGAAAGCCGTGGGAGGCGCAGTCGAAACGTATTCGCTGGATATTACAAAGCCGGAGGAATACGAAGGACTGCTAAAGAAAGCCGGGGTGATCGATCATCTCGTCTTCACGGTGCGCGCCGTGGCAAAGTCGGCGCACTTCCGTGATATTTCCGTCGCCGATGTGAAGTTCGCCTTCGAATCGAAATTCTGGGGACCCTACGCTCTCATACAGGCCGCGCTCGGACAGCTGTCCCCGGCGGCGAGCATCGTGCTCACGAGCGGCATCGCCGGCGAGAAAATTTACAAGGAATCATCGACATACGAGCTCTTGAGCGGCGCCATTGAAACATTCTGCCGCGCGCTCGCATTCGAACTCGCGCCGATCCGCGTCAACACGGTCAGTCCCGGATACGTCGAGCCGAAATCGGACGAGATGAAACAATACGCCGAATCCTTTCCACTCGGCCGCATCGCATCCCTGCCCGAAGTGGCGATGGCGTATCTCTCACTGATGACGAATCCTTACGTCACCGGCACGATTTCCGTGATCGACGGCGGCGCCCGGCTCATCTGAACGCACCAGTGCGGCTTTTCCATCATTCCATGAAAATCAGAAAGCTGTTGATGATATCATTGTTTCTTCTCGCCGCATTCATCACCGCCGGCGGCGTGTTTCTGCAACAGGAAAAATTCGGCAGACGGCCATCGGGCGAACGGCTGAAACGGATCGAGCAGTCACCCAACTATCGAAACGGCAGTTTTCAAAACCAGCTGTCCACGCCCATGATGACGGAGAACGGGGGATACATGGGAGCGCTCCGCGATTTCATGTTCAGGAAAAGTCCGAGAAGCACTCCTGTTTCGACGATGCCCTCGCAGAAGGTCGATCTCTTCTCGCTGCCTGCGCACGACGATGTCATCGTTTGGTTCGGCCACTCGTCATATTTCATGCAGATCGACGGGAAGCGGTTTCTTGTCGATCCCGTGCTCTCGGGCAATGCCTCGCCTCTGCCGATGACCGGAAGCAGCTTTGCGGGCACCGATGTGTACGCGCCTTCCGAAATTCCGGAGATCGATTACCTGCTGATCACACACGACCATTGGGACCATCTTGATTACGAAACCGTGACCGCGCTCAAGCCGAAGATCAGGCGCGTCGTCACCGGGCTCGGCGTCGGATCGCATCTTGAAGCATGGGGATTCGACCCCGCGCGCATCATCGAGCGCGACTGGAACGAAACAGTTGTCTTCGAAGACGGCGTCACGATTACACTCACACCGGCGCGTCATTTTTCGGGACGCAGCATCGTGCGCAACAATACATTGTGGACTTCGATGGTCGTGAAGACGCCACATCGCGCGGTCTTCGTGAGCGGAGACGGCGGGTACGGGCCCCATTTCACGGAGATCGGGGCCCGGTTCGGTCCCTTCGATATGGCCCTGGTGGAATGCGGGCAGTATAATGAACATTGGAAATACATCCACATGAGTCCCGAAGAGACCGCCAAGGCGGCTGCGGACCTCCGTGCGAAAGCATTCATCCCCGTCCACTGGGGAAAGTTCGTCCTCTCGCTTCATGCCTGGGACGATCCGATCATCCGCGTAACGAACGAAGCGCGGCGGATGCGGATACCCGTCCACACTCCCATGATTGGTCAGCCGGTGAAGCTCGATGAAGCCCCGTCCAAAGGCCGGTGGTGGGACGGCCTCAACTAACCGGTTTCACGTCTTAAAACCCGCTTTCGGGCATGAAATAACATTTCTGCCCGCGCTTTCTGTGGAATTTCTTCCAAGAGAATGGTATAATGACCACTGAAAACGAAGAGGCGGCGATCCTGCAGGGAGGATGCCACTGTACCGACATTCGGTTTATTTTTGAAAGGCACGATGCAATGATTACACGCAGAACATTCCTCCAGGCAGGAACGACATCGGTGTTTGCCCTGCCGTTTCTCTCGCTTGTCTCACCCGATGCGGCATCGGCCGCGCCCGCTGTCAAACATTCCGGACTTCTCTTCGATCCTTCCGACATCCATCGCATCCGAAAGACCGCATCGCATCCGCGGTTTGCCCCGCTCTGGGATTCGTACCTGAAGGCGGACCTTGCGGCCGACAACAAGTTTCTCGATGAAGAGCTGCGGCTCGACAATCATGTGCTGCATCTGAACAAGGCGCGCACCATGCTCGAGCGCTCGTCGTTCGTCTACGCAATCACGAAGGATCCCGCGCATCTCGACACCGCAAAGCGCGCGATCAACAAGATTCTTCAGTATAAAAAATGGGATTACTTCATGGAAGGCGGCAAGCACACGATCGGCCTTCAGCGCGCCTCGGAATTGTGCGTCGCCATGTCGTTTGCCAGTGACTGGATGAGGGACGGACTCGATGCGGCAACGATCGCCGAGATCGACCGGCAGATCGGCGAGAAGGGAGCGCCGGCGTGCTACCTGACGCTCTTCGGCATGAAGTATCCCGACCGCGTGCGCGGCTGGGGATTCGATCCCGAGTCCGATTACAAGTTCCGGTTCGATCTGAGCCGCTGGCCCATCATTCTGAATGCGACCAACCTGAAAGTCATTCCGATCTCCGGGCTCGGCATCGCCGCCTGCCATCTGCGCGGGAAGCATCCGCAGGCCGAACAGTGGCTCGATATGGCCCGCTCGAGCGCCCGGGCGTTTGCGCCCATGTTCCACTCGGACGGAAGCTACGATGAAGGCGTCGGCTACTGGGGCTACACGGCGATGTATCTGACGATGTTCCTTGAAGTGCTCTACCGGACGACGGGCATCGACGACCGCTCGCTCATCAATTACCGCGGCACGACGCGCTACGGATTGCAGATGTCGATGCCGACCAACCATGAGCCGGCCGACGCCGTGAACTTCAGCGACGCGCACGGCATGGGAGATGTGTCGGTGGCGGGCTGGGTGGCGCAGCAGTACCGCGATCCGATCGCGCAATATGTCGCAACGAAAATCAGCAAGCCGAGCCACTACACGGGATTCATCTGGTTCGATCCCGCACTGAAGGCGAAACAGCCGGGCAGAGAACTCATGGATGTCCGCTTCGACAACGACATCGTCGTCTCGCGCAGCGGATGGGATCCGGCAGGTTCCGTGCTCGCATTCAGAAGCGGTCCGCCGGCCAATCACGAGCATGCCGACAGAAACAGCATGATCTTCACCGCGTATGGCGAGCGGCTCCTGCACGACCATTTCAATGCGGGATATTCATACACCGTGCCGCTGTGGAAGCTGCGCCAGACCGAAGCCCATACGGCCGTCCTCATCGACGGCAAGGGCCACCAGTATCACGACGGCAAGGAAGGCACGAACGCGTCGTGGGCGTTTGCGAAGATCCTCTCGTATGAGGCCTCGCCGAAGCACATGATGCTTTCAAGCGATGCCACCGACGCGTATCAGCTGGTGAACGATGATGTGGAGCGTGTCGTACGCTCGGTCTTCTTCCTGAAGCCCGACGTGTTCATCATCGTCGATCAGGTGGCGATGAAATCCTCCACGCCGAAAGTGCAGGCGAGGTTTCAGGTGTTCAACGACGACAAAAACGGAAAGGTCTCGGCCGAGAAGGAGCAGTTCCGCATAGACCGTCCGGGCGTGAGCCTGACGGGCCGCGTCTATGCGAAGCAGGAGATCGCCGTGCGCACAGGAACGCTCGACATCCCGTCCGATCTCGGCATCTATCCCTTCGCCGAAGCGGAATCGCCCCAGGCCCGGATGCATGAGCTTGTCACCGTCTGCACGGCGCAAAAAGGCGATGCGCCGCATGGCGCATTGGATGTGAGCAGGAAGGGCACGCTCTGGACAATCCGCGGGAAGCACGAAGGCACTGCAGTCGATGTAACCATCGAGACTTCGGGCGCGGTGCCCGTGTTTCACTCGGCAGTCTAACTATTTCGCACACGCATGAAACCCTCAGATCAACTCTATGAAAAAGCGCTTCGCCTGATCCCTTGGGGCACGCAGACGAACGCAAAGCGTCCCATTCCGTTTTTCGGCGAGACACAGCCGAAGTTCATCGAACGCGGCAAAGGCTGCCGTCTCTGGGACATGGAAGGGAAGGAATACATCGACTTCCGCCTCGCGCTCGGACCCGTCACGCTCGGCTACTGCTACGATGAAGTGGACGATGCCGTGCGCGCGCAGATGCAGAAGGGCGTGCTCTTCAGCATGGCCAGTCCGCTGGAAGCCGAGCTGGCCGAATTGATCACGCAGATTGTGCCGAATGCGGAAATGTGCCGCTTCATGAAGACCGGCGAGGATGCGAACCTGAGCAACATCCGCATCGCGCGCGCCGCGACGAAGCGCGAGATGATCCTCATGAGCGGGTATCACGGATATCCCGACTGGTTTGCCACAGAGGACAGTCCGAATAACGGCGTGCCGGAGTTCATGAAGGACTATGTGAAGGTCATACCCTGGGGCGACTGCGAAGAGGCCGAGCGGCTCGTGAAGCTCTACGGCGACCGCATCGCCTGCATCATCGCGACGCCCTACGATTTCAACAGCACGGATACAAGCGGCGCATACATCCGGATGCTGCGCGCGCTCACGCGCGAGCACGGCATTCTCCTGGTGATGGATGAAGTGCTCACGGGCTTCCGCCTTGCATTGGGCGGCGCACAGGAATTCTTCGGCGTCGATGCCGATCTGGCCAGCTACGCCAAGGCGGTCGCCAACGGCTATCCGCTCTCGACGTATGTGGGCAAGCGCGAGTACATGCAGTCGCTCGACCGCTTCAAGATGACGACGACGTATGCCGGCGAGACGCTCTCGATCGCCGCGGCGATCGCCACGCTCACAATCATGAAGCGCGAGCCCGTGCATGAGCACATCGGCACGATGGGCCGACTGCTCATGAGCCGCTTCGATGAGATCGCCCGCGAGTGCGGCGTCGAAGGAAAAGCCGCGGGGCTTCCCTGCGGATCATGGCTCTTGTTTGCGACGCCCGATGCCGCTTACAACGCGCGCCTGGATTATCTCTGGCAGCGCGAGCTGTACCGCGAAGGCGTCTTCACCAACAGCCGGTGGTTCATCAGCTATTCGCACCGCCAGTCGGATATCGACGAGGCGGCAGAGAAGGCCCGCACCGCGCTCCGCCGCGCGCTCGACTGCGAAGTGAAGGAACGCGGCAGCGTGACGCCATTTTACTATTAAGGACAGACATGAACGATCGCATCTACATCGACAGCTTTGCCACCGTCGGCAAAATCGGAAGGAAGGACGTCGAGGCCGAATACGGCACCGAGGCGCTTCTTGAGGAAATGGAATGGTGCGGCATCCATGCCGCGCTCGTCTCGCACGGCGCGCAGAAAGTGTACGATCCGGCCTATGCCAACCGGATGCTGCTCACGGAGCTGAAAAAGAGTCCGCGCCTCTATGGCGTCTGGAGCGTGATGCCGCATCACACCGGCGAAGTGCCGCCGCCGAAGGAGGTTGTTGCCGAGATGCGCGATCACGGCATACGCGCGGCCAAGATGTATCCGCGCTTCCATCATTACTTCTTCGACGAGTACACCTGCGGGGAGCTTCTGCGCGAACTGGACGAAAACCGCATTCCGCTGCTGGTGGAAGGCGGCAACATGTACGGTCCCGATCTCATGGAGCCCTCGAACGAGGTGCTGCTCTCGGAGCTCGATGCGATGCTCGCCCTGCATCCGCATCTGCCCGTGCTGCTGCAGGGCGCGCGCTGGGATGCGACGCGCTACCTGATCACGCTCATGTCGAAGCACAAGAACCTGTATCTGGAATTTTCCGCGCATCAGGGCAACCGCGCGATCGAAGACTTTACGGCGCGCTTCGGCGCCGAGCGGCTGCTCTTCGGCACGGGAGGTCTGTCCAAATCTCCCGGCGCGGCGAAGTCCTTCATCGATTATTCGACCGTATCGGATGAAGACAAGGCGATGATTGCCGGAGGCACGCTTGCGCGTCTGTTGAAGCTCGATGCAATGCCGAAGCCCTACAGAAAAAAGAACACGCATGATCCGATCCTCGATCTCGCCAAAGAAGGAAAGCCGCTCTCCGAGACGCTCGTGATCGACTCGCATGCGCACATTTCGCACAACGGCGGCTCCGGCGTGGGCTTCATGTATCAGCCCTCGTCCGATGCGGCGGGCATGAGGGAGCGGGCGCGGACAATGGGCATACAAAAGGTCTGCATCAGCTCCTGGCTCGGTCTCTGGGCCGATTACGAAGAAGGCAACGCGATCGTGCACGATGCGATCACGCAGTTTCCGCGCTTCTATCTCGGCTATGCGACGCTCCAGCCGCAGTACATCAGGGACTGGCAGCGCGAGCTGAAAAAAGTCTATGAAGGCTGGGGCTTCAAGGGCATCAAGCCGTACAATCCGCTGACCGGACTCGCCTACAACGACAAGCTCTGGGATCCCTGGTATGAGTACGGCAACCGGATGAACGCCTTTGCGCTCATGCATCCCTCGCCGAATTTCGCCGCCGAGATCGACGATCTCGCCGCGCGCTATCCGAACATCATGTTCATCCTTGCGCACAGCGGCGGATCGTTCAAGGACGCCCGCGTCGCGATCGAGGCGGCGCAGAAGCATCCGAACATTGCGCTCGAGATCACGCTCACGTCCGTCACCTTCGGCATCATCGAATTCATGGTGAAGCACGTCGGCGCCGAACGCGTGCTCTTCGGCACCGACCAGCCGATGCGCGATCCGATTCCCCAGTTCGGATGGATGGCCTACGCTCACTGCACGGCCGAAGAGAAGGAAAAAATGTTCGGACTCAACATGCAGAAAATTATCCGCCGGGTGAGACATCGATGACATTCAATACCGTCAATGGGATGGATTACGTCCTCATCGCTCTCTATTTTGTCATCATCATCTGGGTCGGCATTTTTTCGGCGCGGAAGAACAAGAACACGGACGATTATTTCAAGGGCGGAGGCAAGATCCCATGGGTCCTGGCCGGGCTTTCGAACTGGGTCTCGGGCTTTTCGGCGTTCATGTTCGTGGCCGCCGCGGGCTTCACGTATGTGAACGGCATCGGCGCCGTGCCGATCTTCACGATGGCCTTCTGGGCCTATCTGGTGGGCTACTGGTATTTCGCGAAGCGCTGGCGCCGGGCGCGCATCAACTCTCCACTGCAGTTTCTCACGCGCCGCTTCTCGCCCTCGACGACGTACTTTTATTCCGTCACGGCGATCATTCCGCAGACTGTCGGCATCGGGCAGGGACTCTACATTCTGTGCATTTTCGTTTCGACCGCGCTCGGTTTTTCGGGGCAGGTGTTTTCTCTCGGCGGCATCGAATTCACCGGTTTCCAGCTTTCCATCCTCATTGTCGGCGCGGTGATGATCATCTATACGGTGATCGGCGGCATCTGGGCGGCGGTGCTTTCCGATGCGGTGCAGTCGGTGATCATCGTCGTCATGACGATCATCATTTTTCCCGTCTCGTTCATGTATCTGGGACAGGGAGGAGGACTCACCGCCGGCATTGCGCGCACGGTCTCCGAAGCGCCAACGGGATATTTTTCGCTCACTGGACAGGTGGCCAATCCGCTTTTTCTGATCGCGTATCTGATCAACGCGCTGCTCGGCTACAATGTCGCCTGGTCGCAGGTCCAGCGTTATCACAGCGTTCCGGATGAAAAAGGGGCGCAGAAGATGGCGCTGCTCTGCGCGGTGCTTGCGCTTGTGGGACCGCTGTTGTGGATCCTTCCGGTGATGGCTTCGCGCATCATCTTCCCGGATATCAACGCGCTCTGGCCCTCGTTTGCCGTTCCGGCCGAGGCATCGTTCGTGAGCCTCGCCCTGCTTCTGCTGCCGCACGGCATGATCGGCTTCGTCGTTTCGGCCATTCTTTCGGCCACGCTCGGCCAGGCCAACGACGCGTTCAACTGGCTTGCGGCCACGACGACGCGCGACATCTATGCGCCGATACACACGAAGATGTCCGGCGCGGAGCCGACGGAGAAGACGCAGTTCAACGTGGCGCGTCTGACCATGCTGGTGATCGGCGTGCTCGGCGTGGCCGTGGCATGGTACATTCCGAGATTCGGGGGCGCCTTCAGCTTCGCGCTGGAATACTATTCGCTTGTCGCGGCATTCTCGATGCCGGTTGCGCTCGGCATGATCTACCGGAAGACGCCCTGGTGGTCGGGCATCGCCTCGTGTTCGGCGGCGATCATCGCGGCCGTGGTGCTGATGAGTCTCGGCGTGTGGAAGGAGTATTCATTCATCCGCAACATGTTCGCCGAATCGATCGTCGCCTCGGTCGTCTTTTTCGCCTCCGCGTTCTTTTTCCGCGCGGATGATCCGCGTCATGCGGACCTGCTGCAGCTTGAAGAGGATCTGAAGGTGCCGGTACTTGAGAAGGAAACGCGCATCGACAGGGGCACGATGAATGTCTACCGGCTTTTGGGCCAGGTCAGCATCGTGCTCGGCGCGGTGCTCATTGCCTGCCTGGCTCTGCCGGGCACGCCGATTGCGCCCTCGTCCATCAATGGCGTGGCGGGCGCCATCCTTCTGGCGCTCGGGGCGTCGATCATGGCATACAGCCGCGCGCAGCTGCGCGCACACACACAACCGGAGACCGATTCCGATGACAAAAAGAATTCGCATCACGACGGTGCAGCTTCCGGCGATCGTGAAAGGGTCGTCGTCCAAAGAGAAGCGGATTAGAAATCTCTCGCTCATCGAGGCGCAGCTCGCAGCGGCAGGCAAAGACTCGTCCGATATCGTGCTCTTCGGCGAGTATGCCAATCTCTGGCATCGCGGCACCTCCGAACTGAAGAAGGACTATGTTCCCGAGCCTCTGGAGGGGCCTTCGGCGCGCCTGGCATCGGCCTATGCGCGCAGGTATGGGATGAATGTCGTTTTTCCGATGCTTACCATCGTCGATGGCGTGCCCGGAAGCACCTGCATCATCTTCGACCGCAGCGGCACGGCCATCGGCGCCTACAGGAAAAGCCATCCCACCATCGCCGAACAGAAATTCGGCATGAAGCCGGGTGAGAAGCTGCCGGTCTTCAAGCTCGATTGCGCCGCGATCGGCATCATGATCTGCATGGATATCGAATATCCGGAAGTGGCGCAGTCGCTCATGGTGAAGGGCGCCGAGCTGCTGCTCTTTCCGCATGTGCAGGCAGGCTGGGGCGACATCGACTGGGAAATCCGCATGCGCGCCCGCGCCATCGACACCGGGCTCGTGCTCGTCTCGGCCTGCTACGGATATGAGGAAGGCGAGTGGACGCCGGGAAAGATGATCGGGCGAAGCGGCATCGTCGACCGCGATGGCACGATCACGGCGGATCTCTGCCGCCGCATCGGATCGCTCACGACGGATGTGGATTTGCGCCAGAAGCGCGTCACGCCCTTCTTCTTCGAAAAGAAATACGACCGCACGCTTGCCGTGCGCGCCTCGCGCCGCCCGGAACTCTACGGCGCGCTCATCTCGACCGCGGAGCGCGATGCGGCGCTGAAACTAATACGGCACAAAGCCAAGGACTGAACGACCACCAAACTCATGATCAGACTATGAATATCGCACAATTTGAACTCGAAGGAAAACCCGTCGTCGGCGTGGAGCAGGCCGGAAAGTGGATCAACTACACCGACATGCTCGTGGCCTACGAGTGGCTGACGCAGAAGAACGCGCCGGTCCGCTTCTGCACGATTACGCAGCTCATCGCCGCCCAGCGGTTCGACGGCAGGGAAATCGCCGCCGTCGTGAAATTCGCGAAAGACCATGCGCTGCAGAAATATTTTCTCGTTCCGAAGGCGGCGCAGATGAAGGCCCCGATTGCCTGTCCTCCGAAGATCATCGCGCTCGGCCTCAACTATGTGCTCCATGCGAAGGAAGGCAACTTCGAGGTGCCGAAGGAACCGATCATCTTCATGAAAGCCGGTTCGTCGGTGATCGGTCCCGATGAACCCATCCGCATTCCGCGCGGACAGGGACGCATCGACCATGAAGTCGAGCTCGCCGTGGTGATCGGCCGCAAGGCGTCGAATGTGAAGAAGCGCGATGCGCACAAGTACATCGCCGGCTACACGATCATCAACGATGTGACGGCGCGCACGATGCAGAACACCGATCTTGAGAAGAGGCATCCCTGGTTCCGCTCGAAGAGCTACGATACGTTCACGCCGCTCGGTCCATGGATTGTGACCGCCGATGAGATTCCGCAGCCGGTGCACCTGAATATCGAGTGCCGCGTGAACGGGAAAGTGAGGCAGAAGTCGAACACGAAGCGCCTGGTGTTCGACATTCCCACGCTGATCGAATATATCTCGAAGGACATCGTGCTCAATCCGTGCGATGTGATTTCGACCGGCACGCCGCACGGGATCGATGAGATCAAAAGCGGCGACGTGGTCACATGCCGCATCGACCGCATCGGCGAATTGAAAAATCCTGTCCGTGCGCGCTGACGCATTTTTGCGCGGACACACATTGTTCGTGCGCGGCATGTGCGCATGCCGCGCATTTCTGAAAGGCAGCTTATGAAAATTGACGCAATCACACTGACGCACGTGCGCATCCCGCTTGTCGAGCCCTTCACAATCAGCAACGGATCGGTGAGCGAGAAGGACGGCATCATCGTCGCTCTTTCATCGGACGGCGTGACCGGCTACGGCGAAGCATCGCCCATGTCCGGCGGCTTCTATTCGGATGATACGCCCGAATCGGTCTGGAAGACGCTCTCCGACGATGTCATTCCCTCGGTCCTTGCGGCAGGCGATCTTTCCATCGATGCGCTCAACCGGATTCTCGAAGTGCGCAGCCGCAGCCCGTTTGCCAGCGCAGGCGTCGAGACGGCCGCATGGGACATCCAGGCGCAGATGAAATCGGAGCCTCTCTACGCGCATCTGGGCGGCACGCGGCGCTTCATCGAATCGGGACTCGCCGTCGGCATCTATCCCACGACCGTCGGCCTGCTTTCGGCCATCGAACGGTATCTTTCGGAAGGATACAAGCGCGTGAAAATCAAGATACAGCCGGGATGGGATCACGATCCGCTGCAGCAGATCCGGCGTGTCTTCGGCGACATTCCGCTGATGGCCGATGCCAACTGCGCCTACCGCCGCGAGGATATCGATCACCTGAAGTCACTCGATGACTTCGGTCTGATGATGATCGAACAGCCTCTGCCCAAGGAGGATCTGACAGGCCATGCCATGCTGCAGGCGGCGGTCACAACGCCCGTCTGTCTGGATGAAAGTGCAACAAACGCCGAGACGGTGCGCGAGGCCATCCGGCTCAAGAGCTGCCGCATTGTCAACATCAAGATCCAGCGTGTGGGCGGCTTGCAGAACGCGAAGGAGATCCATGACATCTGCGCGCAGGCGGGCATTCCGGTCTGGGCCGGAACGATGCCCGAACTCGGCATCGGCGGCGTGCAGACGCTGCACCTGGCGTCGCTCCCGAACTTCACCTATCCGACCGATGTCGAGGCGTCGCTTCGGTGGTTCACCGACGACATCGTGCGACCGCTCATCGACGTCCGAAACGGCATGGTCGTGATTCCCGAGGGCACGGGCAACTGCTACCGGACCGCCCTCGATGTGATCGAGGCATTCAAAGTGGATGAACGCACGTTCACACGGAAACAGATGGTGTCCGCATGAGCCTGACGACGACGTTTCTCGGCCGCACGCTCGCAAGTCCCGTCATGATCGCCTCGGGTCCGGCAAGCCACGATGTCAATCAGATCGCGCTGGCGCAGGAGCACGGCGCCGGGGCCGTCGTGCTCAAGACCGTGTGTTCCGATAAGTTTGCCTACATGCGGCAGTGGCCCCGGCCGCGCTACAAGCTGCTTGACTGGGACAAGCAGATGGGAGGGCGCTCGAAGCAGTTCACGCTCTTCGCCTTCGAGCAGGGATACAGCGGCACGCTCGACGACTACTGGCGCTTCATCGAAGCCTCCAAGGAGCATGCGCGCATTCCGATTATCGGAAGCGCCTTTGCCGATACGCCGGAGGACTGGGCGGCGCTCGCGCTGAAGATCGAAGCCTGCGGAGCCGATGCGGTCGAGCTCGATATCTCGTCTCCGCACCGTCCCGGCTCGCTTGAATTCGAAACGACGTTCGTGGCCGGCATCCGCGCCGTGGTGGAATCGGTCCGGATTCCGGTGCTTGTCAAACTCGCCTCGACGACGGACCTTGTCAATCAGTGCGTCGTCTCGGAGAAGTGCGGTGCTTCGGCCGTGACGCTCTGCAACCGCATCCGCGGCATCGATATCGACATCGAAGAGCAGAAGCCGATTCTGCACGGCTATTACGGAGGCATCGGCGGACCGTGGGCGAAGTATTACACCATGCGGCATGTGGCCGAAGCGGCGCAGAAGATTTCCATCCCCATCAGCGCCACCGGCGGCGCGATGACGGGCGAGGATGTGATCAAGTTCATCCTGCTCGGCGCATCGACCGTGCAGGTGCTCTCGGCGGTGATGGTCAACGGATGGGAGACCATCGCGGCGATGAATGCCGCCATCGCCGCCTATCTGGAACGGAAAGGCATCGGCTCGCTCGACGAGATCCGGGGCAGAGCGCTGGCCGAACTGGCCGATCCCGATGCGATCCGCCGCTGGCCGGGCGAACCAAAGACAGGAGCGCGCAATGTCTGGAAACACTAAATACAGGGGACTCGTCCCGTTTCCGCCGAATGTGGGCGGCGATGTCGCCCCCGTTGCGCTGGTGGTGGAGGAACGCTGCATCGCCTGCGAACGCTGCGTGCCGATCTGCTTTTTCGATGCGATCGTGATGGCTCCGCGCGAAGCGCATAAATACGGCGCCTCGGCGGTCATCGATCTCCGTTCGTGCACCGGGTGCGGCCTCTGTTTCGAAGCCTGCCCTGTTGACGCTATCGTCTGGATTCCCGATATTGGATAACATTCTATGATCATCGATCTCACACATCCGATCACTCCGCGCATTCCGGTCTACTTCCCGTGGCATCCGGCGACGGAAATCAGGCAGACGGCCAATTACGCATGGAACCGGTGCGTCGTCAACGCCCTCACCATCGGCACGCATACCGGCACGCACATCGATGCGCCGAAGCATGTGATTGAAGGGGGGCATGCCATCGACCAGTACGACACGCGTCTGTGGATGCTCGATGCGTACGTCTGCGACTTCACGCCGCGCGCACCGGGTGTTGCAATAACGGCTATCGATTTGGAAAAGAAATCGATACCGGGCGCGACGGCGGTCATCATCAAGACCGGATGGGATGCGCGCTTCGGCGACGCCGATTATTACACGACCTATCCGCCGCTGTCGAACGATGCGGCCGAATTTCTTGCCGGACTCGGCGCGCCCCTGATCGCGGCCGATACGCCCTATACGCTCGATGTGCATCATATTCTGCTGCGCCGCGGCATTCCGCTGGTGACGAATCTGAACAACACCTCCCGCCTGCAGGAGGGAATGGTGCAGCTTGTTTCCGCTCCGCTCCTGATCGAATCGGGCGACGGAGCCCCGGCCCGCGTCTTCGCCGTGACGGAGGACCGTCGCCGATGAACGCGCTCGACCTTCTGAAGGAGATGGTTGCCATTCCCAGCATGAATCCGATGGGACGATTCGCCGCCGAGCCTCCGTACTGCGAGAAGGAAATGGCCGCATTCACAGCCGATGCAATGAGGAAGGCGGGGCTCGACGTCGAAGTCTACGATGTGGAGCCGAACCGCCCGAATGTCGTTGGATGGTTCGATGCCCATGCCGAACGCACGGTGATGCTGGAAGCGCACATGGATACGGTGCATGCCGACGGCATGGAAGTCGATCCCTTTTCTGCGAAGGTGGAAAACGGCCGGCTCTACGGACGCGGCGCCTGCGACACCAAAGGATCTCTTGCGGCATTCATTTCGGCTGTGAGCATCGCGGCACGAAAGAACGCCGCGCTTCCGTTCAATATCATCGTCGCCGCGGCGGCCGATGAGGAGGCCGGCTTCACGGGCGCGCAGGCGCTGATTGCGCGCGGCCTGAAGGCCGATATGGCCGTCGTGGGAGAGCCCACGCAACTCCACATTGTGCGCGCGCACAAGGGAGTGATCCGCTGGAAACTTGCCACATCGGGACGTGCGGCCCATTCGGCCTATCCCTCGCGCGGAAGAAATGCCATCTATTCCATGGCGCGCATCCTTGCGCGTCTTGAAGACCATGCCGATGCGCTCTCGCGCATGGCGCCGCACCCGCTTCTGGGCGTCCCGTCTCTGAGCGTGGGCACCATCGCCGGAGGACAGGTCGTTAATATCGTGCCCGACCGCTGCACGATCGAAATCGACCGGCGCACGCTGCCAGGCGAGACTGAAGCACAGGTGCTTTCCATGGCGCGCGAAGCGCTCGCGGGTCTCGGCGACTGGACGTTCGAACCGCCGTTTCTGTCGGTGGAAGGCATCGACGTGCCGGAAGATGCACCCATCGTCCGCCGGCTTTCATCCGCAATCGAAGAAATCAGCGGCAGCGCCGTCGTCGAAGCGGCGCACTATGCCACCGATGCGGGGCATTACAACCTCGCCGGTATCCCCAGTATCGTTTTCGGTCCCGGCGATATCGCCCAGGCGCATACATCCGGGGAATATCTCGAAATCGACCAGCTTGAACGCGCCGTGGAGATCATCACGCGCTTTCTTACCGCCTCCTGAATCAGCAGAAACCGATCTTCTTGTACAATTCAAAGGAAAAGGAAAGGTATGTTCTTCATGACTTGCCGGAGCAAAATCCGTTTCATGCTTATCGGCATTGCGCTTCTATATGCCTGCGCGTTGCGCGCGCAGGACAGGCAGCAGTTCGCATCGATCGGTAATCTTGCGCTGACCGGCGGCGACACGCTGCGCGACTGCAGGATCGGCTACAGAACCTTCGGCAGGCCGAACGCCGACACCTCGAATGCGGTGATGTATACGACATGGTTCGGCGGCACATCGCAGCAGCTTGGCAGCCTCATCGGTCCGGGCAGGCTCGTCGACAGCACAAAGTATTTCGTTATCGCCATCGACGCGCTCGGCAACGGCGTTTCGACATCGCCCTCCAACAGCGCGGAGCAGCCCGATGCGCAGTTCCCGCGCATCACGATCCGCGACATGGTGAATTCGCAGCATGCGCTGCTCACGCGCATGCTCGGCATCCGCCATCTGCATGCGGCCATCGGCGGTTCGATGGGGAGCATGCAGCTGTTCGAATGGCTGGCGGCCTATCCCGGATTCATCAGCCAGGCGGTGCCGTATGTCTGCACGCCGCGCCTGAGCACCTGGGATCTGCTCTATTTTAATACCGAGCTGCAGATGATCGAAGCCGGCAGGAAAGCGAAGATGCCGGAACGGGACATTTATCAGTCGATCAACATGCTGACGGCGATGGTGGCCGAATCTCCGGCCTCGGTGGACCGGAAGAAGACCCGCGCGGAATTTCCCGCCTACCTGAAATCGTTTGAGAAAGAGGAGCCCGCCGTCTTCACGCTGTGGAATTTCGAGGCGCAGCTGCGCGCGATGATCGGTCATGACATCTCGCGCGGCTTCGGCGGATCGATGGAGAAGGCCGCACAGGCGGTGAAACAGGCGGAGGTCTTCATCATCGTTTCGGAAAGCGACCACATCATCTATCCCGGTCCGGCGCTGGAGTTTGCGCCGATGATCGGCGCCAGAACGCTCATCCTGAAAGGCGACGGCGGACACATGGCCGTCGGCCAGCAGATGAAGACGTGTTCAACGGCAATTGAAAATTTCTTACATTAGGAATGCAGGGGCAGGGAGCGCATGTACACACGGGACTACATCATGCGGTTGATCGAGCAGCTCGTTCAGGTCATCGCGCGCGTGCTCTTCCACAAGGAGCTGAAGGAATATGAGAAGGCGCTGGAAGAGATCCGCGCGGGCGGAACGCGGCTCACGGGACTGGACTGGGCGCTGTTTGTCCGCCTGAATGATGAAGCGATGATTGAAATGCTCCGGCGTCCGGCCGAGATGGACCGGCGGATGTATCGCGTTGTGGCCGATCTCCTGAATGAAGAAGCCGACATCCTGCGGCTGCAGGGAAAAGACCAGGACGCGTGGCTCCGCCGCGTGAGCGCCTTCAGCCTGTACTGCGAGTCGCTCGCCGTACAGGAATCAGTTGACGTAAGGAAAAAAGCGATGGAAGCGCTCGACGCGATCGAGGAATACGAGCTTCCGCCCGCAGTCGAAGAAAAGCGGCGACGCATCCGCGGGCCGCTCTGACATCATGAGAAAGGAAAAGAACCGATGACGCACATCGACAAACCGAAGGAAGGGGAATACGGGCCGCATGACGAGATCTATATCGGCCTGGTTCCGGACGACGGAAACCTGCTTGCCCATCTGGAGGAGAATCTTCGCTCGGCCATGGAATTCTTCCGGTCGATTCCGGACGAAAAGTTGTCCTCGCGCTATGCCGAAGGCAAGTGGACCGTCAAGGAAGTGCTCGGGCACATCATTGATACCGAGCGCATTTACGGCTACAGGATTCTCCGCTTCGCGCGCAACGATTCGACCGAGCTTCCGGGCTTCGACCAGGACGGCTTCGTGAACCAGTCGCATGCCGACCGGCGCGAGATCGGCGACATGCTCGATGAACTGGCAGCCGTGCGCGCCTCATCCGTGATGCTGCTCAAGGGGCTCGATGCCGATGCGATGGAGCGCGGAGGCATTGCCAGCGGTCGCCGCCTCACCGTCCGCGCCGCGGCGTACATCCTTGCCGGACACGAGCAGCATCATATTACGATCATCAAAGAACGGTATCTGTAACGCATGGCTGCAAAGAAATACGTACTGAAGCCGCTTCCGCATGAACATCTGCACATCGTTCCTGCCGCGGCGAGCTTCAAGATCAACTACAAGCAGGACCTCAATCCCGCGCAGTACGAAGCGGTCACGACGACGCTGGGTCCGCTCCTGGTCATCGCCGGCGCCGGCACGGGCAAGACGCGCACGATCGTCTACCGCGTTTCCTACCTGATCGAAAACGGCGTCTCGCCCGAGCGCATCCTGCTGCTCACGTTCACGCGCAAGGCCGCGCGCGAGATGCTCAGCCGCGCCACGCAGCTGCTCGATTCGCGGTGCGACAAGGTCTCGGGCGGCACATTCCACAGTTTCGCCAACATGGTGCTCCGCCGCCATGCGCAATTGGCCGGGTACGATTCCAACTTCACGATCCTCGACCAGTCGGACGCCGAAGACACGATCAATGTGGTGCGCCGGCGGCTGAAACTGGACGAACGGGCGAGGCGTTTTCCGCAGAAGCAGACGCTGCTGGATATCTACAGCCGCTCGATCAATACGGCGACGCCGGTCGAGAAGATCGTCGAGCGCGACTATCCGCGCTACATCGAGGATGTGCTCGATATGCAGAGCGTGTTTCAGGCCTACATCGGATTCAAGAAGTCGAACAACAAGATGGATTACGACGATCTGCTGGTGAACCTCGTCGAGCTGATGAAGACGCACAAGGATGTGCGCGACCGCATTTCGGCGAAATATCAGTATATCATGGTGGATGAATATCAGGATACGAATGCGCTGCAGAGCGCGGCCGTGAAGCTGCTCACCTCCGTCCACACCAATGTGATGGTGGTGGGAGACGACGCGCAGTGCATCTATTCCTTCCGCGGCTCCACGATCGAGAACATCCTGAAGTTCGAGAAGGAATACCCCGGCTGCCGTGTGATCAAGCTCGAGGAGAACTACCGGAGCACGCAGCAGATTCTGGATCTGGCAAATACCGTGATGAAAAATTCGTTTCGTTTGTCCCAATGATCACTACGCATGTATTATAAAGAACTGCGATCGTATAAAACCGGACCGCTCCCGGTCATCGTGAAGGCCGAAACGGAACTGCTGCAGGCGCGCTTCGTCGTGCAGAAGATCCTCGAGCTGCGCGAGGAGGGCATTCCGCTCGACGAGATCGGCGTGCTCTTCCGCTCCGGCTTTCTGTCCGATGTGCTCGAAATCGAGCTGATGAAGGCGAACATCCCGTTCGTCAAGTACGGCGGCTTCAAGTTCATCGAGACGGCGCATATCAAGGATCTGATCGCCTACCTGCGCGTGCTGCAGAATCCGAAGGACATCGTGTCCTGGAACCGCATCCTGCTGTTGATGGACGGCGTGGGGCCGAAGAAGGCCGAGTCGATCATCGACGACATCGTCATGAAGCGTCTGCGCTCGAACGAGGCGTCGGAGGAATTCTGGAAGCGCTTCAACGATTATCCGAAAGGGCTCGATCCGCTCTTTGCGATGTTCAAGGAAGTCGCGCGCCCGTCGCTGCGCGTGGCAGACAAGGTCTTTCATGTAATCGAGTATTACACGCCGATCTTCAAAAAAGTGTACGACGACCACAATAAGCGCCAGAAGGACCTCGAGATGTTCAGCTCCATCTCCGAACAGTACGAATCGGTCGAGCAGCTCCTGGTCGATCTCGCGCTCGATCCGCCCACCAACAGCATCACGGAGGTGGAGAGTCCCGGCACCGACGAGGAAGTGCTCGTGCTCTCGACCGTGCACAGCGCCAAGGGACTCGAGTGGAAGGCGGTGTTCATCATCAATGCGCTTGACGGCCGGTTTCCCTCGCTGCGTTCGGTCGACGATCCGGATGAGCTGGAGGAGGAGGCGCGGCTGTTCTATGTCGCCTGCACGCGCGCCAAGGAATATCTCTTCATCACGTATCCGATGGAAGTCTTCGAGCGCAGTTCCGGCGTCGTGCTCTCGAAGCCGTCGCGCTTTCTCACCGGACTGAAAGAGGACCAGGTGGAGGAGTGGGTCGTCGACGCCTCGATCATCGAGAATCCGCTGCTGGGCGGTGCGCTTCCGCCCCCATCTCTGTAAATAGGAGTTGATGATTGTAAAACTTTTTTTTCATGCGCTGTGGCATGCGAACGATCTTTCCGGTATATTACCGGCAATCTGCGTTTGCATATCCCTGCGCTCCAGGATGTAAGCGCTTGTACAGAATGACTTCAGTCCATCGATAGAAATTGACCACTCACATGCCTTGCATGCCGCGCCTTCGTGTCATTGCCGCCGTCGTCGTCTGCCTTCTCTGCGGTGAGCTGCTCCATGCGGATGTCCCCGCGAAGTTCACCAATCTCTCGGTCTTCCAGGGACTCTCGCAGAACACGGTCTGGTGCATACTGCGCGACCGACAGGGTTTCCTCTGGTTCGGCACCGACGACGGCCTCAACAAGTTCGACGGCTATCAGTTCCTTGTCTATCGCAACCGGAAGAACGACTCCACTTCGATAGGGCAGAACACCATTCATTCGATGTTGCAGGATCGCAACGGACTGATCTGGCTGGCGACATCGATGGGCATCGACGTCTATGATCCGGTGCGCGACGTATTCCGGCATCTCGACCTCGGCGTGCCTCCTCCGAAAGACGAGCCTCGTCTTGTGATCACATCGCTTGCCGAAGATGCGAAGGGCAACATCTGGGCGGGCTCTCACCTTTCCGGCGTCTTCAAGATCAGCAGCGGCGGCGCAGGCATCAGGCACTACTTTCGGAACCCGGCCGATTCCACGAGCCTCGCCGGCACATCCATCAGAACGATGTATGTGGACAAAGCCGGCACCGTCTGGATCGGTATCGACGGCGGCGGACTGTCGCGCTATGTGGAGTCAACCGATTCGTTCGTGAACACGGTGCCCGGCAAAAAGGACAATCAGATGCGCAATCCTTCGGTGTCCGCATTCTTTGAGGATTCGAAGGGCCGGTTCTGGATCGGTACGCTTTCGGACGGTATCGCGCTATACGACCGCGCCAGCGGGCGCTGCCGCTATTATGTTCCTCCCGTCCCCGTTGGCGATTACAGAATGGATACGCTGACCGTTCTGACGATCTTGGAAGACCATGATGGCCGCATTCTCTACGGAACATACGGAGCCGGCCTGAAGCTGCTCGATCCCGAAACGGGCGCCATCGAATCGTGGCGCAACGACCTGCGCGATCCGAACAGTCTCGGCAGCAACTTCATCATTTCGATGTATCGCGATGAAGCCGGATGCCTGTGGATGGGAACATATACGAACGGCGTCTGCAAGTACGATCCGCACGGAGAGCATTTTCATGCATACCGCAACGAGATTCCGCATACGACGCTTTTCACCGACAACAACATGCGCATCATTTACCGTGACGCAAAGGGTGTGCTCTGGATCGGCACATCGCGCGGTATGAACATCTTCAATCCGAAAACGGGAATATGCGAGCAGTACCGAAGCAGCATCGGTGACAGAAAGACGCTCAGCGACAACTATGTGAGCAGCATCCTGGAGGATTCGAAGGGAAGGATATGGGTCGGCACACGCCAGGGACTGAACTATTTCGACCGGAAGACGAAGCGCTTCACGCGACTGGCCGATATCGACCGATATCCGCGTGACATCGTCTCGACCAATATCCGCATGCTGATCGAGGATCACCTCGGACTTGTCTGGATCGCAACGCAGATGGGGCTCGTGTCGTACGACAGGAAGTCGGATGCGTTCACGCTCTATCGCAACACGAACGATCCGAGGACGATCAGTTCATCCAACGTCCGTTCGCTGTTCGAAGATCATACCGGAACGATCTGGATCGGCACCTACGGTGGCGGGTTGAACAGGTTCGACCGCGCCACAGGCGCATTCACCCGCTACATGCATGATCCGAAGAATCCGCAGAGCATCAGCAGCGATCTGGCCGCTCCCATCGCCGAAGACCGGAACGGCATACTGTGGGTGGGCACATACGGCGGGGGAGTGAACAGGTTCGATCCGCGCACGGGCGTCTTTACTTCCTATACGGAATCCGACGGCCTCACGAACAATACCATCTTCGGAATCGAAGTCGACGGGAAGAACAATATCTGGATCACGACCAACCGCGGCGTCTCGCGATTCGATCCCGCAACGAACGTCTTCCGCAACTATACGGCGGCTTCCGGACTGCAGGGAGAGGAATTCAACCTCAACTGCAGCTTTAAGGACAAGGACGGCACGCTCTTTTTCGGCGGCAACTTCGGCTTCAACATGTTCCATCCCGATCTGATTCTCGACAACGCGTTCGTTCCTCCGGTCTACATCACATCGATGAGCATCTTCAACCGGCCTGTCCGGCTCGATTCGGCGATGACGACGAAGAAAACGGTCGTGCTCTC
The DNA here is from genome assembly GCA_050258555.1 of Acidobacteriota bacterium. GTDB lineage: Bacteria > Bacteroidota > Ignavibacteria > UBA10030 > UBA8401 > CAISDA01. The sequence continues at coordinate 38,680 of JBLMZA010000141.1, read as the reverse complement.
ATACGACGAGAATTCCATCTCCTTCGATTTTGTCGCGTTGAACTTCCGCAAGTCGGAATTGAATCAGTACAAGTACATGCTTGAAGGATTCGACAGGGAGTGGATTTATTCGGGCGCCGGGCGCAAGGCGTCGTATACGAACCTGCTTCCCGGCGAATACGTCTTCCGCGTCATGGGATCGAACAACGACGGCGTCTGGAACACGACCGGCGCCACGCTCTATATCATCGTGAAGCCGCCCTTCTGGCGCACATGGTGGGCGTATGTCGGCTACGCGCTCGTGCTCGGCGGATCGCTTGCCGGAGGTTTCCAGTATCTGCAGCGGCGGCAGCGCCGGCAGCTCCTGATCGAGCAGCAGCGTCATGAAGCCGAAGTCGTCCGGCAGAAGAATATCAAGCTCAAGGAAGCGAACGATGAAATCCTGCGTCAGCAGGAGACTCTGAAGGAGCGCAACGAGCAGATCGAAAAGGCGAACCGCGAACTGCAGCATCAGGTCGAACAGCGCGAGGTGCTCCTGAGCGAGCTGAAGGCCGCGCTCGAGAATGTGAAGACGCTCGGCGGCCTCATTCCGATCTGCTCTTCGTGCAAGAAGATCCGCGACGACGAAGGGTATTGGAACATCCTCGAGACGTATCTCATCAAGCATTCGGACGCGCAGTTCTCGCACGGCATCTGTCCGGACTGCGCCGAAAAATTGTATCCGCAGTATGCCCGCCGGCAGACGGAGAAGCAGCAGGGCGGCGCAGCCTGACGCGGCGGCGTTGGAAGAAAGGAATTCTGCGCCCTGCATCGCTGTTGATACAGACATTGCATTCCGTTTCCACGCGTTCATGATCAGAGGAGAGGCCATGTTTGTCGGACATTTCGGCGTCGGTTTCGGAGCGAAAGCCGCCGCAAAGACCGTCTCGCTTGGCACGCTCTTTCTTGCGGCGCAATTCATCGACCTTCTCTGGCCGACGCTTCTTCTGCTGGGAATCGAACGCGTCCGGATCGAGCCGGGCATCACGACGGTGACGCCGCTGAATTTTCTCTACTATCCGTTTTCGCACAGCCTTCTCTTCGTGCTGATCTGGGCTGCTGTCGTAGGCGGCGCCTTCTATCTGATTCGAAAATCGATGCGGGGCGCGCTCGTGCTCGGCGTTCTGGTGGTGAGCCATTGGCTGCTCGATCTGATCGTGCATCGCCCCGATCTTCCGCTGTATCCGGGCAGCACGACACTGGCGGGATGGGAGGGCTGGTCGTCGCTCGGCACGACGCTCGTGCTGGAAGGAGGCATCTTTGCTGCGGGCGTCTTCCTCTATTTCCGGGCGACCGAGGCCGCGGATCTTCAGGGCGTGTGGGGATTGTGGACGTTCGTCGCGGTGATCGTCGGCATCTATCTCCTGAATGTATTCGGTCCGCCGCCCCCCGATGTGTCGTCGATCGCCTGGGCGGGGCATCTCCAATGGCTGTTCGTCGTGTGGGGATATTGGGTCGACCGGCACCGGCGGCCCGTCTTTCATCGCTGAGAATATACGTATGGCAAAACACAAAAAGGAAAAACCGTTTGTCGTGAAATGTCCGAACTGCAATCAGACAAACGAACCGGACTTCAACGAGACCACGCGGCGCTATGTCTGTCCGATCTGCGCCGCAAGCGTCGACATCCAGGTCATCATCGAAAAGAAGAAGCGCGGCATGAAGTAAGCCCGACCGTTTTTTCGCTCCTGTGGCCAATAATCATCAGCGTCTTCCCGCCCGCCCCCCTCGTTGTATGTAAATCCGAACGGAAGCAAGGATTTCAATTCTGGCATATTTGTTGCGATTTCCTCATTAATCGGCGGTGGATGCGGCAGAGTCTGCATCGAAGCAGCATCGTTTCATAAGAAGAGGAAGGAAAGAGATGATGACGTGGTTTCATGATATGAATATTCGCAAGAAACTCATCATCGGTTTCGGCATTGTCGGCGTGCTGGGAGGACTGATCGGGATCGTGGGCATCGTGAGCCTGCGCTCGCAGAGCGCCGCCGGAATCCGGAGCTACGAATATGGGACCGTGCCGCTTGGCCAGCTGAATGCGCTCACGACGGCATTTCTGCGGCAGCGGACCGATGCATTGCAGATGGCGATGGCAAATGATGAAGCGGTTATGAACGACCGGCTCATGAAAGTCACCGAGCGCGAGGCGGATATCCGTTCTTCGATCGATGCACTGTCGCGTTCGATTGTCTCGGATTCGGTGAAGACGGCGCTCGAAGAATTCCATACATACCGCAGGGACTATGCCTCGATGCTCGATCGCCTCACCGTTCTGGCGCGGCAGCGGAAAACGGATGAAGCCGTGCAGCTCTTCAACGGAGAAATGGATAAGGCCCGCTACAAGGTGCTCCATGCCCTCGACCATCTGGCTGCGATGCAGATCGATGAAGCGAAGGCAGTCCAAGATCAGAACGATTCCGAATCGCAGGCGGCGATGTGGGCCGTCGCGCTCGTCATGGTGATCGGCACATGCGCCGCAACCGCGCTCTCGCTCTACATCGCGCAGCATATCGGGAAGCCCGTGCGCGCGCTGTTCAGTGCGGCATCCAAAGTCGCGAAGGGAGATCTCTCGGTCTCGGTTGAAGCGGCAGCCAATGACGAGATCGGACGACTCTCGAGGATGTTCAACAACATGGTGGCGGATATCCGCCGGTCGCAGCAGGACCTGCAGACGGAAAAAGCGGGAGTGGAAAAGAAAGTGGAAGCCGCCGTGGCCAGCATCAGGCAGCAGCAGGAATATCTCCAGTCGTCGATCGACATGCTGCTTTCGGCAATGCACCGGTTCGCCGACGGCGATCTGACCGTGAGCGTGCAGGCGGAGAAGAACGATGAGATCGGAAAGCTCTTCGACGGATTCACGCAATCGGTTGCACAGGTCCGGACGATCCTGCTGCGCATTGCCGAAGCGATGGCGGCGCTGGCAAGCGCCGGAGAGGAGATCAGCTCGTCGACCGAAGAGATGGCCGCCGGCGCTCAGGAACAGATGCAGCAGGCTTCGCAGGTTTCGGGAGCGATCTCGGAGATGACGCGGACGATCATGGATACGACGAAGAACGCGGCCATAGCGGCCGAGACGGCGCGGGCCGCAGGAGACAACGCGAAGGAAGGCGGCCGCATCGTCACAGACACCATCGGCGGCATGAAGCGGATCGCGGACGTGGTGAAGGATGCGGCGCTCACCGTTACGGCGCTCGGCACGTCATCGGATCAGATCGGAGAGATCATACAGGTGATCGAAGACATCGCCGATCAGACGAACCTGCTGGCCTTGAATGCGGCGATCGAAGCCGCCAGGGCAGGAGAGCAGGGCAGAGGCTTTGCCGTCGTGGCCGATGAAGTCAGAAAATTGGCCGAGCGCACGACGAAGGCCACAAAGGAAATTGCCGGCATGATCCGCCAGATTCAGAAAGACACGGCGGATGCGGTGCAATCGATGAACCGCGGCACGAAGGAAGTGGAAGAAGGACGGTCGCTTGCCGAGAAGTCCGGCGACTCGCTCAGGCTCATCATCGACGGAGCCGAAAAAGCGGTCAATGCGGCGCGTCAGGTGGCCGCCGCAAGCGAGGAGCAGGCAACATCGGCAGAAGAAATCGGCAAAACCATCGACGCCATCACCAATGTGACGCAGGAATCGGCCGCCGGTACCCAGCAGATCGCGCGCGCTGCAGAGGACCTGAACCGGCTCACGCAGAATGTGCAGTCGCTGCTCGAACAGTTCGTGCTGTCGGTGCCGGCCGGTACCGGTGCCGGACTCACCATTCGGACGCGAAGGAATTGACGCGGAAAAAATCAAGCGAACGAATTCATTCGCCGGCACTTGAACTATTCGTGCGGGAACGGCATATTGGTATTCACATTTTTCACACTCACCACAGGAGACGTCACTCGCATGAATGAGCCGGTACAGCGGATCGCCATCATCTGTTTTTCCCATTCACTGGGCGGTCTCGAACTTTCCTCGCTGCATCTGGCCGAGTCGATGCGGGCCAAAGGCGTTGATGCATGGCTTGTCGTGCCGCCGTCTTCGCCGCTTCAGGCTCGGGCAACGGCTTCGGGCATCGGCACGGCCGCATTCATGCCCCGCCTCAAATATTTCGATTGTGCGGCCGCGCTGAAGCTCTTCCGCTTTCTCCGCGAGCGCCGCATCGACACGGCCATCCTCATGCGGTCTCAGGACATCAATATCGCCGCCATGGCGAAGCTTTTCGCCCCGTCGGTGCGTCTGATCTTCTATCAGCAGATGGCTTCGGGGCATAACAAGCGGGATGTGCTGCACACCTGGATCTATTCGAAGCTCTCGCTCTGGCTTTCGCTCACGCAGCACATGCAGAATGAAATGCTCTCCTGCACGCGCCTGCCGCGTGAGAAGGCGCACGTCGTGCCGCTTGGCACCGATCTGCGCCGGTTTGATCCCTCATTGTATGCGCAATCCGATGCGCGCGCATCGTTCGGTCTGCCCTGCGACCGGATGCTTGTGGGCGTGCTCGGGCGTCTCGATCCGGGCAAGGGCCAGGAAGTTTTCATCCGCGCCATTCCATCGGTGATCGCGCGGCATCCCGAGGCGCTCTTTGTGATCGCAGGCGACGAGACGGCCAACGAGCCCGGCTACAAAAAAGTCCTGGAAGCCCTCTCGGCCGAGCTTGGCGTCGGATCCCATCTCCGCTTCATGCGTTTCACCGATGATGTGCCGCGCTTCATGGCGGCGATGGATGTCATGACGCTTCCCTCGCCGTTCGAGACGTTCGGGCTTGTGGTGATCGAAGCCATGGCGATGGAAAAGACCGTCATCGCGACCAATGCCGGCGGTGTTCCGGAACTCGTCTCCGATAATGCAAGCGGACTTCTGATCGAGCCCCGCAATCACGGCGCGCTTGCCGATGCCGTCAATCGCGTGCTCGATGATGAGCGGCTGCGCCGCAGGCTTGCCGCCAACGCGCGCGCGGCGGCTGTCCGGCGATTCGATTTCGAGCGCTGCGTGGAGACGATTCTCGAACTTGCACGGACGGCGTAAACCTGTTGCACCCCTGCCTCCAGTTTGGTACATTACGTATTCTCTCTCTCATCGTTCATCGGATCCGTTTTTTTCCTGGACGCTTTTTGTCATTTATCGCTCGCATACGATCATGAAACGATTCCTCTCGCTTCTCCTGGCGGTGCTCGGCTTCTCGGCCTCTGCCTTTTCCCAATATCAGCTCGATACGCTCGAACACTTTACGGCCGGCCCCGGCGTAGCCTACACGAAAATCAGGGAAGCCTCCGGTCCCAACCTCATCTATATCCTGGAAACGGATCTGAAGAATCCGTTCATCAAGATGCAGACGGTGAAGGCGAAGAACCTGAAGGTGGGACTCGAGCGGCCGAGCGTCATGGCGGCGCAGCAGGAAGCGCCGGGACGGCATGTGGTCGGCATCGTCAATGCCGACTTCTTTGTGGACAATGCCCCCGACAATATGCAGGTCGTGAGGGGCGAAATCACGCGCAAGCAGCGCAACGGGTATTCGGCCGTGGCGTTCGACACGATGAAAAACTACATGCTTGCCTATCCCGTGTTCAAGGGATCGATCGTCACAAAGGGCGGAGCGATCACGATCGACAACGTGGATGAAGCGCGGAGCGCCAACCAGCTCGTCATCTACAACAGCTATCAGGGATCCTCGACGCCCGTGACGACCCTGGGCACCGAAGCGGTGCTTTCGCCGATCGGCGAATGGTTCGTGAACGATACCGTGCGCTGCATCGTGCAGTCGGTTGCCCGCACCACCGGAGGCACGCCGATCGCCAAAGGCGGCATGGTGCTTTCGGCATCGGGTTCGCGCGATACGCTGCTCAATACGAGCGTAAAGCCGGGCGACACCGTCGGCGTGGCAATCGATGTGAGCCCGGCGCCGAAAAAGATCAAGGAACTTGTCGGGGGGCGTCCCATCTTTTTCAAGAACGGCGCGGTCGATTCGAGCGTCGCTTCAATCAGCGTCGTGGCCGTGCGCAATCCCCGCACGCTTGTGGGCTTTTCGAAGGACAGTGCGAAGTGCTTCATTCTCGTCATCGACGGCCGCCAGTCGGTGAGCGTCGGCATGGATATCTACGAGATGTCGAAGCTCATGTCGCAGCTGAAGATTTATCATGCCATGAATTTCGACGGCGGCGGCTCGGCCACCATGCTCGTCAACCGGGAAACGGTCAACACGCCCTCCGACGGCTCGGAGCGCGCCGTCTCGAACGGCCTGATGATCATCTCGACAGAGCCGGCTTCGGGCGCGGCGACGCTCGTCATCGATCAACCGCTGCTCAAGATCTTCCGGGGAAGAAGCTACCAGTATTCCTTCGTTGCACGCGACAAATACAGAAGCCGGCTGACGCCCGCCGCATCGGAAGTGTCGTATTCCTGCAGCAGCCGCATCGGCACGATCACCGATGCGGGCCTCTTTACCGCATCGAAAACACCCGACAGCGGCTGGGTCTACGTCCGCTACGGCGGACTGGCGGATTCTTCCTTCGTGAAGATCCTCGATATCAAAACACTCTCGCTCGATCCGAAGACGGCTGTCGCCGATACGTCGCGCTTCCTTCAGTTCAAGGTGAACGCCTACGACACGGACGGCATCAAACAGAATATCCCGCTGTCGGAACTGCAGTGGAAGTCAACCGATCCGTCGATCGGCACGGTGGACAGCGCCGGAAACTTCAAGGGCGTTAGAAACGGCGCCACGCGCGTCGTTGCATCGTATTATTCGCTTGCCGATACCGCCTCGGTCACGGTCGAAGCCGCTCAGGGCATCGCCGTGATCGACGCCATGGACGACGCCGCAGGCTGGAGCGTGAGTGCCGAGCATGTCGATACCGTGTCAGTCACCGCCGTGAAGGATCCGAAGACGCAGGGCAGCGGCGCGCTCCGGATCGATTATTCCTATGTCTATGATCCGGCATACACGGCGATGATCTATCTTACGAAACCCTTGCGCGTGTACGGCATTCCCGACACCATTCTGATCGATGTGCGTTCGAACGGCATGCGTCATCGGCTCTATTACCAGTTCTCCGACGACAATGCCGAGCTCTTCCGCTCCGTGGGAAGAAAATATCTCGAAGACAGCACGGCATTGAGTGCGATACCCGCACTCTTTACCGGACTGCAGATCCTGACGCCGGGAGCCTCGTTCAATTTCCCCGTAACAATCAGCCGGCTCGAGTTCCAGATGAGTCCGGTCGGCAGCGCCGGGCAATTGATGAAAGGATCGTTCCTGATCGACAATCTTAGGGCGCGCTACCCCGGCGTTGCAACCTCGGTCCGCACAGTGCAGGGGCCGGTTCCGGCGGAATTCAGCCTCGAGCAGAATTATCCGAATCCCTTCAATCCCCGGACCGTGATCGGCTTTGCCCTGCCGCAGCGCGCGCATGTCCGCATTGCAGTCTATGACGTGCTGGGGCGCGAGGCGGCCCTTGTGACCGAGGGCGAATATCAGCCCGGCCGCCATGCGGTGGCATTCGACGCCTCGCATCTGCCAAGCGGCATGTATTTCTATTCCGTGAAGGCCGATGCATACACGGCCGTGAAGAAAATGATGCTCGTGAAATGACATGGCGCATCAGGCAGAACACAGGCATGTGAAAAAGGCACTGCCGCTGCACCTGCGGCGGCTGCAGGGCCTTTTCATCGTTCTTCTGTTTTATGCGCTCGGCAGCGCGCTCAGCGCAGCCGTGGGACATGTCGTTCCGGGTTCGGTGCTGGGCATGCTGCTCCTGTTTTTTTCGCTGCTGGCGGGCGTCGTCCGCCCCGATGCCGTTCGTCCGGCTGCGCACATGCTCACATCGAGCATGTCCCTGTTTTTCATTCCGGCCGGAGTGGGCGTGATGGCCTATTGGGATGTGCTCGATCAGAATAAATTCACGATCATCACCGCCGGCCTCATCAGCACCGTGCTGGTGATCGCGGCGACAGGTTGGATACAGCAGATCTTCGAAGGGAAGGGGAAGCGATGAGCGGATTTCTGAACTCCGAGATCTTCATTCTCGTGCTGGTGATCGGCACATACATCGGCGCGTCGATCCTGTACCAGCGGACGCGGAATGCGCTTCTGCATCCGATCCTTCCGTCGATCGCGTTTATCATTGCGTTCCTTCACCTGTTCCACATCGAATATGCCGCGTTCAAGGAAGGCAGCCGGATCATCGACTTTCTTCTGGCGCCGTCGGTTGTCGCGCTCGGTTTTGTGATGTACGAACAGTACATCCACATCCGGAGCAACATCGTCTCGATCATGACGGCGCTCATTGCCGGAAGCCTTGTCGGCATTGTGAGCGTGATCGCCGTGGCCGCGGCGATGGGGGCCTCGCATGAACTCATCGCCACCTTGCAGCCGAAATCGGTGACGACGCCGATTGCCATCGAGATCGCCCGAAACAGCGGAGGATTGCCCGCGCTGACCGCGGTGATCGTGATCGCTGTCGGCATCTTCGGCGCGGTGGCCGGTCCCTTCATTCTCGATCTCTTCCGCATCAACAGTCCCGTGGCGCGGGGACTCGCCCTCGGCGCCTCGGCGCACGGCATCGGCACGGCGCGCGCCATCGAGCTGGGCGCCGTGGAAGGCGCCGTGAGCGGTCTGGCAATCGGACTGATGGGCGCTGTCACCGCTCTGCTCATTCCCTTCATCGATTATCTGCTTTCTCTCTCCGGTGTGCTGTGAAAGGCACGCGGAAATAAACTTCGGCGTGTAAAAATGTGTTATACAGCTATTGCAACTATGGTATAAGGACTTTATTTTTGAAGTCCGCCTTGAGGCGCGGACACGAACAAGCATGACACATCATCCCCAAAGCGCAGAGTCGGTCAGGGCAATGGCCCAGACGGCATTCGATGCGCTCAACTTGCATATCTGCATCATCTCGAAAGACGGCACGATCCTGACGGCCAATCGTGCATGGAAAAAATTCGCCGAGGCCAACGGCGTCGATCCGGCGTCGGTGTCGGAAGGCGCGAACTATCTTGAGGCGTGCAGGAGAGCCGCCGGAAACGGCTCGGAGGACGGCGCGGAGGTTGCACGGTGCATACACCAGATTGCCGAAGGCAGACAGCAGGCATGTTCATTTGAATATGCCTGTCACTCGCCGACGCAGAAGCGATGGTTCACCGCGAAGATTACACAGCTTCGCTGGGGCGGCGAGACCTATATCGTCATCGCACACGATAATATCACGACACGCAAGCTCATCGAAGAGGAGCTCCATGCGTCGCGCTTCATGCTCTCGGCGGCCGAGCGTCTGGCGCATATCGGCGCATGGGAGATGCACTTCGATTCCGGCACCGTGATCTTGTCGGAGGAGCTGCAGAACATCTACGGTGTCGGCATGCCTTCGCTCACGCTTGACGAGATTATCCTGGTCGTGCATCCGGACGACCGCGACCGGGTGATGAAAGCGGTGAAGAAAGCCGGTGAGACGCACGGTCCGATTGATTTTGAAATGCGCATGATCAATCAGAAGACGGGCCAGGAGGGCATCGTGCATGTGTCGGGAGAGTTTTTTCCGGGGCCGGAAGGATTATACGATCGCGCCGTCGGGGCGACGATCGACATCACGGAGCAGCGGCATCAGGAGCATGAGCGCGAAAAATATCTCTCGCAGCTGCGGGCGCTCTCCGACCGGCTGCAGCATGCCGGAGAAAGCGAACGCTCATGGATCGCACGCGAAATCCATGACGAGTTCGGCCAGTCTCTGACGCGTCTGGCATTCGACATCTCGCTGCTCAAGGGCACGATCCGGAAGGATACGGATGCCGCGCTCCGCGACTGCGAGTCGATCGAAGAGATGACCGGCCGGCTCATCAGAAGCGTGCAGAAGATTTCGGCGAAGCTCCGTCCGGCGCTGCTCGACGAGTTCGGGCTCATCGAAGCGATGAAATGGCACATCCGGGATTTCCAGACGCATTCCACGATCGAGTGTTCCTGGACGATCGTCGAAGATGTTCCGGAGGTGAAAACGGCCGTCGCCACGACATTCTTCCGCATTCTGCAGGAGGCGCTCAACAATGTACAGCGCCATGCCCGGGCGGCAAAGGTGTTCGTGCGCTTTTATCCCGATAATCACGGGCTCGTGCTTGAGGTGGAAGATAACGGCGTCGGCATCACCGAGGAACAGGCAAACGATGCCGTATCGATCGGCATCATCGGCATGAAAGAGCGGGCCCGGGCCTGCGGAGGCGAGCTCTCCGTGTCGAGCGAGCCGGGCAAGTTTACATTGATCACCGTACGGATTCCTTTCCCGACTAACACGGGCACACAACCAGAGAACGATAATCATGATGAAAATACTGATCGCTGACGATCATCAGGTGGTGCGCGAAGGCGTGAAGCGTCTGCTCAGCGAAAGCGGTGACGTCTCGGCCATCGGAGAGGCCGAAAATGCGCAGGAGGTGGTGAAGCATCTGTCGGAGCAGAAATGGGATGTGCTCGTGCTCGATCTGAAGTTCGAAGGCACCAGCGGCCTGCAGATATTGAAGGAAGCAAAGATGATCGACCCGAAGCTGCCGGTGCTGATTTTCAGCATGTATCCCGAAGACCAGGTCGCCGTTCAGGCGATCAAGTCCGGCGCATCGGGGTATGTGACGAAATCGGCGCCGTCTCATGAGCTCCTGGCTGCGATCCGGGAAGTGAGCATGGGCAGCATGCATATTTCCGCCGCGCTGGCAAAGGAACTCGCCGCATCGCTGCGCGAAGGAGGATCGCACGCGCCGCATGAACTGCTGTCGAACCGGGAGTATGAGATATTCGAGCTCATCGCCGACGGCAAGACCGTCGGTGAAATCGCGAGAATGCTGTATCTGAGCGTGAAGACGGTCAGCACGCACCGCACGCATATTCTGCAGAAGATGAAACTTTCCAACAATGCCGAGCTCATGAAGTATTACCACGAGCATATCGGCGTCAAATGAGAGAAGACGTGCGGGGCTGGGGATGCTCCGGTTACACACGCACCTGTCCCGTTCCGCGTACGACATATTTCACGGTAGTCAGTTCCGCAAGACCCATGGGGCCGCGCGCATGCAGTTTCTGCGTGCTGATGCCCATCTCGGCGCCAAGCCCGAATTCGAATCCGTCTGTGAAGCGCGTCGAGGCGTTCACATACACGGCCGCTGAATCGACATGCTTCAGAAAGCGCTCCGCGCGCTCCCGATTGTCGGTAACGATCGCATCCGAGTGATGCGACCCGTAGCGGGCGATATGCCCGACGGCGTCATCCAGGCTGTCGACCACTTTCACGGCAATTGTCAGATCGAGATATTCCTTCGGCCAGTCCGCTTTCGTTGCCGGCGCCATGCCCTGTGCAAGCCGGCGCGCCTCCGGATCGCCTTTGACGTTCACGCCCGCCGATTTCAATCTCGTGACGATGCGCGGCAGGAACTCGGGCGCCACATGCCGGTGCACCAGAAGCTTTTCGGCCGCATTGCAGACCGAGGGCCGCTGGACTTTTGCATTGAAGACGATCTCTTCGGCCATCGAAAGATCCGCGCTCTCGTCCACATACACATGGCAGTTGCCTTCGCCGTGCGCGATCACCGGCACGGTGGCATGCGTCCGGATGAGGGAGATGAGCTGCTGGCTTCCGCGCGGAATGATCACATCGATGGCATCATCCTGCTTTGCCATCTCGAGCACCGCCTTGCGGTCGGTCGTATTGATGAATTCCGCACAATGCTCCGAAAGTCCCGCCTCGCCAAGCGCGGCGCTGATGAGCGAGGCAAGCATGCGGTTGGAATGGAACGCCTCCGAGCCGCCGCGCAGCACTACGGCATTGCCCGACTTGAGGCAGAGCGCCGATGCGTCCACGGTCACATTGGGCCGCGATTCGTAGATGATGCCAATGACGCCCAGGGGCACGCTCATCTTCTCGATGACGAGGCCGTTGGGCCGCTCGACGCGCCCGAGCATGCGGCCGATCGGATCGGGCAGCGCGATGATGTCGCTGACGCCGCCGATCATCTGCTCGATTCTGCGCTCGTTCAATGTGAGGCGCTCGGTCAGCACGGAAGAGAGGCCATTGCGCGCGGCGGCCTTCAGGTCCTTCTGATTGGCCGCAAGGATCGCCGAGCGGTGTTCGCGCAGCTGCCGCATGAGCGCCTGCAGCGCCTCGTTGCGCTGCGCCGTCCCGGCCGTGCCGAGCGCGGAAGAGGCCTTCTTGGCCGCCCGCGCTTTTCGTTCCACCATCGATGCCATCGTTACTTTTCTCCGATCACGACAAGATTGTCTTTGTGTATCACTTCCTCCGCCGCGGCGCGTCCGAGCAGCCGTCCGGCTTCCGCCGATTTCTTCCCGCGTATGAGGCAGATGTCGCGCGATGAGAAGGCGCTCACGCCCCGCGCGATTTCCTGTCCCGCCGTGTCGCGAACCGACACCGTATCGCCCGCGCTGAATGTGCCCTGCACATCGGTCACGCCCGAGGGAAGAAGGCTCTTGTTCTTTCTGATGAGCGCGAGCTTGGCGCCTTCATCGACGATGATCGATCCTTTGGCGTGAGCCACAAAGCCGATCCATTTTTTCTTCACGCTCAGCGAGCGCTTCGAGGGAAGAAAGAGCGTGCCGGTGAACGATCCCGAAAAGATATCCCGAAGGATATCGGCGCTGCGCCCGTTGGCGATGATCATCGCGATGCCCGAATTGACGCACCGCTTTGCCGCCTGGATTTTCGTCGCCATGCCGCCCGTTGAGAGCTCCGAGCGCGCGCCCTTGGCGAGCCGCTCGATTGCCGGCGTGATGCGCTCGACGATCGGAACCAGTTCGGCATCCGGATTGCGCGAGGGATCGTCCGAAAACAGTCCGTCGATGTCGCTCAGGATGATGAGCGCATCGGCTTCGATCAGATTGGCGACCATCGCCGAAAGATTGTCGTTGTCGCCGAGCTTGATCTCTTCGACGGCCACCGTGTCGTTTTCGTTGATGATGGGCACGATGCCGCGCCTGAGCAGCGCGGTGAACGTGTTTCGCGCATTCACAAAGCGCCGTCGCGTCGCAAAATCGTCCTTCGTCAGCAGGATCTGCGAGATCGTCTGGTCATGCCTGCGGAAGGCGTTCACGTAGGCTTCCATCAGCAGCGGCTGGCCGATCGATGCCACGGCCTGCTTTTCCGGGATCGTGCGCGGACGCTGCTTCATCTTCAGCGCCGCGACGCCTGCGCCGATGGCGCCCGAAGAGACGATCGCCACATGGTGTCCCTGTGCGCGCAGCTGCGCGACATTGCGCGCAATCGCATCGACACGCTGCAAATTGATGCCTGTCGCTTTATCGGCAAGCAGATTCGTTCCGATCTTGACGACAACGGTGGTATGAGTATGGAGGAAGCGCTGGATTCTCTGCATGGATTCGTGTGTCCGTCATCAGTGATGATATATCCTATAGTATACGGAATAATCAACGGAAATTCAGCCCTTCATTCGGCATGCGCGCGGAACGCCGGTGCGTTTCCTCGTGTTGGTTTCTGTATCTGTTTTTCCGTATCTTTTCCGGAACAGCTGACCTCCATGCATTTCACGGCATAATCAACGGGGAACATTATGTGCGGAATTGCCGGCTTTGTCGCAACTGTTGATCCACACTCGGCGCCCGGGCGCAGTACGCTCGAGGCGATGATCGGCGCCATCCGTCATCGCGGTCCGGATGAATTCGGCATCTATCGGGACGCGCATGCGGGACTCGTCCATGCGCGGCTCTCGCTGATCGATCTTCCCACCGGACAGCAGCCCATGACCAATGAGGATGAAACGCTGTGGATCGTCTTCACCGGCGATATCTTCAATTACATCGCGCTCCGTTCGGAGCTCGAGGCGCTCGGTCACCGGTTCCGCACGCATTCCGATACGGAAGTCATCCTTCATGCCTATGAATCGTGGGGCGACGCCTGCTTCGCGAAGTTCAACGGACAGTGGGCGATTGCCATCTGGAATTCGACGACGCGCACGCTCATGCTCACGCGCGACCGCGTCGGCGTACGGCCGCTCTACATTCACCAGGGCGGCGGCTTCGTGGCCTTTGCCAGCGAAGTGAAGGCGCTCTTTGCCCATCCCTCTGTGCCGCGCCGCATCGATCCGCGCGGTCTCGATCAGACGTTCACCTACTGGTCGCCTGTGGCGCCGACAACGATGTTCGAGGGCGTCGAATTGCTCGTGCCCGGCGTCGTGCGAACATACCGCGCCGACGGCAGCTGGTCCGAAACGCGCGCGTGGAGCATGTCCTTTCCCCATGCCGCCCGTTCGAACGGCACTGTCGCGGCCGATGCCGAAGAAGCGGCCGCCTGCCTGCGCAGCCATCTCTACCGCGCCACCGAACTGCGCATGGTGCGTGCCGATGTTCCTGTGGGAAGCTATCTTTCCGGCGGTCTCGACAGCTCGCTTGTGGCGAAGATGGGGCGCATGGCCAAGGACGGCGTCTTCCGCACATTCTCTCTGCGCTTTGCCGATGCCGAATACGACGAGACGCCGTATCAGCGCATGATGGCCTCGACGCTCGATTCCGATCACGGCGAAGTGGTCGTGACGCGCGCCGACATCGCGCGCATCTTTCCCGATGTCATCCGCCACACCGAGCAGCCGGTACTGCGCACGGCTCCGGCCCCGCTGTATTTGCTTTCGCAGTGCGTGCGCGAAGCGGGCATCAAGGCCGTGCTCACCGGCGAGGGCGCCGATGAAATGTTCGCCGGGTACGATCTGTTCCGCGAGGCGAAGATCCGGGAATTCTGGGCGCGCGTGCCGGAATCGAAATGGCGGCACCGGCTCTTCGACCGCCTCTATCCGTATCTCGCGCGCTCTCCGCAGCATGCCAAGGGCATGGCGCTCGAGTTCTGGAAGCAGGGACTGGAGCGCGCGGGCAGTCCGGGCTTCTCGCACGAGCCGCGCTGGCGCACGACGTCGGGGCTGAAGAATTTCTATTCGCAGCAGACGATCGATTCGCTTGCCGAGCATCCTTCGCGCTCGCTTATCGACGAACTTCCTTCGGAATTTGAATGCTGGGATCCGCTGGCGCAGGCGCAGTACATCGAAGTCACCACGCTGCTCTCGGGATATCTGCTCTCGGCGCAGGGAGACCGCATGCTTATGGCCCACTCGGTGGAAGGACGCTTCCCGTTTCTCGATGCGCAGGTGATCGAATTCGCCAATGCGCTTCCTGCTTCCCTAAAGCTTTCCGGCCTGAGAGAAAAGAAGGTGCTGAAGGATGCCGCGCGCGGACTCATTCCCGATGAGATCGTGGAGCGGCAGAAGCAGCCGTACCGCTCGCCCGATGCCGCAAGCTTCGTGGGAGCCGAGGCGCCCGAGTACGTGGCCGAAGCCTTGAGCCATGAAGCGCTGCGCGAATCAGGCCTCTTCAATCCCGCACTGGTCGAAAGGCTCTATGCCAAATGCCGGCAGCGCGGCAATGGCGCCGTCTTTTCGAACTTCGACAACATGGCCATGGTCGGCATTCTTTCCTCGCAGCTTCTCCATCGGACGATGATCGCCGAGAGCCGACCGCAGCGAAGCGGACCGATCGCCTTCAGGACCGACATCGAACGCTGAACGGGTGCGGGCAAACGATGTGCGGAAAAAAGCGGGGAAAAAAGATGCGCGGAAAACTTGAATTTCTTCCGCCAAATCATCATACTATATCCACTCATTCACCACTACGCATGGACCGTTCAGACAGTGGCCCGCATTCCCGCGCACATACCGATTCCATCCATCGCGGCATTCATCGGCGCCGTGCTGTGCCTTGTGCTGGTCTCCTCCTGCGACGAATCGCTGCCTCCTCGCGACAATCCTCATGATTATCTGAATGTATCAGTCACAAGCGCCTATTATACCTCCCGGGTCGAGGAAAGCATCTATTTCACCGTCTATGCGCGCAATGTGTATTCCGAGATGTTTTCCGATACGACGGACATTTCCGGAACGCTCACGATACAGATCAAAGAGAAGCCGGAGTTCGTGAAGACATTCCCGATCACTGCGGCGGATTTCAAAAAAATGTTTTTCGATCCTGCGACCGGGCAGATGGTCACGTCACGCTCCGACCTGAATCCCTACACGAAGGTGCTCACGATCCCCGAGAACGGATCCGCCCCATTCCAGTTCCGATGGAATCTGCTGGCGGATGATTCCACGGATGCAAAGGAGGGCCTGACCTACAAGCCCGATCCCAGGAATCCGGATCTTGTGCGGACGGAGGAAATCACGATCATCGCCACGGCCGTGCTGCATCTGTACGAACGGCTGCCGTTATTCTATCCGCTGCCCCTGGTCTTCAAACAGAGTTTTGTCCGGCCGCGGGGGACATCCAGATGAAAACGAACGCCTCACATCGTGCGATCTTCTTCCTGCTGCTTGGCGTGCTTGCGGCTGCACGCGTGTGTCATGCCGGCGTTTCAGGAAGCATCGAGGGTACGGTCACCGATGCCGCAGAAGGAAGGACGCTGGTCGGCATCAGCGTATCGATTGCCGGAACCACTGTCGGCACGCTCACCGATGCCGAAGGTTTTTTCCGCTTCCCCAATGTGCGCGCGGGCACGTACGATCTCCGCTTCAGCGCCGTGGGATACAAGACCGTCATCATGAAGCATGTGAATGTGCAGATCGATCTCCGCACGCATCTTGATGTGCGCATGGAGCCGTCCGCCGTGGAAATGAAGCCGGTCGAAGTCACGGCTGAAATGCCCCTCATCCGGAAGGATCTCGCCTCTGCCGCCTATTCCGTGTCGTCCGGAAAGTTCAATGCGCTGCCGGTCTCGACATTCGAGGACGTGCTCGTGCTCCAGCCAGGCACGACGTTCGACGGCCATGTGCGCGGAGGGAAGACCAATGAAGTCTTCTATCTGGTGGACGGCCTGCCGGTGCAGGATGTCTTTACCGGCAGCGCGGGCACGACGCTTCCCAAGAGCGCGATCGGGACGATGACGATGTATATCGGCGGCTTCTCCGCGCAGTACGGCAATGCGATGTCGGGCGTCGTCAACATCATCACGCGCGGCGGATCGAACGAACACCAGATACTGGCGCGCCTTGAAACGGACAATCTGATGCCTTCCACATCGAACCGCCAGACGGACCGTTGGAAGGAAATCGAACTGGCAGCCTCGGGGCCGTTGATCGCGGACCGGCTCTTTTATTCGAGCGCCAACACCGTCACATTCACCGATACGCGCTGGTGGCAGGATTTCGAGAAAGCGTTCGATTCTCCCGTCTCGACGGAATTCTCGGGACTCTCGAAGCTTGATTACGTGATGACGCCCGCATCACGATTGAGCCTGCAGGGTATGTATTCGCTCCATGCATGGCGCGACTATGAATACAGCTGGCGCTACGATCTTGCAGGGCTTCCCAAGCGCTCGCGCACGTCGTACCGCGCCGCGGCGGTCTGGTCGCAGACGCTTTCGGGCAACGCATTCTTCACGGCGAGCCTTTCCCATTTCTTCGTCGGCGCGCGCATCGGCGAAGCCTACAGCGCCGATACGCTCCGTCCGTGGCAATACGATTTCTTCTACCGGTTTGTCACAAGCGGAAGCCGCTTCCATCATGCCGACCACCGGCAGCACGTGACGACGCTCAAGGGCGATTTCTCCTCGCTCATCGGAAGGCTCCACACGTTCAACGCCGGATTCCAGCTCAACCGTCACAGCATCGCGTCGCTGCTCGAACGGTTCGAGCCGCAGTTCTCGTTTTACGGCAAGCCGCTCGAGACCGAGCCGCTGCTGTCCTATCACAACGATTACACTTATCATCCGCTTTCGGGAAGCGCGTATGTGCAGGACAAGATCGAATTCACGAGCGACGGATCGACGCTGGAACTCGGACTGCGCTGGGATTTTCTCGATCCCGCCGTCACGTATCCGGTCTACCGGTTCGAGATGTCGGGCGCCGATCCCGTCCGCGTGACCGCCGTGCAGACCGGCACGAAGCGCGCATCGTTCAAGTCGCAATTGAGTCCGCGCTTTGCCGTCACGATGCCGCTCACGCCGACCAATATGGTGTATCTGAACTTCGGCTTCTACTACCAGAATCCGCTGTTCGATTATCTCTATTCGGGGCTCACGCCGGCGCAGATCAAACTCGGCACCGTGCCGCTGTCTGCCGGCAATCCCGATCTCGAGCCCGAAAAGACGATCGCATGGGAAGTCGGCTTCAAGCAGTCGCTCGGCAGGAGTCTTGTCGCCTCCGGCGCATATTTCAAGAAAACCGTCCGCAATCAATTGGACACCAAGACGCTGGTGCCGGCCGACAGCAAGACGGCGGGTGATTACGGATTCGCCTCGTATGTGAA
The DNA here is from genome assembly GCA_050258555.1 of Acidobacteriota bacterium. Classification (GTDB taxonomy): domain Bacteria; phylum Bacteroidota; class Ignavibacteria; order UBA10030; family UBA8401; genus CAISDA01. Next base: position 20,390 of record JBLMZA010000141.1, on the reverse strand, counting down.
CGGGGCGCTGGCCGACATTACGGGATTCGAAGCCGTGCTGAGCAGTGAAGGAGATGAGGCGGTGACGGGAAGCGTTTCATACACGTACATGATCACCGAAGGCACGAGCAATTACATCGATCAGACGCTGAATTATCTTCAGTGGGGATTTCCGATCTACGCCCAGCCGTATCCGCTGAGCTGGGACCAGCGGCATACGTTCAAGGCGGATATCACCGCCCGGCTGCCGTGGAATGTGCGCATGAATGCGACGGCGTCGTTCAACACGGGCCGTCCCTATACGTATTTCCCGACGCGCGACGGTTTCACGCCGGCCAATCCTGCGGCATTGTTTGTTCCCAACAACCAGCGCATGGATGCGGGAGCCTTCGTGAATGTGAAGCTTGTCAAGCGGATCGAGCTTGGTGTCGAGCGCCGTTCGGCGCTGTCGATCTCCGTGGATATCCGCAATATTTTCAACAAGAGGAATGTGCTCTGGGTCGATTCCAACGGAAGGATCGGCGGAGAGTTGGGAGATCCCTCGGCATATTACGACCCGCGGCGGGTGCGGATAGGACTGAGCGCGGAATTTTGAATCAAATATCTGCGATGCCCTATCGGGCGTCGAAAGCATCGGATTTCTTCAAAAAGATCGCGGCAATTTTCTTCGCGATCGACCTCGGGTCTCCCTCGTTTCTATTCGTCAGGATCATTACCGTCAGCCGTTCGGAAGGGAAGCGAAGGATCGTATTTCTGAATCCGCGCGTGCTTCCGTCGTGATAGGGATGCCGGATGTCCAGGAATGTTTCCTTATGCCATCCGTATCCGTAATCGATCGTCGTGCCGTCGGAGAGTGCGGCATCGGCGAACGCTTCCTCGAGCGATGCGCGCGAGACGAGCCGGTCTGAATACAGCGCGGCATCCCATTTCGCAAGATCCATGACATTCGAATAAATGCCGCCGTCGCCCAGAACGGCGCTTGTCACGCTCTGGTCATCGCGCACGAAGCGCGCGTCAGCGTTGCCGCCCGAGGCGGCGCTCAGGGGCGTGCGCGAGTAGCCGTAGGCGCGCTCTTCAACCGTGTTGATGCCGTCTTCAAAGGCGATGGTCGTCCTCATCTCGAGCGGCGCGAAGATGCGTCGCTCGAGAAATTCGCGAAACGGTGCCCCCGAGATTTTTTCCACGATCAGCGCCAGAAGCGCATATCCCGTATTGCTGTATGAATATTTTGTGCCGGGAGGAAAGAGCGTCGAATCCGCCTTGTGTAAGAGCGCCGGAATGTCGGCATCCTTCACCTGCACCGTCTGCGTATCAGGAATGAGGCTCTCGTAGTCGGGCAGTCCGGATGTGTGCGTGAGCAGCTGCTTCACCGTCATCGTACTGCAATACGAGGGAATTCCGGGGAGGAACTTCGTCACGCGGTCCCCGTACGAAAGCCGCCCTTCCTCCTTCAGCATCATGATGCACATCGCCGTGAACTGCTTGGTCATCGAGGCGAGTCGGAAATTCGTCTGCGGGGTTATCTTCACATGTTCTTCGATGACCGCCGAGCCGTATGTTTTCTGAAAGACCGGCATGCCGTTGCTGAGCACAAGCACGCTTGCTCCGGGCATATCGTCGCCGTCGTAGGCGGCAAAGAGCGGATCGATATCGGCATCATGTCCGGCACTGATGGGAGGCTGCGAGCATGAGGAGACAAGCATCGCGGCAAGGGGGATGATCATCGTGATGATGCGCAAAGGTTGTGTGTGTGTCATGGCCTGTGATGAATATCGTCTTCCTGTGGATAGCACGAGGTGCATCCCATCTTTGCCGGATCCCATTCCTCGCGCAGCATGCCCATGAGTACGGTGTCCCAATAGCCGTCGCCCATCTTGACCGACTGCCGCAGCACGCCTTCCTTCACGAATCCCGCCTTCTCGTAGCAGCGGATCGCGGCCGTGTTGAAGCTGTAGACGCGCAGGTCGATGCGCCGGAAGCGCATCGCTTCGAATCCGTAGGAGAGAATGGCGCGCATCATCGCGAGGCAGAACCCTTTGCCCCGGGCTTCGGGAGAAACCAGCACGCGGCAGACGGTCGCCGTCTCGTTTACAAAGTCGAGCGCGCCCAGTTCGATCTGCCCGCAGACGCAGCCGTGTTCATCGACGGCGGCGAAGATCCGGCGCACCGACTGGACCGCGGCGATGTCGGCAGAATAATGCCGGAGCTGTTCGATGGTGAGGGGATAGGAAAACTGCACGGGGCCCGCCCATTGAACGAGCATCTCATAGGAATCGATCCAGGCGAGCGTCCGATAGAAATCGGACTCGGTATACGGACGAAGCGTGATCATAGGCAACTGGTCCGGATGATGGAGGGGAAAAAAGGAGCGCGGCCGGAGAGCGCCGCGCCGGACTGGATGGAAAAATGTAAGTATTTCACTTCAGAAAATCCAATCTCTTTTTTGGAGAGGCCGGGAAAGGGCATCGTGAAAAAATCCGCGCCCGCTTCCGCAGATTGCCGGGGGAATTCCGGGAAAAATTTCGTATCTTTTGCAGCATACGCGTTCATATTCATATTCGGACAACTTCATGAAGACCCGCTTCCTTATGCCATGCCTCCGCACCATTCTTTGCACGCTGCTGTTCGTTCTCTCCGCCGATGCCCAACAGATCGTGATCAACGAAGTCATGGCATCCAACACGGCTACGATCAAGGATCCGCAGTACGGCGGATATGCCGACTGGATCGAACTTTATAACGCCGGCACCGCCTCTGTCAATATCAAAGGATGGTATATCACGGACGATTTGTCGGCGCCGAGGAAATTCGTCATCGCATCCGATCTTGTCATTCCCGCAAAAGGCTTCGCGCTCATCTGGGCCGACGACCAGGCCTCGGGCGCGCATGCGAATTTCAAATTGAGCGGGTCGGGCGAGGCGGTGGGACTCTTCACCCCCGACGGCCAGACGGCTGATACCGTCACATTCGGCGCGCAGCAGAGCGACATCTCCTACGGCCGCTATCCCGACGGCGCGGGGACGTGGTCGTTGCGCACGCCTGCCACTCCCGGCGCTGCCAACCGGCCCGGACAGGTGCTGGAAAAGCTTGCGCCTCCGGTGCTCTCGCGCCCCAGCGGATTCTTTCCCTCGACGGTCAGCATCGCCGTGACGCATTCCGATTCGTCGGTCACGATCCGCTGCACGACGGACGGGCACACGCCGGGACCGACGAGTCCCCTCTACAGAAAACCCGTCATCGCATCGTCGACACTCGTGCTGCGGGTGCGGGCGTTCAGAGACGGCTACGCGCCGAGCGATCCCGTGAGCGGCATCTATTTCATCAACGAGAAGACGGACCTTCCGGTGTTTTCCATCATCACCGATCCTGAAAATTTCTTCAGCGACACGTCGGGCATTTATGTGGAAGGGACGAACGGCATCACCGGCCATTGCAGCACCGCCAAACGCAACTGGAACCAGGAGTGGGAGCGTCCCGTCGATCTCGAATTTTTCGAGCGCGGCACATTGGAGCCCGCATTTTCGGTGAAGGCGGGGGTGCAGATCTATGGCGGATGCACGCGGCTCTATCCGCAGAAATCGCTGGCCTTCTACTTCCGCGGCGAGTACGGAATGGACAGGCTCAAGTATCAGCTCTTCCCGGACATGCCGATCAAAAAATTCGACACATTCATCCTGCGCAGCTCGGGCCAGGACTGGTGGCGGACGATGTTCCGCGACGGCATGGCGCAGACGCTCGTCGAACAGGGAATGAAATTGGACGACCAGAATTACCGTCCGTCCATCCTCTTCATCAACGGCGAGTACTGGGGGATACACAACATCGGCGAGAAGCTCAACGAACATTACATCGACGGCCATTACGGCATTCCCGAAGACAGCCTGGACCTGCTGCAAATCGGCAATCCGCCTGTGGCGAATGTCGGAGACAACACGGCGTATGTGAGCATGATGAACTATGTGAATGCCAATTCGCTTGCGGCGCAGGACAAGTACGACGTCGTGAAGGCGCAGATCGATATCGATGAATATATCGATTACTTCATCGCCCAGATCTATGCGGCCAATGCCGACTGGCCCGGATCGAACATGAAGCTGTGGCGGAAGCGCTCGCCCTCGGGCAGGTGGCGGTGGATGATGTACGATCTCGACTTCACATTCGGAGGCAACGCAAAGGGACTCTACAACACGAACACGCTTGAATGGGCCACGAACACCGTCTCGACCTCGGGTGCAAATCCGCCGTGGTCCACGCTGCTTCTGCGCCGCCTGCTCGAGAATGCGGAATTCAAAAACGAATTCATACAGCGGTATGCCGTCCATCTGAATACGACATTCGAGAAGAATCATGTACTTGCGGTCATCGACAGTCTTGCATCGGCGATCGCCGCGGAAATCCCGCGGCACAAGGCACGCTGGTCGCAGTCGCTTTCGCTCGGACCCTCATGGGAAGCCAATGTGCAGATCATGCGCGATTTTGCGGCGCTGCGTCCCGATACGTCGCGCACATTCTTCATGCAGAAGTTCGGCATCGCCGGCACGAATACGCTCACGCTTCTGCGGAGCGATGCACGCTACGGAAAAGTTCTCATGAACGGCGTCGAGGCTTCGAAGGACGGCTTTGCGCATATTCTCTTCCGCGGCATTCCGCTCAGGCTGAAGGCCGTGCCGGCTGCCGGGTGCCGGTTCTTGCGGTGGGAGGGAGCCTTCACATCAGCCGCGGCCGAAACGACGATCATGATCAACGCCAATGCGGCGCTGCAGGCGGTCTTCGAATCGCAGAATGTCTCAGGCGTCGCCAGGCCCGCCTCGAATGCGCCGCGCGCCTTCAGGCTCTATGACAATTTCCCGAATCCCTTCAATCCTTCGACCACCATAGGGTTCTCGGTGCCGACGTCGGACCGCATTACGATCACAATCTACGACATGCTGGGCAGGGAGGTCGAGACGCTGGCCGATGGACTGTTTGAAGCCGGGGAACACAGCGTCATCTGGAATACGCAAGGCCGTCCGAGCGGCGCATATCTCTGCCGGCTCATCGGCTCGCACGGTACGGACGTGCGCCGCATGACGCTCATGAAATAGCGCTGCAGGCGATCTGTCACCTGCGAACGCAGCATATGTATGTCATTTGAAGAAGGGAAGACAACGATGGCGTGGATGTATCTGTTTATTGCGGGACTGTTCGAAACCGCCTGGGCGATCGGATTGAAGTATACGCAGGGCTGGACGAAAGTCGGTCCGAGCGTGTATACCGTGATCACGATGATCGCCAGTTTTTATTTTCTCTCGCTTGCCGTGCGGACGCTTCCCATCGGTACGGCCTATGCCATCTGGACCGGCATCGGCGCCGTCGGAACGGCGGTGCTCGGCATGATCCTCTTCGGTGAATCGCGCGAAGTGCTCCGGCTTCTCTGCATGCTGGTGATTGTCGCAGGCATCGTCGGGTTGAAGCTCGTCTCCACTGATTAATTTTAAAGAACATGAAAAAACTCCTCCTCATTCTTCTTGCTCTCATTGTCTTGGCCGCTTCGGCCGTTCATGCAAAGGCGCCCGATGGACGCGACTCGAGGCCCGCTCTCATCGTCGGTATCGTAGTCGACCAGATGCGCTATGATTATCTGACCCGCTACTGGGACCGGTTCGGCGAGGGTGGATTCCGCCGCCTGGTGAATCAGGGATTTTCGTGCGAAGAGACGCATTACAATTACGTGCCGACCTATACCGCCGTCGGCCATGCTTCCATCTATACCGGCACGGTTCCGGCCTATCACGGCGTGGTGGGCAACAACTGGTATGAACGCGGGATGAGACGCGTCACGTATGTGACGGATGATTCGACCGTCACGGGCGTCGGCACATCGGGCGCCAACGGCCGGATGTCCCCGCGCCGGCTCCTGAGCACGACGATCACCGACGAGCTGCGGCTTGTCTCGAACTTCCAGTCGAAAGTCATCGGCATCTCGCTCAAGGACCGCTCGGCGATTCTTCCTGCCGGACACCGTCCGACGGCCGCCTACTGGTACGACGGCGATTCGGGCCGGTGGATCACATCGAGCTATTATACCGATGCGCTTCCGGCATGGGTCGGGCGCTTCAACGCGCGGCGCCTTCCCGATTCGCTCCTTGCGGGCGTGTGGAATCCCCTGTATCCCTCGGCGAAGCAGTATGAGGAAAGCCTTTCGGATACCCAGCCCTACAAAAATCCGTTTCAGAAAAATGTCGCCCCGCGCTTCCCCTACGATCTTGCGATGCTGAAGAAGGAGATCGGCTATGACCTCTTGAAGCGCGTGCCCTTCGGCAACACCTACACGCTGGCCTTCGCCAAAGAGGCGATCGCGCAGGAAAAGATGGGGCGCGGACAGTGGACCGACTTTTTGGCCGTGAGCCTGTCGTCGACCGATTATGTCGGACACCAATTCGGCGTGCGCGCTGTTGAAACTGAAGACACGTATCTGCGGCTCGACCGCGACCTGGCGGATTTTCTTTCCTATCTTGACCGCACCGCCGGCAAGGGCAAGTACCTCGTCTTTCTCACGGCCGATCACGGCGCATCGGAAAACGCCGCGCATATGAAATCGGTCGGCATTCCCGCGGGCGTCTTCGGCAGCACACCCATGCTGAAGGCGATGAAAGCGCGGCTGAGCGCAGCATTCGGCGAAGGCATGTGGATTCTGAATTATCAGAACCGGTTCGTGTATCTCAATCTGTCCTTGATCAGCGAACGCCGAGTCGACCTGCGGGCGATGATTGATACATGCAAGGCGGTGATGCGCGAAACGCCGGGAGTCATCGATGCGCTGACCGTCGATGAAATCGCCCGCTCGACGAATCCCTATGTGAAGCAGATCATGAACGGCTATTTTCCGCAGCGCTCCGGAGAATTGGCGCTGATGCTGCGTCCGGGCTGGTATGAGGGCGATGAGGAAGTGGAGGGCGGCACGACCCACGGCACCGGCTATACGTACGATACGCATATACCGCTCGTGTGGTACGGATGGTCGATACCGCACGGCGCGACATTCGAGCCGGCGACGATCTGCGACATTGCGGCGACGCTCGCGGCGATTCTGCGATGCGACGAGCCGAATGCCTGCATCGGCACGCCGATCCGCGAGCTGATGAAGTCGATGCCGCTCCGATAACGCCAGACATTCCATGGCATCACATGTCCCGCACGCGCGCACATACCATCATCGAACATCCGTCGGATATCGGCCTCGATGCATACGGACAGACGCTCATCGAGGCGTTTGAAGAGGCCGCCTACGGCATGCTCTCGATTCTTGCCGAGCGCGCGCATGTGCGGCCGGAGATGCAGAAGCATGTGACGATTACGGCCGAGGACGCGCCGCAGCTGCTGGTGAAATGGCTTTCCGAACTGCTGTATCTGTATGACGGCGAAAAATTCATTCCTTCGGTCATCCGGATCACGGCATTGACCGAAACGGGACTCGAGGCCGTCGTCTCGGGCGAGCTGTTCGATCCGGGCAGGCATATGCCGCTGCTCGATATCAAAGCGGTCACATACCATCAGCTCCGCATCGACCGCAATAGAAATGAGGTCCGCGTCTATTTCGACGTGTGAGGTACCTATGGTGAAGAAGCTCGATGCCAATCGTTTTCTCGTCCCGCGCTCATACAAGGAAGGCATGCTCGTCGAGGGCATGATCTTCGCGGACGACACGCTCATGAAGGCGATCGAACACGATCTGACCATGGACCAGATCGCTAATGTGGCGACGCTGCCGGGACTCGTCGGACGCTCGCTTGCCATGCCCGATGCGCATCAGGGGTACGGCTTTCCGATCGGCGGCGTGGCGGCTTCCGATATGGAACGCGGCGTCGTCTCGGCCGGCGGCGTGGGATTCGACATCAACTGCGGCGTGCGTCTTCTCTCGACGCGCTACCCCCTTGAGTCGATTCTGCCGAAGATCGATCCGCTGCTCGATGAATTGAGCCGGTCCATTCCCGCCGGCACCGGCAGACGGGCGCTGCTCGGGCTCTCCTTTCAGGAGCTCGATGAAGTGCTGCGCTTCGGCGCCCGATGGGCGGTGCATAAAGGCTACGGCACCGACACCGATCTCGAGCATGTGGAAGAAGGCGGACGCATTGCCGGCGCCGATGCCGTGAGCCGCCGGGCAAAAGAGCGAGGAAGGGAACAATTGGGGACGCTCGGATCGGGCAACCATTTTGTCGAGGTGCAGCACGTATCGGAAATCTATGACGAGCGCGCGGCGCACGTCTTCGGTCTCGACAAAGGATGCATCGTCGTGCTGATCCATACGGGCTCGCGCGGATTGGGCCATCAGGTCTGCACCGATTATCTCGACAGCATGCAGGCGGCAATGAAGCGCTACAGGATTTCGGTGGTGGACCGGCAGCTGGCCTGCGTGCCGATCTCTTCGCCCGAAGGGCAGGAGTACCTCGCGGCTATGAGCGCCGCGGCGAATTTCGCATTCGCCAACAGGCAGATGATCACGCACTGGGTGAGGGAATCGTTCCAGAAAGTCTTCGGCAGAAGCGAGCTTTCCGTCGTTTACGATGTGGCGCACAACATCGCGAAAAAGGAGACGCACACTGTAAATGGAGTGCAAAAGATGGTCCTTGTGCACCGAAAAGGCGCTACAAGGGCGTTTCCGAGGCATCGGCCCGAAATTCCTGCCGATTATTACGATGTGGGGCAGCCCGTTCTGATTCCCGGCAGCATGGGTACGTCGAGCTATGTGCTGGTGGGAACGGAAAAAGCGATGGAAGAGACGTTCGGTTCGTCGTGCCACGGCGCCGGACGCTCCATGAGCCGCACGGCCGCCGCGCGCACGATTACCGCCGAAGAGCTCGTAGCGCAGCTCAGGGCGAAGGGCATCCATGTGCGCGGCGCATCGAAGAAGGGGCTGACAGAGGAATGTCCCGACGCCTACAAGGACGTTTCGAACGTCGTCGATGTCGTGCACAACGCCGGCATCGCGCGCAAAGTGGCGCGGCTCGTTCCTGTCGGCGTGGTCAAAGGCTGAGCATCGTCCGAGGCAGACGCTGTCATACTCATGAGTGAGATTCTTCGGTCGCAGAAAGCGCTCCCTCAGAATAACAAGGATTTATTTCGAATGTCAAGTGTTGTCCAGCCAATTGAGCTTCTCGCACCCGCCAAAAATCTTGAATGCGGCATGGCCGCCGTCACGTACGGCGCCGACGCAGTCTACATCGGCGCGCCGAAATTCGGCGCCCGCGTCAATGCCGGCAACACGCTCGCCGATATCGAGCGGCTGGCATCGTTCGCCCACCGGTATTACGCGCGCGTCTATGTGACGCTCAATACGATCATCTTCGATCATGAACTGGAAGAAGCGCGGCGTCTTGCCTTCGATGCCTTCCATGCCGGCGCCGATGCGCTCATCATACAGGACATGTCGCTTCTGGAAATGGACATGCCGCCCATTCCGCTGTTTGCCAGCACGCAGACGCACAATTATTCGCTCGAGCGCATCAGGTTTCTGCAGGATGCGGGCATCCGGCGCATCATACTCGCCCGCGAGCTGTCCTTGAACCGGATCCGGGAGATCCGTTCGGCCACGCACGTCGAGCTCGAGGCGTTCGTGCACGGCGCGCTCTGCGTGAGCTTCAGCGGGCAGTGTTATTTCAGCGAGGCGACGCAGGGCAGAAGCGCCAACCGCGGCGAATGCGCGCAGTCCTGCCGCATGAAATACACGCTCGAAGACGGCGCCGGACGCGTGCTTGCACGCGACAAGCATCTTCTGTCGCTGAAGGATCTGAACCTGTCGGCCCACATCGAAGGCATGATCGAGGCCGGCATCACCTCCTTCAAGATTGAAGGGCGATTGAAGGATATCGACTATGTGAAGAACATCGTTTCCTTCTACCGGCAGAAGCTCGACGGCATCATGGGAAAAAATCCGGCGCTTGCGGCCTCGTCATCCGGTTCCGCTTCAATATCCTTCACGCCCGATCCCGAAAAGTCGTTCAACCGCGGCATGACGCAATATTTCATTCGCGGACGAAGGAAGGATATCGCCTCGATCAACACGCCGAAATCGGTCGGCAAGCCGATCGGCATCGTCGCGCACGTCGCTTCGGGATATTTCGAACTCGATGCCGAGACTGCCATCGCCAACGGAGACGGCATCTGTTTCTTCGACGTGAATGATGAGTTGCAGGGTGTGAATGTGAACAAGGCCGAAGGGCGGAAGGTGTTTCCGCAGCAGCCAAAGGACCGCCCCCGCATACTCGATCTGCTCCGGCCGGGCATGACGATCTACCGCAACTTCGACAAGGAATTCATCGAGGCCGTGGAGCGCGACCGCGCGGTCCGCCGCATCCCCGTCCGCATTGCAATAACGGCTATCGACGGCGGGCTCCGCCTTGCGGCGGAGGATGGGGACGGCATCGGCGTGTCGATCGACTATCCGTGCGGGAAGACTCCGGCGCGCGATCATGACCGCGCATTCGAGGCGATGCGAAGCGGCATGAAAAAATCGGGCGATTCGATCTTCACTGTCACCGATGCGGAGATCGCACCGGAGAGCGTCTTCTTTTTCCCGGCCTCGGCATTGAATGCCATGCGCCGCGCGCTGCTTGCGGCCCTCGAAAACGAGCGGGAGCTTCGGCGCGTGCGCCCGCTGCATGCGATCGTGAAAAACTCGGTTCCCTATCCCGTACAGTCGCTGGACTTCACGGCCAATATCGCCAATCATCAATCAGAAGCCTTCTATCGCCGGCACGGCGTGGCGTCGATCGCTCCGGCATTCGAGCTGGAAAGCCCGGCCAACCGCGAGGGCGCCGTGATCATGACCACGAAGCACTGCCTGAAGTTTCATTTCGGCATGTGCGAAGGAAGGCGCGTCGGCGCGTCGGCCGGGGAAGAGGATGCGGGCTCGCAGCTGGTGCTTCGCGACAGCAAGCGCGCATACCGGCTGGAATTCGACTGCGACGCCTGCATGATGAAGATCATCTTCGAAGGGAAGTAGCGAGGCCGGTCGCACTCATTATTAGACACTATCGATACGGATTTGTAATGCAGAACTATTTCACGCTGCCCTCGTTTCAGGACAGCGAGCTGACACGCGACGCACAGATACTCCATAAGCTTCTTCTCGGATCGCTTGCACTCGTCGACGGCGCGGGTTTCTTCCTTTGTTTTGCGCTCCCCGAACACCGGCTGCGCTGGCTTTCCATCATCATCGTGTTTTCCATCGCAGGCTTCATCATGATGCGGCTGAACCGGCGCGGATACGTGCGTCCGGCGGCGCACGGCTATCTTGGCTTTGCCCTGGCAGCGGGATTCACACTGGCCTGGACAGCCGGAGGCATACAGGCGCCGGTTGTGATGACGTTTCCGGTGATCGTGCTGATTGCGGGAGTGCTGCTGGGATGGAAGGAAACGGTATGGATCGGCATGGTGATCATTGCCGGCTCCTTCGGCCTTGTTGCCGCCGACTGGGCCGGGGTGCTTCCGGCGGCGACCGTTTCGCCTACGCCGCTTGTCCGGGCGATCATGACGGCGCTCAGCATCGGCCTGCTTTCACTGCTGCAGTTCATCTTCGTCGGCAATCTCGATGAAGCGGTGATGATCTCGAAGCGGGAGGTCCGTCTGCGCCGGAAAGTGGAAGAGGAACTGCGCCGGAGCGAGGCCTTCCGCAAACAGGTGTTCGACAGTTCGCGCATACCGATTGTCGTCATGGATCCCGTGACCGGGCAATTTATTGACTGCAACCAGGCAACCGTCGACATGATGCAGCTCACGTCGAAAGAGGAGGTGATCGGGGCGACGCCCGAGACGTTCGCCAATCCGTTCCAGACAGGCGGTGCCGCAGCGCATGAGGCCGCGCAAATGTATATCAGGAAAGCGCTGGAGGAAGGAGCGGTGACGTTCGAGTGGAAGGTGCTGAGTTCCGATGGAAGCAGTTGGATCGCGGAGATCCATATGACGAGCTTCCTGGTGGATGGGCGCCAGCTGCTGCAGTTCACCGCCGTCGATATCAGCGAGCGCATGCGCAATGAAGCGGCAGTACGCGAAAGCGAGGAAAAGTTCCGCTCGTTCAACGACCAGTCGGTCGACGGGCTGGTCATGATCGATGAAGAGGGACGCATCGCGGAATGGAATCCGGCGATGGAACGGATGATCGGTTTCCGGCGCGCCGACGTGGTCGGCAGGTGCTGGTTCGAGATTGTGGAGTCGATGGTTGTGCCCGAACGGCGGACGCCGGCTCATGTGGAAGCGCTCAAAAGCGCCTTCAGCGAATTGCTTCGCACAGGAAGACTGCCGTTCGGACGGCGGATGTTCGAAGCGGAAGTCCTGACGCAGGACGGCCGGCGCATGGTGATACAGCAGTCGCTCTTTTCGATTACGACGGAAAACGGCTTCCGTGTGGGCGCGATCAACCGCGATGTCACCGAACGCCGGCGGCTCGAGACGCAGCTGCTGCAGTCGCAGAAAATGGAAGCCATCGGCCGCCTTGCAGGCGGCGTGGCGCATGACTTCAACAACATGCTGTCCGTCATTCTCGGGTATGCGGCGCAGCTCGAAGAAGAGATTCCCGCAGAAAATCGCTGGCACCGCAAGGTCCGTTCCATTGTCGCGGCGGCAGAACGCTCGGCCGATCTGACCCGCCAGCTCCTGGCGTTCTCGAGGCAGCAGGTGATCGCTCCCGTTCCGGCGAATCTGAACGATGAGCTGCAGCTTCTCAAGAAGATGATCGGCCGCCTGATCGGCGAGGATATCGCCCTGAGCGTGCATGCGCAGCCGGGCCTGTGGAACACGAAGCTCGATCCGACGCAGTTCACGCAGATCATCACGAACCTGGCTGTCAACGCGCGCGATGCGATACGCAACACCGGATCGATCACGATCACGACGGCGAATACGGAGCTGGACGGGACGCTTCTGCCCGGAGAGGTGGCGCCGAAACCGGGACAGTACGTCCGGTTCACCATCACCGATACGGGCTGCGGCATGGATGCCGCCACGCAGTCGCAGATCTTCGAACCCTTCTTTACCACCAAGACGAAGGATAAAGGAACCGGCCTCGGACTCTCGACGGTGTTCGGCATCGTCAAGCAGAACAACGGCTGCATCACCGTGGAAAGCGAACCCGGCACAGGCACGACATTCACCATTTACTTCCCGCGGCATATCGGCGAAGCCGATCTGCGGCTGAGAGAGGATGGCGTTTCACCCGACGCCGAGGGCTGCGAGACGGTGCTTGTGGTGGAAGATGAACGTGATCTGCTTGAGATCACCACAGACATGCTGCGCGGCCGCGGATACCGCGTGCTCAGTTCGGATTCTCCCGAGGCGGCGCTGCATCTGGCTGCGTCGCACCCAGGCCCGATCGATGTGCTCGTGACCGATGTGATCATGCCCGGCATGAACGGCAGGGAGCTGCACGACCGTCTCGTGAGCCGGCATCCCCGGCTCCGCACGCTCTTCGTCTCGGGCTATACGGCGGATATCGTCGCAAGCCGCGGCAGACTCGAAGAGGGCATGCACTTTCTGCAGAAGCCTGTGCAGTCGGCCGCGCTGCTCAACAAGATCCGGCAGATGCTCAACGCCTGATTCATCAGGCGCACGCCCGTCCCCCCAGGATGCGCTCCGGAGGCGCGTCTGTGCGTTATTGCATTTCGCTGAAATCGGCCTTATATTGAACCGCAATTCATGAAAGACACTCAATGACCGGTTTCATTGGGGAGTACTTTTTATGAAAACGCCATCGCTGATCTTCGCTCCAGCTCTTCGGATTCGGCAGCGGCGGTGCCACGATCCATATCTATTTTTAACATCCACTGCGCCTGGAATCACTGCTCGCCCATTGCATTGCATGGAGATTCACGATGCGTCCTTCCCGTCTGTTCATCCCGTTCATTCTCTCCTTCACACTCTGGCAGAGCACAGTTGCGCAATTCAGCGGCGGCGATGGTTCGGCCGGGAATCCGTACCTCGTCGCCTCATTCAGCGATCTGAATAACGTCCGCAATTATGCATCGAGCTCGTTCCGGCAGATCGCCAACATCACCGGCGCCGGATTCCTCCCCATTCCTCTTTTTTACGGTACGTACGACGGAGGCGATTTCACGATCACCGGCGTTTCAGTCGACAACCGATCGGCCAATGAGATCGGACTGTTCGGCCGCGTGTGCAGCGGGGCGACGATCAAAAACGTCCGCCTGAAAAATTTCTATGCGGGCGGACAGCATTTCACGGGCGCATTGGCCGGAACGCTCTCCGGCGGCTCGATCATCAATTGTTCGTCGGAAGGAGAGGTGGGAAGCAACGGCAGCAGCGTGGGCGGACTGGTCGGAATCGCCGAAGCGGGCTCGCTCATTTCCCGGTGCTGGTCGACGGCCTCCGTGTCGTGCAACATCAGCGATACGTACAATATCGGCGGACTGGTCGGATCGAATGCCGGCACGATCGAGAACAGCTTCGCATCGGGTCCTGTGGGCGGATATGCCTGCGGCAAGGTCGCCGGATTCGTCGGCTACAATACCGGCACCATCCGCAACTGCTACAGCACGGGCACCGTCACCGGCCTCGAGCGCGCGGCGGGATTCTGCGGATCGATGGGCGGCGGATCGATCACCAACTGCTATTCAATCGGAGATGTGACCGGAATAGAAAGTGCGCCGAAAGGTTTCTGCGCACAGTTGAACAGCGGCACGGTCGCCGCCTCATTCTGGAATATGGAGGCTTCCGGATGTGCATCGAGCGAAGCCGGCACCGCAGTCAGCGATTCGCTCATGGGCGTGCAAACGATGTATGAAACGGCAGGCTGGACTTTTGACATGACGGCCGGCGGCTGGTTCATCGGGGCAAATCGCAATAACGGCTATCCCTCGCTCTACGGCATGACGCCCGTGACGCTGTGTTCGCTCCGGCCGCAGCCGGCGACAAGCATTCTGACCACATCGGCGACACTACATGCGCGTGTGATGCCGCTCGAAGGCGGAAGCAGCACGGTGTACTTTCTATACGGCAAGACGAATGGAAGTTATACGGACAGTGTCCTGGCCATGGAGTCGCCGGTGACCGGATCGATCGAGACCGCGGTCAGCGCCGCTCTCACGGGATTGACAAAAGGGTGCACGTATTATTTCACCGTCTCATCGCGGAGCTCGGCAGGGTACTATCGCGGTTCGGTGCGGTCATTCGCCACGACAAGCGCCTTCAGCGGAGGAGCGGGTACGCTCGCCGATCCCTATCTCATCGGCACGCTTGCCGATCTGATCGCGATCAACACATCGCCCTTCAAGGACGGCGCATCGTATTTCAGGCAGATCGCCAATATCGACGCGTCGCCCACGGCGACGATGAACGGCGGATTGGGCGTACAGCCTATCGCGTTCAAAGGCAGCTATGACGGACAGGGATATTCGATCACGAACATCCGCATCAACTATGCCATGGTGTGGGAAGTCGGGCTCTTCTCGCAGACCGGTGCCGCACAAACGATCGCGAACGTAAGGCTCGTCAACGCATACATCGTCGGCGGACTCAATGTGGGCGGCATTGTCGGGGCAAACGGCGGAATAGTCCGCGGCTGTTCCGTTTCCGGTTCGGTCTACAGCTATCACACTGAAAGCGTCAACACCGGAGGGTGCGTCGGATTCAATACCGGTACGATCGACCAGTGTTATTCGAGCGCCGATGTCGCAAGCAGCGATCCCGCCATTGCGTCAAGTTCGATCGGAGGATTCGTCGGCGCCAACGCAGGGACGATCACCAATTGCTACGCGACAGGCGCTGTCGGTTATGCGAAGGCGCACACTGTCGGCGGATTTGCCGGAGAGAATGCCGGCACGATCACGAATTGTTATTCCACAGGAAAAGTGACCGCCGCTTACAACGAAAGCGGATTCCTCTGGAGCGGAGAGAATGTCACGAACTGTTTCTGGGACAAGCAGGCATCGGGAATCGAGACGGCGGGCGTCGGCACAGGCAAAACGACGACGGAGATGAAAACCTCTGGCATGTTCACCGCTGCCGGCTGGGATTTTGCGACGATCTGGGGCATCGATCCCGTCATCAATAACGGCTATCCGCAGCTGCGGATCAATAACGGCATGACGGTGCGGGCTCCCGCGGGCGACGGTACGCCGTCGTCTCCTTATCAGATTACCTGCCTGACCGACCTCTATTGGATTTCCATCACGCCTTCCTCATGGAGCAAGCGCTTTGTTCAGACCGTCGACATCGATGCCGCACCGACCGCCGCCTGGGACGACAGTGCGGGTTTCACACCCATCGGCAACAACGGTGCGATGTTTTCCGGCGTCTATGACGGGCAGCATCACACCATCAGCAGCTTGTATATTAAGCGCCCGTTGCTCGATGGCGTGGGATTCATCGGCTACAAGACCGGCGCCATACGGGATCTCGGAATGGTGAACGCCGCAATCACCGGAGGATATGGCACCGGCGCACTCGTGGGCGTCAGCTATTTCGATACCGTGAGCGGCTGCTGGTCCACCGGCAGCGTGAAGAGCGCGGACCAGCATGTCGGCGGTCTTGTCGGCGAGAATTCGATGAGCGGCATCGTCAACAGCTATTCGTTCTGCGCTGTCCAAGGCAGCAGCTGGGTCGGCGGACTTGCGGGATCCACGGGTTCTTCGGCGATCACCAACTGCTATTCAGCCGGACCGGTCTCAGGCAGTTCAAATGCCGGCGGGCTGACGGGAAGCGGGGGAACGATCACGAATTCATTCTGGGATGTCGAGGCATCGGGGATGCATACAAGCGGCGGGGGAACAGGAAAGACCACGAATGAAATGAAGAGGCAGGAAACATTCGCCGGATGGGATTTCTGGGGCGAATCGGCAAACGGAACATCCGATCTTTGGGGAATGCTCGGCGCGGCCAACGGCGGCTATCCTTCCTTTGTGTCGCAGCTTCCCGTTCCTGTCTCATCGGGCGCCGCATCGGTCGTCTTCCTGAAGCCGGGCGGAAACCAGGATGTTGCCATCACCGCCACCGGCGCATGGAGTGTCGAAAGCAATCAGCCGTGGCTTGTCGTCTCGCCGTCATCGGGCACGGGCAATGGAACGCTGACGCTCACCGCATCGGCCAATGCGGACGCCTCGGCGCGCACTGCGGCGCTCTCGCTCACATACGCGGGCACGCCGTATGCATTGGCCGCCGTTCGGCAGACCGTGCTCTCCGTCTTCGGCACCGAAGCAGATCCGTTTCTCATCGATTCCTATGCGGAGCTCAAGAAGGTCGGTGTCGACTATCCGCTCTCGGCGGTCTATCGGCTCACAGTCGATATCGATGCGGCGGCATCGGCGGCTGAAAATGCCGGCGCGGGCTTCATGCCGATCGGCACAAAGCAGGCGCCCTTTTCCGGCGTGTTCCATGGCGGCGGCCATGCGATCCGAAATCTCACCATCAACCGTCCTTCTGCAGATACGGTCGGACTCTTCGGATGTGTGGGTGCCTTCACAACCATCGACAGCCTCCGTCTGCGCAACGTTGCGGTGACCGGAAAGAATGCGGTCGGCGGACTCGCGGGCACATCGGGCGGTACCATTTCTCAATGCTCTGTAACGGGCACCGTGCAGGGAAGCGCGTCGTATGCGGGCGGCCTGCTCGGATACGGAGGCACTTCCGCGGCTCGCGTGACGGACTGCTCTGCAAGCGCTGCTGTCAGCGGCCGGTCGTCCGTTGGCGGGCTCATCGGACGATTGGATGGACAGGCGCACCGTTCGTATGCAACGGGACCCGTGACCGGAGCATCAGGAGGATACTCGACAGGCGGATTCATCGGCACAAGCTATGGCGACATTGCCGATTGTTATGCCGCCGGTCCGGTTTCAGGATCGGGAAGTGTGGGAGGATTTGCCGGAAGCAATCTCGCCGCCAACGCGATCACCGACTGTTATGCGGCAGGTTCGGTGACAGCAAGCGGGTATGACGTCGGCGGGTTCTGTGGAGAGAATTACGGAGAGATCGGCAATTGCTATACGCTCTCGCAGGTATCCGGATACGCGAACAAGGGAGCGTTGATCGGCTATATGGGCGGCGGATCGCTCAGCAGTACCTATTGGAGCCGTGCACAAACATCGCTGTCGTGCATCGGGAAACGCGTGAACGGTTCGTGTACCGATACGGCGGGACTTGATGGCGCGGAACTGAGAAAGTCCACGCGATACACCGGCTGGGATTTTGCATCCGCCTGGATGATACGAGAAGACAGCACATATCCCGGACTGCGCCGCGTCGTCAACAATATTCCCTCAGCCGTCTGCGACACGATCAACGCTGCGGGAAGCGTTGCGCTTTCATCCACGCTGACGAACGACTTCGATATTGAAAAAGGAAATGCGGAACTGGTGTTTAAACTTATTGCCGTGTATGGCGGGGGAAGTATCACAGGCGGAAGCACGTTCACATTCTCCGACGAAAGGAAAGATTCTGTCCTGTACCGTGTGGGTGAAGTCTGCGCGGAAGGGGACACGCTCTGGAGCGCCGCGGTGAAGGCCATGCTGAATAACACCGGCTATGTGACGATGGCAGGCAGCGGCAATGCCGATTCGCCGTACCTGGTGGCGCGCTACGGTCATTTGAAAGACATGCATGAGGATCTCACGAAAGTCTATCGGCTTGCAGCGGATATCGACGCATCGGCATCCGCCGCCGAGATGGGAGGAAGAGGATTTCAGCCGATCGGCGACAATGATCAACCGTTCACGGGAGTCTTTCACGGGGGCGGACATGTGATCAGGAATCTGCACATCAATCAGCCGGACGGCAATTACATCGGGCTCTTCGGCTATGCATCGGAAGGTGCCGTGATCGACAGCGTCGGACTGACGGACGTCGACGTCACCGGATATGGCTGTGTCGGCGGATTGGCCGGCGAAGCCGACGGCGCGCTCAGCTGCGTCTACACGACGGGTTCTGTAATAGGGGGAAGCTATGTCGGCGGAGTGGCGGGGGCATGTGAGACCATCGATCGTTCGTTTTCCTCTGCCTCTGTAACAGGCGAGACGGTGGTGGGAGGTCTTGCGGGATACGTGTTCGGCTCTGCGGCATATTCCTATGCATCGGGACCGGTGACCGCGACAGGAGATGGTGCCGGCGGATTTGCCGGCATCGGCATCAACAGCACCAATTGTTATGCGACGGGTAACGTCATCGGACAGGACATGGTTGGAGGATTCGCCGGTTATGGCGTCGGCCAGATGAAATATTGCTACGCATCCGGATCGGTGACAGGCACGGGCCGCACCGGCGCATTCAGCGGAGCTGTTGAGACAGCATCGGTCGAAGGCTGCTACTGGAACAGGGATGTATTCGGACCTGGATTCGGAGCGGATGATGGCGCGTCGGCATACACCGACACGGTGGGTCTTTCGGCGGCACAGATGGACGTCGCAGGAAATTTTGCGGGCTGGGATTTTGTGAGTACCTGGGAAATCGTGCCGGGCGGCTCTCCGAAATTGCGTACGACGCCGAATGCGGCTCTGCCGGTGGAACTGACGAAGTTTACAGTCTCGGCTTCCGACGCCGGCGCGGCGCTTGCCTGGTCCACGGCAACCGAAACGAACAATTACGGATTCGAAATTGAACGAATGAAATGTGTCACACCATCCGCCGGCGTGACTCGTGCATGGATGAAGATCGGATTTGTGCAAGGAAGCGGGACCGCGAATGCGCCCAAGTCATACGGGTATCTGGACAGAAAGCTTGCGGCGGGAAAATATTCCTATCGTCTCAAACAGATCGACACCGATGGGAAGTGCCGGTATTCGGCTTCGGCCGACGTCGTGATTGCGGCGCCGAAGGAATATGCGCTTGCGCAGAATTATCCGAATCCGTTCAATCCATCGACGACGATCGGCTATCAGTTGCCTGTGTCGGGGAAAGTGAAACTTGTCGTGTATGACATACTCGGGAAAGAAGCGGCCGTCCTGGTCGACGAGGCGCAGGAAGCGGGAACGTATAGAGTGCAGTTTGACGCATCGAGGCTCAGCACCGGCGTGTATTTCTGCCGGCTGACATCGGGCGCGTTCAGCGCATTGAGGAAGATGCTGCTTGTGAAGTGAGTGTGGACGCTCACGGGATCGAACCGTGGACCTCCGCCTTGTATAGGCGACGATTTCGCTATTTTGCTGAGGGAAATGACACGTTTTTAGGAAGGGCCACTAATTGGCCACACCATCCGAGACATCGGCGAAAGTTGCAAACAGTAAAACATAATTTCTTTATTAACGACAAAAATATAAAATGCATCTCGGAAAGATATTTTTTACGTTAGTGCCGACCATCAGATTCATCAATGGAACCAAGGATTAACATCATTAAGGGCACAATTAGAGGTGCGGGCGTAGAATATTCCCAAGCGCCTTTGATGATTTGCTAATCCATTTGGAAAAATAGAGGCGATATATTTGCTTAAAAAG
>JBLMZA010000140.1:0-3160 GCA_050258555.1 Acidobacteriota bacterium | reverse complement strand
CCGCGGGTTCATCGCGCATCGAGGTGATCGTTCCTTCCAGGATCGAATCGGCCGTGGTCCTGTCTGCCAGCTCGAGACTGTTATCCGATGTGAAGAGCTCGATCAATTGCCGCGTGAATTTCTCGCGCATGCCCGGCTCGCCGAACCCCGACTGGTCCTCGAAGAGCGCGATGGCGATCGTCTTCAGATGCGAGGGCACCGAGGATCCCGTGAAGGAATAACAGCCCGAGGCAAGGGCCGCGGCGCTGAGCACGATCAGAAGCGAAATGACGCGCATTGTTCTATGATGAGCCGGCATGTTCACAATAACCCGTATTCCTTGATTTTCCTGTAGAGCGTGCGCTCGCTGATTTTCAGCGCTTCGGCCGCCGCACGGCGGTTGCCATGGAACTGCGCCAGGGCCTCGATGATCATCTTGCGCTCCATTTCCTCGATCGAGAGCGTGTCGGCCGATCCCTGTGCGTTCTGTCCCGCCGGCTGTACGATCTCTTTTCCCTGGAAGACGCCGAGCGCATCGTTGCGCAGCGCGCCTTCGCCTGCCAAGCCGATCACGGTCTTCAGGATCGTCTTGAGTTCGACGATGTCGCTTTTGATCTCGATCAGCGCACGGTAGAGCATCTGCCGCTCGTCGAACTCCGGATGCTTGGCCACGACCGCCGGCAGCATCCGCGAGGAGTCCGGGTTCTGGTAGTCGCGCAGGTATTTCGTCACCATCTCGAGCGTGATCGTTTTTCCGCCTTCGATCACGATCAGGCTTTCGACCACGTTCCGGAGCTCGCGCACGTTGCCGTGCCAGTAGTAGCGCATGAGCGCTTCCATCGCCTCTTCCGTGATGCCCTGATAGTCGATCTGGTTGCGATCGGAAAATTCTTTCGCAAATCTTTCAAAGAGCAGCGGAATATCCTCCGCATGTTCGCGCAGGGCCGGAATGCGGATGTTGATCGAGCGCAGCCGGTAAAACAGATCCTGGCGGAAGTGCTTCAATCGGACTTCCTCTTCCAGAATCTTGTTGGTGGCGGCAATGACGCGCACATCGACTCTGCGCGGCGCCGAGGAGCCGACTTTGTTGAACTCGCCGTTTTCCAGGATACGCAGGAACTTCACCTGCGTCGAAAGCGGCAGCTCGCCGATTTCATCGAGAAAGATCGTTCCCTCGTCGGCCAGCTCGAAATATCCCTTGCGCGATTCGGACGCGCCCGTGAACGATCCCTTTTCATGTCCGAAGAGCTCCGATTCGATGAGGCCTTCGGGAATCGCCCCGCAATTGACGGTGATCATCGGCTTCGAAGCGCGGCGGCTGGCGCGGTGTATCGCATGCGCCACGACTTCCTTGCCCACGCCGCTTTCACCCGTGATCAGGACCGTGATATCCGTGGGCCCGACATTCTGCACGACCTGTATGATCTCCTGCATCTCGAGCGATGTGCCGATGATGCCGAGTTCATTCTCCGCTGCTGCCGATGTCTGGCCGTTGCTCATAAATGCCGTCTGTGTCTGTCCTGTGTGTGTAGGGAACCGCGTTTCTGCTCTTATTGCGTGCGCTTTTGATCGCGGCGCGGCGCCGGCGTTGAACCGGCCGAGGAGGAATCCGTCAGATACGGCGAGCGCGGATAGCGCGCGCGCAGCATGGTCATCACCTCGTCGGCCTTCCGATAAAGCCCCATCGCATAATCGTACTGATACAGCCTGAAGAGCGCGTCATCGGCCCAGGGACTCTCGGGAAATTGCCGGGCCACGGCTTCAAAGCGTTTTGCGGCAAGCGCTCCGTCCTTTGTGAGCGCGGCTTCGAGATAGCGCACGCCGGGATCGTCCGGGGCGCGCTCGAGCATCCGCGCCACCTCCCGTCTTGCCTGATCGGCCTTTCCTTCGGCGGCCTCTTCCAGTTTCTGCCGGACCTCGCGCTCGCTCACACCCTGTGCCCAAAGGACGCCTGAAGCCGTCACCAGGCAGGCGGCAAGCGCCATCGTCCGTAGAAGCCGGGCTCTCATACGATCGTGCCGATCAATGTGGCCGAATTGGCCGTGCGGATCTTCACACGCACCAGGTCTCCCACGTTTGCCTTCCCCTTGGGGAAGACGACATTCTTGTTGTTATCGGTGCGCCCCATCCACTCGTTCGCCGATTTGGCGCTCACTTTTTCCACGAGCACGTCGAATGTCCGCCCGATCAGCCCCTGATTGATCTCTGAGGCGATCGTATTCTGCAGCTCGATGATCTCGTTCAATCGGCGGATCTTCACCTCTTCGGCCACATCGTCGCCCATCTCGTAGGCTTTCGTGTGCTCGCGCGGACTGTATTTGAACATGTATGCGCCGTCGTAGCGCACACGCCGCATCGCCTCGAGCGTCGCCTCATGGTCTTCTTCGGTTTCCGTGGGAAAGCCGGCGATGATGTCGGTCGAAAGCGCCACATCGGGAATCTTCGCGCGGATCTTCTCTGCAAGCGCGAGATATTCGGCGATCGTATAGGTGCGGTTCATGAGCTTCAGGATGCGGTCCGATCCGGACTGCAGCGGCAGATGGATGTAGGCGCAGAGATTCTCCGTCTGCCCGATCGTCTCGATGAGCTTTTCGGACATGTCCTGGGGATGCGACGTCGTGAAGCGGATGCGCATCGAGCGGTCGACGCGCGCGGCCTCCGCCATGAGATCGGCGAAGTCGTGCTCGCCGTCCCGGTACGAATTCACATTCTGTCCGAGCAGCGTCACCTCGCGGAAGCCCTGGCGGCTCAATCGCCCGACTTCGGAGACGATCGATTCCAGTTTCCGGCTCCGCTCGCGCCCGCGCGTGAAGGGGACGATGCAGAATGTGCAGAACTTGTCGCACCCGCGCATCACCGAGATCCAGGCGCCGATGCCTTCCGTCCTCAACGGCTGGATGTCGTCGTAGTTCTCGACGCGCGAGAGCTTGACGGCGATGCCTTTCTGTCCCGTAAAGGCCTCGTCGACCAGTTCGGGCAGACGGCGGTACTCATCGGGACCGACGACGACATCGACCAGATTCCGTTTGTCAATGAGCTCGGTTCTCAGGCGTTCGGCCATGCAGCCCAACACGCCGATCACCACCCCGGGATTCGCTTTCTTGTACTGTTTCAGGGCCGCCAGGCGCTGGAAGACTCTCGCCTCGGCGTTGTCCCGCACACTGCATGTATTGATGAAGAT
>JBLMZA010000139.1:0-37717 GCA_050258555.1 Acidobacteriota bacterium | reverse complement strand
TGTTTGCGAAACACTGAACATGTTCTTTTCCTCCACTTCTCACTGCGCTTCGGGGTATTGACATATGGATTTCGGATCTCTGAACCTGAATATGGTGTGGTTCATACTGGTGGGCGTGCTCCTGACGGGCTATGCCATTCTTGACGGCTTCGATCTGGGCGTGGGCGCGCTCCATCTTCTGACCAAAACGGATGAAGAGCGGCGGCTCATGATCAACTCCATCGGTCCGGTCTGGGACGGCAACGAGGTGTGGCTTGTGACCGGAGGCGGCGCGCTCTTTGCGGCCTTTCCGGATGTCTACGCGGCGGTGTTTTCCGGGTTCTATACGGCGTTCATGCTGCTGCTGGCCGTATTGATCTTCCGCGCCGTGGCGATCGAGTTCAGAAGCAAGGAACCGTGGCCGTGGTGGCGCGCCATGTGGGACGCCGCCTTCAGCATCTCGAGCATCGTCATCGCGCTGCTGATGGGCGTGGCGCTCGGCAACGTGATCGCCGGCGTGCCCATTACGCCCGAGAAGGAATTCGCCGGCTCATTTCTGGCGCTGCTCAATCCGTACGCCCTCATGGTCGGCGTGACGACCGTGGCGCTCTTCATGATGCACGGCGCGCTCTATGCCGCCATGAAGACCGAAGGCGCGATGCAGCAGAAGGTCCGCGGATGGGTCAACAACACGATCATCTTCTTCGTGATCTGCTACGTCACCACGACGATGGCGACGCTGATTTACATGCCGCATATGACGCAGCACCTGAAGGACTATCCGTCACTCTTTATTGTGGCGCTGCTGAACATGCTGGCCATCGCGAATATTCCGCGCGAGATCCATCACAACAATGAGTTCCGCGCCTTTTTGTCGTCCTGCGCCAGCATTGCGGCGCTGCTGGCGCTCTTTGCGATCGGCATTTTCCCCACGATCGTCCTGTCGTCGATCGATCCGGCCAACAGCCTGACGATCTGGAATTCGGCCTCGTCGCACAAGACGCTCGGCGTCATGCTCACGGTGGCCATCATCGGCCTGCCCTTCGTGCTGGCCTACACGGTGGCGATCTATTGGATCTTCCGGGGGAAAGTGAAGCTCGATGCGTCGAGCTATTGAGAGTGAACCGCAGTGTCCGATCGCGCGTTAACGGGAGAAGAACCGAATATACACAGAGAGAGGAAGGAGGGATGGGTGTCATGGCGAAATTATCGGAACAGGAACTCACTGAGGCGCTCCGCCCGCTTGCCGGATGGGAGCGCGCGGGAAACGAGATCTCGAAGACATTCGAGAAAGAGGACTTCGTCGGGGCGATCACATTTGTGCAGCGCGTGGCCTTCGCCGCAGAGAAAATGAATCATCATCCCGACATCGACATCCGCTGGAACAAGGTGAAGCTCACGCTTTCGACGCACAGCGAAGGCGGGCTGACCAAAAACGATATCGAACTGGCGCGGCAGATCGAGGCGATACGCTGAGGCCGGGTGCTATGAAGGCTTTTCAACCACACACATCACCATCATATTGTCGAGTTCAACTATGCGTTTACCCAAAGAAGACCTTCTGAACATATTCAAGGAAACCCATGCTCTGCTCGAAGGTCATTTCGTGCTGACGTCCGGTTATCACAGCCCGCAATATTTCCAGTGTGCGAAAGTGCTGCAGTATCCCCGCTATCTCCACCTGTTCGCCGGAGAGATCGCCAAGCATTTCGAGTACAGCGAGATCGAACTCGTGATCGCCCCGGCCGTCGGCGGCATCGTGGTGGGCACGGAAGTCGGACGCATGCTCGGCGCGCGCACGATCTTCGCCGAGCGCGAAAACGGCGCCATGGCGCTGCGCCGCGGATTCGAGATTCACAAGGGCGAACGCACACTCGTGGTCGAAGACGTCGTCACCACCGGCGGCTCGGTCCAGGAAGTGATCGGTCTTGTCGAACAGGCCGGCGCCACGCTTGCCGGGGTCGGCTACGTGGTCGACCGCAGCAACGGCGCGGTGAAGTTCGATGCCAAGACATTCTCGGTGCTCGAGATGGATGTCGTCAAATACGCTCCCGAAGAGGTCCCGGCATGGCTTGCCGAGATTCCCGTTTCGAAGCCCGGAAGCCGCGGACTGAAATGACGCGGGGACGCACGATTGTTATGATACTGTTGTCTGCATGAACACCATCAATTTCATATTCGACATACTGCACAGCGTGCTCGGAGAAGGACTGCTGTACCATGGCGTGATGGCCCTGGTCGGCTTTTCGCTCACGCTGCTTGGCGGAAAGATCCTGAAGGCGTTTCTCAATACGAGCGCGCGGCGCCTCATCAAGCACACCCGAAGCGAACTCGACGACAAGATCCTCGAGATCATCCTGTCGCCGCTCATGGCGCTCTCGGCCGTGGCCGGCGCGTACTTCGCCATGCGCGAGTTCCGGCTCGGGGCCGGGCCGGAGAACGCCGCCTTCAACGCCGCGGTCGAGAACGTGAATGCGGTGCTCTATATTGTCACGTCGCTCATCCTCACGATCGTCGTGGTGCGCATCACGACCACGGTCGTCGTGCACATGATGGAGAGCTACAGCCGGAAGAACGAGACGTCGCTCCATCAGGCGCTCACGCCGCTGCTGAACCGCCTGCTCACATTCGTCATTGCCGCGCTGGCCATCATCATCGTGATGGACCATTTCGGCCAGAACGTGAACAGCCTCCTGACGCTCTTGGGAGCCGGCTCTCTGGCGCTCGGTCTTGCGGCGCAGGATACGATCTCGAACATGATCTCGGGCTTTGTGATCATGATCGACCGTCCGTTCCACGTCGGAGACCGCATCAAGATTCCGACGGGAGAGGAAGGGGACGTTTATGAAATCGGCATGCGCTCGACGACGATCCTCGACTACGACAACAACCTGATCGTCGTTCCGAACAATGACCTCATCCGCACGCGCATCGTCAATTTTTCCTATCCCTCGCCCGAGCACCGCGTGGTGGTCGATGTCAACGCGGCCTACGGCACCGACATCGAACGCATGAAGGCCCTCATGCTCGATGCGGCCGAGTGCCATTCCGAGGTCCTGATCGAGCCGGGTCCCGAAGCCTTTCTGGTGAATCTTGCCGATCAGGCGATGCAGTTCAAGCTCATCTGCCGCGTGGAGTCATTCAAGCGCAAGTTTGCGGTTGCCGAAGAGCTCCGCATCACGATCTATAAGAAAATGCTCGCCGAGGGTATCGAAATTCCGCTGCCGCATCACATCATACACATGAAGGATCTGTCCGCGATCAAAGAAGCGGCCGTGGTCAGGAACGTGCCTTCGGCGCAGGCCGCGATTCCCGACGTGAAGGAGATGCCCATCGTGCAGGACGTGCCCGTGATCCAGGAAATACCGCATGTTGCAGAAGTGCCGCCGGTCAAGGAAATTCCCCCGGCCATCCCGACACATACCGGAGAAACCCCGTCATGACGTTCCGCCTCATCCGCGCTGTCTGTGTGGTTCTTGTCTGTTCTTCTTCATTCGTTCTTGCCCAGACTGTATCGGCGAAGCATTATCCGGAGGATAAAAAGCTCGCCGCACTGCTTGCCCCGCTTGTGAAGAAGTTTCACGGCGATGCGGGCATCTATGTGCGCAATCTGAAAACGGGACGCTCGGTTGCGATCAATGCCGATACCGTCTTCCCCACAGCGAGCATGATCAAGGTCACGATCATGTGCGGGCTCTTCGACAAGATCGAGCGCGGCGAACTCGCCTACCATCAGGAACTGCTCTACCGCGATTCGCTCCTGTATCCGGGCGCGGACATTCTCGGATCGTTCAAGGACAGCGCGAAAATCCCGTTGAGCGAAGTGGCGATGCTCATGATCACCACGAGCGACAATACCGCATCGCTCTGGTGCCAGTCCATGGCCGGCACGGGCACGGCGATCAACGCGCTTCTGGAGAAGAACGGATTCGAAAAGACGCGCGTCAACAGCCGCACGCCGGGCAGGGAAGTGGCGCGTTCGCTCTACGGCTGGGGACAGACCACGCCGCGCGAGATGGCGGAGCTTTTCGTCATGATCAGGGACGGCCGGATGATCAGCCGCGAGGCAAGCGAACGCATGTATAGGAATCTCTGCCGCATTTATTGGGACGGCGAGGCGCTCTCGCAGATTCCGCCCACAATCCATGCCGCATCGAAGCAGGGAGCGGTCGACCGCTCGAAATCGGAGACGGTGCTCGTCAATGCGCCCTCGGGCGATTACGTCTTCAGCGTGATCACCAAAAACCAGCAGGATGAGCGCTGGGAATACGACAATGAAGGATACGTGCTGCTGCGCGAAGTCTCGAGGCTGTTATGGCGGTATTACGAGCCGGCATCGAAGTGGACGCCGGGCGCGAATCCGCAGAAATGGCAATAACACAGGAAGAAAAAGAGGAGAACGAGTGACACAAGGCTTCAGGAATTTTGTTTTTGATGTAGACGGTACGCTCATCGATTCGGTCCGCGACATCACCAATGCGCAGATCTGGACGCTGCGCCAGCTGGGCGTTGAAGAGTTCACACACAAGGATCTGTACAAGTATTTCGGCAAGCCGCTGTTTGAAACCTTTTCGCTGATCCTTCCGCAAGCATTGCATGTGAAGATTCCCGATGCGGTCGTGATGTACAGGGAATACTACCGGGAGCGCTGGTTCGAGACCACGACGCTCTTTTCGGGCGTGACCGACACGCTCTCGAAATTCCAGGCGGAGGGCATCGGGCTGGCCACCGCCACCACCAAATCGACCGAAACGACGAAAAGCATCCTGGCGCATTACGGCATCGCCCCGTACTTCCACCAGATTCAGGGCATGGAAGACGACATGCCGCATAAGCCCGATCCGTTCATCCTGAACAAGGTGCTCTCCGAACGCGGATGGAAGCCGGAAGAGACGCTCATGGTCGGCGATACGGACAAGGACATCCTGCTGGGGCGCAATGCCGGCGTGGCCTCATGCGGCGTCACATACGGATGCCTCACGCGCACGGAGCTCGAAGCGTTCGAGCCCGACTTTATTGTGGACAGCTTCCCCGAGCTGCTGTCGCTTGCTTCAACGAACGGAAGAGAATAACGATGAATGCCAACGAGATCATACGCAAGAAACGTGAAGGAAAAGAGCTCAGCCCGGCGGAACTGAAGTTCATGATCGACGGATACGTGACAGGAGCGATTCCCGATTATCAGGCGTCCGCCTTTTTGATGGCGACCTATTTCCGGGGCATGACCGACCAGGAAACAAGCGAGTTCACGCGGCTCATGCTCCATTCCGGCGACGTGATCGATCTGTCGCATGTTCCCGGCGTCAAAGTCGACAAGCATTCGACCGGCGGCGTGGGAGACAAGATCTCGATTCCTCTGGCGCCGATCGTCGCGGCCTGCGGCGTGCCGGTGCCGATGATTTCGGGCCGCGGCCTTGGCCACACCGGCGGCACGCTCGACAAGCTGGAATCGATTCCGGGGTTCAACACTTCGCTCACCATCGAAGAATACAAGCGCGTGATCGGGGAGATCGGCGTCGTGATGATCGGACAGACATCCGAGATCGCGCCTGCCGACAAGAAGATGTATGCGCTGCGCGATGTGACATCGACCGTCGAATGCATTCCGCTCATCGCCGGAAGCATCATGAGCAAGAAACTTGCCGAAGGCATCGACGCGCTCGTGCTCGATGTGAAGACGGGCCGCGGCGCCTTCATGAACTCCTATGAGCGATCGGCCGAACTTGCGCAGGCCCTCGTGGCCATCGGCACGAACTTCGGCAAGGAGACCATCGCGTTCATCACGCGCATGGACGAGCCCCTGGGCTGCGCCATCGGCAACTGGCTGGAGATCGCGGAGTCCGTCGAATGCCTGCGCGGAAAGGATGTGCCCGACATCATGGAGCTCACCTATGTGCTTGGCGGGGCGATGGTGATGCTGGGAAAGAAGGCGGGCTCGCTCTCGGAGGGCATCGCCCGGTGCAGGGAAGCGGTGGCAAGCGGGAAGGCGTACGACAAATTCTGCGAGCTTGTCCGCATGCAGGGAGGCGACGTCTCCTTCATCGAACACGTGGAGCGCTATCCTGCCTCGCGATACCGGCTTGAGATCACGGCGCGGCGCGACGGCTTCATCACTTCGATCGATTCCCTGGAGCTCGGATTTTCCGGCATCATGCTCGGTGCCGGCCGCACGAAGGTCGACGATGTGATCGACCCGAAGGCGGGCATTCTTCTGAAGAAAAAATCGGGCGCGGCGGTCGCGCGCGGCGAAATCGTGGCCGAAGTCTTCACCGACCGCGAAGAGATGCTCGTGCCGGCAGGCGAACGCATCGCCCGTGCCTTCCAGTATGGCGAGCGCGCTCCGGTGATCGGTCCCCTGGTGATCAGCCGGGTCGACAAGGCCGGCGTGAGTGATTTCAGCCTCTGATGTTTTTTCCGGCCTCTGAGATTCTCCGGGCGGATTTTCTTTTCCCCGTAAATCTGCGTACCTTGCAGACATGGAACTCTATCGTGCATATTTCCGTCTGCCGGCCGTGCAGAGTGCTGCACTGATTTATTTTCTCACGGCCGGCGTGCTGACGCAGATTCCGCTGTTCAATTATCTGGGATACGAGTTTTCGGCGCTCATGACCATCCCCGCCGCCTTCTGCACGGGCATGGTCACGATCACGCTGGCGCGCGAGCATCTTTCCAAGCCCTTGTCGCGCCAGACCTGGATGTTTATCGTAGCCGATTACCTGTTCATCAACGGCCTGCTTCTGGCCATCCCGCTGATTGTCATGAGCGCCAACGCGCTGGCGGTGAAGAACTGCTCGTTCGGGGCCGGCGTCACGTATTTCGTGCTCCTGCCCGGCATCACGATGATGTTTTCGGTCGCGCTCGGCATGGTCTGCGCCATGTATCTGGAGCGCGCGCGGACCGTCTTCACGCTCATTGTGGCGGCGCTTCTGGCGCGGATCGTTCTGACGACCTATCTTCAGCCCCAGCTCTTCGCCTACAATACGATCCTCGGCTATTTCCCGGGCATCACGTACGATGAAGTCGTGAACGATCTGACCACGCTCGTGCTCTTTCGCGAGTTCACATTCGTGGCGACATTCCTGCTCTGGATCGTCTTTTTCCTGCAGATCGGCGCCTACGAGCATACGCGCTCTGCACTGGCCAATATGCGCGCCGCATTGGCGGCGAAGCAGCCGTGGGCGCTTCGGGCGGGGCTTGCGCTCTGCATTGTGATCGTTGCCGGCGGAGAGCTCTTCGGCAGCCGGCTCGGTTTCGAATACAGCCGCGCGTTCATACAGGAGCAGATCGGGCGGAGAACGGAGTCCGATCATTTCATCATTTATTATTCCGAGCGGAACATCGACGCCCGGGAAGCTCGCGCGCTCAAGGCGAAGGCGGAATTCCAGTACTGGACGCTCATCGACCGGCTGCATCTTCGAAGCGCAGGCGCAGAAAAGATTGAAGTCTATCTCTATCCCGATGCCGCCATGAAGCGCCGGCTGATCGGGGCATCGCTGACCAATATCGCCAAACCGTGGCTGGGCGAGATCCATCTGCAGTATGATGCGTTCGATGAGACATTCCGGCATGAGCTCGTCCATGCGCTTGCCTCCCGCTTCGGCAGCCCCGTGATTGGCGCCAGCATGCGCCTCGGCATGAACGAGGGGCTGGCCGTGGGCGTGGACTGGAACGAGGGACTGTTCACGCCGCATCAGTATGCATCGGCGCTTCTGCGCGACAGTCTTCTGGGCGATCCGGAAACGCTCTTCGATCTCACGGGATTTTCGACCAAGCAGAGCACGTATGCCTATCTCGTCGCCGGATCGTTTTCCCGCTACCTGATCGAGCGTTACGGCATCGAGCTCTTCAAAAAAGTCTTCCGCACGAACAATTTCATCGGCATCTACGGACTGAGGCTCGATGAATGCATGGCGCAGTGGAAGGCGTTCCTTGCGCGCGTCGACTGCTCGATGATCCCGCCGGAAACCGTACGGCTCATTTTCACGCAGCCCTCGATCTTCCGGAAGACGTGCGCGCGCGTGACGGCCGAAAAGAACCAGCGCGGGCTCGAGCTGATCCGGTCGCGCGAGTACGCGCGGGCCGAAGCGGAGTTCGCGTCCTCATTCGACGATGCAAAGACGCCGTACGCGCTGCGTGGACTCTTTTCGGCCATGCTGCTGCAGCACAAGGCGCACGATCTGCTTTCGATGTACGACCATTTCGGGCCGCAGTCGATGTTCTCTGCCAACCCGTCGATTCTGCTGCTTGCCGGCGACGCCTCTGTGCAGCAGGGTGAATTCCAGCGCGCCATCGGGCTCTACCGCCGCGCGGAACGGCTCCGCTTCAGCGAAGCCTTCATGACGACGGCGGTGATGCGCCGGCTTTCGGCCGCCGACACGGCGCTCTCGCGCATCATGCAGAAGGCCACATACGGCGGACTGAACGATTCGCTGCGGGGAAGATTCCTGCGCGCCTCGCTGGAGAGCGAGGAGCATCCTGCGCGTTCGGGCGTGATCGCCTTCATGCTCGCCTCCGAGTATGCCCGCAGCGGCAGCAGCGGCGAAGCCGGAGCGCTCTATGAGCATGCGGCCTATGCACTCGATGATTCGTCGGCGAAATTCGGCGCGGCGCATCTTGCCGGAGAACACTTTTTCGAGGCCGGTATGTACGAGCGCGCTCTTGCCGCGCTGTGGTATGCCAACAATTTCGTCCTGACCAAAGCGCAGGCTCAGCAGCTGAGCGAACAAAGCGCGATGATTGAATTCGTACAACGGGCCGTTCAGGAATAAACCAGAGAAGAGACCAGGGGGGACATACCGGCATGAACCGAGCACTGATTGTCTTGTGCGCGCTTGCGATTGCGGCGGCAGGCTGCGGCTCGAGCGGCGAAAGCATCACGGACTGCTATTCGATTCATCGATATAAAAGGCTTGTCCAGCCGTCGTTCGATCTTCATGTGATGAATGTCCGTGCGGATGCGGGCACGCGCGTCGATATCTATGTGCAGATGCAGTATTCCCACCTGCGGTTTGTGAAGGCCGATTCGGGATATACGGCCTCCTATGCGGCGCTCTTTGTGATCAAGGACGACGACGATCGGATCGTGCAGTCGCGCGAGGCATCGCGGCTGCTGCAGGCCGAGTCGTACGACGAGACGGTGTCGCTCAGCGCCGATGCATTTATGCAGTCGTTCACGCTGCAGCCCGGCTCGTACACGCTGGAGGTTTCGGCGACCGATCAGAACTCGCAGGTGCGCTACGTCGAGCGGCGGGAGCTTGTGGTGCAGAATCTTGCGCCGGGCGCCGGGCATGTCAGCACGATGCTTCTGCTTCTGAAGCCGAAGACCACCCAGGACGACCGCAATGGAACCGTGCTGCGGCCGCTCTTTCCGCAGACCGTGTGGTATGCCGGCGATTCGATCGGCGTCTTTCAGGAAGTCTACGATCTGCGCCGCGGCGATTCGGTCGCCGTTCTCATGCGCTACAGGACGCAATCGTCCGAGGCCAGGCGGCAGGGGGCTTCGGATGTCACGATGTCGCCGCCGTATGTGATGGCAACGGCTCCGTGTCCGCGCCGTCTCGATTCGACCGCACTGGCGGAGTTCACCGAGCTCACGATCGAGCGTGAGGGAACGCTGCCCTTCGTCCGCTATTATCCCGTGCCGCCGGCGGGATTTTCGAATCTCGAACTCTCGATCCGCATCCGGCGTGCCGACGGAGGCAGGGACAGTGCCGGCAGCACGCTCGATCTCTACCGGCCGCGATCGCTTCAGGCCACAAGCGACGACATCGTCGAGGCCATGCGCTACATTGCGCGCTCGAGCGAGTACGACTCGCTCCGGTTTTCCCAGGGGCAGGAACGCCTCGGCGCCATCGGGCGCTTCTGGGCCGATCGCGGAGGCCAATCGCGCCGCGCCGAATTCGAGGGAAGGGTGGAGGAAGCCAACAGGCTCTTTTCCGTTTGCATGGAAGGATCGCGCACGCCGATGGGAGTGACCTATATCGTCTGCGGCGCTCCCGATGCCGTCGAGTGCCGAAGCCCGTATCAGGAAACATGGTTCTATACGGTCGGCAATCAGACGATGGCCGTGCCGTTCCATGTGGACCGCCGCAATGAGGAAGCGCTCTATTACGAGCTGCCGACGTATTCGGTGCCCGATGCCCTCTGGCGGACGTTCATCGACCGGTGGCGCCGGCGCTGATTGCCTGATCGGGCGGATGCCCGGAAACATTTTTTTTATTGAAACAGGAAAGCATGGTTGTGAATCGGATCCTACTGACACGTTTGAAATTCATCGGTGATATTGTCCTGACAACACCCCTTATACGCACGCTGCGCGAGACCTATCCGCATGCGTCGATCTCCTATCTCGGCGAGCGGCATGCGGTCTCGCTCCTGGAGCA
This sequence comes from Acidobacteriota bacterium, assembly GCA_050258555.1. Lineage (GTDB taxonomy): Bacteria > Bacteroidota > Ignavibacteria > UBA10030 > UBA8401 > CAISDA01. Next base: position 27,356 of record JBLMZA010000139.1, on the reverse strand, counting down.
TCATCCGATGCTCGATGAGATCATCGCGCTCGATCTTCAGAACCAGACATTCGGCGCGCAGCTCTCGCTCTACAAAAGGCTCCATGCGTCGAAGTTCGACTGCGTGATCGATCTGTTCTCGAATCCGAGGAGCGCGCTCTTATGTTATGCCACGCGCGCTCCGATCAGAGTCGGGGCCGACCGCAGAGGAAGGGGCAGGCTCTATACGACGCGCATCAAAGACGACGGGAAGCCGAAATCGGCCATCGCTTTCCATTACCAGTCTCTGGAGGCGCTCGGCATTGCGCCGCGCTCGTACAAGACGGAACTCTTCCTGACCGATCGCGAGAAAGAGCAGGCCCGGGAATATCTTTCGGCGCACGGCGCGCCGGCGTCCGCAACGGTGATTGCGCTGCAGTGCGGCGGCACCTGGCCTGCAAAGCTGTGGGATAAGGACCGCTTCGCGGAACTGGCGCTTCTGTGCCAAAAGGAATTCGGCGCATCCATCGTGCTCACAGGCGGCATGAACGACCGCGAGATCGTCGCGCATGTGAAGTCGCGCGTGCCAGGCGCGATCGACGCCGTGGGGCTTCCCCTGCGGCAGGCCGCGGCGCTGCTTGGAGCGTCATCGGCCATGGTCTCGAACGACTGCGGCGCGATGCATATCGCCGTCGCCGTGGGCACGCCGACCATCGGCATCTTCGGCCCGGGAGAGGAGAATATCTGGTTTCCGTACACGAAGGAACACTACGGCGAAGCATCGCCGCACCGCGCGCTGCGCAGGGATGTGCCCTGCCATCCCTGTCATCTCGATTACTGCACGCGCACGGGCGACGGCTACATGGAATGCATGCGCCTCTTAACGACACGCGAGGTCTTTGACGTGCTGAAGGAGATCGTGCACTGATATGGCAAAGACTCTGCACCGGCCGGAGACCGCTCCGGCCTCACGCGCGCTCTCGAGCCTCGACGGGACGCTCTCGCGCATCATCTACCGCAACAATGAAAACGGATATCTGATCGGCGTGGTCAGGACGAAGGACGGCAATATCACGATCGTCGGATACATGGCCGATCCCCGCGAAGGGGACGAGTATGCGCTCACGGGGCGATGGACGACGCATGCAAAATACGGCAAGCAGTTCGCCGTCGAGTCCTATGAAGTGAAGGCGCCGACGTCCGTCCAGGGCATCGAGGAATATCTTTCCTCCGGACTGATCAAGGGCGTGGGACCGTCGCTCGCATCGCGCATCGTGAAAAAGTTCGGCGCCGCCACGCTCGAGATCATGAACGAGGATCCGCGCCGGCTCCTCGATGTATCGGGCCTCGGCGAGAAGAAGCTCGAATCGATCATCAGCGCCACGCAATCGATGCGCGAGATGCAGGATGTGATGCTCTATCTGAAGTCGCAGGGCATCGGCACCGGCTATGCCATCAGAATCTACAAGGCCTACGGCCGCGCCGCGATCGATATCGTCAGGCGCAATCCCTTCCAGTTGATCGAGGATATTCCGGGCATCGGCTTCCATATCGCCGACGGCATCGCGCAGAAAGTGGGCGTCGAGACCACGAGCTCCTACAGAATCGAGGCGGGCATCCGCTTCGTGCTCGAGGATGCCTGCCGCAGCTCGGGCCACTGCTACCTGCCGCGCGAAGAGGTCGTGCAGCGCGCTGCACAGCTCCTGATCACGGACGAATCGGCGGTCGATACGGCGCTCGATTTGTGCGCGCGCTCTTCGGTGATCGTCAACGACGGCGGGAATGTCTTTCCGGCCAGGCTGTATGACGCGGAAGACGACATCGTGCACCAGATCACCCGGCTCCTGCACAAGGGGACGAAGCCGTTCGAAGAGTCGCGCCTGATGAGGCTCCTGAAAATGATCGAGCATCGGCGAGGCATCACATTCGGCACGCGCCAGCGCGAGGCCGTCGTGCACACGCTGCTTGAGCCGCTGACGATCATCACCGGAGGACCGGGCACGGGCAAGACCCTGTGCGTCAACGGCATCATCGAGATGGCCGACGAGCTCGCCATCGACGTGCTTTTGTGCGCCCCCACCGGGCGCGCGGCCAAACGGCTTTCCGAAGTGACCGGACGCGAGGCAAAGACAATCCACCGGCTCCTGGAATACGAACCGCAGTCGATGGCATTCAGGCGCAACGCCGAGATGCCGCTCGATGCGCGCCTCATCATCGTCGACGAGATGTCGATGGTCGATCTCCAGCTTTTTGCCGCCCTCATCGATGCCGTGAAGCCCGAGGCGCAGCTGGCGCTCGTGGGCGATGTGGACCAGCTTCCGTCGGTCGGTCCCGGACAGGTGCTGCGCGATCTGATCGATTCGAAGAGGCTTCCGGTCGTGAGGCTCGATACGATCTTCCGGCAGGCCGAGGAAAGCTCGATCATCACGAACTCTCACCGCATGAATCACGGCGAGGCCCCGGAGTGCGACAGCGACTTCGAGTTCATCGAGGAAACGAATCCCATGAAGATCCAGTCGGCGATCGTGCGCCTGTGCTCGAGCATCCTGCCGCACAACCGGCAGTACGATCCGTTCGACGATATCCAGGTGCTCTTGCCCATGCACAACGCCTATGCCGGCGTCAAGGAGCTCAATAAGGAGCTGCAGAGCGTGCTCAATCCGCACGGGCGCTTGTGCTGGCAGGGTTCGGAGCGCAAGTTCCTGCTCGGAGACAAGGTGATGCAGATGAAGAACAATTACGACAAGGAGATCTACAACGGCGATATCGGACGCGTCTCGGGCGTGCAGAAGGACGACGGCGTGCTCTACGTCGATTTTTACGGCAGGCAGATCGAATATTCATTCGACCAGCTCGATGAGCTCGTGCTGGCCTATGCCATGACGATACACAAAAGCCAGGGAAGCGAATTCCGCGCCGTGATCATTCCCGTCACGATGTCGCATTACATCATGCTCCAGCGCAATCTCTTCTATACGGCCGTGACGCGCGCCAGGGAGCACCTGGTGCTCGTCGGCGACAAGCGCGCGCTCGGCGTGGCGCTCCGAAACGCCGACGTGCGCGAGCGGCATACGGCGCTCCGCCGCAAGCTCGTCGACGCGCTCTAGTGCGCGCGCTCAGGCTCTTTTCCGGAGAACGCGCCCGGCTTTTTGATTCTACGTCCGAATTTAGTATTTTAGGCATCTGTTGTTTTTCTCATCAGCCATCACATATTTCGACAGGATACGCACGTTGGCCCAGACAATCAATATATTATTCATCGGCGATATTATCGGTAAAGCGGGATTTGAAGCCGTGCAGATGCTGCTCAAACCGCTCCTGGAAAAGCATTCGATTACGTTCTGCATCGCCAACGGCGAAAATACGACCGACGGCAAGGGGCTTTCGGAAGACGATGCGCGCAAGCTCTTCGGGCTCGGCATCCATGTGATCACCGGCGGCAATCATACATGGGACCGCTGGGATTCGCGCAAGGTGCTCGGCTCGAACCGCAACATCCTGCGGCCGCTGAATTATCCGCGCGAAAACGGCGGCAACGGCTATGTCATATATGAACTGCCCGGCGGCGTGAAGGCGGGCGTCATCAACATCCAGGGGCGGACGTTCATGTATCCCCTGGACGATCCGTTCCGCGCCGTCGAGCATGCGATCACGAAGATCCATGAACAGACGAAGATCATCTTCATCGACTTCCATGCCGAAGCGACGGCAGAGAAAATGGCCATGGGGTGGTTCGTCGACGGGCGCGCAAGCGTGCTCGCCGGCACGCATACGCACACGCCCACGGCCGACGGCCGCATCCTTCCGCGCGGCACGGCCTACATCACCGATGTCGGCATGACCGGCCCGTATGATTCGGTGATGGGCATGAAGAAGGAGCCGGCGCTGCAGCGCTTTCTGAAGCAGACGCCGCACAAGTACGAGCCCGCCTCGAACGATGTGCATTTCTGCGGCGTCGTGGCCGAGGTCGACGTGCAGACCGGGCGCACGCTGCGCTTTGAACAGATCCTGATGCCGAAGTTCTCCTGACCATTCCAAAGGACACAGCGACCATGACAACCATCCTCGACGGGAAAAAAATCTCGGAAGAGATCCGCTCCGAAGTGAAGACGGCTGCCGAAGATCTGCGCCGCAGAACCGGCATCACGCCCGGGCTCGCATTCATTCTGGTGGGAGACAATCCCGCATCCCAATCGTACGTGAAAAGCAAGGGCATCGCCTGCGAGGAGGCGGGGTTTTATTCCGTTACCGAACGCCTGCCGGAATCGGTCGATGAGGCGGAAGTGCTCGCGCTCATCGAGCGCTTCAATGGCGACGCGCGCGTGCACGGCATACTCGTGCAGCTGCCGCTTCCGCGCCATATTAACGAGCAGCGCGTCATCGAAGCGATCGATCCGGAGAAGGATGTGGACGGCTTTCATCCCGTCAACATCGGCAAGGTGATGATCGGCATGGACACATTCTATCCGTGCACGCCGGCGGGAATTCTTGAGATCCTCAAGCGCTACCAAATCGATCCAGCGGGAAAGCATGTGGTCGTCGTCGGGCGCTCGAACATCGTCGGCAAGCCGATTGCCAACATGCTCGTGCAGAAGAAGGATGGCTGCAACGCCATCGTGACCATGGTGCACACCGCGGCCAATGATATTGCCTACTACACCAGACAGGCCGACATCCTCATTGCGGCCATCGGGCGCGCCCGCGCCATCACCTCCGACATGGTCAAGCCCGGCGCCGTGGTCATCGACGTGGGCATCAATCGCATTCCCGATCCGGCATCGAAAAGCGGCACGCGCCTGGTGGGAGACGTTGACTACGACCAGGTGAAAGACCGCACAAGCGCCATCACACCCGTGCCCGGCGGCGTCGGCAAAATGACGATCGCCATGCTTCTTGTCAACACGCTGAAAGCCGCCGCTGCGGCGGCCGACCGCTGAAGCACACTCGCACGCGCGGCCTCATTATAATTCCCAGATTGCTGCAGTACATCAACTTTCATGGAAAACAGGACGCCTATGGCATGGATCGACCGCTATAAATCAAAACTGAGAACGGCAGACGATGCATTAAAATGCATGCTCTCGGGAGACAGGGTGTACATCCACTACGGCTGCGCCGTGCCCATACATCTGGTCGAGGCGATGTGCAAGCGCGGCCCGCAGGTCAAGAATGTCGAAGTGGTCCACCTTCTGAGCCTGGGAGAGACGAAATACACCGCGCCGGAGATGGAAGGACGCTTCCGGCATAACGCCCTGTTCATCGGCCCCAATGTCCGCTCGGCGGTCAATGACAGCAGGGCCGATTTCACGCCCGTGTTCCTTTCCGAAGTGGAGCAGCTCTTCATACGCGGCATCCTGCCCATCGATATCGCCCTCATACAGGTGTCGCCGCCGGACCAGTACGGATTCTGCAGCTTCGGCACCGGCGTCGAAACCACGAAGTCGGCGGCCAATGTGGCGAAGATCGTGATCGCGCAGGTGAACCGGAATATGCCGCGCACGCTCGGCGACAGTTTCATACACATGGACAAGGTGACGTATTTTGTCGAACACGATGAGCCGCTGCAGGAGCTGCCGCGCTCCGATCGCCACGGCTCGCCCGAGGAAAAAGAGATCTACCGGCGCATCGGCGGGCACATCGCCACATTGATCGAAGACGGGTCGACCATACAGACCGGCATCGGCGCCATTCCCGATGCGGTGCTGAAGTTCCTGGGCAAGAAAAAGGATCTCGGCCTCCATACCGAAATGTTCTCTGACGGCGTGATCGGCCTGGTGGAAGACGGCGTCATCAACAACGAAAAGAAAACGCTGCACCGGGGCAAGATCATCTCGACGTTCGTGCTGGGCAGCCGCGCGATTTTCGATTTCATCGACAACAATCCGGTCATTGAATTCCACCCGTCAGGATATGTGAACGACCCGTTCGTGATCGCACAGAACGAGAAAATGGTCGCCATCAATTCCGCCCTCGAAGTCGATCTGACGGGCCAGGTCTGCGCCGATTCGATCGGTCCCCGCTTCTACAGCGGCTTCGGCGGGCAGTTGGATTTCATCCGCGGCGCTTCGCGCAGCAAGGGCGGGAAGCCCATCATCGCCCTTCCTTCGACGGCGAAACAGGGAACGCTCTCGCGCATCGTGCCGTATCTGGCGCGCGGCGCGGGCGTCACGACCACGCGCGGCGATGTGCACTATGTGGTGACCGAAAACGGCATCGCCGATCTCTACGGAAAGACCATCCGCCAGCGCGCCAAAGCGCTCATCGATATTGCGCATCCGAAATTCCAGGAGCAGCTCGAACGCGAGTTCAACTGCTAAGCACACCCCCTCTCTTGCGTGTTCGGGTGTGATCCCCATTGAACGCCCGGCATTGTCCTGATCTGAGACAGTGCCGGGCGTTCACCGTTTTTATTCCCTTTTGTAGAAAGTACAAATTCCGCCCCCGGTTCCTGAAACCTGTCTTCGTTCATCGTCCCCTCGGAACGTGTGAAACACCCCTGATTTTATTGGCGATTTTCTCTTTTGCGCAATCGTGATGTGGCACCTGTGTTTGTGGTACGGCCTTTGTCCTTAGATGTAGTAACGACAATTTTACAAACGGCTCACACACTCATACTGACAGGTGCCCTCATGAAAGCGAAACGCATGTTCTTCCCGGCCCTCTTCATTCTTCACTTCGTCTTCACGCTTGCACAGGCGCGCGAAAGCTACAAGGATGTGGCGGTCGTGATCAATGTAAATAGCACGATGTCCGAGAACGTGGGCACGTATTTCGCCGCGCAGCGGATGATCCCTTCCAGGAATGTGATCCGCGTGAATGCTCCTGCAACCGAAGAGATCACCGACGCGCAGTTTCAGGATCTCAGAACACAGATTGAATCGTATCTGACGTCCCATCAGCTCACCGACAGCATCAACTACATTGTCACCACCAAGGGCATGCCCCTGAAGGTCAACCGCGGCCTGACATCCGATTACAACTCTCCGTCCTCCTCGGTCGAAAGCGAGCTCTGCCTCATTCTCGGTCCCTATGCCGGCAATATCGGAAAAGCGGGCCGCGTTGTTTCGCCGTATTCGCTCGTGCAGCAGAATTTTTCGCACACGCAGTTCGGCATCTATCTTGTGACGCGCCTTGACGGGTACACATATGGCGACATCAAGATGATGATCGACAACGCGGCGCTTGCCGATTCGACGGTGCTTCAGACCGGACGCTTCGTCTTCGACATGGATCCCACACGGTCGATGGTGGACGGCACGCTCAACGGCAACATGGCCGGCGCGTCGTCCGCGCTGCGCGCGAAGAGCCGGCTTACGGTACTCGACTCCTCATCGGTGTATCTGACCGGTCTTTCCAATGTGCTGGGCTATGTGAGCTGGGGATCGAATGATGCGAACGCCGCAGGCGCGACCGATCATGCCAAGCCGTACCACCAGTTCGTGCGGGGCAGCATCGCCGAAACCTACGTGTCGACTTCCGGCAGAAGCTTCGAAGCGGGAACGGTCTATGGACAGTCGCTCATTGCCGATCTGATCGCCGAAGGCGTTACGGGCGTGAAAGGATATGTCTACGAGCCATGGTCGAGCGCGATGGCCAATGTTCAGTATGCCTTCCCGATGTATGCCGAGGGCTTCACATTCGCCGAAAGCTATTACTCGGCGGCGGCCTATCTGTCCTGGATGGATGTGCTCGTCGGGGACCCGAAGATGCGCATCCGCACCGTGCGCGTGCCGCAGTCGTGGCTCATTACCGATGCGGAATCCGGCTCGTCGGCCCTTCCGGTCGAACTGGTCTCGTTCAGCGGCGCCCAGTCGGGTGCAGCGATCGGTCTCGCCTGGGTGACGGCGACGGAAGTGAACAACTACGGATTCGAGGTCGAGAGGAACACGGATGGCGCATGGGCGCGCATCGGCTTTGTGGAAGGCTCGGGCACGACCAATGCGGCGCATGAGTATGCGTTCATCGACCGCGCTCCCCGGGCCGGTCGTGTCTCCTACCGCCTGAAGCAGATCGACCGTGACGGCCGGTCGGCCTATTCGAATGCGATCGAGCTTGCCTTCACATCGGCGCCGGTCAGGGAATTCAGGCTGAACAGGAATTATCCCAATCCGTTCAATCCCTCGACCATGCTGACCTTCACCGTCGCAAAGAGCGGCCATGCGGAGCTGAAAGTGTACAACATCGTGGGGCAGGAAGTGGCGGTGCTCTTCAGCGGATATGTCGAGGCGGGCGAGATGCAGACGGCGGTCTTCAACGCGTCGGGCAAGCCGAGCGGCGTCTATGTCGGCGTGCTGGAAAGTGCGGGAAGCCGCATGGTGCAGAAAATGGTGCTTTCCAAATAAGGAGATGACGGAGTATGACAGCAGAGTATTTGCTTCAGCGTGCGCAGGCGCTCATCATCAAGCAGCGCCTGCAGTGGATGAAGGAGTATGACGCATCACAGAATGCGAACGCCGTGTGCCGGCGTTTCGGCATCAGCCGCAAAACGTTCTACAAATGGCTCAAGCGGTATGAAGAAAGCGGACGGCAGGCCTCGTCGCTCGTCGATCTTCCGCGAACGCCCCGCACCAACCGCATGAAGACGAGCGATGAGGTGCGAGAGCTTGTGCTGAAGCTGAGGGCGGAAACGGGTTTCGGTCCCCGGCGCATCGAGGCGCATTTGCGCGAATCGCAGATACGCATCTCAACCGGCACGATCTGGAAGATCATCTCGCAGCATGAACAGCAACAGGCGCGCAGCGCGCACAACGGCATTCTTTCCCTGTCGGCATAAGAAGAAGCATGATGCAGTGAAGAATGTTCGGCGGGGTGGTGAAATTACAGGAATTTAAATGTATATTTCAGAACTGGCAGAAAATGGATGCAAGGATATCTGCTTGAAACGATCATTGAATTCCTACATTCATCATGGAGAGAGAACCGTACATTCTTGTGGCCGACAATGCGGAGCCCGGATCGCAGGCCGCCGCGATCGGTATGCTGCGCCGTGATGTGGACCGCGTTCGCACGGTATGCGAAACACAGAGCTGCTATAAGAATTTATTCATGACCATCGGCGATGCGGCGCTCATCTACGAGGACGAATCGGGAGAGATCCTCGACGCCAATCAAGCGGGAGAGCGCCTCTACGGATACACGCATGAGGAGTTTCTGCGCATGAATGTCTCGGCGCTCAATGCCGCCGGGGCTTCCGGACATCGCGGCGAGAGTCCGCTCCGCTATCACCGCAAGCGCAGCGGATCGATCTTTCCGGTTGAAGTCTCGACGGGCATGTTCGAATGGCGCGGCAGGCGCTGCCGGTTCGATATCTGCCGCGATCTGACCGAACGCCGCAAGGAGGAGCTCGAACTTCGCCGAAGCGAGGCACGCCTGAACCTCTATCTCAATGCGATGCACGACGGCTTATGCGACTGGAACGTCACCACGGGTGAACTCTTCCTGAGTCCCGGCTGGTTCGAGATGCTCGGCTACACGTCGGAGGAAGTGCCGCCGTATGTGAAGTATGTCAAGTCGATCATTCATCGCGACGATCTTGCCGCGGCGCAGGACGCCTTCGACAGGCATTGTGCGGGAACGACGACGCAGTTCGCCGCCGAATTCCGCATGCGCACGAAAATGCAGGACTGGAAGTGGGTGGGTTGCCGCGGAAGCGTCGTGGAATGGAGCGCCGACGGCACGGCGCACCGGCTCATCGCGACATTTGCCGATATCAGCGAGCGCAAGGCCGCCGAAGAGCGGCTGCGCCATATCGCGCACGAAAACCGGCTGCTGATGGATCATGCCTCCGATGCCATCATCATCACCAGCGCCGGAGGCAGGATCATGGATGCGAATCCGAAAGCCTGCGAGTTCTTTGAATATTCGCGCGCCGAACTACTGGGCCGCCAGGTGAGTTCGATGGTGCCGCCAGAGGAACTGGCGGTGCGTCCTCTGCCCTTCGAACTGCTGCGCTCCGGAAACCCCGTGGTCGAAGAACGCACGCTGCGCAAGAAAAGCGGGGCGCTCATGATCGTCGAATCGAGCCTGAAGGCGCTTCCCGACGGGCGCATCCACGCCAGCATGCGCAACATCACCGAACGCAAACGCGCCGAAAACGAATTCAAGTCGATCGTGCTGAGCGAAGTCTATGAGAAGCTCTTCATCAAGCTGCGCGTCTTCCGGCACGGCGAGAGCATGGCGATGAATCTGAACCGGCTGCTGCTCTTTGCCCAGAACATCGCGGATCTTCATGCGCTCTTGCGCAAGCATTCGGACGGGGACGCCGCGGCGCATCTTCCGGCGGCCCAGCGCGTGAATGTGGCGGTCAATGAATACAATCTTCTGGTCTATCCGGAACTCCGTTCAATCGGGCTCCTGCTGCAGGCGATCGCCGATGAACAGCAGTCAGCCGACAGCGGTCCGCTGCCCGGCGCGTCGGGACGAGAGCTTCTGAAGCTCAACGAGAATGTCCGCAGGCTCATCGGGCAGATGAAGGATCTGGTGTGCGATCCGGAATCGGATGCGGCCGGGACCGATGAAGTGAAGACGCTCAGGCGCCACATGCTGCGCGATGTCGATCTGCTGAAGGCCCATGTGAGCAGCCTGATGAAGCGCGTGGAATCGGAATTGTCCTGCGATGTGAAGACGGTTGCGGCGGCGGCTGTCAACCGCTATACGCCCAACGCGCCCGGCGTGCAGGTGCTCTTCCGCGATTCCATGCCGGCGGCACGCTGCGCCATCGGAAAGGCGGCGGAAATCGGCGAGATCATTTCCATTCTCATTCACAATGCCATCGAGGCCATCGAGGCCGACACCGCGGCTGGGACAGGCGAGAAACGCGTCACTGTCGAATGTCTTGCCGGCGACGGAAAGATCACGATCCTGGTTGAAGACAACGGTCCCGGCGTGAGCCCCGAACTGCGCGAGAAGATTTTCGAGGACGGATTCACCACGAAGTCCGACGGACACGGATTCGGACTGAGTTATGCGCGCGCGGCGCTCCTGAAATACGGCGGAAAGATTTCCTGCCGCGTCCGTGAGTCGCGCGGGGCGCAATTCATGATCGAGCTTGCCATGCTTCCGTGAGCAGGCCCCCAATTTTTTTGAGCACGATTTATTGCGGGCGGTATTGATATGGAAAAACTGCTGATCATAGACGATAATGTGTCATTCCTGAGCGACGTCGAGGCGCTTTTGGCGGACCACTATCATGTGCGCACGGCCGAAACCGCCGGAAGCGGCCTGGAGATCCTGAAGTCGGAGCAGATCTCCGCCGTGCTTTTGGATCTGGAACTGCCCGACATGTTCGGCACCGAGGTGCTCCGCATCATTCACGACGACATCGAGCCCCACCTTCCGGTGATCATCGTGACGGACCATTCGGACATCGAAAACGCAGTGGAGGCGATGCGGCGCGGCGCCTACGATTTCCTTCCGAAGAATTTCAACCGCGGACTCCTCACCGAAAAGATCCATAAGGCGCTCGAGCGCCGCAGTCTTGAGCTGCGCGTCAATGTGCTTCAGCACTCGATCCAGGAACAGCAGACCAAGTTCATCTGCGTCAGCGAGAAGATGAAGAAGGTGAATTACGAGATCACGCGCCTGGCCGCGCTGAACTTCGATATTCTCCTGAGCGGCGAAACCGGCGCCGGCAAGGATACGGTCGCCTTCGAACTGCACGCCAGGAGCGCGCGGCGCGACAAGCCGTTCATTCCCATCTCGATGAAGAGCCTGAGCGAAACCCTGATCGAATCGGAGCTCTTCGGGCACGAGAAGGGCGCCTTTTCGGGCGCCGACCGTTCGAAGATCGGGAAGTTCGAAGCCGCCCACGGCGGCACGGTCTACATTCCCGAAATCTCGAGCCTGAGCGAAAGCGTGCAGCTGAAGCTTCTTCACTTTCTGCAGTACAAGAGCCTCACGCGCGTCGGGCAGGATCCGCGCAAGCCGGAGATCAGGGTGGATGTCCGCGTGATCATGGCCACGAACGAGAACCTGCAGAAGGTGGTCGATGGAGGCAGGCTGAGAGAGGACTTTTATTTCCGCATCGCCGGAGTCTCGCTGGCCATTCCTCCGCTGCGCGAGCGCATCGAGGATATCGAACCCATCGCCCGCTACGTGCTCATGAAAAACTCCGCACAGTCCGGCATGCGTCCCTACGAGTTTTCGCCCGAGGTCTATGCGATGCTCCGGCGCTATGCATGGCCCGGCAACGTGCGCGAGCTGGAAAATGCCGTCAAGAATGCGCTGGCCTATGCCGACGGCTGCGTGCTCAGGCCGGAGCATTTCCCGAATCTGACCATGCGAAGGCCGATGCCGGCAGCCGATATGCCGGCGGAAGCCCATCTTGAATTCAAGGAGGCGGAGCGCGCCTTCCGCGAAGAATATTGCAAAAAAGTCGTGCGCCAGGCCGGGGGAAGCATACCGCAGGCGGCGAAATTGGCGGGAATGACGCCGCAGGGCTTCCGCAAGATCCTTGCGAAGCTCGATCTCTAGAACGGTCCGCTTTCTTTTCATTCCGGACGCACACGGAGATGCAGCACGACACAAGGGGGAGAGAACAGCATGATGGAAATTTCCGAATCGCTCATCCGCAGCATCGCAAGCGAGGACAGCATACGCAAGGCGCTGCGCTTCTACCAGCGCGGCTTCGTGACGATCACGCGTGCGGAGGATGATTTCGTCGAGGCCGTCGTCAAAAGCGGCACCATCTACCATGTCGAGCTCGAGAAGAGGAACGGAACCATCGAGACCTCCTGCACCTGCCCGTTCGACTGGGACGGCGAGTGCAAGCACGTGGTCGCGGTGATGATGGCCCTGCTCTACGGGGCGCAGCATCAGATGCCGCCCCACCGGCTCTCGCATCACATGGGATGGAAGTCCGCACTCAACTACCTTCTGCCTCTGGACGGCGCCAACGGCGCGCAGCACCGCGCCTCTCCCTTGTGGCGCGTGGCCTACGTGCTCGGCATCCACAACGAGCAGCGCACGATCATGCCGGTGCGCATCCGGACGCTCAAAAACGGCGCCGATGCCAAACCCGTTCCGATCAAGCAGTTCAACAGGGAAGACCTCGAGCATTTCGATTTTTCCGACCGCATCCTCCTGGAAAAGATCGGCGGGAAGTTCACGACAACCGTCGCCGAAAAAAATCCCGTTGCCGTGTCGCCCACATATTTCGCCTTCAGCGCCATGGAAAACGACGCGCTCATGAGCGATCTGCTCATGCTCCTGCGCGGCAAGGAACTCTATTGCGCCAGGAAGGAGGGAACGCTCGGGCAGAAGCTTTCCATCGCGGACGAGCAGGCGCGGATCGTGCTGGAGATGAAGGAGGACCATCATGCGCTCGATCTCTATTTCATGCTCCGGCGCGACCGCAGCGCCGTCGACTGTTCGGAATGCGTGGTGCTGTGCAAGAAGCCATTGTGGATTCTTTCGGGCGATACGATTCTGCGCGCCGAGGGGGCGGGGGGAGACCAGGTGCTCGCATTCCAGAAGCTGAAGCACATCAGCGTGCCGGCTTCCGAACGCGAACATTTTCTGCGCGCCGGCCTTCCGCTTCTTCTTCCGCATTACTCCGTTCACAGCCGCCATGACTTTCTCCAGACGATCGACACCGATCCGGTGCCGTGCCTCTATCTGCGCGAAGTCTCCGGGCAGCTGGTGATCGATCTGCGATTCAAGTACGCCGAGTTCGAACTCGAGCCGCTGCGCCGCACGCCCTTCAACGGCGAATTCGACGCGTCGCAGGGAAAGACCATTCACATCGTCCGGCGTCATGACAAGGAACGCGAATGGTACCGGTTCCTGTCCGAATCGTATGTGATGCCCTACGACGAGGACAGAGACGAACTGCAGGGACTGCCCGGCACATTCACGCCCAAACGCAATCCGCTTGAATGGCTCGCGGTCGAACTGCCGAAATTCCGCAGCGCGGGATTCGAGATCTACGGTCAGGAAAATCTCCGGCGCTACCGGCTCAGGCTTGGCGCACCGGCGGCGGCGATCAAGGTCAGCTCGGGCATCGACTGGTTCGATGTGCATGTCGATGCCGATTTCGGCTCGGTGCACGCGTCCTTCGAATCGATCATCCGCGCGCTGCAGAAGAAAGACCGCTTTGTCAAGCTCGAGGACGGCTCGTTCGGCATTCTGCCGGAAGTGTGGATGGAAAAATTCCACCGCCTTCTTTCGATCACGCAGACGCAGGGCGAGGCGATCCGCATTGCGCGCACGCAATCGATGATGATCGACGAACTCTCCGCCGAGTTCGGCGAACCCATCTCGGACGGCGAATACAAAACGTTCCGCTCACGGCTCTCCTCCTTCGAGACGATCCGCGAGCATCCGCTGCCCTGCCGCATGACCGCCGCGCTCCGCCCCTATCAGGAAGCGGGCTATCAGTGGCTGCGCTTCCTGCAGGAGTTCAAGTTCGGCGGAATTCTGGCTGACGACATGGGCCTCGGCAAGACGATTCAGACGCTCACGCTTCTGCAGGATGCGCACGAGCGCGGCCTTGGAGGCGTCTCGCTCGTGGTGGTGCCGACCTCGCTTGTCTTCAACTGGGAAGAGGAAGCCCGGCGCTTCACGCCGGAACTGCGCGTCTACGCACACCGCGGCACGCAACGCACGCGCAGCCGGGAGATCTTCGAAGGCGTCGACCTGGTGATCACCAGCTACGGCATCCTCAGGCGCGACATCGAGTTCCTGAAGGACTTCCATTTCTTCTACGTCGTGCTCGATGAGTCGCAGAATATCAAGAATACGCTTTCGGTCAATGCCAAGGCCGCGCGGCTTCTGAAGTCCGATTACCGGCTGGCCTTGAGCGGCACGCCGGTCGAGAACAACCTGGCCGAGCTCTGGTCGCAGTTTGCCTTCCTCAACCCCGGCATGCTCGGCACGCTCCGATCGTTCACCGAAAACTACGCCCGCCCGATCGAGCGCGATCACGACAAGGAGTGCGCCGACGCGCTGCAGCGCATGCTCTACCCGTTCATCCTTCGGCGGACGAAGGAGATCGTGGCCGGCGACCTGCCGCCGAAGCAGGAAACGACCGTCTACTGCGAGATGGAAAGCGAGCAGCGCGCGACATACGCACACTGGCGCGAGTATTACCGGCGCACCGTGACCAAGAGCATCGAAACCGTCGGACTCTATAAGAGCAAGATGAAGGTGCTTGAAGGCCTGACGATGCTGCGCCAGGTGTGCTGCCATCCGTCGATGGTCGATGCGGCCTCCCACGGAACATCCGGAAAGTTCGAGACGTTCATCGGCATGCTCGAAGGGATCCTTGCCGAGGGCCATAAGGCGCTCGTCTTCTCACAGTATGTGAAGATGCTCAAGATCATCCGCCGGCACTGCGACAAACAGGGACTCGTCTACGAATATCTCGACGGGCAGACGCGCGACAGGGAGGAGCGCGTGCGGCATTTCCAGGACGATGCCTCGGTGCAGCTCTTTCTGATCAGCCTCAAGGCCGGAGGAACGGGACTGAACCTGACCGGCGCCGACTACGTGTTCCACTTCGATCCGTGGTGGAACCCGGCAGTCGAGATGCAGGCGACCGACCGCACGCACCGCATCGGGCAGACAAAGAAAGTGTTCTCCTATAAGCTCATCACCAAAGACACGGTTGAGGAAAAGATCCTTCAGCTGCAGGAAAAGAAGAAGGATCTCGTGCGCGACATCATCACGACCGAAAGCGGCGTCATGAAGTCGCTCACGAAAGAGGATGTGGAAAATCTCTTCACATAACCAATTGCGGCTTTTTCCGCCTGGAGGTTCTCGTGCCCGCTTATGTTCGCTCTCGCATCCATCCGTTCATTGCCGCCGTCTCGGCCGTGCTGGTTGCGCTCTTCAGCGCCGGATGCGGCGCATCCGATGAAGCGCGCCGGGCCTCCGTCGCCGATGAGGCCGAGGAGCTTCACCGGTCGATCATCTCGATCGATACGCACTCGGATACGCCGCTTCGCATGATGCGGAAGGATTTTGATCTCGGCCGCCGTCAGGATCAGCCGGGCGACGACAGCAAGATCGATCTTGTGCGCATGAAAGAAGGCGGACTCGACGCGGTCTTCTTCGCCGCATGGGTCGCGCAGGGTCCGCGCACGCCCGAAGGATCGGAAAATGCGAGGAAACGCGTGACGCTCCTCATCGATTCGATACACGCCGCCGTGGGCCGTTATCCGGATCTGGCCGAGATGGCGTATGCGGCCGATGATGCCGCACGCATCAAGGCCCGTGGCAAACGCGCCATCTACATCGGCATCGAAAACGGCTATGCCGTGGGCAACGACCTGTCGCTCGTCAAAACATACTATGACCGCGGCGTGCGCTACATCACGCTCTGCCACACGAAGAAGAACGACATCTGCGGCTCGTCGTCGGATCCGGATTCTTCGCGCATCACGGGATTGAGTCGCTTCGGCGCGGATGTCGTGCGCGAGATGGCCTCGATCGGCATGCTCATCGATATTTCGCATGTGTCGGACAGCGCATTCTATGATGTGCTTGCCATGGCGCCGGTGCCGGTCATTGCATCGCATTCGTGCGCGCGGGCGGTCTGCGCGCATGACCGGAACATGACCGACGGCATGCTGCGCGCCATTGCCTCCAAAGGCGGCGTCGTGCAGGTCTCGCTTGTGGGGGAATACATCCGGGATCCGGCGCCCAATCCGCTGCGCGATTCGGCGCTTGCAGCCTACCGCGCGAAGTATGCCTACGGCGAAAACCTGACGGCCGATCGCCGGCGCGAGATGCGCAGGGAGCGCTTCGAGCTCGATACGCGCTTTCCCATCATTCTTCCCACGGTCTCGGATGTGGTCGACCATATCGATCACATCGCGCGCATTGCCGGCATCGACCATGTCGGCATCGGATCCGATTTCGACGGCGGCGGCATGGTGCGCGGCTGCTTCGATGTGAGCGAAATGAAGCACATCACCGAAGAACTGCTGCGGCGCGGCTATACGCATGAGGAGATCGGCGGGATCTGGGGCGGAAATTTCCTGCGTGTGATGCGCGCGTGCGAACGCTATGCCCGCGATCACCGGCAGTGATCGCTTCACACCACTGTTTCTTCAGGGCGAGGCGCGAGGCTTCGCCTTTTTTTAAAAAAATCCCCCAACCTTTTTCCCCTCCCCGAAGTCTAATCCTATATAAAGAGAGAAAGACATTTCCATCGGCCTATGGCACAAAAGGACACCGAACTGATCATGAAGGCGCAGAAGGGCGATATCGCCGCCTTCGAAGAGCTGATCTTTCAGTACGACAAGACCGTGCTGAACATCGCTGCGCAGTTCGTCCATAGCGCCGACGACGCCAAGGATATTTATCAGGAGGTGCTGATCCGCGTCTATAAAGGGCTTCCGCGCTTCCGTTTTGAGAGCGAATTTTCGACCTGGATGTACAGGATAGCGACCAACGTCTGCCTGACGCATGCCTGGGGAAGACAGCGGCACCGGCGCCATCTTCGGCACGATGATGCGGAAAGTCCCGGCGACATCGCCGATGAAAGCCATGACCCGTATGCGGACGCGGCCTCGGCCGATCCGCTTCCTGACGAAGCGGTGATGAACGACGAATTGCTGGGACAGGTGCGCCACGCGCTTGACCGTCTCTCGCCCCGGCAGCGCATGATCTTCACGCTCAAGCATGACCAGGGAATGAAGCTGCGCGACATTGCGGCGATCCTGCAGTGCACCGAAGGTACGGTCAAGAAACATCTGTTCACGGCCATGCAGCGCCTGAGAACGCAGCTGCAGCATGTGCTGGAGTGACTCGATGAGATCGGATTCCTATGAACCATACACACTATAAAGAGCTTCTGGCGCTCTCGCTTTCCGACGAGCTGGAAGGCGACGGCGCTGCCGAACTGGCCGGGCATCTGCGCTTGTGCGAAGAATGCCGCATTGAGCTCGGCCGGATGAAGCAGGCGCTCAAGCTCGCACATCAGGCACGCTTCGAAGTGACAGACGAACTTCTGCGCCAGGCGCGCGAAGCGCTGCATGCGGAGCTGCAGGCGGGAGCGGCACAAGAAAGGAAGAAAGGGAACGCGCTTCGGTTCGTTCGATCACTCAAAGAGCTGGTCCTTCTTCCGAGTGTGCGCACGGCATATGCCGGAGCGGCCATGCTCTGTCTCGGCATTGCAATCGGCTATGCGCTCTTCGCTCCCGGGAGCACGCATGAAGAAGCGGGCGGACTTTCCGCCGTGCCTGGCGATACATCGGCGGCACAGTCCATCGCTCCGTCCCATGGCGGCGGAACGGCCGGGCCTGTGGCGATGAAAGAACCGACGCGTGCAGAGCACATCCGTATGCTCCGCACCAACGGCGCCGATGGCACGATCGAATTCGTGTTCGATGCCGTCACTCCGATGCATGTGAGCGGACGTGCCGATGACGGCACGATCCGGCGCCTTCTTGCCCGCGCCCTCGTCGATGAAGGCAATGCCGGCGTGCGGCTGAGGGCGCTGAATGCCATCCGGTCGCAGACTGAAGCAGGCGCAGACATCGATCCGGAAACGAAAGCCGCGCTGCTCTCGGCATTGAGGAATGACGACAACCCGGCCGTGCGCCGCCAGGCAATCGATGCGCTGCAGCCCTTTGTGGCCGATCGGCCGGTGCAGCGCGCACTGTGCTTTGCGCTCCTGAACGATAAAAATGCCGGTGTCCGCATCGCAGCCGTCAACGCCATTGCATCGGCAAGCGTGGATGGAAAGACGCTCGACCGCTCGGTGCTGGCGGCGCTTGAAGCAAAGGCGCAGTACGACAAGAATATTTTCATCCGCAACCAATCACGCAACGTCCTGGAGGAGGTCTCACAGCTATGAAACAACTTCTACTCATCGCAGCGCTCATCCTGCTTGCCATGCCGGCGGGAGCATCGGAGAGCGAAAGCACACCGGAACGCCGGACAAAAACATTTACCGTTCAAAAAGGCGGGGACCTCGATGTCAGCGTCAGCGGCGGAGACATCCGGCTTGTTCCCTGGGGAAAGAATGAACTGACCGTGACGGCCGAAGGAATCGATGATGGGGATCTCGATGACCTTTCGATGACGCAGGAGGGACAGACGGTCACCATCAGCTTCCGTCCC
Source organism: Acidobacteriota bacterium (assembly GCA_050258555.1). Classification (GTDB taxonomy): domain Bacteria; phylum Bacteroidota; class Ignavibacteria; order UBA10030; family UBA8401; genus CAISDA01. The sequence goes on along the minus strand of JBLMZA010000139.1, from coordinate 8,330 downwards.
CGCTGGGGCTCGTCGGGCGATGTCCGGTTTACCGTCAACCTTCCGTCGCAGTTCAACGTCCGCGCACATACGAGCGGCGGCGATATCGCGGTCGACGGCGCGATCAGCGGCACGCTCAGCGGTTCGACTTCCGGCGGAGACATCCGCACCGGAGCCATCGAAGGACCGACCACGTTGAAAACCTCCGGCGGCGATATCACGCTTGGACGAATCAACGGCAAGACGGAAGTGAAGACATCGGGCGGCGATATCCGCATCGAAAGCGTGTCGAAGGACCTTTCGGCCTCCACATCCGGCGGGGATGTGCAGGTGGGAGATATCGGCGGCGAAGCCCAGTTGAAGACATCGGGAGGCGATGTCAGAGTCGGCAAAGTGACCGGCAAGGCCTCGCTGAGGACCTCCGGCGGCAATATCGAGCTTCAAGGCGCCAGCGGCGCGACCGATGTCATGACGGCCGGCGGCAACATCCGTCTGAATAATCTCACCGGTTCGATCACGGCGAAGACCGCCGGCGGCAATATCGATGCCGAAATCAATGGAACACGCGGCGGACGGAGCGATCTGAAGACCGCGGCGGGCAATGTGGTGGTGTCTATCGGAGCCGATGTCAAGGCGACGATCGAGGCGGCGATTTCGCTGCGCGGTTCGCGACGGAATGCGAAATCGGGCGGTTTTGCGATTCATTCCGATTTCACGGCCGAGCCGGCGCAATCGGAAAAAGACGGGGGCGAGATCCGCGAAGTCTACCGCATCAATGGCGGAGGCGAGCGCATCACGATCATGACGTCGGAGGGCAATATCGAAATCCGCAAGAAGTAAAAAAGAGGAAGCCGAAGTTCCCGCCGATTCCCCGAAAATGGATCGGGGCAGATCATACGGGCGATGACCATGGACGCAGCCGCGTCACCGGGTCTTCGCCCGTTTTTTTTGCCTCCCGCCTGTGGCACTTCCGTTTCGCTGATAAGATGCCGCAGAATCCCCGCGAAAAAATTGGCAAATGATTCTGAAGTTCATTATAATATTCACATTCAAGTACAGTATCATGAGCGGCCTTCCTTCATCACAATGACGATCGATCCTTCTACAGAACGTTTTGAACTTCCGATTTCGATTGCTCCACAGGACATCGACGAACTCGGACACGTCAACAATGTCGTCTATCTGCGCTGGGTCCAGGATGTGGCGGTGGCCCATTGGCGCGCGCGCGCGACATCCCAGGAGCAGGCCGACATCGTCTGGGTGGTGGTGCGCCATGAGATCGATTACAAGACGTCTGCAAAGTTGGAGGATGAGCTCATCGCGCGGACGTGGGTCGGGACGGCGACGGACTTTCAGTTCGAGCGCCTGACAGAGATCGTGCGCGTGCGTGACCGCCGCGTGCTCGCTTCGGCCCGCACGTTCTGGTGCCCGATACGGATCCAGACGGGCCGGCCTGCGCGCCTGAACGACGAAACACGCTCGCGTTTTTCGTCGAACGCTCCGACTGCCGCATAAGAAACAATAAGACAGGTACGGATCACTCAATCGAACGATCAATCCATGGAAAACACCAAGATACCGGCCTCTCCGGTCCTTTCGATACGCAACTCCATCATCAACAGCGGCGACATTTTCCATGCCATCATTCAGCTTGCGAACGAAGGCATCTGCATCGGCGCGCCGGACGGCATGCTGCTGCTTGTCAATGAACGCATGGCGGAGATGTTCGGCTATACGAAAGACGAGATTCTGGGCAAGGTCGGCCTCGATCTTTTCGACAAGGACCAGACATCCCTGGTGCTCGACACGCGGCGGACTCTTGGACAGGGCCAGCGCGTATCACGGGAGTTGAAAGGCCGGAAGAAAGATGGATCGGTGATCTGGGTGATTGCCAGCGTGACGCCGCTGTTCGATTCCGACGGCAAGCATCTCGGCAACGTGTCGCTGCTGATGGATATCACAAAGCGCAAGGAAGCCGAAGAGGCGCTGAAGGAAAGCGAGGAGCGCTTCCGCACCATGGCCAACGCGATTCCGCAGCTGGCATGGATCGCGCGGCCCGACGGCTACATTTACTGGTATAATCAGCGCTGGTACGACTATACCGGCACCACGCCCGAAGACATGCAGGGCTGGGGATGGCAGAGCGTGCACGATCCGTTCGTGCTGCCGCGCGTGCTCGAGCGCTGGCAGCAGTCGATCGAAACAGGCACTCCGCTGGATATGGAGTTCCCGCTCAAGGGAGCAGACGGCACATTCCGGACATTCCTGACGCGCGTCGAGCCGCTCAAAGACAGCCGCGGGCAAGTGCTGCAGTGGCTCGGCACCAACACCGACGTCACCGAACGGCACCGGACGGAACTGGAACTGCGCCGGCTCTACGAACAGGTGCAGCAGGACGCGGTGGCGAAGGCGGATCTTCTGAATGAAGTGAACCACCGCGTGAAGAACAACCTCATGATGATCCTGGGGCTCATTCTTGCCGAGAAGCGGCGCGCGATCATCGACGGCAGGGACGATTTGAATGTGATGTGGGAAAAGTTCGAACTGCGCATCGCGGGTCTCCTGAAAGTGCACCAGATGCTGTCCGATTCGCAGTGGCAGCCGGTGAACCTCGCGGCCTTGGCCGAGAGCGTGTGCTCCGGCGTGCTCAACTCCGGAGTCCATGCCGGACCGGTCATCGATCTGGTGATCGATCGCTGCGACATCAACGTCTCGCCGCGCCAGGCAGGAAGCCTCGCGCTCGTGTTCAACGAGCTGATCACCAACTGTCTGAAGTATTCCTTCTGCGACGTCGAGGAGCCGCGCGTGCAGGTCTCGATCGGCCGGCAGGGCGACCGGATCTTGATCGAGTTCCGGGATAACGGCGCCGGATATCCCGGGGAAGTCATCGGCAACGGCCTGCACAATGTCGGCTTCCGGCTCATCCGTCAGCTGATCGAGCAGACGCTGGACGGATCTCTGGAACTGAAGAACGACAATGGCGCCGTGACGCTCATCACGATCGGCGTCGAGGCGGAAAAGCACGCCTGATTATTTTTTCATTCATCATCACGATACGAATATGCTCTTTACCCCCGCAGTCTACGAACACGCGGCAAAGCTCATCGGGAAAACACCCTGGCAGGTCTCACGCGATACCGATCTTCTGACAACGGCGCATGAGACCGCCTTCCGGATGTACCGGCACACGCCGGTCGTCGTGGGCATCGATGTCTATAATCTTGAAGCCGAAGCCTACGGCGCCACGGTCGAAGAGCCGAGCGGAACGGGCATTCCGGCCATCCGCCGTCACATCTGCCAATCGGTGCAGGATATTGCGGGCCTGAAGAAGCCCGATCCGAAAGCGGACGGACGCCTGCCGATCGTGATCGAGGCCGCCCGGCGCCTGACGCGTCTATTGCCCGATGCCGATATCAGGATTCCGCTCAGCGGGCCTTTTTCCATCGCCAGCAACCTGATCGGCTTCGATACGCTGCTGATGGAAGCGATGGTCGATCCGGAGAGCACCCGAGAGGCGCTCATGGCGCTGGTCGAGAACGAATTTGCGATCGCGCGCGAGGCGAAAGAATACGGCCTCGGCATCACGCTCTTCGAATCGGCCGCGACGCCTCCGCTCATTTCGCCCGAGATGTTCACCGAGGTTGAGCTGCCTGCGCTCAAGGCGCTCATCAAGGGATGCAACGACATCATGGGCGAGCCGTCGTCGTGCGTGATCGGAGGCGACACGGCTCCCGTGCTTGAATCGCTTCTGGAAACCGGCGTGGGCTACGTGATCTGTCCCTCGGAAACCGACCAGCATGCGTTCATGGAAACAATGAAGCGCCATGAAGAGGTGATGGTGCGCGTGAACATGAATCCCGAGATCATCAGCCGCGGCGAGATGCCGGCGGTCAGAGCCGAAGTCGACCGGGCATTTGCCGTGGCCGGCTCGCGTCAGCGCGTGTGCCTCGGCACAGGCGTGCTTCCCTTTGAAACCGATCCGCAGGTCATCCATGCCATCAGCGCATATTGCGCGGAGCTGTCGAAGCGGGCGTAAAAAAGTATTTACACACATTGTTCGGAAAATGCGGCGGCGTGCCGCCGCATATTTCAAAAATCCGAAAGAGTGTGTATAATGATTTTACTGAACGATTCAACCGCACGACATTCTCCAGCCGGCTCTTCTCCTGATTACTTCCTCGGTGTGACGGTTCGATCAACTCCCGATTAAACTCTCCACACTGCATCCGCGCTGATTCCGGATGAACACTATTTTTAAAAGGAAGCAAGACGTATGTCCGATTCGTTAAAGGATGAACCGAAGAAGCAGAATGAATTCTGCTGTGCCAACTGTGATCTCTATTCCCGAAAGACCGACACGCACGGCCGGTGCGAGTTCTGGAAAAGCATGGATGTGATGCCTGCATGGATGGAGGGCGAAAAGATTCCGACACACACGGTGAGTCCCGAAGACGGAAAGGACTGCGAAGCGTTCATTCCCAAAGACGACGGAGCGGGCGATGCGCGCCGCGAATGGCTTCTGAGCAATCTCACGAATTTAAATTAAGCCGGAAGGGCGATCTGCATCGAACTTGTGTACAAGGGCGGGTGTTAGCAGTAGACAGAATGTGTCATGAAGCGAAGGGCGGCAGGAAGAGGAATGGGTGCAAACACAAGCATAGAATGGGCCGAATCGACATGGAATCCGATCACGGGATGCGACAAGATCAGTCCCGGATGCAAGTTCTGTTATGCCGAGCGGATGTCGAAGCGGCTGAAGGCGATGGGGCAGCCGAATTACCAAAACGGATTCGAAGTGGCGCTGCACGAGCGGATGCTGGAGCTTCCGCTGAAGTGGAAGAAGCCGCAGCGGATCTTCGTCAATTCGATGAGCGATCTGTTCCACAAGGATGTTCCGGTGGAGTATATTCTGAGAGTCTTCGATGTGATGAACCGTGCGCACTGGCATCAGTTCCAGATCCTCACGAAGCGCTCGGAACGCGCGGCCGAACTCGATCATGTGCTGCCCTGGGCGCCGAATATCTGGATGGGCGTGAGCGTTGAAAACGGCGCATACCGGCGGCGCATCGATGACCTGAGAAAGACCCGGGCGCACGTGAAATTTCTTTCAGTCGAGCCGTTGATCGGTCCGGTTGCCCCGCTCGATCTTGCGGGAATCGACTGGATCATCGCCGGCGGCGAATCCGGGCCCGGCGCCCGGCCGCTTGCGCCCGAATGGATCCGCGACCTGCGCGATGAATGCGTGGAAAAGCATGTGGCGTTTTTCTTCAAGCACTGGGGCGGCGCCGTAAAAAAGAAGAACGACCGGCTGCTCGACGGCCGCACCTGGGACGAGATACCGGGTGAAAGAGGGCCGGCTTCCGCAGGAAGAGAGACACTGGAGAGCGAAGCGGCATAATATGGAATACAACGCAGAGGAGGGATGCGCGCATGGATGAATCTTCGGCACGGCGTCCGCCTTCGGGAGCGAACGAGGGCGAGGACCTGAATGATCTCGGCTTCGGTTCGAAGCTGACCGGCGAGAATACCCAGCGGCTGCTGAACCGGGACGGAAGCTTCAATGTGCGGCGCGAGGGATTTTCCCTCTTCGGTTCGAACAGTTTCTATCATGCGTCGCTTTCGACCTCCTGGCCGCGCTTCATCCTGATTGTCGCTGCATCGGCGCTCCTGTTTAACGCCCTGTTCGCTTTCATTTATCTTCTGTGCGGCGAAGGGGCGATCGCCGGCACGTCGCACACGGATTCGCTGGGCAGGTTTTTCGACGCCTTCTTTTTCAGCATACAGACCTCGACGACGATCGGCTACGGCCACATCCTGCCTGTCGGCATTCTCGCGAACGTTGTCGCGAGCATTGAAGTCCTGACGTCGCTCATGGGCTTTGCGCTGGCAACGAGCATGATGTTCGCCCGTTTTTCGCGGCCCAATGCGAAGATCATCTTCAGCGAGAAGGCGGTCGTTGCCCCGTACCGTGGCATCACCGCTCTCGAGTTCCGCATGATGAATGCGCGGCGCAATCAGCTCATACAGCTCGAGGCCAAGGTGCTCCTGAGCCGCATGGAACGACACGATGGAAAAGTCGTGCGCCGCTTTCACGAATTGAAACTCGAGCGAAGCCAGGTCGTCTTTTTCCCGCTCAACTGGACCATCGTGCATCCGATCGATGAAGACAGCATTCTCCATGGCGTGACGGAGCAGGAGTTCCTTTCATGGGACCCCGAGATCATGATCCTGCTCACAGGCATCGACGAAGTCTTTTCGCTCACCGTCCACGCCCGCTCCTCATATAAGGGAAACGAAGTGGTCTGGGGCGCGAAGTTCACGGACATGTACCTGCGCGGTGAAGGCGGCATGATCAAGGTCGATGTCCGGCGGCTTCACTCCATTGAACACATTTCCCATACCGGATAAACCAGGATAGAACAAGATAGAACGGGACTCATGGATCGTCAACACTTTCTCCGCACTGCAGGACTTTCCCTCGCATCTCTCTTCATCAGCGATCATCTTTTTTCCGGCATCTCCGCCGGCAGGACACGTTCATTGATCGGTCGACCCGACCGTCTTACTGCGCGCATCGGCAACGAACCTGTCGCGCTTCAATCTCGAAGCGAGAACCGATGGGAGTACCGCGATCTCATCGTGAAACTCCGTCGTGAAAAAAACGCGAGCGTGGTCGAGATCCAGTCTCCGCAATCGAGCGTGAATGAGGTGACGCTCGAGTGGACGCTCGGCCGGCGTTCATTTCCCTCGGTCATGAACGATCATTGGGAGCGCACATACGGCGATGTCTCATGGCATGCGCCCTCGGCCGAAGAAGTCCTGCCATGGTATTTCATGGCAGTGGAAGGCGGCATTGCATACGGCTTCGGCGTGAAAACCGGCGCGCGTGCCTTCTGCTTCTGGCAGGTCGAGGGCACGCGGCTCCGCCTCACGCTCGATCTTCAGAATGGCGGCACCGGCGTCGAGCTCGGAGACCGCACGCTCCGGGCCGCCGAGATCGTGGCCATGCAGGGGGAAAAAGGCGAGACGCCCTTTGCCGCATCGCGCCGGATGATGCATATGATGTGCGGGAAGGCACGCATGCCCGGTGCGCCCGTCTACGGCATCAACGACTGGTATTTCACGTACGGCCGCAATTCGGAAGCGCTCATCATGGAGCACACGCAGCTCATGGCGCCATTGGCCGACGGGCTTTCGAACCGTCCCTTTTCGGTGATCGATGCCGGATGGTATGAAGCCTCGCCGTTTGTGAAGAACGATACATGCTGGGGCGAGAGGATGGACATGCCCAATGGGAATTTCGGCGCCATGGACAGACTTGCCGAAAAGATCAGGCAGGTGGGCATGCGTCCCGCCATCTGGACGCGGCCCTTGTGCGGACACTCGAAGGATCCGGCATCGCTCATGCTTCCACTGGTCAAAGACCGGAGAGCGGCGAAGCCCGTGCTCGATCCGACGATTCCGGAAAACGCCGAGCGCATTAAAAGATATTTCACGCTCTACAGACAGTGGGGATATGACATGGTGAAATTCGATTTCACCACGTTCGATCTGCTGGGGAAGTGGGGCTTTGAGATGACGCGCGAGAAGAAGCTGACCGAGTCCGGATGGTCGTTTCACGACCGGTCGAAAACGAACGCCGAGATTGTGCTTGACCTCTATCGGATGATCAGAGAAGCCTCAGGCGGCATGCTGTTGATCGGATGCAATACGGTGAGCCACTTATCGGCCGGACTCTTCGAGCTCAACCGGATCGGCGACGACAACTCGGGCAACGAGTGGGCGCGCACGAGGAAGATGGGCGTCAACACGCTCGCCTTCCGCGGCGTGCAGCATGGAATATTCTATGCGGCCGATGCCGACTGCGTGGGACTGACCACGAAGATTCCCTGGGAAAAGAACAGGCAGTGGATGGAACTTGTGGCGCGAAGCGGAACGCCGCTTTTTATTTCCGCGCAGAAGGAGGCCGTCGGTACTGTGCAGAAAGAAGCGATCAGGGAAAGCTTCCGCAGGGCGTCGCGCGAGCAGCCCTTGGCGGAGCCATTGGACTGGCTCGAGAGCGCTGTTCCTTCCACGTGGAGGCTCAACGGAGAGACTGTCCGCTTCAATTGGGACTGATGGTCACCGAAATGAATCGCCTGTCCTTCGTGATTTCGCTTGCGTTGGAGCCAATAATTTCGTATTTTTTGAAACGCATCATATATCTTTTAGCCGCAGTAACCCGGAGAGGTGGGTGAGTGGCTGAAACCAGCGGTTTGCTAAACCGCCGTACGGGGTAAACCCGTACCGAGGGTTCAAATCCCTCCCTCTCCGCAAGACGTTGTAACACAATTACTTAGACGCCAGTCCCA
>JBLMZA010000138.1:0-14200 GCA_050258555.1 Acidobacteriota bacterium | reverse complement strand
CGCTGCTCCTGGCGCGCGCGCTGCTGCTGAAAGACCTTGTCGACGCCGGAGAGGGTTTCGATCGTATGCTTTTCATCGCGCTCGCCAAGGAAAAATCCGATGCTCGTTTCGGTCTCATCGGTCCTGTAGAGCGCGGCCAGGCCCGCTTCGAGCCGCAGCTCCCGCACATTCGTCGTGAAGGGAATCGAAGAGAGCACGCTCACGGCCTGGTAGCGGTAGGCATTGGTGATCGTGCGGCTCTCGAGCGTCGTCAATAAGCGCATGGCCAGAGGACCCTCGGCTCCGTACTGCAGCGTGTTCGTGAGTCCGTAGCCGTCTTCGCTTCTGGAGCGGATATTCGACGCCACGCCGAAGGTTTCCTTGACGATGTTGTCGGCCGGGATGTAGAAGTCCCAGCGGTTCTTTACCCAGCGGATGCGCAGCGAGTCAAGCGAGCCGGGAGCGAATTCCTTCAGCACAGAGAGATCGGCGTTGTCGTTTCTGAAGCGCCTTGGGGAAAGATCGCTTTCCGTGACGTGCAGCGCGCCGAGCGTCCGGTAGCCTTCCAGATCGAGCGTGTCGGTGTCGACAAAGAGCTGGTAGAGCGGGCCGTCATCTCTGTACTCCTGCTGCTTGTCGATGCGGGCGCCGAGCATCGGCGCCACCGAAATGCGATCGAAGGGCTGGAAGGCGATGCCGGCCGATGCCGAATGCTGTCCTGTGGTGCCGGTGGAAGAGGACTGATTGTCGGAGGTGAAAAATGACTGCGCATCGAAGCGCACGCCGACCGGAGCGCCGAGCCGCTGAAGAATGCTGAAGGAGAACGTGTTCGCATCGCGCACCGTTTCCGTCGACTGTTTCATGAGCGAACGCGTCGAGCCGTTGAACAGCCGCATCGATGTCGCCGGGCTTTCCAGACCGTAGGCGATGCCCAGATTCCAGAAATACGTGTAGACGTTGTGATCGAAGCCGAGCGCAACGCGGTTTGAATCGCGGTCGCCGTGCAGGCCCGGCCATGCGCGCGCAGGAGCGTCCTGGGACTGCGCGCACATGCTGAAGGCACAGAGCGCCAGGAGGACGTGCCGGAGCATGGCAGGACTTCTGCGGCGCTTCATGAACCCTGCATGAGCGTCCTGTCGGATCGGCCTCTCGGGCATTCGGAATTCGCCTGGCACTGCGGACGTTGTACGGTATAGGGGAAGCGACTGAGAAATTGACATCCCAACGGACTTTTAAGTATATTGTAAAGATAATGAAAACTATGATGCGATACGCCATTTTTTTTCTCATGACGTGCGCGCTCACGCTCCAGGCGCAGGAAAAATACTGGATCTACTTCCGGGACAAGGGAAGCTCCCGTACCAGCGTTCTTTCGAAGAGTGCCGCGTCGCAGAAAGCGCAAGCGCGCGCGCTCGGCATTTCCGAAGAGTCGATGAAGCGCCGTCTTCTGCGAAGTGCCGCTCCAGGCGCCGCAAACGGCGGCTCCGGACTATTGGATGAAGCCGATCTTCCCGTTGCGCCCGAATACATCGAGGCCTTGAAGCGCCAGGGGATTACGCCGCTTGTGGAATCGCGCTGGCTCAATGCCGTGAGCGTGCGCCTGAATGAAACACAGCGGGCATCTGTGCGGCTGCTTCCGAGCGTGAGCCGTCTTGAACGCGTCGAGCGCTATCGGGGAGATTCGCTCACACCGGGCGCGGCGTCGGATGTGCTGCTTCAGAAATCGCCCGGCGTCCGCTCGGGCCAGGCCGTGCTCGATTACGGTCCGTCTCTTGCCCAGTCTGCGCAGATCAATGTGCCGATGCTTCACGAGCTCGATATCACCGGGCGCGGCGTCATCGTCGGCATGCTCGATACGGGCTTCCGCTGGAAGCTCCATGAGTCGCTGAAGAATCTCCATGTCATCGCCGAGCGCGACTTCATACAGAATGACAACGTCACGGCCAACCAGGCCGGAGACGCCGCCAACCAGGATGAGCACGGCACCATGACCATGTCGACGCTCGGAGGGTACATGCCGGGCCAGCTCATCGGTCCGGCCTTCGGCGCCTCATTCCTGTTGGGCAAGACGGAATACGTTCCGCAAGAGCTCAACAGCGAAGAGGATCATTGGGTGGCGGGACTGGAATGGCTCGAGCGCAGCGGGGCCGAGGTCGTCTCGAGCTCGCTCGGCTACAACGAGTTCGACGCGGGACAGCGCAGCTACACATACCAGGATATGAACGGACGCACGGCCGTGACGACGAAGGCCGCGGCCGTTGCCGCCCGCAAGGGCGTCGTCGTCTGCGTCTCGATGGGCAATGAAGGCAACAAGAGCTGGCATTATCTCACCTCTCCGGCCGATGCCGACAGCATCATCAGCGTGGGCGCGGTGACAGCGCAGGGGGATGTGGCGGGATTCAGTTCCGTCGGTCCCACAAGCGACGGACGCATCAAGCCCGATATTTCGACGCGCGGCGTGGCCGATATCTGCGCGCAGACATCATCGACAAGCCAGTCCTCCTATACCGCCGCCAACGGCACGTCGCTTGCCACGCCGCTCGCGGCAGGCGCCGCGGCGCTGCTTCTTTCGGCCAGGCCCGAACTGACGCCGATCGAGGTGCGCGATTATCTGCGGCAGACGGCCTCGAACGCCGCGAGTCCCAATAATTCAATCGGGTGGGGCATCATCGATGCCTACAAGGCGCTCATGGCCAAGGGACTCCTCATCAGCGCACAGCTCTCGAGCCAGGCCAATGCCGACAGTTCGACGACGATCTCGGTGCACATCCTTTCGACATCGGCATTGGTGCCCGATTCGCTTCGCTATTACTATTCGACGGATACAGGCAGGACGTTTCAGTCGGGCGTGCTCACACGCTCGTCGCTTCTTCCGGAATCGGTGCCGGCCTCGGGCGGCATCTACCGGTTCACGCTTCCCCGCACGGCGACGCATTTTTATGTGAGCGCGCGCGATGAAAGCGGCGCATCGCGCACGCTGCCTGCCGGCGCTCCCGGCATTCTCTATGATTCGAAGATGCAGCCCGGACGCCTCACGGCTCCTCTGCCCGAATCATTCGTGCTCTTGCAGAATTTTCCCAATCCCTTCAACGCGCGCACGACAATCCGCTACGGCCTCACGCATCCGACGCGGGTGTCCGTCACGGTCTATGACATACTGGGCCGGCGCATGGCGCAATTGGTCGATGAGGAAAAACCGGCGGGCTTTTATTCCGCCGTCTGGGATGCCTCGGCCGTTTCAAGCGGCATCTATTTCTATTCGATCCGTACGCCTGAATTTTCCGAAACCCGAAAGATGGTCCTCGTCCGGTGAGTTTCACATCGCACATACACTGGTTTGTGCTTCTGGCGCTGGCGGCACTGGCTGCGGCGCTTTCCTTCTGGTCCTATCGCACGACCATCCCTCCGGTCAGTACCGCAAAAAAGACGGTGCTGGCGCTCTTGCGCGCTTCGACGCTCGTGCTTCTTCTCATTCTCATTGCCGAACCGCTCCTGCGACTGAGGCGCACGGAAGAGGAGCGGCCGCGCATCGCGCTTGTGGCCGATAATTCGCTTTCGATGACGCTCGCCGACAAAAAAGGAAACCGCGAAGCGATCTTGCGCGCGATCTTCGCCGATCCCGAATGGGACCGTCTTTCTTCCGATGCCGACATCGAGCGCTACCGGATCGATCCGTCGCTTTCCCATGCCGCGCCCGATTCGCTCGTCATGAACGGCGCATCGACCGATCTGTCCTCGGCGCTTGCATCGCTGCTTTCCCGGCATGAAGAGAGGCCTTCGGCCATCGTGCTTGTCAGCGACGGCGCCTACAACACGGGCGCCAATCCGCTTTCCGAAGCCGAGCGCTCGGCGATTCCCATCTACACCGTCGGCATCGGCGACTCGAGCGAACAGAAGGATGTCGCCGTTATGAAGGCCTCGGGCAATGCGATCGCCTATGTAGAATCCTCGGTGCCGGTCGATGCCGTCGTGAAATCAACCGGTTATGCGGGCGGGCAGGTGCGCGTGCGGCTCTTTGAAGAAGGACGCCAGATCGATGAACGCTTGCTCTCTCTTGCATCCTCCCAGGAAGAGGCGTCGGAGTACCCGCTTCGTCTGACCTATATGCCGAAGACCGAGGGCATGAAAAAACTGACCGTGCGCGTCGATCCGCTTCCGGGCGAAGCGACGGAAAAGAACAATGCGCGCTCGTTCATGGTGAAGGTGCTCTCGAACAAACTTCGCACGGTGGTCATCGCCGGCGCTCCGGGAGCGGATGCCGCGGCCGTGATGCAGACGCTGGAGGAAGATAGAAACGGCGAGCCGGTGATTTTTTATCAGACGCCCGACGGACGGCTCAGAGGAGAGAAAACCTCCCAATCCCTGACAGCCGCGGCGTCCGCTGCCGACTGCATCGTCCTTGTGGGATTTCCCACAAGCCAGACGACGGCACAGAATCTTCAGACGGTGCTTCAGGCGGTGGAAGCAAAACAGGTGCCGGTGTTGTTCATTGCCGGCCGCATGATCGACCTTGCCAAACTCTCTGTGCTCACGCCGGTGCTTCCTTTTACGGTCGCGCCCGGCTCGCGCATCGACGAACAGCCGGTCGTGGCATCGATTCCCCCCTCGCAGCAATCCAATGAACTGGTGACGGCGCAGCGCAGCGCCGCGATCTGGGAAAAGCTTCCGCCGATATATTCGACGCTCGGGGTCTTCAAGGCGAAGCCCGAAGCCACCGTGCTGGCCACGATGAAGATGCAGGGCGTGCCGCTCTCGGTGCCGCTGATCGTCTCGAGCTCTGTCGGGCGCCGGAAGTCGGCGGCGATTTTGGGCTACGGCATCGCGCGCTGGAAGCTTCTGGCAGGCGCGAGCGCCGAAACCGAACGCTTCTTCACGTCCTGGTTTTCGACCGCATCGCGCTGGCTCTCGGTGCGCGAAGAAGACAGACGGCTGCGCGTGGAACCCGACCGCGAGCTGTTCTCGCAGGGCGAAGCGGTGAGTTTTTCCGGGCAGGCCTATACCGAAACATTGGATCCGCTGGAAAATGCCGATATACGCATCGAGGCCGTCGAGCAGCGTTCGAAAGCGAAGACCGAAACCATGATGCACTCGACCGGCGCCGGGCGCTATGAAGGAAGCCTTGCGGGACTCCCCGAAGGCGAATACGCCTACAGTGCCTCGGCACAGCTCAACGGGCAGGCAATCGGCACGGTGCACGGCCGCTTCACGGTGGGAGAGCAGTCGCTCGAATTCACCGATACGAAACTCAATGCGACGCTCATGCGCCAGATCGCCGCGCTCTCGGGCGGGGCCTACGCCGGGCAGGAGGAGTATCGTTCGCTCTTTGAACGCCTCAAGGCCAGTCCTGTTCTCAGGCCGAAGGAAACGGTCACGGAAAAAGAACTGGACATGTGGAACGCGCCGGCGCTCTTTTCCGTCATTATCCTCTGTGCGGGCGCCGAATGGTTCATACGCAAGCGCAGCGGCATGGTCTAGTTTGGAACTTGGAACGTAATATCCTATATTTTTAAATATGACATCAATGAAACATCTGATCGTCGCGCGCGCCTTCGTGGTGCTTGCGGCATGCTCCGCCGGCCTGACCGCCGCCGGATGCGCCGGATCCTCGGGTTCCGAAAAACCGGCCGATGAGCCGGTGAAAGTCCGCATGTCGGCAATCGAGCAGGCCCTGAGCGACCGGAGCAAGGACCTGGCGCTGCAGCATTTCATCGAAGGCTCGCTCCAGGAATCGAAAGGCGAATATGCGCAGGCGATCCTCGAATATCAGGATGCGCTGCGCTACGACCGCGATCCGGCGCTGTATTACGCGCTGGCCAAGAATTATTCGATGCTGCGCAAGCATGACCTGGCCGCAGAAAACGGGCGCGAGGCCGTAAGCCTCGATTCGACCAACGTGACCTACCGCGAGACGCTGGCCGGCATCTACATCAATGCCGGGAAGCTCGATCTGGCCGCCGATCAGTTCAGCCGCATTCTGGCCATCGATTCGAATCATACGCAGAGCGCCTATGCGCTGGCGCAATTGACCGAGCGCAAGAATCCCCATCAGGCGCTCGAACTCTACGAACGGATCCTGAGGCGCAACGGTCCCTCCTGGGACGTGCTCCTGCGCGTGGCGGAACTCTCGGCCGCCTTCCAGCGCTATGACCGCGCGCTCTCGGCCTTCCAGGAACTCTTGAAGCTCGATCCGGGCAACGCGGCACTGAAGCGCTCGATGGCCGAGCTGTATTTCAACGCGGAAAAGTACGATTCCGCCGGCGTGCTCTACCGCGAACTCATCGCAGACGATCCGAAGGACGCGGATCTGCACGGGGCGCTGGCCGAGGTCTACACGCGCCAGAATGAATGGCCGAAGGCCGAGGCCGAATACGAGCGCATCCTGAAATCCGATTCGCTCTCGGCCGATACGCGCTTCAAGATCGCCTCGGCCTATTATGCGCAGTCGCAGAAAGATTCGACCGTCGTGCCGAAGACGATCGCCCAGTTCAAGCGCTTCCTCAAGGAATACCCGAAGGACTTCCGGCCGATGCTCTATCTCGGCGTCTTGAGCCGCGCGACGAAGGATTATGCCTCGGCCAAAAAATATCTGGAAAGCGCGGTGAAGGCCGCCGACTGGAATTCGGAAGCGTGGTGGCAGTTGGGATGGTTTTATTTCGAGCAGGAAAAAATTCCGGAAGCCATACAGACCATGGAGCGCGCGCGCGCGTCGCTGCCGAAGGATTTCCGGATCAATCTGCTTCTGGGGCTGGCCTACAGCCGCGCGCAGCGCCACATGGATGCCGCCGTGGCGCTGGAGCGGGCGCTGGAGATCGAGCCGAACGACGTCAATGCGCTTTCCTCGCTCGGGCTTGCCTATGACGCGATGAAGAACTTTCAGAAATCGGACTCCGCGTATGAACGCGCGCTGAAGGTCGATCCGCATTATTCGCTCGTGCTCAACAACTACGCCTACAGCCTTTCCGAACGCGGACAGCAGCTGGAGCGCGCGCTTGCCATGTCGCGAGAAGCCGTCGGGAAGGATTCCCTCAACGCGTCGTATCTCGACACATACGGATGGATCCAGTACAAGCTCGGCAACTACCGGGAAGCCGAACGCTACATCAAAAAGGCGATCGATGTCGGAGATTCGAGCGCGGCGGTCCTGGAGCATATGGGCGATGTGTGCGCCCGGCTGAACCAGATGGAGTCGGCACAACAATTTTGGAAACGAGCGCTTGAACTGGATTCATCAAATCCTGCACTCAGGCAGAAAGTGGAGCGGGGAAGATTCTGATGAAGAAGTTCACACGCAGCGCGCACGCAGTGCTTCTGTGCGCGCTCTCAGGCATCGTCATCGCCGGCTGCAGCGCGCTGCAGCCGCGCGCCGTCAAAATGGACTCTACCGGCGCCGAAGTGGTGCAGAAAGTCAATGCGCGCGCCGGCTCGGTCAAGACGCTTCATGCCTCGGGCACGCTTGCGATCGAAAGTCCCGAGATGTCGAACTCGGCGTCCTTTCAGCTCAACGTGCGCCAGCCCGATTCGGCCAAGATCACTATCCGCGGCCCCTTCGGCATCAAAGTGGGCGAGGCGCTTTTCACCGGAAGCCGCTTCACGTTCTACAACGCCATCTCGAATGAAGTGATCCGCGGCGACGTGAGGGAAGACGGCATGCCGGGACTGATGGATCTGCATATCAAGCCCGAGGATATCTATAATACGCTCTCGGGCACGCGCACATTCGCTTCCGGAGAAACCTCTCCCGACACGTTCCGCGTGACGGAATCCGGCTACCAGCTCACGTTCAATCACGGCCGCACGCATACGCGCTATCTGGTCGATCCCGAAACATTTGCGATTCTCTCGGTGCAGCAGATTGCTTCTTCCGGCGCCACGACGATGGAAGAGGAATACGTCTTTGCGCGCCAAAGCGACGGCATGCTCGAGCCCGAGACGGTGCGCATTTTGCGCGAGGAATCGGCCGTGCTGTTGTCCTACGAACGCGTGAAGCGCAACACGGAGCTCGATCCGTTCACGATCGAGATCCCGGATGACGCACGCTGGCGCAGCAACCGATAATGCATTTTCATTCTCAAGTGACTCTCATGCCTTTTCCGGAATATCGGCGTCTCGGGCGCCTTACGCGCGCCGCAGTGTCTGCGGCCTGCCTCCTGCTTGCGCTTTGGGGCGCGTGGAGTCCGGCGCGCGCAAACGACTCGGATATCCGGAAAAAGGAGAAGGCGCTCCAGCAGCTGCGAAGCGAGATCGAGCTCTATGAAAAGCGCATCCGGGAATCGGAGCGCAAGGAAAAGATGACGCTCGAGCGTCTCGACGACATGGAGCGCCAGGTGGCGCTTCTGCAGACGCTGCAGAAGAAGCTCCAGTTTGAAACGACGCAGCTCAGAAGCGACATCGATACGACCGCATCCACCATCCAGTTTTTCGAAGCGCAGCTCTCCTACCTGCAGCAGCACTATGCGCGCTACGTCTCGTCGGTCTACAAGAACGGGCGCGTGCACGATTTTGAAACGCTGCTTTCCTCCAAGTCGCTCAACCAGCTCTATATCCGCCTCGAATACCTGAAATATTTCACGGCCCAGCGCCGGCGCGACGTCGATCAGATCCGGGAAAAAAAGAAGCTTCTGGAGGGGCAGCGCACCGCGCTTGAAGAAAAGCTCGTCACAGAGCGCGAGCTCCTGGAAGAGAAGCAGACCGAAGGCCGGACGCTTCTGGCGAAGAAGGAGGCGCGCACGCGCGTGCTGAAGGATATCCGCAAGGATAAGACGCTCTATCAGAAGGAACTGGCGCGAAAGACGAAAGCCGCCATGCAGCTGGAAAGCCTCATCGCCGATCTGATCGAAAAGGACCGGATCAGAAGGGAGCGCGAGGAAAAGGAAGAGCGCGAGCGCAGGAGCCGCCGCGCGCCGGAAGGCACCGCTCCCCTGGAATCGCTGCCGGGCGCGCCCGCATCGAAGCCGTTTGCCGCGCTGCGCGGACAGCTCATGTGGCCGATCGCCAAGGGAAAGGTTGTGGCGCAGTTCGGCGAGCAGGTGCATCCGGTGCTGAAGACCGTCACGCAGAATACCGGCATCGATATCGCCGTCTCCGGCGGCACGCCCATCCGGACTGTGGCCGACGGCGAAGTCGCGCTTATCCACTGGCTGCCGACCTACGGCAGCCTCGTGATCGTCAACCACAACGGCGGATACCGCACCGTCTATACACACCTTTCCGATATCGCCGTGAGCCAGGGGCAGGCGCTCAAGGCCGGAGACGTGATCGCCAAAAGCGGCGATTCCGTCCAGGGAAGCCTTCTGCATTTCGAAATCTGGAAGGACAAGCAGAAGCAGGATCCCGAAATCTGGCTCTCGCGCCGGCATTGAACGCGCAGTGCCGCTGCGGCATGTCGGTCAAGGCAATGAGAACACACTGAAGGAGTCGATATGAAACTGATTGCAGCGGCTGTCCTGATCGCGGCCGCATGCGGCGCGAAGGCTGCGGAACCGATGACCGAACGCTACCACGCCTACGGCGACCTCATCCTGACGCATCTCGCATCCGCGCCCTTTCCTCATCCGCTGAGGGCCAACGGACACACCTACAACGGCAAAACGTATTCGGCCGCCGAACATTACAGCGACAGCAGCGTGGCGATCTTCGTGCCGAAAGGCTTCAGGAAGTCGAAGCATGTGGATCTCGTCGTGTATTTCCACGGCTGGAGCAACAATATCGATACGGCGCTCGGCTTTTATTCGCTCATCGAGCAATTCTGCGCAAGCAGGAAGAACGCCGTCTTCGTCTTTCCCGAAGGACCGCGCAATGCCCCCGACTCGTTCGGCGGGCGGCTCGAAGAAAAAGACGGCTTCAAAAACCTGGTGACCGACGTGCTCGGCGTGCTCAAGCGCGAAAAGAAAATTCCGGGAAATGCCCTGCCGGGCAGGATCGTCATCGGCGGCCACAGCGGCGCCTACCGCGTCATGTCGTTCATCCTGCTTCGCGGCGGACTCGTGCCGCATGTGAAGGAAGTATATCTGTTCGATGCGCTCTACGGGCAGACCGAAAAATTCGCGTACTGGATCGATCACAGCCGCGGGCGTCTGGTGAATATCTATACCGAGAGCGGGGGCACGAAGGGCGAAACCGAAAACCTGATGGCGTGCCTGGAGGCGTGGAAGAAGCCGTTCTATGCAGCCGAAGAGCTGAAGGCCGCGCCGGAGGATCTGCGCCGCCATTCGCTCATCTTCCTGCACACGGACCTTGTGCATAACGACGTCGTTTCGAAGAGGAATCAATTCGAAACATTTCTCGCGACCGGATCGCTGAAATCTATAAGAGCGAAGTAGAGCGGACAGTTGACGCGTGCGGCTTGTGCGTGTCGCGCGTGCCGTCGCTTTGCCGGCGCACGGTGTCGGTCTTCGACATGGGCATGCTTTCTGCATGCTGCGTCGAATGCAGGTATGCCGTATCGGACGCTGTTGCGTTCTTAAGCCTCATGTCGGGAGCGTCCGGCTGTCTGCCCTGCCTGAAGGGCAAGATCAGAGAGACGGTAATGAATGTTATCACGACAACGGTAATGATGATGAGAGATCGCATAATTCACCTCCAAGGGAAATGATCGGTGCAGGTCCGAGACCGATCCTGTTTTCAGCCTGCATACGAAAGTTATGATAGTAAGCGCAGAGAGTAAATAAAAGGGACATTAAAAGACGTGGAAGAGCCGTTAAAATATTGTTAAAATATGGGGAAAGGAAGGGGGAGCCGGCAGGGAGAAGGCCGGCTCTTCAATTGGTGGTGAAGCGATAACCGATCCTCGATTCGGTGATGATACGCTGCGGACGGGCTGGATTCTCTTCGATCTTTTTCCGAAGCTGCGCGATATAGACCCTGAGATATTGCTTCTCCTCGTCGAATGTCGGTCCCCAGATCTTCTGCAGGATAAAGTTGTGTGTCAGCACGCGTCCGGCGTTCTGCACGAAGAGCGACAAGAGCGAATACTCGGTTGAAGTCAGTTTCACGAATTCGCCGCGCATGGTGACGGTTCTGGTGGAAAGATCCACCGCAAGGTCTCCGAATGTGTATTGGGGCGTATGGTGCTGCGGCTGGTTATGGCGCATCGCAAGGCGCACGCGCGCCAGCAGTTCTCCGGTCCGGAACGGCTTCACCAGGTAATCGTCCGCGCCGGCGTCGATGCACGCGACGATGCCTTCTTCCGCATCGCGCACCGAAAGAATGATCACCGGCACATCCGTCCATTCGCGGAGCAGCCGCAGCACTTCTGCGCCGTCCATGTCCGGCAGCCCAAGGTCGAGCACGATCAGGTCCGGCACATGCGTCGACGCCATCAGCAGACCGTCTTTCGCCGTTTCGGCGGAGACGACCTTGTAGCCGTTCGCCTCGAACGTGAGGCTCAGCAGGCGACGGATCTGCCGTTCGTCATCGATGACAAGGATCGCAGGAAGAGTGGCCATGACATTTGCCTTCACGTGAACGGCTGCTGTTCGATCGACGGGATGCGGATCGTGAACAACGCGCCGGCGTCGCCGTTCATGCCGGCGGTGATCGTTCCCTTGTGCGCCTCGACAAATCCCTTGACGATCGACAGACCGAGTCCCGTGCCGCCGGCTTTCGTGCCCGGCACGCGGTAGAATTTTTCGAAGATGAACGGCAGCGACGATTTCGGCAGTCCGGGACCGTTGTCTGCGACGCTCATCACGAGGTCATGCTGTGCGATCGATGCCGTGACGGTGATCTGCGAATCCGCCGGCGTATAGGAGGCTGCGTTATAGAGCAGGTTCGTCAGCGCTTGTCCGATGAGGCCCGAATCGATCTTCACCATCGGCATTCCCGGTGGTATCGAAACACGGATCTCATGATCGGCCAGGTCGTTCGAGAGCTTGTCCAGCGCCGAGTTGATGACATCGTGGATGTCGCACCAGTCGAGCTTCGGACTGATCAGCCCCGATTCGATCCTCGTCTGATCGAGCAGGTTTTCGGAGATCCTGTTCAGCCGCTCGGAAGCGATCGAGATCTCGCGCGCGAGCACGGCGCGTTTTTCAGCGTCGGAAGCGACCACCTCGTCCTGTAGCGTCTCTGAAGCGGTCATGATCGTGGTGATCGGCGTGCGCAGCTCGTGCGAGATCGAATTGAAGAGCGTCTTATAGAGCTTTTCCGACTCTTCGACGACGATAGACTGTTTCGAGATCTCATTCAAAAATTCCCGTTCCATCGCCGAAGCGATCTGCCGAATGAAATTATCGAGGAAGATCTCCTGGTCGATCGAGAGCTTCCGCGACTGCCGGAAGCGGACGCCGATCACGCCGAGCGGATAGCGGGGGCCGGAAAGGGGAAAATATGTCGCCTGCGCAAACGGCAGCGTCTCGGTCCCATTGCCCGCCTTCTTTTCATTCCAATACGTCCATGCCGCCACGCTGAACTCCTTCTCATCAATCGTCAATGTGCTTGCCTCGTGGGGATGGGAGGAGATGTCGCCGTCCGTTTCGCCGACGAAGGCGATCACATCTGCGTCGAAGTATTTTTCGACATTTGCAATCGCCGTGCGCATCACTTCCTCACGCGAGCGCGCCATCGCCAGCTCCTTCGTCAGCGCGTACAGAGCATAGGCGCGTTCCTCGCGAAGACGGACGGCCTTTTCCTGTGCGCGGATGCGTGTGGAAAGCACGCTTGTGACGGTCGAGACGGTGAAATATGCCAGCAGCATGAGCACGTCTTCGAGCCGGGCGATGAAGAGCGTGAAGCGCGGCGGGATGAAAAAGAAATCCCAGCAGAGTGCGCTCAGGATCGCTGCAGCGAGCACCGGCCCCGATCCGAGAAACAGCGGCAGAAGCGAGACGGTCAAAAGAAAGATCATCGCCACGGCCTGATACTTCAGCACGGTCAGAAGGGACAAACACACGATTGCGACGGTAATGATGATGGCGGAGGAGACTGCGTACTGGGCGATGCCCGAGTGCCGTTCGAATGCCGGCAGGACGCGTTTTCGCGAACCGGGCCGGACATCGACGCCCACGACATAAATATCCGTATTGCCGCTTTTTTCGATCAGCTCATCGAGCAGATTCTTCCTGAAGAACCGTTTGCGTCCGGGTTTGCCGATGAGCATCTGCGTGATGTTGTACTGGCGCGCAACGCGCACAAGGGCGTTGACAATGTTCTCATCGGCGGTCGAGATCACCTCGGCGCCGAGCTCGCGTGCAAGCTTGATGTTTTTCGAGAGCTGATCGCGCGAGGCCTGATCGAGCGGAGCGGTCGTCTCGACATACACCACGATCCAGGACGCGCCCATCGCGTACGATATGCGGCGCGCCCACCGGATGAGCTCCTCGCCATGCGCATGGCTGCTGATGGCGACCATGAGGCGCTGTCCCGATTTCCACGGGCCGACGATCTTCTGCGTCTGCATGTAGTCGCGCAGCTGCTGGTCGACCCGCTCGGCGGTCAGGCGCAGCACCATCTCGCGCAGCGCAGTGAGGTTCCCCTTGCGGAAAAAATTCTGTATCGCCTGCTGCGACCGGTCGGGCGTATAAACTTTGCCCTCGGAGAGGCGCTTGAGAAGATCGTCCGGCGAAAGATCGACGAGCTCGACTTCGTCGGCAAGTTCGACGATCGAATCGGGAACGGTTTCATGGATCGCCGCGCCCGTGATCTGCGCCACGGTGTCCGAGCGGCTTTCGAGGTGCTGCACATTCAGCGTTGTGTAGACATTGATGCCGTGATCCAGCAGTTCGACGACATCATTGTAGCGTTTTGTGTGCCGGCTGCCAGGCGCATTTGTGTGCGCGAGCTCGTCGACAAGCGCGATCTCCGGCCTTCGCCCGATGACGGCATCGAGGTCCATCTCTTCGAGATGCGTTTCCCGATACGCGATCGATTTGCGGGGGACAAGCGGAATGCCTGCCGTCAGCGCCTGCGTTTCGGTGCGGCCATGCGTCTCGACATAAGCGATCACGACGTCGGTGCCCTTGGCCCTCAGCTCCTGCGCTGCCTTCAGCATTTCGAATGTCTTGCCGACGCCGGCGCACATGCCGAGGAATATCTTGAGCTTTCCCTTCCTGCCTTTTTCCTCGTCCCTGTGCACCCGTTCGAGCAGGACATCCGGGTCGGGCCGTTCATATTCCGGAATCAAGCTCGCCATAAAATGCCGTTTCGATGATGGTGTCTGTAATATTCCATGATTTTCTATGACAATCAAGCCGCGGACACAGACGCCTCATACCGCGGCGCAGAC
>JBLMZA010000137.1:0-9091 GCA_050258555.1 Acidobacteriota bacterium | reverse complement strand
GAACGGATGGCGGAAGGATTCAGACAGCTGAAGTGAAGAAGTGAGGAACTACGCAACATTTTTTTGAAAGAAAGAGAGCTAACAGTCAATGCCAACCTATGAATACCGATGCAAGAATTGTCAGCATACGCTGGAAGAGTTTCAGTCGATGAAGGATGAACCGCTGGTGATGTGCCCTGTCTGCCATACCCCGAATCTTGTGCGCATCATCGGAAACGGCGCCGGACTCATCTTCAAGGGACAGGGATTTTATCTGACCGATTACAAGAAGGGAACGAGCGAAGCAACCACATCGAGCGCGGCCTCGAAGCCGAAGGAGAACGGGGCAAAGCCCGCCTCTGCAGACGACGCGGCGGGGAAGACAGCGGACAAGCCCGCCGAGAAGAATTCCGGGGCTTCCGAAAAAAGTGCGCCGTCCTCACCCAAGGCCGAATAACGCTGAATTCACACACAACAAAGGCATCTTCCTGCACACACCATGGGCAGGAAGATGCCTTTGTATTTTCAGCGCGCGGCTTTGATCCCGATCGAGGCAAGCGCGACGATGGCGCCAGCTGCCGCCTCCTCGGAATCGAACCCCATGCGGAATGTGCCGGATTCCCCCTCGCGGATCTTCAGGAGCTCGATATCCTTGATATTGACGCCGGCATCGGCAAGCACGCGCGTGATATCGGCCAGGATGCCCGGCCGGTCCTCGGCGCTCACGTAGACGTCGAAGAGCGGGGCAAGGAAGCCCTTCACGTTCTTCGGAATCCTGTCGCGCAGCCGCTTCGCCTTCGTGAAATCCCGTCCGAATGCCGGCAAATTGCGGTCGCCCAGCTGCTGCTCGAAGCGGAAGAGGATTTCCTGGAGCTCGGAGAGCGCCTGCTTGATCTGTTTGGTGTTCGTGGCCAGGATGTCGTTCCACATCGCATAGGGGCTCGACGCGATCCTGGTCATGTCGCGGAAGCCGCCGGCGGCCAGTTTCAGGTATGCCGGATTCGACATATTCCGCTTCCCCGCCGCGTTCATCAGCGCCACGGCCGCAAGTTGCGGCACATGGCTCACCGCGGCGGCGATCTTATCGTGCTCGGAAGGCTTCATCACCATGACGCGCGCTCCGAGCAGGCCCAGGAGCGAGGCCAGCGGCGATGGATCGGTCTTCGGACCCACGGGGCAGAGCACATAGACCGCGTTCTGAAACAGGAGCGCATCGGCGTATGCGACGCCGCTTCCCTCCGAACCCGCCATGGGATGTCCGCCGATGAACGAGCCGCGCGTTCTGAAGAGCTTCCGCGCATAGAGGCAGACGGCCTCCTTCGTGCTGCCGACATCGGTCACGATCGCGCCGGGCCTGACAAAACGGGCCACATCGGGAAGCAGATCGAGTATCGTATGCACAGGCGTGCATATGAACACACAATCAGACGACGAGACGGCCTCCTCGAGAGAGAGCGTATAGTGATCGGCGATGCCGCGGGCGCGCGCCGCCTCCAGCGCCTCGCTCCGCGCATATCCGGTGATGCGGATGGAGGGATCGGCCTTCCGGAGCGCCAGGGCAAGCGAGCCGCCGATCACGCCGAGTCCGAGGATGGAGACCGAGCGGATCATGCCGGTATTTCTGTTCGAGCGCGCGCGCGTCTTCATGCGATCGATCTTCCGATCACTTCGGCGATCGCGCGCAGCTGCGTCATCATCTCCGCAAACTGCTCGGGATACAGCGACTGCGCGCCGTCCGATTTCGCATGGTCGGGATCGTGATGCACTTCGACGATCACGCCGTCGGCTCCCGCCGCCACCGCGGCGCGCGCCATGGGCATGACCTTCGTTCTGATGCCGATGCCGTGCGAGGGATCGGCGATCACCGGCAGATGGCTGCGCGAGTGGATCATCGGAATGGCGCCGATATCCATCGTGTTCCTGGTCGAAGGCTCGAATGTGCGGATGCCGCGCTCGCACAGCATGAGGTTCTTGTTGCCGCCCGAGAGGATGTATTCGGCCGACATGAGCCACTCTTCGAACGTCGCCGAGAGTCCGCGCTTGAGCATGACGGGCGTCGAAATCTTGCCGAGCTCGCGAAGGAACGTGTAGTTCTGCATGTTGCGCGCCCCGACCTGGATGATGTCGGCATACTCGATCGCCGATTCGATCTGGGAGCTGTCCATCACTTCGGTCACCGTTTTGAGCCCGAAGGCGTCGGCCGCGCGGCGCAGAAGCTTCAACCCCTCCACGCCGAGACCCTGGAATGCATAGGGCGATGTGCGCGGCTTGTAGGCCCCGCCCCTCAGGAATGTGGCGCCGCTTTTTGCCACGAGCTCGGCGATCGTGAAGATCTGCTTTTCGCTTTCGACCGAACAAGGACCGGCCATCACGACGATCTCCCTGCCTCCGATCGTCCTGTTCTCGCCGAAGGGGATCTCGCTGTTTTCGGGATGAAACGACCGTCCAGCCAGCTTGTACGGCTCGGTGACGCGGTAGACGCGCGCCACGCCGGGCAGCACCTCCAATTGGCGAAGATCGAAATCGGGCTGCACGCCGATCGCCCCCAGGACCGTCTGATTCATGCCGGTGGAGCGATGGACGTCGAATCCGAAATCGTTCAGCACCTTGATGATGCCTTCGATCATCTGCTCGGAGGCATTGTGTTCGACAACAACAACCATAATGTGTTCTCTTCCTCTTCCGAAAAAAAAATAAGGATCGTGAATTAAAGTTTCTGCGTCTGCTCGTAGCGGTCGAGCGTGAAGGTTTCGCCCAGATACAGCCGCCGCGCCTCGGGATCGGAGGCCAGCTCGGATGCCGTGCCGGATTTCAGGATCCTTCCTTCAAACAGGAGATACGACCGGTTGGTGATCGTGAGCGTTTCGTGCACGTTGTGATCGGTGATCAAAACGCCGATGCCGCGCGTGGCAAGCCCCTTGACCGTCTTCATGATGTCTTCGACCGCGATCGGATCGATGCCGGCAAACGGCTCATCGAGCAGGATGAATTTCGGATCGGTCGCCAGCGCCCGCGCGATTTCCGTGCGCCGGCGCTCTCCGCCCGAGAGCACGTAGCCCGGACTTTTTTGGATATGCCCGAGCCCGAACTCCTCGATCAGGCTGTCGCAGCGCGAAGCCTGCTCTTTCGCCGACAGCCCGGTCATCTGCAGCACCGAAAGAATATTGTCGCGCACGCTCATCGTCCGGAAGACCGACGGCTCCTGGGGCAGGTAGCCCACGCCGGCTCTGGCCCGCTTGTACATCGGCAGGCGCGTGATATCACGGCTCTCCAGAAAGACCTTGCCGCCTGTGGGGCGGATCATGCCGACGATCATGTAGAAGGTCGTCGTCTTGCCGGCGCCGTTGGGACCCAGAAGCCCGACGACTTCCCCCTGCTTCACCTCGACGGAGACTTCGTTGACGACCGTGCGCTTTTTATACTGCTTGATCAGATTTTCCGAACGGAGCATGATCCGTCCTTTTTCCTCGTCTGCCATAAATGTCTATGCCCCGCTCCTTGTGCCTGAGGGCGCCGGCGGCTTCTCCGCCTGCACCCGGGTCGGACGGTCGCGCCGGAGCACAAAGCCGTCCAGATTGTATGCCTGTGTATCGCGCACGACCATCGGTTCGGGATAGTACGTGCCCTCGATGCCGCGCATGATGCGGATCATGTCCGGCTTGCCCTCCCGGAACGTCATCGAGATATAATCGCCGCTGGTGCGGTTGACGCCGTTGGGCTGCCGCCCGTCATAGAGAAAATACAGGCTCACGGCGTTGCGCTCGACGACGGCCGACTCGATCTTGTTCTGCCGGAAGCGGAGCGTGAGCAGACGGCCTGTGAGCTGGTTATAGCGCGACGGATAGAGCGAATCGGACTGGGAGAGGACGAAGGCGTGTCCGCGCACGACGGCATGGTCCAGTCTTCGGCGCTCCAGATAGAGCGTGACGGTGTCGCCGGTCACCTGATGCTCTTCATACCACACGATCGGCTTTTTATGGAGCTCGATCCTGTCCTCACTTCTGTAGTAGCGCACGAGTCCGCCTTTGGCCGAAAGGGCCGAGCGCACGATCGTCACCGAATCGGAGGCGATGAGCCTCCTGGTCGAATCGTCGTACGATTCCATGACGATGCTCCGCACCGTGAGCGTATCGATTTCGCCTGCAGCGCTCGTGTCGATCTGCACCATGCGCGGATCGACGGTCATCTTGCTGTAATGCGTATTGTCGAAATGATCGAGATGTCCGCCGTACATCGTGATGCCGCTGCCGGCATTGATGATCCTGACATTCTGGTGGGCGATCGAGCGGCGGTCGGCTTCGTAATACGTCAGCTCGTCGCAGTAAATGGTCGACGCCGAATCGAGCACGCGCACATGGCGCTCGAAAAACGCCCGGCGCTCTTCGGTATAGTAGGTGCCGCGGTCGGCGAAGAGCGTCACATGCTTCGTCTCGAGCTTCACGCCCTGCTCGCAATACGCCTGCTTGGTCTGCCCGAAGTACCGCCCGTAGCGCGAGGTGAGCGTGACCGTATCGCGGATCACCTTCACATTCCCCACCAGCTCGAACTCGTTCTTGGCCAGATACTGCACCGCGCGGTCGCACCAGACGCGGACGGCTCCCTGCGAAAAATACACAGAGCCCGAGAGCTCGCGCACATCCTCGCCCGTGGGCAGCACACGCCCCACCAGGCTGTCGGCATGGTGGAGCTGCACGACCTGGAAGGCCTGCGCCGTCGGCGCGATGCACAGCAGAGAGAGCACGCATGCGGCCGCAAACGCGCGAAGCCTGCGCCCGTCAATCCGATCATATCGCAATGGCATGCTCATGGTTATTTCGCCTGTGCGCTTCCTGTCACATGAAAGATCTTGTAATTGCGCAGATTCTGGTCCGATTCAAAGCCGCGGCCCTGCAATTGCTCCGTGGGAGAGGTGATGCGCACGAATTCATCGGAGAGGATGCGCTGTCTGGCGTTGTCCCAGCGCATCTTTTCCGTCCTCACCACAACGCCGCTGTCGGAGCGCACCACCACATTGCCGACGGCCTCGAGATTATTGGTCGACTCGTCGACCGATCCCTTCTGCGAAGTGAGCACGGTCGAATGCCGTCCGTACTCGTCGAAGAAGTCGACATGCACGCCCGAATCAAGATGCGTCGTGCGCGACTGCTCGTACATCGAGAGATGTCCCGTCTTCAGTATCGCCTTCACGACGCCCGTATCGGTGAATGTCACCGTCGTCTTCCAGCTCTCCTGCGAGGGCATCGACTGCGAAGAAAGTCCGCCCAGTGTGGCAGGCTTGATCTTCTCTTCGCAGGCGCCGAAGGCGATCGCTGCCGCGCCCAGCGCGCACAGAAGCGCCGCGCGCTTCAGCCGGATTTTTCTGAATGTCGTTTCCTTATGCGGCATTGTCGTTCGATAGTCCCGCATTGACAAGATCATGCAGATGCAGCATGCCCACCGGCCGGCGCGCGGCATCGACAATGACGAGCTGCGTGATCTTGAAGGATTCCATTTCCTGCAGCGCATGGGCCGCAAGCATGCCGGGCCTGATCGTCTTCGGGTTCGGGATCATGATCTCTTCGGCCACGAACTTCGAGACCTCGCTGTTGTTCTGGAGGAGCCTCCGGAGATCGCCGTCGGTGATGATGCCGCGCAGGATGCCCTCGTCATCCACGACGCATGTGGCCCCGAGCCGCTTCGATGTCATCACCAGAATCGTTTCGCGCAGCGAGGTCTTCAGGTGCACAATCGGGATATCCTCGCCCTGCGCCATGAACTCTTCGACTTTCAGGAGCAGGCGCTTGCCTAAGTTTCCTCCGGGATGGAAGAGCGCGAAGTCGTCCTTCGTGAAATGCCGCTTCTCCAGGAGCGTCACCGCCAGGGCATCGCCCATGGCGAGCGTCGCCGTGGTCGATGCCGTCGGCGCCAGATCGAGCGGACAGGCTTCCTCCTCGACGGAGACATCGAGCACGACATCCGAACCGCGCGCCAGCGGAGAGCTTCTCACGCCGACCAGCGAGATGACGGGCACGCCGATCCGCTTGAAAAGCGGCAGCAGTTGCAACAGCTCCGTCGTATCGCCGCTTTTTGAAATGCAGAGCACCGCATCGTCGGCGCGCACCATGCCCAGATCGCCGTGTACGGCGTCGGACGGGTGCATGAAGAGCGCGGGCGTGCCCGTGGAATTCATCGTGGCGACGATCTTGCGCCCGATGAGTCCCGATTTTCCCATGCCGGTGACGATGATCCTGCCTTTGCAGGCGAAAATCGTCTCGACGGCGCAGGAGAAGGCATCATCGATTTTTGCTTCCAGCGCCGAAAGCGCGCGGGCCTCGATGCGGATGACCTCGCGGCCCTTGTCAATATCTGTTCCACTCATAGCATCTCGTGTGTTCAATGTGTCGCGGTGTGAGAGAAGGCGCGGACGGTCTCATCGATCCGCCTGACCTGCGTGAGCAGGTCCTTCAACTTGGCCAGGGGAAGCTGGCTTGCCGCGTCGCTCAATGCCGAAGGCGGATCGGGATGCGTCTCGACAAAGAGCGCATCGATGCCGACTGCGGCGCCGGCGCGCGCCAGCGCGAATATGAACTCGGGCTGTCCGCCGCTTCTGCCCGGCTCCCCGCCCGGAAGCTGCACCGAATGCGTCGCATCGAGCACCACAGGGCAGCCGAAGCCGCGCATCACCTGGAGCGAGCGCATATCGACCACCAGATTGTGATAGCCGAAGGATGCCCCGCGCTCGGTCACGAGAATGCGCGTGTTGCCGGTCGAACGCACTTTCTCGATCGGGTGCCGCATGTCGTCCGGGGCGCAGAACTGCCCCTTCTTGATATTGACCGCACGGCCCGACTTTCCCGCCTCCACAAGGAGATCGGTCTGCCGGCAGAGAAAGGCCGGGATCTGCAGCACATCGGCCACCTGGGCCGCGGCCGTCACTTCCTCGGCTGTGTGGATATCGGTCAATATCGGCATCTTGAAGCGGCTCTTCACCTCGTCAAGGATCGTCAAGGCTTCATCCATGCCGATGCCGGTGAAGCCTTCAAGGCTCGTGCGGTTGGCTTTTTTGTACGAGGATTTGAAGATGACGGACATCGACAGCGCATCGGCGGCGCCTTTGACCGCCTCGGCCGTCTTCATGATCATGTCGCGGTTTTCCACCACGCACGGTCCGGCAATGAGGGCAAGCGGATGCCCCCCTCCCATTTTCACCTGATGTATCTGGAGTTCTTGTGTCATAGTCCTTGTAAAATAGCAATTTTTCCGAGGAAAAGAAAGATAAGCCCCGGGTGTTGAATCATCGTGATTTTGTTTTTACCTTTGAATTGCTCCCTTACTCATTTCTCATACACCAACAACGATTCGATTGTGATCATGACTGACTCATTACTGCTTCGGCGCCTCGAGCGCGGCGAAGTCCTGGTCTGCGACGGCGCCATGGGCACGGAACTGCAGAAGCGCGGCATCACCACCGGCGGCTGCTCGGAAGAATACAATCTCACGCATCCGGAGATCATCCGGGACGTCTACGCCGATTATTTCCGGGCCGGATCCGATATGATCGAGACCAACACGTTCGGATGCAACGCATACCGGCTCTCGATGCACAAGCTCGAACATCAACTCGAAACATTCTGCAGCGAGTCGGTCCGCCTGGCGCGCGAAGCGCTGGCGCTCGTGCATCCGGATGCCGTTCCCGGACAGTATTTCATCAGCGGATCGGTCGGACCCACAGGCCAGATGATCGAGCCGATGGGCGAGGCGCGCGCGGAGGATGTCTCCGACGCATTCGCGCGCGAAGTGCGCGCGCTTGCGAAAGCAGGCGTCGATGTGCTGCAGGTCGAGACGATGATGGCGATCGACGAGGCCGTCCTTGCCGTGCGCGCGGCCAAAGAGCACGCTTCGCTGCCCGTCATCGCCACGATGACGTTCGAGGGATCAGGCGGGGTCTACAATACGATGTGGGGCGTGTCGGTCGAAGAAGCCGTCGAGCGGTTGAGCGAGGCCGGGGCGGACATTCTCGGCGCCAACTGCGGCAACGGATTCGATGAAATGATCGGGATCATCGGCGCCATGCGCCCGCTCACCCACAAGCCTCTGCTTGCCAAGGCCAATGCCGGCATGCCCGAATGGGTGGACGGCGTCGCCGTCTACAAGCAGACGCCGGAAGTGATCAGGGAAAAGGCCGAGCGTCTGTTGGCGCTCGGAATAAATATCATCGGCGGCTGCTGCGGCACGGGTCCCGCTCACATCCGCACGATCGCCGAGCTGGTGCGCACCCGCATGCAGGGCGTGCAGCGCTAATTATTTTTTTTCGCATTACACAAGGAAAGACACATCAGAGTGGATAAATTCATCATCCGGGGCGGACGCACGCTCCAGGGCACCGCATCGATCTCCGGCGCCAAGAACGCTTCGCTGGCGCTCATGCCGGCCACGCTTCTGGCAAGCGGCAATTATCAGCTTCACAACACTCCCGACTTGAGAGACGTCGTGACGATGTCGCGCCTTCTGCAGTCGATGGGCGTGACCATCGAACGCGACGGCTCGACGCTCAACATCAACACGTTCCGCGTCAACCGCTTCGAGGCGCCCTATGAGCACGTGAAGAAAATGCGCGCATCGATCTATGTGCTCGGTCCGTTGGTGGCGCGCTACGGCGAGGCGAAAGTTTCGCTGCCGGGCGGATGCGCCTGGGGGCCGCGTCCGGTCGATCTTCACATCGAGGGCCTGAAGAAGCTCGGCGCGTCGATCGAAATGGAAAACGGCTACATCATCGCCAAGGCCAAGCGCCTGAAGGCGACGCGCATCTCCTTCAAGGTCCCTTCCGTCGGCGCCACAGGCAACATCCTGATGGCGGCCGTGCTCGCCCAGGGCACATCGGTGATCGAGAATGCCGCGATCGAGCCCGAGATCATCAATCTGGCGAACTTTCTCGTCTCGATGGGCGCCAGGATCAACGGCATCGGCTCAACGACGCTCGAGATCGAAGGCGTCGATGCGCTCCATCCGGCACCCGTTGTGACCATTCCCGACCGCATCGAGGCCGGCACGCTTCTGATTGCCGGCGCCATGTGCGGCGGCCGCATACAGATCACCAACTGCGATCCGTCGCATCTGTCGGCCGTCACGACGC
>JBLMZA010000136.1:0-4980 GCA_050258555.1 Acidobacteriota bacterium | reverse complement strand
CCCTGGCGCTCGGCACGCGCATCGCAATGCATCAACGCGGGAAGCGGACGGCGCTCATAGAGCCGGCTGAATGCTTCCTCGTCGATCTTCCCTTTTCGTGTGACTTCATTCCAATCCGCCGGTGTTTTTCCGTTGTCGTTGCGAAGCAGCGCGCCCGCAATAAAAACAAGCGTCGCAGGAAAAGGCCGTTCATGCACTATAGGATGCCGATGCATGCCGTTGTCGAACACATTCACGGGAACGGCGATGCCGCAATCGCCGAGAAGAGACAGCTCGGTCAAATTCCAATCCGATCCGTCGCCCATCACCTGGCTCTCGGCGAAGATCTGCGGCTTTCTCGTCCTGTTGAGAAATTCAAGAAATTCTGCGGCGGAAAGGTCGGCAGGATTTCTTCCCTCCAGCTGGGATTGAAGATGGATTCCCGACTGAACGGAATGCGTTCGGAGACCGGCAAGATAGGCTTCCGTTTTTTTGTATGCCTCTTGATGCACGATGAAGCAGTATGATTCCACGCGGCCTTCCTCTTTGATGATATCGGAGTGCGAATCGCTTAGTAGGTCAAAGAGAGATTGACCGTATCGAACTTTGTCCTTGCCAATGGCGAATTGCGATCATCCGGAAAAAGTTCGGAACGGTGATAACTCAGATTGACATGGTTCAGCAGCAGCGCGCCGATGCCATTTCCGCGCACAGGCCTGCCTATGGAAGCAAGGATCCTGCCGATACCGCCGCTTTCCACTCCCCAACCGTATGTCGTGAGCCTGCGATTGCCGCGCTTCGGATCTTCTTCGAACCTTCCGCTGCGTACGGAGACCAATTCGAACACACGGCATTGCCAGCCTTTGCGCATGACCGTCTCCTTGTTGATGTGGCCGAGGATCACTTCATCGAAAAACTTGAGATCTCCAAATCCGCTCTTGTACTGGCCATTCATCATTCCAAGCTCCTGCCCGGATTCGATGGTCCATTTGAACGAGAGAGGCGTCCAGGCCGCTTCCCCGCTGCGAAAGCGCAGTCCCAGTTCCGTTGCAAACGCCGCTTGCGCATACCGAGGAAGCCGGCTTGCCGGTTCATTCGCATTGTACTTCACAACATCCTTTCCCATATTGGCCTTTGAAAACCCGATATTCACATCGGCGAAAGGGACAAGACCCGGTACGATCTCGAAGCGTCGGCCTTTTAGCGACTGAATGAGATCGAGCGCCGGAACTGTGACGATCATTCCATAATCGAAAAGGCTCGTTTTCATCGGATCGCGATCCACGATGTCTTCAACTCCTATGCTTGCTATATGAGAGACCACATGCTTGTACGTCGCCCCCACAGACAGGCGCACTCCGTAATCGATGGATACGCCGATTGAAGCATGATCGGCATATTCGTATGCATCAAACATCCCGACCTCACCCGGTTTCTCTGAAGATGTCTGTATGTATGTGCCAAGATTCAGTGTCATCCGCGAATATCCCGCGCCGATACTGATGGGCAGCGCTTGCTCATTCAGATCGCGCAGGTTCATGCCCGCTGTGACGGCAATCGTCCGCAGCCAGACGTCTTTAAGTCCAAATGCGGGAAGCCAGTTGGTGAAGGAATGTCCGAAGGCGATGCCTGTCGACCTGCTTTGCATGCCGAGTTGGGCCGGGTTCGAGAGAAATGCGGCCGGATCGTTTGTTGCGACGGCAACGGCTGCTTCGCCCATGCCGTTCGCCGGTGCGGAGGGCGTAATGAGCAAAAAAGGAACGGCGAGATCTACCTGGGCGCATACCGGAACGGATGCTGAATAGAGGACGGCAATAACAAGGATTGCGATGCTTTTATTCATGGCGATACGATCTCCTGAGTGGTCAAATGAACGCCTTGAGACTGATGCCGATCATGGTCTGGAACACGCTACGCGATGCAGGATTTTTGTAGTACATGAACTGGACTGTGGGCTGAAGCGCCACATGCTGGTTCACCGGAATCGATACTCCAGCGTTTCCGGCGTACATGTGGATCCTGTAATGGGGTCCTCCGGAACTTGCGCTTGTGTACAGGTATGATGCGCCGATAAACGGCTTGATATCGTTATCGGTCAGGTACCAATTCACAAACGGACCGATACCGATCGAGGACTGGCTCGGGGAATTCGCAAGCGATGTTGTCTGTGCGGCAACCGAGAGACCGGATTCGAATCCGTCCCTCATGAAGAGCGAAAGCTGAGGCGTGAATTCAAAGACGGTCATCGACGCATCTTCAATATTGATGTTCGTGAATGAAATCCTGCCGGCAATCGAGCAGCTGCCTTTATCGGTCTGATGCTGCCCATAGAGTGTACAAGAACATACAAAAACGCACATCATGATTCGTCTGATCATATGTCTCCCGATATGATTATTGGCCTTCTGTTATCTTACCGCTGCGTTGGATACCGATAAACAAAAAAAGGGTTAGCAGATATGCCCGGCTGATAATCGCCGGTGTCGGAAGCGCGATGCGAATCGGAACGGAGCCTGCCAAGGGTGATGTCTGACGGCAGATTGAACATGTGAGATGGTCGCTCATCGATATTCCTTGCATGGTGTAGAGGC
The DNA here is from genome assembly GCA_050258555.1 of Acidobacteriota bacterium. GTDB lineage: Bacteria > Bacteroidota > Ignavibacteria > UBA10030 > UBA8401 > CAISDA01. The sequence continues at coordinate 2,410 of JBLMZA010000136.1, read as the reverse complement.
AGAAAGAATATCGACAAGTTTTTCATCAGAATAAAGCGGAATTTTTCACCTTGGTATCACTTACGAAGAAGAGGGCATGAGGGCGCGCGAGAGATCGTCGATCAGATCGTCGGCGTTCTCGATGCCGGCAGAGATGCGTATGAGCGCATCGGAAATGCCGACCCTCTCGCGCTCCTCTTTCGCAACGGCCGCATGCGTCATGACCGACGGCAGTTCGATGAGCGACTCCACTCCCCCGAGGCTTTCCGCCACGGCAAAGAGCGTGAGATGGGAAAGAACGCGCTTGGCATCATCGATTGAGCCGGCAAGTTCGAACGAAACGATGCCTCCGTGTCCGGATGTCTGCTTCAGAGCCAGCTCGTATTGAGGATGACTCTTCAATCCGGGATAGATCACGCGCTTCACTCTCGGATGCCGTTCGAGCCATCGGGCGATGGCCAGGGCGTTTTCCTCATGACGCCTCATGCGCAGTTCGAGCGTCTTGATGCCGCGCATCACAAGAAAGCAGTCGAAGGGCGAAGGAACGGCGCCGATGGCGTTCTGCTTGAACCGGATCTTTTCATAGAGTCCGTCGTCGGATGTCATCACCGAGCCGTTGATCACATCCGAGTGTCCGCCGATATATTTCGTCGAACTGTGAAGTACGATATCGGCCCCGAGTTCGAGGGGATGCTGGAACAACGGCGATAGGAATGTGTTGTCGACGACCAGGATGAGGCCGTGATGCCGCGCAATCTCCGAGGCGGCGCGGATGTCGCAGAGCTTCAGAAGCGGATTGGTGGGCGTTTCCAGCCACATAAGACGCGTGGTGGTTCGGATGGCTGTTTCAAGATTCGAAGGATCAGTGGCGTCGACATACGTGACGCCGATGCCGCAGTCCTCGAGCACCTGATTGAACAATCGCTTCGTGCCGCCGTAGAGATCGTCGAAGGCCACTATGTGGTCACCGTTTTTCAGGAGCGAGAGAATCACGGTTGTCTCGGCGGCGAGACCCGATGAGAATGAAAGCCCATATGTCGCGTTTTCGATCGCGGCGAGCTTCTCCTCCAGCGCCTTCCGCGTCGGATTGAGCGAGCGCGAATACTCGTACCCCGCCGTGGGCACATCGACATCCCTGCGCGCAAATGTCGTCGAGAGATGGATGGGCGCAACGACATCTCCCGATGCCCCTTCGCGGAAATCCGGCTCTTCGCCGGCATGAACGGCTGTGGTGGAAAATCCTCTTCGATTCATATCAGCGTGCATTTCTCAAATAATTGATGAGATCGATTTTCGTGATCAATCCCTGGAATTTTTTCGAGTCGCTTTCGACGATCGCCACGAGTCCTTCCTTCAGCACCGTGGCAAGATCCTCGATCGAATCATCCGGCCGGAGTGTTTTCAGTTCCTTCGTCATGATTTCATCGACGCGCGTCTCCATCCGATCGGTGCGAGAGGTCAATGCCAGCAGCAGATCGGATTCATCGACGATGCCCACCGCCCGCTCATCGCTCAATACCGGCATCTGCGACACGTCATACATCTTCATCAGAGCGTACGCCTTGTTGAGCGTGTCTTCCGGACGGACGAAGATGGTGCCGTGGTCTTCGTAGCGCCGGGCGATGATGTCGCGCAGATCTCCATACTGCTTGCGGCGGGCCATGCCCTGATCGATGAGCCAGTATTCGTTGAACATCTTCGAAAGATACTTGCTGCCGCTGTCGCATGCGAACGTGACGACGCGTTTGGGTTCCGTCTGTTCGCGGCAGTACCGAAGCGCCGCGCTCAAAAGCGTACCGGTGGAAGAGCCGGCAAGTATTCCCTCGCGCTTCAGAAGCTCCCTCACCGTCTCGAAGCTCTCCATGTCGCCGATCGTGTAGGCTTTCTTCGTGAGCGAGAAATCGGCAATCGCGGGAATAAAATCCTCACCGATTCCCTCGACAAGCCATGATCCCGGCGTCGAATGAATGGCGCCGGTGTTCACGTATTCCGCGAGGATCGATCCTGTGGGATCGGCAAGCACCATTTCGATACCGGGAGCGACGGTTGTGAAAAAATGCGTGAGGCCGGTCATCGTCCCGGAAGAGCCGACGCCGACAACCACCGCGTCGATGTTGTGCTCCATCTGCTCCCAGAGTTCGGGCCCGGTCGTGGTTTCATGCGCAAGAGGATTGGCCGGATTCCCGAACTGGTTCACAAAGAAGGCGCCGGTTTCCTTCGCAATGCGCGCGGCCATGTCCTGGTAATATTCCGGATGCCCCTTGCCCACATCGGAACGCGTGATGACGATTTCGGCACCCAAGGCTTTCAGGTGATTGATTTTTTCCTGGCTCATCTTATCGGGAATGACGAGAATGATCTTGTATCCCCTGATCCGTGCCACTAGCGCGAGTCCCAGACCCGTGTTGCCGGCCGTGGCTTCGATGATCGT
>JBLMZA010000135.1:0-30323 GCA_050258555.1 Acidobacteriota bacterium | reverse complement strand
AGAGATCAAATCGCCGATCGTCGGCACGTTCTATCGCGCCCCTTCGCCCGATGCCGAACCGTACTGCGAAATCGGCACGCCGATCAAACCCGGCACCGTGCTCTGCATCGTCGAAGCGATGAAGCTCATGAACGAAATCGAGTCGGATATCGCCGGGACGATCGTCAAGGTCTGCATTGAAAACGGCAAGCCCGTCGAATACAATCAGGTGCTGTTCCTCGTCGAGCCCTGACTTATCGCTAGCGAAGAATAAAGGACATCATTCAGGTGATCAAAAAAATTCTCATAGCGAATCGGGGAGAGATTGCGCTCCGCATCATCCGGGCATGCCGCGAACTGGGCATCGCCACGGTGGCCGTCTATTCCGAGGCCGACCGCGACTCGCTGCATGTGCGGTTCGCCGATGAAGCCATCTGCATCGGACCGCCGTCAAGCAGGGAAAGCTATCTCAACATTCCGCGCATCCTTTCGGCCGCCGAAATCACCGACGCCGATGCGGTGCATCCGGGCTACGGCTTCCTGGCCGAAAACGCGAACTTCGCCGATATCTGCATTTCCTCGGGACTCACGTTCATCGGTCCCCGTCCGGAGATGATCACCGCCATGGGCGACAAGGCGCTTGCCAAGGAGACCATGCGGAGGGCCGGCGTGCCGGTCGTGCCGGGTTCGGACGGTGTCGTCTCGGATCTGACGACGGCAAAGTCCATCGTCAGCCAGACCGGGTATCCCGTGATCGTGAAGGCTTCGGCCGGCGGAGGCGGACGGGGCATGCGCATCGTGCGCACGGATGAGGAACTGGAGAAAGCGTTCAACACGGCGCGCGCCGAAGCCGAAAACGCGTTCGGCAACGCCGACGTCTATATTGAAAAGTACCTTGAAGAACCCCGCCATATCGAAATACAGATTTTGGGCGATCAGTACGGCAATGTGATTCATCTGGGCGAGCGCGACTGTTCGGTGCAGCGCCGCCATCAGAAATTGATCGAAGAATCGCCCTCGCCTGCGGTGGACGCAGAGTTGCGAGAAAAAATGGGCGCGGCGGCTGTGCGCGGCGCCAAGAGCGTGAAGTACCTCGGCGCCGGAACGATCGAGTTCCTGCTCGACAAGGACGGAAGCTTCTACTTCATGGAAATGAATACGCGCATCCAGGTCGAGCATCCCGTCACGGAATTCGTCTCGGGCATCGATCTGATCAAGGCGCAGATCGATATCGCCAACGGAAAGAAGATTCCCCGCAAAAAGGTGAAGGTCGGCGGCCATGCGATCGAATGCCGCATCAACGCGGAAGATCCGCAGCACGATTTCCGTCCGTCGCCCGGCAAAATCACGGGACTCCATTTCCCGGGCGGCCCCGGCGTGCGCATCGACTCGCACACATATGTCGGATACTCGATTCCCCCCAATTACGACTCGCTCGTGGCAAAGATCATCGTCTACGCGCCGACGCGCGATGAGGCGATCGAGAAGATGCGCGGCGCGCTCGATGAATGCGTGATCGAAGGCATCCATACGACGATTCCCTTCCAGAAGAAGGTCATGCGCGACGGGCGGTTCATCAGCGGCAAGTTCGATACAAAGTTTCTTGAAGGATTTGAATTTAAGGATTAATGCGGTTTTCATCATACAAGAAAGGCACTCTCATGAACCTTCCTGACAACATACAATACACGAAAGACCACGAATGGATCCGCATTGAAGGCGGCATCGGTGTGGTCGGAATTACGGACTATGCTCAAGGCGAATTGGGAGACATCGTGTTTGTGGAAGTTCCCGCTGTCGGACGCAAGCTCGACGCCGGGCAGGTCTTCGGAACCGTCGAAGCCGTGAAGGCGGTGTCCGATCTCTATTCTCCGGTCAGCGGCGAAGTCGTCGAGGTCAACAAGGAAATCCAGGATACGCCGGAGCTGGTCAATAAGGAGCCGTACGAACGCGGATGGATGATCAAAGTGAAGCTGGAGAACGAAGCTGAGACCGCCGCGCTGCTCGACATGGCTGCATACAAGAACCTCATCGCAAAATAACACCGGCCCTCATCATCCGAGGCACTGATTAGCGGCAAGCAAAACAGTAAAAATTTGAAGGCGTCAATTATCATCGAATAATGACGCCTTCTTTTTTTTGACGTCGAATTTATGGAGACACTTCAGGCCATACAAAAAGAAAAAACGACGGTCGCCCTTTCGTCCATCGGAGGCGCGATCCTCATCACCGGCATGAAAATCGTGGTCGGCACGCTCACCGGCAGCCTCGGCATCCTGGCCGAAGCGGCGCATTCGGGACTCGACCTGGTGGCGGCGCTCATCACATACTTCGCCGTGAAGATCTCCGACCGGCCGGCGGACGAGACGCACGCCTACGGACACGGCAAAGTGGAAAACATCTCAGCCCTTGCCGAAACGCTCCTGCTCTTGGTGACCTGCGTCTGGATCATCTACGAGGCCTACGAACGCCTGACGGGAAAAGCGGTCCATGTGGAGGTGGGCATCTGGAGCTTCATCGTCATGGGCATTTCGATCGCGGTCGATTATACGCGCTCGCGCGCGCTCTACCGCGTGGCCAAAAAATACAACAGCCAGGCGCTCGAGGCCGATGCGCTGCATTTCAAGACCGACATCTGGAGCTCGTGCGTCGTCATCCTGGGACTCTGCTTTGCGCTGTTCAATATCCATGTCGCCGACAGCGTGGCGGCATTGATCGTCGCGGTGATCGTCATCTTTGTGAGCCTGGAATTGGGCAAGCGCACGATCGACGATCTGGTGGACCGCGCCCCGCGCGGCATGGAAGAGGAAATCCGCCGCATCGTGACGGCGGTGCCCGGCGTGCACCGCACGGAGAAGGTGCGCGTGCGCTCGGTCGGCGCCAAGAAGTTCATCGATCTGACCGTCCATATCGCCCGAACGCTCCCCTTTGCCATCGCGCACGATCTGGTGCATAAGGCCGAGCGCGCGCTGCAGAAGGAATATCCGGAAACCGATATCATCATTCATCCCGAGCCGGTCGAAACCAGCGATGAAACGATCATCGACAAGGTCAAGCTGCTCCTGAGCCGCGAGCGCCTGACGGCGCACGATGTGCAGGCCTTCGAGGTGAACGGCCGCTATCAGATCGAGTTCCAGATCGAGTTCGTTCCGGATGAAAAATTCACCGACGCCCACGAGCGCGTCACGCGCATCGAATCGCTCATCAAACGCGAAATCGCCGGCGTACAGACCGTGATCATACACATCGAGGACTCGCGCGAGAACGTCGTGGTTTCGAAGGACGTCACGGCCAATGCGCAGAAACTGAGCCGCCAGATCATCGCGATGGCCATGAGCGATGCCGATATCATCGACTGCGATGTGCTTTCCGTGCTCGAATCGAGCGGCGAATACCGCGTGTCGCTCGCCTGCCGGGTCGACCACCGCCATTCGCTCGAGCGCGTGCACGAAATCTCGACTTCGATCGAGAACCGGATCCTGGTCGAATTTCCTTTTATCAAAGAAGTCACGATTCATGCCGAACCCTACTAAATACGACTGCATCATTTTTGATATGGACGGGACGCTGACCCAGACCAATCAGCTGATCTACGACGCGTTCAACCTCGTGGCCGAAAAATACCTCGGCCGCCGCCTCACCCCCGAAGAGATCGTCTCCTATTTCGGTCCGCCCGAGAAGGAAGCCGTGCAGAACATGATCGGACCGGAGCATATCGAGGAGGCGATGGTCGAATATTACCGGTTCTACAACGAGCGGCATAATTCGCTCGCCTCGCTCTATCCGGGCATTCTCGAGATCCTGCGCTTCCTCCATGAAAAGGGCGTGCTTGTGGCGCTCTTCACCGGCAAGGGGAGAAGGACGACCGATATCAGCCTCGAGCTCTTCGAGATCGAACGCTATTTCGACATCACGATCACCGGCGATGATGTGGGCGAGTTCAAGCCGTCGGGCGACGGCATCAGGAAGATCCTCTCGCGCTTCAATCTCGTCCCCTCCCGTGTGCTGATGGTGGGCGATGCCGTTGCCGATGTGCTTGCGGCGCGCGAAGCGGGAACCGACGTCGCGTCGGTCGTCTGGGATTCGTACGGAAGGCACGAAGTGCTGAAGCTCAACGCCGATTACGTGTTCGAGAATGTCCAGGAACTTCACGACTGGCTGGTCTCACTCTACCACTCATCCGGAGACGCTCAATGAAAAAGATGCTGATTGTTCTGCTGGTGCTTGCCGCATTCGGAACCATGCTTCATGCTCAGACCGACCGGGAGATCTTCGGGCTGCGCGTCTTCGCCAACAACGACGAATACCTGCCGCCTGTGCTCGCCATGAAGTCCGATTACCTGACGATCGAATTCGATGTCGCAACGCCGGTGCCGAACAATTATCAGATCATCTTTCAGCATGCGTCGAAGGAGTGGGAGCCCGATGAGAATGCGTTCCTGAATTCGCCGCTGCGCGACAGAAGCGTGCGGCCCTTGTCGTATACGGCAAGCCCGGGCGGCGTGCGCTCGTACACGTTCCATTTCCGGAATTCATTCCCCGATCCCGACGGCATGGTCCAGTTTCCGTATTCCGGCAACTATCTCTTCCGCATCGTCAACAGGGACGATGAAAAGAAGACGCTGGCCGAAGGGCGGTTCATTGTCGCCGAAAAGACGCTGCCGCTCACGTTCCGCCTGGCCAACCGCTATTATCCCGGCGATGTGGCGCCGATGAACCAGCGGCTCTATGCCGCCGTCGATATGAACGCCGACTCGCTTGTCGGGGCCGCGCCCGATGACCGGATCATGCATCAGTTCCTGAAGTCGGTCTATATCTTTCAGAATTGGAACATCACGCGTCCCTTCCGCATCGACGTCGACGACCGGGATCCCGACACGTTCGTCGAAAATTTCATGCTGCCCAACAAACGGTTCTGGATCCGCTCCATTCCCGCCGGCAATGAATACCGCCGGCTCGATCTGTCGTCGGTGAAGTTGTATCCGAACGGGCAGACGGTGCGCCTGGTCGACGGGCCGGATCAGTCGCGCATGCTCTGGCAGGGAAAGAACGACGCCAACGGCGCGGCGAAAGTCAGGCCGTTCACCGGCATCAACAGCGAATACCTCGATGTCGAATTCCGCCTGAGACTGGCAAGCCGGCCGCAGAAGGATATTTTTCTTGTCGGCGCGATGACGGGGTGGGAGGTGCTGCCGGAATACAAACTGAAATACGACGAGGCCACCGGGCTCTATACGCTTCGGGCATCGATCCGCCGCGGCGTCTATGATTATCAGTATGTGCTCGGCGCCATCGACGCCTCGGGCAGCGTGGGGGATCAGGACTGGATCGCGCTGGAAGGAAACGACTGGCGAACGATCAGCCGTTATATCGCCGTGGCCTACTACCGCGATCAGCGCTTCGGCGGATTCGACCGCGCCATCGGCATGGCTGTCGCAAAGAGCCCCGGCGGACAGACCGAGACCTCGCTCGAGGCGCAGCCCGAGCCCAGGAAACCGAAAACACGATAGTTTATACAAGCATCGAATTTCTTATGAATACGAACATCAATGTTGGCGTGGTCGGCGTCGGGCATCTCGGCGCACTCCACGCGAAAATGTACGCTCAGATTCCGCAAGCCCATTTCGTCGGCGTCTACGACGTCAATCAGGACCGATGCCGTGAGATTGCCGCGCTCTACAACGTCCGAGCCTTCGAATCGATGGACGAGCTTCTGGCTTCGGTCGATGCCCTGAGCATCGCCACCGTGACGACGCATCATTACGAAACGGCCCGGCGCGCGCTCGAGGCCGGCCGCCACGTGCTCATCGAGAAGCCCATCACCGCGACGATTGCCGAGGCGCGCGAGCTCAACGAGATCGCGAAGGCCAAAGGGCTGCTCATACAGGTCGGGCACATCGAGCGCTTCAATCCGGCCATTCTCTCGCTCGAGGAATACAAGCTCGCCCCGATGTTCATCGAGTCGCACCGGCTCTCGCAGTTCAATCCGCGCGGCACCGATGTGGCCGTCGTGCTCGATCTGATGATCCACGATATCGACATCATCCTGAGCCTGGTCCAGTCGCCCGTGACGAAGATCGAGGCCACCGGCGTCTCCGTCGTGTCCGAGACGGCCGATATCGCCAACGCGCGCCTCGTGTTCGCCAACGGATGCGTCGCCAATGTGACGGCAAGCCGCATTTCGCAGAAGAAGATGCGCAAGATGCGCATGTTCCAGTCGAACGCCTATATCTCGATCGACTTTCTGCAGGGACAGTCGGAAGTCTTCCGCCTGGTCGATCCGGCCGATCCGACGGCAGATGCGACGATGATGCTGGGTGAGATCGAGCGCGGGAAGAAAAAGCGGAAGATCACCTATGAGCATCTCGAGCAGAAGGAAGTGAACGCGCTCGAGAGCGAACTTCAGTCGTTTCTGAACGCCATCGCCGCGGGCACGCGCCCGATCGTCTCGGGCGAGGACGGCCAGCATGCGCTCGAAGTGGCGCAGGAAATCATGAAACTGATACAGGTGCTTCACTACGGTGAAGAATGAGGGCGGATGACAAAAAAGATTGACATCGCACAGGATGTGATAAAGGAAATCGGAGCGCTGGCCGACCGCATGGGCGTCGAGGCCTATGTGGTGGGCGGATATGTGCGCGATGCGCTGCTGGGAAAGATCGTGAACGATATCGACGTGCTTGTGGTCGGAAGCGGCATCGACTTTGCAAAGGCCGCCGGAGCGCGCTTCGGCAAAAAGAGCGTCGTGGTCTACGAGCGCTTCGGAACGGCGATGATGACCGTGGGCGACGTGAAGATCGAGTTTGTGGGAGCGCGAAAGGAAAGCTACAACCGCGAATCGCGGAATCCGGTGGTCGAAACCGGCACGCTCTATGATGATCTCTCGCGGCGCGATTTTACGGTCAATGCGCTGGCCGCGTCGATCAACGGCGCGCACTGGGGCGAGGTGACGGATTTCTTCAGCGGCGAAGAGGACCTCGGGCTGAAGGTGATCCGCACGCCGCTCGATCCCTTGAAGACATTCGACGACGATCCGCTGCGCATCATGCGCGCGGTGCGCTTCGCCTCGAAGCTCGGCTTCACGATCGCCCAGGACACGCTCAATGCCATCGCGCCGATGGCCGAACGGCTCTCGATCATTTCGCAGGAGCGCGTCACCGATGAATTCATGAAGATCATGGCGAGTCCCAGACCCTCCGTCGGCCTTCGATTGCTGCAGGAGACGGGCATCATGAAGATCATCTTCCCGGAATTTGCCGAACTCTCCGGCGTCGATCAGCGCAAGGATTTCCACCACAAGGACGTCTTCCTGCACACCTGCACGGTCGTCGATAATGTGGCGGAGGTTTCGGACAATCCGCAATTGCGCATGGCCGCGCTTCTGCACGATATCGCGAAGCCCAAAACGAAGAAGTTCATCGAGGGCACCGGCTGGACATTTCACGGGCATGAAGACGTGGGAGCGCGCATGGTCAAGCATATCTTCCGGCGCTTCAAGCTGCCGATGGAACATATTCCGTATGTCGAGAAGCTGGTCCGTCTGCACCTGCGCCCGATCGCGCTTGTGGACGACGGCGTGACCGATTCGGCCGTGCGCCGGCTGCTGTTCGAGGCCGGAGAGGAGATCGACGACCTCATGACGCTCTGCCGGGCCGATATCACGTCGAAAAACCCGAAACTGGTCTCGAAATACACCGATAATTACGACCGCGTGCTCGAAAAAATGAATGAAGTCGAGGAAAAAGACCGTCTGCGGGCATTCCAGCCCCCGGTCAAGGGCGACGAGATCATGGCTGTCTGCGGGCTTCAGCCCGGAAAGCTCGTCGGCATCCTCAAAACCCGGATCGAGGACGCGATTCTGGAAGGCGAAATCCCGAACGAGCACGATCCGGCGCTGGCCTATCTGCTCTCGATCAAGGATGACGTGATACGGAATTATTCCCGATAATTCCGTATTTTTCCTCCGCGGCTGATAAACCATTCGGGCACGCTGCGTGTCTAAGAGACAGCAAAAAAACGACCCTCTTTCCTGCTCGCTTTGAGAAAAGATTGGATTTTTTCTGAAACTTTCCCCGAATATTCTCGTTAATATTCAACAGTGAAACCACAAACCCCCTTCTATTTGGAGATGGCTGCATGAAACTCACTCATCTAATCGCTGTCCTTATCCTTGCCGCAAGTGCGACGCTTTCTGCCCAGGAACGCCCGTCCATGTCGTTACAACAGGCGCTTTCGGTCGCCCTTGAGAGAAACTTCAACGTGATCAGCGCGCAAAATTCGTATGAATCGCAGCAGAGCTCTGTCACCAGCGCCTACGGCAACTTCCTGCCGTCGCTCAGCGCCTACGGACAGTGGAACCGCAGCCAGTCGTGGCAGCCTGCCGGTCTCGACATCCAGTATATCAACGGACTTCCGGTGACGCTCGGCTCGACCTCCGGCATCTCGACGCGCAACAATTTCAATGCGGGCTTGAGCGCCAATGTGACGCTCTTCGACGGCTTTGGGATGCCGGCGAACCTGCGCCGCGCCGAACTCAATGCGAGTTCCGCCGAACAGAACCTCACGCGCACGCGCCAGACGGTGGTGTTCACGACGCAGCGCCTCTATTTGAATGTGCTGCGCACACAGCAGCTTGTGGGCGTCAACGAGGACAACCTGAAGCGCAGCCGCCAGCAGCTCGACCGCATCGTCGAATCGAACAAGGTCGGCGCCGTGGCGCTTGCCGACGTCTACCGCCAGCAGGTGCAGACGGCGAACGACGAACTGGCGCTGATCCGCGCGCAGCAGACGTTCGAAACGGCGAAGACCGACCTCTTGTCGTATCTGTCGCTCGATGTCTACAAGGAATACACATACAGCGATCCCCAGTTGGAAAAGGAGATCGAGACGCGCGATTTCGAGCAGCTTAAAAATCAGTATGCCGACTATAACACGCTCGTGAATCAGGCGCTCGAGACGCGTCCCGATTATCAGGCGGCGCAGTATTCGAAGCAAAGCGCTGAAAACAATGTCACGGTGGCACGCCGCGGCTTCTGGCCCACGGTCACGGCCAATGCCAGCTACGGTTACAGCAATGCGGAGATCAACCGCCTCAACGACAACAAGTCGCTCAGCTACGGACTCAGCATCAATCTGCCGTTGTTCACCGGATTCCAGACGAGCGTGGCATCGCAGCAGGCTGAATTGAACGCGCAGATCGCCGACGAACAGGTGCGCCAGACCCAGCGCCTGGTGCAGGCCGATGTGAAGAAGGGACTGCTCGATCTCGAATCGGCCTACAAGCAGCTCGATGTGACGGTGAAGAATCTTCAGTCCGCCGCCGAAGACCAGCGCATCGCCCAGGAGCGCTATACGCTCGGCGCCGGCACGCTGCTCGACAATCTCACGGCGCAGGCCAATTACACGAAGGCGCAGAGCGACAACGTGAATGCCGCGTACGATTATCTTCTGGCAAAACAGGAAATGAAATATGTGCTCGGCGCCGAGAAATACTGATCGCCGCGCGCAACGATATAATAGTGTCCTCTTCAATACAGTGTTGTGAATAACCCAAGGAGAGCCTTATGGCAAAAAAGAATAAACGCAAGATCTTCATATTTTCCGGCATCGGCGTCGTCGTGCTTGCGCTGATCCTCGTTGTTGTCCTCGGAAGCAAAAAAGAAACGGTGATCACGGTTCAGACGGAAAAGGCGTCGAAGCGCTCGATTACGCAGATTGTCACGGCCTCGGGCAAGATCCAGCCTGAAACGATGGTGAAGATCAACGCCGAAGTCAGCGGCGAGATCACGCAGCTTCCGGTGAAGGAAGGCGACCGCGTGAAAAAAGGCCAGCTCCTTGTCCGCATTAAGCCCGATCAGTATCAGGCGCAGACCGATCGTGCCGAAGCCGGACTGGCTTCGGCCAAGGCGACCCTGAATCTGCAGGCGGCGAACCTCGAAAAAGCGAATTCGGAATACAAACGCGCACAGGAGCTCTTCGGCAAGAAGCTCGTCTCCGATCAGGATTACATCGCCGCGAAGACGGCCTATCAGGCAGCCAAGAGCCAGTACGAATCGGCGCAGGCCGGCGTGGCGCAGGCCGGCGCGTCGCTGCGCGATGCGAAGGAAAGTCTCCATAAGACGTCGATCTACGCGCCGATGGACGGCACGATCTCGCAGCTGAATTCGGAACTCGGCGAGCGCGTGAGCGGTTCGAGCTTCACGCAGGGCACCGAGATCATGACGGTGGCCGACCTGGCGATGATGGAAGCCCGTGTGGATGTGGGCGAAAACGACGTCGTGCTGATCCATATCGGCGATACGGCCCGTGTGACGGTCGATGCCTATTCCGAACGGAAACTGAAGGGCATCGTCTATGAAATCGCCAATACGGCCACGACGACCGGGCTCGGTTCGCAGAATGAAGTGACGAACTTCGTCGTGAAAATCCGCGTTTTAGATAAGGACGTGGCACTCCGCCCCGGAATGTCCATGTCCGCCGACATTGAAACCATGACGAAGAAGAATGTCCTTTCGGTGCCGATCCAGTCGGTGACCACGCGCGTGCTCAAGCCGAAGGAAGGCGAAAAGAAGGATTCCCTCCAGCAACGCGGTTCCCAGCAGGACAAGCCCACTGAAGTGGTCTTCGTGACCGAAGGCGGCAAAGTGAAGGCCATTCCCGTCAAGCGCGGCATCAACGACGACGCGTTTGTCGAAGTGACCTCCGGCATCAGCGAGAATACGGAAGTCGTGTCGGGCAGCTACAAGGCCATCAACCGCGACCTGGAAGACGGCGCAGCGGTCAAGATCGACAATACGGCCAAGAAGTTCGCCGTGGGCAAGAAGGAAGAAGCGAAATAATTCCCGTGATGTGCCGCCCGCACACCGGGCATTTCATTGAACTCTTCTACTCAAAACGGTGAGTGCAGTATGGAAAAAGTGATCAACATCAAGAATATCAGCAAGACGTATGTGATGGGAACCGAAGAAGTGCATGCGCTTCAGGATGTCTCCCTGGAAGTCGCCCGCGGCGAGTACGTCGCGCTCATGGGACCGTCGGGTTCGGGCAAGTCGACGCTGATGAACATCATCGGCTGCCTCGACACGCCCACCTCGGGGCTCTATGAGTTCACCGGCGTGAATGTGAGCGACATGAACGACAACGAGCTTGCGAAGATCCGCAACAAGGAAATCGGATTCGTCTTCCAGACATTCAATCTGATTCCGCGTTCGAACGCGCTGCACAATGTCGAGCTGCCGCTGGTCTATGCCGGCGTGCATGCGTCGGAGCGCCGGCGCCTGGCGACCGAGGCGCTGAAGCACGTGTCGCTCGAGGACCGCATGTCGCACAAGCCCAACGAGCTTTCGGGCGGCCAGCGCCAGCGCGTCGCCATCGCGCGCGCGCTGGTGACGAAGCCCTCGATCATTCTTGCGGACGAGCCCACGGGAAACCTCGATTCGAAGACGGGCGAAGACATCATGGCGCTCTTCAACGAATTGCACAAGCAGGGCAATACGATCATCCTGGTGACGCACGAACCGGATATCGCCGAGCATGCGCACCGCATGATCCGCCTGCGCGACGGACGCATCGAGGGCGACGAGACCGTCCCGGCGTCGAAGCGCCGCATTCCCAAGGCGTCCGGCACCATACTTTAAGAGAGAACATTCATCATGCAAGTCTACGATTTTTTCAATGAAGTGAAGGAGGGGCTGCTCATTTCGCTGCAGGCGATTCGCGCGAACAAGATGCGCTCCGTCCTCACCACGCTCGGCATCGTGATCGGCATCGTGTCGGTCACGCTGATGGGCACGGCCATCACCGGCCTGTCGCGCACGGTGGATGAGACGATCGACAAGATCGGCGCCGACGTGCTCTACATTCAGAAGTGGCCCTGGTTTGCCGACGGCGAGGAGTGGTGGAAATACCGCAACCGCCGCGATCTCAAGATGGAGCAGTACAAGGCGGTCGAGCGTCAGGCGACGCTGGTGAAGAATTCCACTCCCGCCGTGTACATGGGCGGGACGGTCAAGAACGGAAGCGTCAGCTCCGAGGGCGTGGGCATCATCGGCGTGAACGAGCAGTTTCCCTTCACCGCCGGCGTGACCGTGGCCGACGGCCGCTTCTTCAATCAGGCGGAAGCCGACGGCGGCCGTCCGGTCTGCGTGATCGGGTCGGATGTCGCGGAAAATCTCTACCCCAATGAATCCCCGCTCGGCAAGACGATCAAGGCCCGCGGCAAGGTCTTCCGCATCCTGGGCGTGCTCGATAAGCAGGGCAGTTTTCTGGGCATCGAAAGCATGGACAACCGCATCTATATTCCCATCGTCCGGTTCAACCGCGCCTTCGGCTTCCGTCACGGCGTGCAGCAGATCTCGGTCAAGGCGAAGGATGTGAATGATCTTGAGAACACGAAGGAGGAACTGCGGGGCATCCTGCGCAAGGTGCGCAATGTGAAGCCCGGCGCCGAAGACGACTTCGCCATCAACCAGCAGGACATGTTCATCCAGACGTTCGACAAGATCAAGATGGCCGTCGGCGGCATCGGGTTCTTCATCACGGCGCTCTCGCTCTTTGTGGGCGCCATCGGCATCATGAACATCATGTTCGTCTCGGTCACCGAGCGCACGCGCGAGATCGGCATCCGCAAGGCCATCGGCGCGAAACGCTCGACGATTCTTCTGCAGTTCCTGATCGAATCGGCGACGCTGTCGCTGGTTGGCGGCCTGATCGGACTGGCGATCGCCTATCCGCTGAGCCTGCTCTTGAATCAGGTGCTGCCGACATCGATGCCGATTTCGATCGTGCTGGTGTCGATCTTCATCTCGGTGATGGTCGGCGTCATTTCCGGATTTCTGCCGGCAAACCGCGCCTCGAAGCTCGATCCGGTCGAAGCGCTGCGCTACGAATAACATACCGGCGGTTCAACAGTGTCTTATTTCAGAGCAAACATCCTATGCAGGTAAAAGAAAGTTTTTCGATGGCCGTCACGGCCATCCGCGCCAATAAGCTCCGGTCCGTGCTCACGCTGCTGGGCATCGCGGTCGGAGTTTTCTCCATCATCGCCGTCATGACCGCCATGGGCGTGCTCCAGGGCGCCATCGAAGGCGGCCTGAGCGATCTGGGGACGAACACGTTCCAGATACAGAAATTTCCGGCCGGGTTCTTCCACGATCACCACAACAGGTACCGCAACCGGAAGGACATCACATACGAGCAGGGCGTGCAGTTCATCAACCGCATGACCAATACGAAGTACATCGGGCTTGAGGCATGGGTGGCGACGACCTCCGTCACCTCCGGCGATAAGAAGACGAATCCGAATATCGGCATCGTGGGCGAGACGCCCGAAAGCTTCCCGACGAACAACTGGAATGTCGATCAGGGCCGCGCCTTCAATACGCAGGAAGTCGAAGCCGGACGCTATGTGTGCGTGATCGGCGCGGGCGTGGTGCAGAAGCTCTTTCCGGTCGGCTCGCCGATCGGCGGGGAAGTGAAGATCAACAACGTGCCGTTCAAGGTGGTGGGCACGCTCGAGAAGAAGGCGAATGCGATGGGCAACGATCAGGCGAATCTCATCGCCATCCCGATCACGACGGCGCTCGACATGTTCGGCAAGAAGCGGTCGCTCAACATCATGGTCGCCTCGAGGGATCAGGAATCGTACAACGACGTGATCGAGCTCTCGCGCGCCGTGCTGCGCACGATCCGCCACGTGGAGCCCGGAGCCGAAGACGATTTCGCGATCTTCTCGAACGACACGATGATCAAGCAGTTCAACGACGTGACATTCATGGTGAAAATCGGCGCGCTGGGCATCGCGGCCATCGCGCTTCTGGCGGCCGGCGTGGGCATCATGAACATCATGCTCGTCTCGGTCACCGAGCGGACGAAGGAAATCGGCATCCGCAAGGCGCTCGGCGCCACAAAGACGAACGTGCTGACGCAGTTCTTGAGCGAGTCGGTGGTCTTCAGCCAGATCGGCGGACTGATCGGCATCATGGTGGGAAGCCTGATGGGGAATGTGGTCGCCTTGCTCATGAGCGCGCCCCCGATGCTTCCGTGGAACAATGCGATCACGATTCTTGAAACGCCGTTCATGAAGATGACGGCGCTCGAGATGAACATCACGGCGATCATCTTCTGCTCGTTCATCGGCATCGTCTTCGGCGTGTATCCGGCCTGGAAAGCGGCGAATATGGATCCGATCGAATCCCTGCGCTACGAATAACGGTCGAATCGAGATGTAGGGCGAAATGTCATTTCGCCCTGTTTCATCTTTCTTTGGTAGGGCGAAATGCCATTTCGCCCTGTTTCATCTTTCTTTGCATGTGGGGCGAAGCGTTGCTTCGCCCCTTTTTTTTGTGCCCGTTTTCATTTACATTGAATCTATGAAGCGGACTCTATTATATATCGCCTTCGTCATTTTCCTGTGGGCGGCCCGAACGCCCGCGCAGGTGAATCCGAATTTCAATGTCAATCTCACCATCGACTTCTCCTCGGCCGACGGCATGGTGCTGCTGTGCGAACGGCAAATGAACAATGCACGGCGCGTCGCCGAAATGCCCGGCAACCAGATCGCCGCATCGACCAGCCTCGTACTGGCCCGGACGGATAAGCCGTTCGAGCATTTTGTGGGCGAACTCGAACTCCTGCGCGACAATTTCAGAACCGGCGACGATCTCTACGGCCTTTCCGAGACGCGCGCATTCCTTCCGCAGGTGAAGGCGCTGCTTGCCGAAATGAAAAAGCGGAGTGTTGCACGCAAAGTCGTCGCCACCATCGAGTCATTCTTCCCTTCATCGGCCCGCATCTCAACGACCATCCCGGTCTACGTGGTTGCCATGGGACATGAGAATGCCG
This sequence comes from Acidobacteriota bacterium, assembly GCA_050258555.1. GTDB lineage: Bacteria > Bacteroidota > Ignavibacteria > UBA10030 > UBA8401 > CAISDA01. Next base: position 15,503 of record JBLMZA010000135.1, on the reverse strand, counting down.
CGGCATTCGTGCGGCGCGTGGTCTGGAAGGACAATCATCCGATCTTTGTGGGCCCGAACGAGGGCAGTCCCGTGGTCGTGCTGAATCTGGTGCGCATGGTGCAGTATATCCCCTCGATCGATGTCCAGTTCATCGAGACGCTCAGCACGCTGGCGCACGAAAGCTTCCATGCCGTCTTTTCCATCTATCAGCAGTCCTCACCGGTGTGGAACTCGATCCACGCCTCAGGCACGCCGTCGCGCGCGCTCGGAGAGCTGGTGCAGAATGAAGGCATCGCCTATTATCTCTCGATGCAGCAGCAGGGATATTTGGAGCATCCGCCCGCGGAATGGTTTCGCCAGACTAACGAGGCCGTGCGCTCGCTCAACGACGTCATGGCGGAGATGCAATCGGCCGGACTCACCAACGAGCGCGCCCGCGAGCTCATGCTGAATGCGAACCTCTCCGGATCTGTGGAAAAAAATTACGGCGCAACCGCCGGAGTCCGCATGGCATACGAGATCGACCGCAGGCTCGGACGTCCCGCACTGACGGAAACGATCGCACGCGGCATGTCCGATTTCTTCGAAAAGTACAGGGAAGTGAGCAGGAAGTATGATGATGTGCCGAAGCTCGGCGATGAAGCAGTGAAAGGTGTGCAATAAAAAAAGGGGCGAAGCAACGCTTCGCCCCACATGCAAAGAAAGATAAAACAGGGCGAAATGTCATTTCGCCCTACAATGCACACATCTATTTCTTCCTGCGCACTCCGCTTGAAGGCTTCGCGGCGTCCTTCGCCTTCAGATCGGGCGTGAGCGTGATGCCTTCCAGCTCGTTGGCCAGCGTGTTCGAATCATACAGCTTGCGCATGCATTCGATCATGGCGCCGGTGTTGACGGCCACGGCGCGGTTCTTTTCCTCGGAATAGAGAAAGCGACCGGGAAGGCTTTCGATGTTGCCGTCGAAGATGAGTCCGACGACCTCGCCCGTGCGGTTCACCACCGGCGAGCCGGAGTTGCCGCCGATAATGTCGCAGGTGCTCACGAAGTTGAACGGAGTGGCGAGATTCAGCTTGTTCACATTTTCCATGAAGCGATGGGGCAGTTCGAAATCGCCCTTGTTGCCGAAGCTGAACGCGCGGTCATAGAGGCCGAAGAGCGTGGTCTTGGCGGGCGCCTTCGTGCCGTTCATCGCATATCCCTTCACGGTGCCGTATGAGAGGCGCAGCGTGAAGTTGGCATCGGGAGAGAGCGATTTGCCGTAGACGGCGAAGCGCGCGCGGCCGATCTTGCCGCTGTTGTTGTCGATGGTGCTTGTGACGTTTTTCTCGGTCCATTCGCGCAGCTCGTCGCCCATGGGCGCGATCTTGCGTGCCAAGACGATCATCGGATCGGTCGAAGCGGCAACGGCTTCCTGGCCGCCGTCAAAGAGCGCCTTGCGGAAGGCGGGATCGGCCATCTTCGTGCCGCTGACGAGTTCCTTCGCGGCGCCTTCGGGCGTCTTGCCGCCGAGTGCGGCCACGACGAACGGATCTTTGGCGCCGAGCATTTCGATCGCTTCGGCGAAGCGGTCGGCAAGTGATATCTCCTCGAGGTCCGTATAGACCGGAGCGGGAGAGAAGAGCTGGAATTTCAGCGAGGGAAGATTCGCGTCCTGATATTCGCGCATGCGCTCGCCGTTCGGCTTCTTGATTTCCGAGGCGTAGCGCACGAGCTGCAGGGCCAGCGTCGCCAGACGCCCGTTCAATCCGCGGTACTGCGTCGCGGTGAACTTCGCCTTCGAACGCTCGACGGCCGCGGCGATCGAATCCCATGCCGGTCCGTACGTCTTGCTCCATTCGGGATTGATGGCGACTTTTTCACGCAGTTCCTTCTCTTCCTTCTGTTTCTGCGCCATGAGCTTCGCATCCAAGAGTCCTTCATATTCGCCGCCCAAAGCCTTCAGCGCGTTTTCGATGCTGAAGATCTGCACGAGTGCGCGGCGTTCCTGCTCGGGACCGAGCATCGAATAGCGCTTCAGAAGCTCCACTCTGCGCTTGAGCGATTTGAGGCGCGCCGGATACGTATAGTCGCGCTGGAATTCGGTCTGCGCCATGGTCTGCAGCCGGTTTGTGGAACCCGGATGACCGGAGACGAACACGAGTTCGCCGTCTTCGACGCCGGCCGATTTCCACTTCAGATAATTATCGGACTTGATCGGCTTGTCGTTCTCATACACGCGGAAGAACGCCATGTCGAGATCGTAGCGGGGGAATGTGAAGTTGTCCGGATCTCCGCCGTAGAACGCGATCTGCTGCTCGGGAGCCATCACGAGGCGGACGTCGGTGTATTTCTTGTACTGGTAGAGCCAGTATTCGCTTCCCTGGTACAATGTCACGATGTCGGAGCGAAGACCGGTCTTCTCCATGCTTTCTTTTCTGATCTGCGCTTCGGCCGCCTTGCGCGCATCGAGCGCTTCCTTCTCGCTCATGCCCGGCTTCACCGCGGCTTCCACCTTCTCGGTGACGTTTTCCATGCCGACGAGCACGTTGAGCTCGAGATCGGGGCATTTAAATTCTTCGGCCTGCGACTTCGTGAAGAAGCCGTCTTTCACATAATCCTTTTCGGGCGTCGAGACTTTCTGCAGCTGGCCGAGCGCCACATGGTGGTTCGTCATCACCAGTCCGTTGGGCGATACGAACGAGCCGGATCCGCCGTCGTTGAACCGTACGCTCGAGAGGCGGACATGATCGAGCCATTCCTGCGTGGGCTCGAACCCGTATTTCTCCTTCAGGATCTTGCGCGGGGGATTGTCGAAAGTCCACATGCCGTCTTCGGCATGTGCGGCTGCGAACGCGAAGAGCGCCAGTGTGACGACGAAAAATTTTTTGCAAAGGTACATCGGTCTTTCTCCTTTGGAAGGTGGGGGGATAAAACGAAAATACGGAGGAGTGCCGGACAACCACTTGTCCGGCGCATCCCCCGTATTCAGTGTGTTGATTTGTTCTCTATACTAGTACACTATCATGCTTTCATGCGCTTGCCTTTTTCCTCTTCGGTGAAGATCCACCCGGCCAGCTTTCCTGCATCAATATCGGTAAAGTTTTGCCAATATTCCAGCGTTCTGAAATTTCTCGAGCTTGTTTCCCCGGCCGGATACGCCTCGAGATCTTTGGCGATCAGCCGGAACCGATCCTGCCATTTCTTCACATTCTTCATCCGGAGGTCGACCCAGCCGTTCGATGCCCAGTGGTCGATCGAGGCCGGCGTGACCGGAAGCTCGTTTTCGCCGCGGTAGGCGGGAATCTTGATTTCTTTGCCGCGCAGGAGCGACTTCCCGTCGGGCAGAAGAATCGGAATGCCGATCGAAATGATCTCGGACCTCAGCTTCCTGTCCTTTTTCAGCAGTTCGAGCAGGCGCGCCGAAACGTCGCGGGCCGATGCCTTCATCACGCTCCCGGGATTTCCGTAGGCGAGCTTCAGCAGATGCGCTTCATACAGAAGCTTCGAGAGCCTGGGCGGACCGAGCATTTCGAAGGCGACGCTGTCGACATGGTATTCCTTTTCCAGCTGTTTCATCCGCTCGAGCGCGCTCTGGAACATGAATCCCGCCCGGTATGTCGGCGCGAGTGTCGCATTGTCGAGCGCATTGATGATGTCGTGACCCGTGTTGCCGCCCTTCATTTCGAAGATCACGTCTTCGGCGATCTCTTCGGGCGTGACGAATTCCATCTGCCCGGGCGTGGCGATCGCTTCGAATTCGCCGCGCGAGAAGATGCCGTTCTCGCCCGTATCGATGAAGACCGAGCGCAGCTGCTGCCGGCGCGGCGTGACGGGCACGTCGTCTTCGCGGATGCGGAATGTCTTCTTGAGCGGGAGGGCGTCTGCGATCTCGCAGTCGAAGAGCTCGATGGGCTTTCCGCGCTTGGCGATCTCGCCGTAGCCGATGCGTTTCCATCCGATGGCGCCCGTGGGCTTGATTTCCTTGGTGATCGGAGCGTCGGGCGTGCGCCCCATGAGGAAGAGCAGAAGCGTGTGCGCGCCGGCGACGGCCGACTTGCTCAGGAGCACGCCCGAGGGTTTTTCTTCCGAATGCGTATAGGGAATGTTGAGTCCCATGCCGCCGGTTCCGCTGGTGCCGATCTTCACGTATGATGACGTGCCGGCCTCGTTCATCGATTTGTAAAAAATCTGCACATGCCGGATGAGCTGTGGGATGTAGAGCGTGAGCAGCAGGCGCTCGACGGCGTCGCGCGTGCGCGGCGAATCGGATGCGGACGACTTCATGTGCTTGAGCACATCGCGCGCGCTCTGGAAGAGATCCTGATACGCGATGGCGGTGGCAGAGTTGATGCAGTCGATGACGATGTCGGGACGATGCGCGACGAGGAGCTGATAGAGCGCCGAACGGTGCAGGGCCTCCGGCGTCAGCTCTTCGAGCATGTCTTCGATCGATGCGGCGCGCTTGTCGGGATCGGAGAGGATCTCTTCGCGCGAGAGGTCCTTGTAGTCGTGGCGCGTGAAGATGTTGCCCCACCACGGCACGAAGAAATCCTTCGGCGCATCGGGAAATTCCTTTTTCATCTGCGCCACCGCATCGCAGGCTTCCGCTTCCTTGAGCGATGTGATGATCATCCTTCCCGGCTTCTCGGTCATGAGCCGGCGGCAGATGGCCGAACCCACAAGGCCCCATCCGCCGAGCACCAGTACCGATTTGTTCTGTATGTCCATTGTCGCCTGCCTTTCATTGTGAATGGAAATAAACAGGGTACGATTTATTCACAGTCTGTGTCCCTGCGGACTCAGCCATGAGCCGACCGCATAGGCGATCGCGGCGGTCACGATGCCCACGTATGTCATCTCGAGTCCGCTTCTCCACCAGGAGCGGCCGGTCACGATCGTCTTGAGTACGCCGACCAGGAAGTGGGCGACGGTGCTGATCACAAGGCTGATGATGACGGCCGTCATGCCGGACCAGACGAGGAAGGGAAGCACGGGAATGATGCCGCCCACGGCCGTGGCGAATGTGGCCGAGAGCGCTTCCTTCACGGGATTGGGGAACGAGGCGGAGGAGAGTCCGAGCTCTTCCTGGGCGAGCGTTTTCAGGAAATGTTCGGGCTGCAGCATCATGCGTTCGGCCATCATCGTCGATTCGTCGGGCGAGAATCCTTTGAGTTCATAGAAGAGCGCGAGCTCGCGTTTTTCCTCTTCGGGATTCTCCTCGATTTCCTTGCGTTCGCGTTCGATCTCCGCTTCGTAGACTTCGCGTTCCGATTTGCGCGCAAGGTAGGCGCCCGATCCCATCGAGAGGGCGCTGGCCAATGTGCCGGCGATGCCCGCCATCCACACGATTGTCGTATCGCCCGAGGCCGAATAGCCGGCCATGCCCGAGACGATGCCGAAGACGGCGCCGAGTCCGTCGTTGGCGCCGTAGATGGCCTGTCCGATCCATCCTCCCGAATGTCCGCTGTGCCACGTCTCCTTCTGGAAATGGCTGTCGATCCGCTCCTGTGCGGTCAACGCGGGCGCGTTCATGGAGGAGAGAACCTTCGCATGCACTTTTTCCTCGCGCTCCACTTCATGCAGGAGCGAGCGGTCTTCGGTCCCGGCGGCTGACGAGGCGGAGAGTCTGTATTCGGCCGCGTGGCGGTCTTCGGTTTCTTCGAGGCGCTTCACGGCGTTGTCGGTGCCGGTGCGGATGAGCAGCCACGTGCGGGCTTTGGCGATGAGTCCTTCGTTCGGCGAGGGAAGCGGAGCGCCGAGATCCTTCAGGCGCGCGGCGAATTTTTCCGCATGCTGTTCTTCGGCATCGGCGAGTTTTAACAGCACCGCTTTCTTTTTTTCATCCGGCTCGCGTGCGGCAAGCCGGCGGTATGTTTCGGCGCCGGTTTTTTCTTTTTTCCAGTTCGCCTGGAGCGTTTCGATGAGCCGTGTATCCATGCGTGTCCGTCCGTTCTTCTATTAATAAAGAATAGCAGGGAAAGGGAAAATACACGAAAAATATCGAAAGGGCAAAAGAAAATTCACCGGAGAGAGGGGACGGGAACGAGGAGTCGGAAAATTTTTTGAAAATATTTAAATATTTTGTTCTTGACTTTCCAAACAAATTCTCCTAATATCTTAGTGGTTAAACCGTGTTTATCTAATAAAATTGTTCGGAGAAACGATTCGATCCGGCTTCACGCGTCACCTATCCCATCTGTAACCTGCCGCGCGGTTCAAAGCTGCGTCCGCCGGCAAAGGCGCTGGAAGATGTTTTTCCGGTGCGGATGCGTGCAGAAACATTTTTAGAGAGCATGAGTCATACCGTTGTGCTCGGACATCGAAGTTGTGCGGAGTGAGTTGGATCATATTCACTGAGTATCTCAACACGTATCGGTCTCAATGGCTTCCTCATTTGTGTCCCGTTTTTATTTCCGGGGAATGTTCGGGCAACGCTCGTTGTCCGACTGCCGATGCATGTACGAAACGTCCCGCGGCTCCGCTGTCATCGCATACCGGTTGTTAACAAAACTGTTTCCCTCACCTACCATCACCGTTCCATCATTCACCATCAAGGAGTATCATAATGAATAACTGTTACGGTAAGATTCTCCTCCTTATCAGTTGTGCCGTGTTGCTTTCGGCCTCTGCCTTTGCCGGTAACGGAAAGATTTCCGGAACCGTGCGAGATGCATCGACGAAAGAACCCGTCCTCGGCATCAACGTCACGATCGTCGGCACCAGGCTCGGCGGCGCGGTTGACGTCCAGGGGCGCTACTATATCCTGAACGTGCCGCCCGGAACGTACTCGGTCCGCGCAGCGGGCGTGGGATATGCGGGCGAAACGGTCACCAATGTGACCGTCACCGCCGATCAGACAACGCCGGTCAATTTCAATCTCAAATCGGAATCGGTGCAGATCGGCGAAGTGCTCGTGCAGGCTGAAGCGCGCGTCGTCGACAAGTCGCAGACTGCGTCGAAGGCGACCATCAGCAAGGACGAGCTCAACAAGCAGCTGCCTGCGACGACGACGGTCGAAGTGCTCAACACGACGCCGGGCGCATACAAAGGATTCATCCGCGGCGGCCGCATCACGGAAACAAAGACGATCATCGAAGGCGTCGATGTGACCGATCAGTTCTATGCCGTTGCCACAGAGCAGACATACGGACTGCTGAACAACATGGGCATCGTCCGTAACAGCCAGAGCCAGCTCAGCACGGCGGCCAGCGTCAACTTCGGCGCCGTCGAGCAGATGTCCGTGCAGACCGGCGCCACCGGCGCTGAAAACGGACAGGCCACGGCCGGCATCATCAACTACTCGCTGAAGGAAGGCCGCGGACCGATCAAGGGAAGCCTCTACGCCCGCTCGAGCCAGATGAACGGCCTGAAGTACCTCGGACCGGATCTTTACTGGAACGACAATGTGTATTTCCAGAAGAGGGACGAACTGAAAGCGAAGATCGCCAGCGGCAAGGCAACGAAGGCCGACAGCCTGAAGATGCCGAAGTACACGTACTACCACGACAAGTACAATTCGCAGGAGAAGCCGCAGATCGAACTTGAAGGAACCGTCGGCGGCGAAATCATGCAGGATCTCGGATTCTATTTCACCGGCCGCTACTTCGATTCGCACGGCCGCCTGCCCAACGAGCTGTCGCGCGAAGCGGACATGACACTGAAGGTCAACTACAACCTGACGCCGGAAATCAAGCTGCTCGCATTCGGCATCATGAACGATCAGGGCCGCTTCTTCGGATGGAAGAACCAGAACTATTACGACAACATGCGCTACTTCCTCGAAGGCGTTCCGAGAACGGACGGCGGAACGATCATCGCCAGCCTGAAAGGCACGCATGTGCTCTCGCCCTCGACATTCTATGAAGTCCAGATCAGCCATCAGAACCGCCAGAACCGCCTCGGCTACGTCGACGGCAACAACGACGGCATCATCAGCCTGAATGAAGACGGCGATTTCCTGAAGCTCGACAACGCTGTGGAGGCAAACCGCTACATCTCCAACGCTGCGGATCAGACCAAGGCGTTCCGCATGGCCGATGAAGGCGCCGAAAGCGCCCTCGATGTGGTTCAGGCCATGACGAACCTCCAGGTGTACATGGCGCGTCCGCGCTTCGCCTACGAGCAGACACGCAACAACAATACGACGGCGAAACTCGACTTCACGAGCCAGGTCGACTTCAACAACCAGATCAAAGCCGGCTTCCAGCTGCGCTATCATGACATTGCCAAGCTCGGCCGCTACTCGCTGCTCGGCGTCGACAACCTCGATCCCCGCCGCAAAGTGTTCCTGGAGCAGTGGAGCACGCGTCCGACGGAATTCGGCGCCTATCTCTCCGACCGTATGGAATATGCCGGCCTTGTGATCAATCTCGGCATGCGCATCGATCGCTGGAACCCGGATGTGGCTCCGTTCCAAAACGATTTCGCGCCGTGGACCAGCTCGAAGACGGTGCAGATCGATGACAGCTTGTACACGGATTACTATCCGCGCCGCGCGGAAACCAAGATGGATCCGAAGATCTTCTTCTCGCCGCGTATCGGCGTGTCGCACCCGATCTCTGATGAAGCGGCCATGTATTTCTCGTATTCACGCAACACGACACCCGTTCCGTTCTCGCGCATCTACACCGCCTACAACTCCGTGCTCGGCGCAGCCGGCAGCTACAACCCGCTGTTCCTCACGAACGTCGAGCCGACCCGCTCGTCGAACTATGAACTCGGCCTCCAGTGGGAATTCATTCCCCAGATGTTCGGCCTGAACTTCACGGCCTACATGCGCGATATCGAAAACTACACGCCGGTCGCGGTGGGTCTCGCCTACGGCGGACAGACGACGCTGAACTTCAGCGGCCAGTACGCCGATGCGCGCGGTGTTGAAGTGAGCATCCAGGCGCTCCGCCAGACGTTCTTCGATTTCCTGACGGTGCAGGGCCGCGTCAACTACGCCTACACCTACATCAAGGCATCGAGCTGGGCGGGATTGGATGCCGCGCAGCCGACGCAGTTCTCATCGGCCGACTCGCTCAAATACAACTACAAGCTCCCCCTGAGCGACTTCACGTATTACAACAAGATTCAGACGAACGTTGTCGGCGGCAACAGCAACCTGACCGGCGGCTACGACAGAACGCACCGCATTTCGTATGTGCTGATGATGAACTTCCCGTACGACATCAACTTCAGCTCGATCGGCACATTCCAGAGCGGCTTCCAGTACGCGCTCCAGTACACGATCGCCGACGTGCGCATCATCAACCGCACGCTCACGACCTCGCCGTGGAACAAGCAGATCGACTTCCATCTTGAAAAAGGCTTCACCGTGGGCGGCGTGCGCCTTGCGCTCTTTGCCGATGTGAAGAACGCCTTCAACTGGGTGAACATCCTGAACTACGACAACACGAGCACAGGCGTCGAAGTGTGGGAACGCTCCGTTGCCGGACAGTCGATGGTTGTTTCCTCGGGCGCTTCCTCCACCGTCATCAACGGCGTTCCCGATCCGACCGGCACGCAGCGCCGCGCCGTCTCTCCCGACGGAACGCTCTTCTATGACATTCCGCGCGAGTACTATTTCGGCATGAAGATTGATTTCTAAAACGGGTTCTGTTGTCAATACTCAACGATATTATCATAGGAGTAACCAAATGACTAGTACATTCAGAAGAGACATTGCTTTAATCGGTCTCATTCTCATGCTCTTGGCGCTTCCCTCGTCCATCTTTGCCCAAACGGCGAAGGCGGACAAGGTGCTGAATTATCCCGGCGCGGGCGTTCTGCAGGCAGGAGATATCTGGGAATCATTCCTTCCCGAGAACTATACTCTGCCCACGTGGCCGACAGCTGGAGTAACGATGATGATCAAGATCGGCAACTTCGACCGCCAGTGGTCGACGCCCGGCTCGCATTGGCCCAACGCGTATCCCTGGTCGCCGTACTGGGGCAAGTGGTTTTTCGCGACCGTCTACGACACCTCGACGACGTGGAACCCGGAGAAGGTCGGCACGCAGAACAACCCGAGTTATTATGCGGCCGATAAGGCAGCGGGCGGCGCGTATTCGAACTACTCGCAGTTGCAGTACAAGCCGACCGTCCTCGGCGCATCGGATCCCGCTCGCAACTATACGATCGATCCGTATTTCACCGACAGCCGCCGCCAGCACGTAGTGTATGAAGCGGGATGGCCGACCAACAACGGTATCGACGTGAAGTTCCGCGCTCACGCGTTCACCGCTCCGAACTGGGGCAACCTGAACGACTACGTCATCATGGAGGTCACGTTCAAGAATACGGGCATGGTCGATATGAACATGGACGGCGTGGCGGAAATGACGAACCATAAGATTGCAGCCTTCTCCGCCTACATGGGCTCGCAGTCGCATATGTCGACAAGCAACTATCAGTCCGGTCTCCGCGGCACCAACGGCGGCACGACGCCGATCGGACGCCAGACGGCGTATGTCGGCGATCCCGATCCGCAGGGCAACCCGTGGGATTTCGTGACCGTGTTCGCCAGCGCCTCGACGGCAAATCCGCCGGCAGGCCAGGGCAAGATGGATATGGGCTTCAACAACGGCCGCGGCAAGGAATATAACGACATCTGGTACGGCTGGGTGATGCTCGATGTGAAAAAAGGCAAGCTGCCCGCCGATGTGAACAAGTCGGTGGCGGACCTTCCGTCGAAGGAAACGATCTTCGGCACGCACCCGATCGGTCTCGGCAAAGAGCGCGGCTGGTATGCCGGCGCCCATGCCACAAAGGTCGGATACGGCGCACCGCGCCAGCTCTTCCTGACCTCGGTCGGCCAGTGGTTCAAGGATGCAGGACGCACCTATCAGAACAACCCGAACAACTTCAACCTCGAGCCGAACCCGAACTTCTTCTCGGCCGGCAAGGCAGGCGAGATCCTGACATTCGTTCCCAAAGCGCAGGGCCGCACGATGCCGAACGGCGATGCGAAGTATTGCGGCGTGTTCGACCAGACGTCGTTTGAAGACGGTTCGGCCGATGCCCAAACGAAATATCCGAACGGATACGGCAAGTTCTCGATCGGCGCCAGCCACAGCGAAAACTACGACGGTGAAATGTACTCGGCCGTCGGTCCGTTCTCGCTCGATGTGAATGAAGAAGTGACGGTCGTTCTCGCAACGGTCGCCGGTTTCCGTCTTGAAGGCATTCAGCGCGCCGTTGAAGCCGCACGCTGGGCGTTCGGCAAGAACCTCGACATTCCGAAGACACCCGCGCTTCCGAAGCTGCTCGTGAAGAACACGCTCAACAAATCGACGACGCTCGAATGGGACGCCGCGGCGGAAGCCGATCCCCAGTTCGCGGGATACAAGATCTGGAAGGCCTCGCAGTTCAAGAAAAAGAGCTGGCTCGAGGAAGGCATGCGCATCGTCGACCGCTACCAGGAACAGATGACGCCGGGTCCGATTCCCTCGGATCTGAAGAAGCCCATCAACCCGAAGTTCGACGCGTTTGCGGCCATCAACGCCACGACGCTCCAGGGCAAGTACCAGCCCGATACGTGGGGCACATACGATCTCATGAAAGTGATCCCGAAATCGGAACTCGCAAACCTCACGAAGTCCACGACCACGGGTTACAACTACCTCTTCGAGGATAAGGATGTGGTGCTCGGCTTCTCGTACTGGTATTACGTGTCGGCTTACAAGGAAGGATCGTATGAAGGTCCCGCCGGACAGACGACCACGCGCATCGAGACGCATTCGACGAACCGCAACGGCGCCAGCGCCCTCTGGAACCTGACGTATCCGTACGCATTCGCCAACGTCAACTATCCGTCGGCGACCAACCAGGCGGCATGGCAGGCGATGGGCGGCGTGCAGGTTGTGAACTCCGCACTCGCACCGGCAAACACGGTCGCCAATGTGGGCGTCCGTCCGAACCCGTACAAGCGCGCCGCGTTGCACGATAACCGCGCATTGGTTTATGATCACAAGATGTTCTTCTACAATCTTCCGTCACCGTGTAAAATTACGATTGTTGACGTCGCCGGACAGATCGTCGACGAGATCAATTTCTCGTCCGCCAACCCGAACGTCGGCAGCACCTTCTGGGATATGTTCTCGAAAGACGGTATCGAGGTCGCCAGCGGTCTCTACATCTACATCGTCGAGTCGGGCTCGCAGAAAAAGGTCGGCCACTTCGCAATTTTACGCTAACGAACTTAAACCATGAGGAAGAAAATAATGAAACGAAAAGAATCGATTATTTTCATAGTGTTGCTGCTGCTGGCATCGAGCGTGTCTCTTGTCGAGGCGCAGAATCGCAAAGCCGGTCTCAATAGCGCAGCATTCTTGAAGGTCGGTGTCGGCGCCCGCCAGGTGGCAATTGGCTCGGCCGTGACGTCACTGACCGGCGACGCCACGAACATGTTCTGGAATCCGGCCGGCACGGTGATGAAGGACAACTCCATGCAGGTCGCTTTCACGCACAACAACTGGATCGCCAGCCTGAAGCAGGAAGCCCTGGCCGCCACGTACAACATGCCCGGCTTCGGAACCATCGGCGTAGGCGTGATGTCCTTCGGCATCAACGGCATCCAGGCCGACCGCGACATCTATCCCGGAAGCGCGGAAGAACTGCGCAACCTGGAAATCGACAATAGCACCACCAGCACATTCGACTACCAGGATCTGCTCATCCAGGCGAACTATTCGCGCTATATCATGGATAAGCTCGCCATCGGCGTGACGGCGAAGTTCTTCAACGAGAAGATCGACGATCAGAATGCGGCGGCTGTGGCATTCGATCTCGGCTCGGTCTACCATATCGGCGTTCTCGACTGGTCGATCGGCGCGCGCATCTCGAACCTGGGAAGCGACATGAAGTATTACGATTTCGATCACCCGATTCCGCTTACCTTCTCGATCGGCACATCGATGGCGCCGATCAAAGTCGGCGGCACATCGGTTCTGATGGCGGTCGATATGGTGAAGCCGCAGGACGGACAGCAGTTCTATTACACCGGCCTTGAAATCAACACGAACGACATGTTCTACATCCGTGCAGGCTGGAAGATCAACTACAGCTACTTCGGCCTTGCCGGCGACGGCATCGATGAAGGCATCAAGACAGGCGGCAACGCGCGCGCGGGCATCCGCACCTCGCTCGAAAAAGGCACACTCGGCGCGGGCGTGAAGCTCCCTGTGGAGGATTATGTCGTGGCGTTCGATTATGCCTATACGTCGTTCTCGTCCTTGAACGATGTGCACCGCTTCAGCCTCCAGCTTTCCATGAAGTAACAGAAACATTCATATCCGCGCAGGAAATGCAGGACGGAACCCTGTTCCGCCCTGCAGCGGATATGAGCACAGCACCACATGGTAGAAGTTCGCGATCGGGACAGATCAGCAGCGTTGTCGGGTTGCTCGACTGCTTGTCTGTCCCTTTTTTAAGTACGCATCCGCCCGGAAACCGCATCCATTCACTGAGAGAGAGCAAAAGGAGAGATGATCATGAAGCCGCTTCCGATACTTCCCACGACCGTCATAGGCAGCTACTCATTCCCCTCATGGCTTGGCAAGGTGCGCGAAGGCGCCAAGACCGGAGCCTTCACGCAGGCCGAGCTCGACGAGGCCCACGACAACGCCGTCAAGTCCGTGATCAAGGATCATGAGCTGGCGGGCGTGGATATCATCACCGACGGTGAAATCCGGCGCGAGACAATGGTGAACTTCTTCTCGGCGCGGATCGAGGGATTCGATATGACGGGGAAGATGAAGCCGATCGGCAATCTCGATCCCTCGATACAGATGCTCGATCCCGTGGTGCGTGACCGCGTCAGGTCCAAAGGCAGCCTCGGCATGGAGGAGCATTTCACATTCCTGAAGGCGCATACCGAAAAACAGACGAAAGTCTGCGTGACCGGCCCCCAGATGCTCGCCAAGCGGGCCACCAACGAATATTATAAAGACGATAAAGAACTGATCTTCGATCTTGCCGGAATTCTCAATATAGAACTCAAAAGACTCGTTTCGGCAGGATGTGATTTTATACAGATCGACGAACCTGTCTGGGTGGGATATCCGCAGGACATGCCGTGGCTCGTCGAGACCTTTAATGCATTAACGAGCGGCGTCGAGGCGAAAATCGCGCTGCATATCTGCTACGGAAATTACCAGCTCAAGAAACTCTATACGGGACAGTACGCCGAGCTCTTCCCGGCGCTGCTCGAGACGAAGGCCGATCAGCTCAGCATGGAATTCGCCGTCTCGGACGGCGCGGGGCTCGAGCTCTTCCGGCAGTACCCGACCGAGAAGGAAATCGTCGTCGGCGTGATCGATGTGAAGGATGAACAGGTCGAGACGCCCGAGCTCGTCGCCCGGCGCATCCGCCGGGCGCTCGAATTCATCCCCAAGGAAAAGATGTATATCAGTCCCGACTGCGGCATGAAATTCATGCCCCGCCATCGGGCATTCGGCAAGCTGCGCGCGATGGTCGAGGGAACGAAGATTGTGCGCGCCGAACTCTCATAATATTATTCAAACGACATGAAGCAAACATATATTGCCTGCAGTAATGACCGCCTGAACACGCTTGTTCCGCGCATCAAGGGATTCCTTCAGAAAGATTTCACCGATTACAATATGTTCGGCACACAGGTGCGCGGCTACCGCTCGCCTGATGCGCCGAGCATTTGGATCCGCGACCATTCGGATATGATGCGCGGCTTCCGCTACTTTGAGCCCAATATGCAGTCGACCGTCGATCACTTTGCCGAGACGCAGACGGCCAAGGGCTGGCTCTTCGACTATTTCACCATGACGCCCGAAAAGGTCCCGTGCGAAAAGGAAAACTGGGCGAAGTACGTGCGCGTGCCGGTCGAAGCGGACGTCGAATTCCGCTTCGTGAAGGCGGCCTACATGGCCTGGCAGGCCACGGGGGACGACGCATGGATCAAAAAGCTCATGCCCGTGATGGAGCGCGCGCTCAATTATATCATGACCGACGAGTGGCGCTGGGATGCCGCGGTGAAGCTCGTGAAGCGCGCCTATACGATGGACACCTGGGACTTCGACTACACGGCCGGGCGGCATCCCTGGCTCAATTTCCAGATCACCCCGCACACGTTCTGGGGCATCATGCACGGCGACAACTCGGGATACTTCGAGGCGTTCACGCACATGAGCGCGCTCTATGCGCACCTGAAGGATAAGAAGCGCTCGGCATATTGGAAGAAGCAGGCCGAGGATCTTCGCCGGCGCGCCAACAAGCTCTGCTTCAACGGACGCTACTACACGCATTTTGTGAAGCGCGTGCCGGTCACGGTCGAGGGCGTCGATGAAGCGTCGCAGCTGAGCCTGTCGAATCCGATGGACATCAACCGGGGGCTTGCCACGCATCCCATGGCCGTCTCCATTCTGAACGAATACAGGAAGCGCGCGCGGGAAGTCGACACGTTTGCCGAATGGTTCTCGATCGATCCTCCGTTCCCGGCCGGCATCTGGGGCGACGAGAAGATCGTGAAGGGCATGTACTGCAACGGCGGCATCATGCCGCTGGTGGGAGGGGAGATCGCCCGCG
>JBLMZA010000134.1:0-33803 GCA_050258555.1 Acidobacteriota bacterium | reverse complement strand
ATTCGACGAAGCTCCACATGCGGATCGTTTTTTTCTCCGCGGCATGGTTCACCGCTCTCACATGCCAGAGCTCGTTCCGCGCTTGCAGCGGAATGAAAAAGAGCGCGGAGATTTCAAGATCGTTCCTGCGCGCCGTGATCTTCGTATAGCCGAGGCCGTGCCGGCATTCATACCGGTCGAGCGGCACGCGCATCGGCTTCCACATCGGATTCCAGAGGGCGCCGCCATCCCTGATGTAGAGATAGCGTCCATTGCTGTCCATCGGAATGTTGTTGTAGCGGTAGCGCGTGAGCCGCCTCAGCTTCGCATCCTGATAAAAGCAGTAGCCGCCTGCCGTATTCGAGATGAGCCCGAAAAAATCTTCCGTGCCGAGATAGTTGAACCACGGCAGCGGCGTATCAGGACGCGTGATGACATATTCCCTGTTCGCATCATCGAAGAAACCGTAGCGCATACGTTCTCCTTTCTGTGCGATGCCCTCTCTCAACAATCATCCGGCATTCACTCGACAGCCGCCTGTGTGTGTGTGCTACGGCATGCTGAGTTCCGCCGGTTTCCAGTCATCCGTCCGGAAGGACGATGCCGGAAGTCCTTCCATATTGAAGAGCGCTGCCGCGCTCGTATCGGTGAACGCATAGCGCACGGCCGCGGGGTCTTTCACGCGCGGGCTCGAGACGATGAGCGCCGATCCGCTGACGCGCGCCTCGCCGGGCACGAAGCGCCGGTCCGCTCCCGCGATCTCGAATGCGGATGAGGCGTCATAGCCTTTCAGCACAAGTCCCTTCTCCGCGTGATCGAACGACAGCACGAGCGCGCCGCGCTCCTTCCGCATCGATGTGTAGAGCGGACCCGAATACGGCACCTGCTTCCGGTATGTCTTCGCGAGCGCAAGGCGCGCCAGACGCGCACCGACTTCCTGCTTGAACGCCGGATGGATCGTCCGGGCGCTTCCGATATCGAGCGTCACGGCCATGCCCGTATTGTTCGTGCGGGAAAGCACCTCGCGCTGCGCATCGCGCAAGAGTTCGGAATGCGATCCTGTGCCGTATGCGTAGGGCGCGATCTGCACATAATAGAACGGAAGCGCCTCATTCGCAAACTTCAGCCTCCAGTCGGCAATCAAAGCCGGAAGCAGACGCCGATACATCTCATGGGCGCCGACATTCGACTCTCCCTGATACCAGATCGCCCCCTTGACCGCATACGGCACCAAGGGCGCAATCATGCCGTTGTAGATCGCCGCCGGCGTCTCGTTGGTCAAGGCATCGCCTGCGGCGGGACGGGACTGATAGGGCTCGCCTTTTTCTCCGAAGACGGCGAAGCGCGTGCCGTCATACTGCGCCACGGGCAGATATTTCCAGGCGCCGGCGATCGGGAATGCCTCGCCTGCGCCGCGCCGAAGCACCATCTCTTCCGGCGTGCCGAAGAGACCGCCTCCGCCCTGGTTATCGATCACGCGTACGGCAATCGAGATGCGCCGTGAGCCGACGACTTCTGCCGGAACGGTATAGCTTCTCGGCGCATTCCACATGCCGTCTTCTTCGGTGGCGCCGACGCGCGTACCGTTGACGAATGTGATATCCATATCATCCACCGGCCCGAGTTCGAGCGTGAGCGGCGAGTGCACCCAGTCTTCCGGAATCTCGACCGTCTTCCTGAACCAGAGCACGCCGTCGAAATACCCCATCCCGGTGCGCTCCCAATTCTGCGGCAGCATCATCTCGGGCCACGCACGGTCGTCATAGCCGGAATCGGCGCAGGCTGTATCATTGAAATCGAGTCCCTTCCAGCGGTCCTTTCCCGTGCGCTCGCTCATATCGATCGACGGGAAGGAACGGATCCATTCGGCGTAGCGCTGTCGGTCTTTCGCTCCGGCCTCGAGCCGGCGGATCACCGGCCTGTACTCATCGAAGGAGGACATCGTTTCGGCGCTGATCCAGGGCTCGATCTTCGTGCCGCCCCAGCTCGCATGAATGATGCCAATGGGCACATGCAGCGAATCAAAAAGCATGCGTGCGAAAAAATACGCCGTCGCGCTGAAGCGGCCCGAGGCTTCGGGAGAGGAAGCGCTCCATCGTCCCGCGGCGGTCGATTCCGGATCGAGCGAAAGCGCATGGCTCACGGTGAACATGCGGATGGCATCGTTCCTCGATCGCGCGATCTCGGATGCTGAATTGGCCACCGTATCTGATGGCGGCCATCCTTCCAGCGGCATTTCCATATTCGACTGGCCCGAGGCAAGCCATACTTCCCCTGCGAGCACGTTCTTCACCACGGCGGTCGTGTCGTATTCGCTGAATGTCAGCGTGAAGGGACCTCCGGCCGAAGGCGTGCGAAGGTGCGCCATCCAGCGTCCGTCATCACCCACGGTGACGGACGCTTTTTTCCCCCACGAGCCCGCGATGTCGATCGTCGCGCCTGCGACGCCCGTGCCCCACACGGGCACGGCGGCGTTCTGCTGCAGCACCATGTTCTCGGCAATGAGCGGAGCGAGCGTGAATGTGCCGTGCTTCTGCTCGACTTCCAGACGCGCGAGCTCCGCGCCGTCGGCCAGTTCGATTCTGATGAACCGGTCCGCAGCCGGTATCGCCTCAGCCCTGTAGCGCACGGGCAGATAGGCCTGATACTCGTTCGCAAGATTCCGGAACGACTGCGAACGAACCTTCAAGGGCTTCATCGCCTCGAGTGTGGGACCGGTCAGGATGCGGATTTCCTTTCCCGGCGCTTTCGTATAGAACATGTCGAGCGCAATCGAGCGCATCACATGCGGCATTTTGTAGACGATGTAATCGCCCTGAGCGCCCGCAAGCCGGTGCTTGTCCTGTTTCGCCTGCGAGAGCGCCGAAGCGTGCAGATACGTGAGACGCCCCATGCGCCCGTAGAGATGCGCGTCGTTCATGAATTCGTCGACGAAGACCAGATGATCCACACGCACGGGTCCGGCAGCGGCCGAAGGGGCGGAGACTCCCGATTCGTTGCGCGCCGAGATGCGGTAAAAATACTGATGGCCGACTTCCGCGCTCGTGTCGCTGTAGAGCGGACGGTAGCCGATCTCCGCATCGCTTGCGCTGTCGGCGATCGTCTTCCACGCGCCGCCTGAAGCATCGCGACGCTCGATGATGTATGAGGAAGCGCCCGTCGATCCGCGCCATGAAATGGCGAAGGGCGTTTCCACCGGCAGCATGAGAGGCGGAGCAGGTATAGGAAGCGACGCCACAGGCATATTGCGGATCTGCCACGCCTTCTCGCGCAGAAGCGAGACGACGGCCTGCTCCTGCCATGCGCGCCCGGATTCGAATCCCGGAATGCGGTAATCGTTCGTATGATAATAGAAGCCGCCGTCTCTGTTGTGCGGCCTCAGGCTCCAGACCATGATGCCCGAGAGTCCGCGCGCGATCACCGTATCGATGACAGCCTGCATTTCCTCGACGGGAATGAAGCCGAACTCTCCGATGAAGAGCGGCTTCTTTCCCGCGGCGGTCTCCGCGGCTTCCGCAATCTGCGGAATGATCTCCGCGGCCCGTCCGTAATTGTGCGTCGAGAGGACGTCGATATTCGGATCGGCAAGCGCCTCGGAACTGATCGTGCGGCGGAATGTTCCTTCGCACACGAGATGATTCGTATCGAGGCTCTTGATATGCGCGGCGATCTGACGCGTCCATTCATACGTCGGCGTCTCGATCTCGTTGCCGGTTTCCCAGCACAGGATCGCCTTGTCATCCTTGTATCGCACGCCCGTCACCGTATTCGTGCGATTGATGAGATGCGTGATCGCGGCCTTCATATCTTCGACCACCTCCGGGTCGGACCAGAACGCGCTCCTGGATTTGCCGCGGAATGCCGCGTACTCCTTCGGTCCGCCCCACCACTGCCAGTTGTCGACGAAGGGAATGATGACGCGCACGCCGGTCTCGTTGGCAATCGCAAGCACCGTATCGAGCGCGCGGAATGCTTCCTCGTTATAGCGGCCCGGCGCGTCGATGTGCCGGGGAATCGAGGGCTCTTCTCCTTCCTTCCTCACCGAAAGCACGTACATGCGCGTGGCATTGCCGCCCATGATTTTGATCGACATCAGCGCATCGCGGATCTCGAACGCATCGGGCAGGCGCCACGGGTTCGGCTCGGCAAACTGGAAATTGTATTCGACGTAATGAAGGTTCGGAATATTGTACGAGACGAAGCGGAACTCCTCGCTCCCGTCCAGCAACCGGCCGTCCTTGGCCGTGATGAAATGCGCAAATTGCGCCGCGGCGGCTGATGAGAGAATGAGCGAGAGAGCAAGCAGTATGAGCGGTCGATGGGTCATGGCGGAACGTCGTGTGTCGATGTGAGAAAAAACAGCCCGGCGTGAAAGCAAGAATCAAATGGAATGCCAGCGTTCTTCCCTTCCGCCTCCAGCACAAAAATACCGTTCTTTCTTCTCGAATTCAACCATGCATGTCCCCGGTGCCCGGATTTGTGCGCCGGGCGCAGCTTATTATTGCGATAATATTTTATTAAATCGATAAAAAGCGACGGAGGAAATGCCGCCTTCGGAAGCAAAAGCGCCATCAATTTATAGCACGATATTGGATGGTCATTTTTCCGATGATCACAGGAATGACGATGAACTCACGCGGCATCGCCGACGCCATGCGCGGCGCACTCATCGACGGCATCTGGAAAAAATGGTACCCGCTCGTTCTCGACCGTGAGGAAGGCGGATATTTCACCAATCTTGCGCAGGACTGGACGATCCTGCCCGCCCAGGAAAAGATGATCGTGTCGCAGGCGCGGCATATCTGGACGACGTCGAAGGCCGCAGGGTATCTTGAGGAGGGCCGGGCATATGAAGCCTATGCGCGCCACGGATTCCGATTCCTGAAGGAGAAGATGTGGGATCCGGTGTATGGCGGATTCTTCCAGATCAGGGACCGAACGGGAGGCGTTTCTGCCGCAGGGGGATGGCGCGACGAGAAGCGCACGTACGGCAACGCGTTCGCGCTCTTCGCGCTTGCCGCGCTCTATGAACGGACGCATGATCCGGCCGTGCTCGACTTCGCCCAGACCGCCTTCCGATGGATCGAGACGCATGCGTTCGACCGCCGTGACAACGGATACTTCCAGTTCCTGACAGCGGACTCGCAGCCCTTCGACCGCTCGAGCCTGTACGCGACGATCGCCGACGACAGGGATGAGCTCGGATACAAGGATCAGAATTCGTCGATTCATCTTCTGGAAGCCTATACCGAACTCTACCGGCTCTGGCATGATCCGCTGCTTGAAGCGCAGCTGAAGAATCTGCTCGGGCTCATACGCGATGTGATGACCGATGAGAAGGGATATCTTCATCTCTTCTTTCACCCCGATTGGACGCCGGTCTCCTTTCGCACATCGGGCGACGAAGAGCGGCGCCGCTATGAGGGATTGGATCATGTCTCGTTCGGCCACGATGTCGAGACCGCCTTCCTCATGCTCGAGGCATCGCATGCGCTCGGCATCGAAGAGGATACGCGGACGTTGAGCACGGCACGGCGCATGGTCGATCATGCGCTGCGATGCGGGTTCGATCGCGACAACGGCGGCATCCATGACGCAGGATATTATTTCCGCGGCGAAGATACGTGCTCGATCATCCGGCCGACGAAGAACTGGTGGGCGCAGGCCGAGGCGTTGAACGCTCTTCTGCTCTTTTCATCGATCTATCCCGGTGAAAGCACCTATGCCGAACATTTTCAAAAACAGTGGGCGTATGTGGACGCCTACGTGCTCGACCACGAACGCGGAGACTGGTTTGAAGGAGGACTCGACGAGCAGCCCGAGTTCAGGACCGGACCGAAGAGCCACATGTGGAAATGCACGTACCATACGAGCCGCGCGCTCATGAACTGCATCATGATGCTCGATGACATTCCGCGGCGCGAGTCCGGAATTCACCGCACATCGCACACAACGGCGATGGCGGAGTTCATCGATCACTGGCGCCGCACGGCTTCCCTTCTGCCTGCATCATGACCGTCTCGAAGCCCGGCGCGTTTGTTTCAGCAGCGCAAGATTTTTTGCGATCAATGCCGTGCGCTGCTCGACGCTTGCGGCGCTTCTGAGTCCGTCGGGAGGCGTCTGCAGCACGTAATCCAGGAGCTTCTCCACGGTCGAGACGGCGACATGCATGCGCGTATCGGACGATGCATAGTAGAGGAGCACATCGCCGTTTGATCTCGGCACCCAACCGTTGCTGAAGACGACATTCGACACGTCGCCGACGCGCTCCATTCCCCGCGGCGCGATGAGATATCCGCCGGGTTTGGCGATCACTTTGTGCGGCTCTTTGAGATCGGTGAGGAACATATAGAGCACGTAGCGGAGTCCGGCGGCCGTCGCGCGCACGCCGTGCGCCAGGTGCAGCCACCCTTTCTCCGTCCTGATGGGTGCGGGCCCGAGTCCGTTCTTCACTTCGTTGATCGTGTGATAGCGGCGCTCATCGACAATCAGTTCCTCGTCGATCTTTGCATGATCGATCGAATCGGAAAGTCCCCAGCCGATTCCTCCGCCCGAACCCGTGCTGATGAATCCGTCCTGAGGTCTCGTGTAGAAGGCGTAGCGGCCTTGGACGAATTCGGGATGGAGCACCACGTTGCGCTGCTGCGGAGAGTGCGTCTTGAGATCGGGAAGGCGCTCCCACGACACGAAATTTTTCGTGCGCGCGATGCCGCACTGCGCCACCGCCGATGAAAGGTCGAACGGTTCGGCATGCGGATCCCTCCGCTCGGTGCAGAAGAGTCCGTAGTACCATCCGTCTTCGTGCTTCACCACGCGCAGATCGTAGACATTCGTATCGGGCTCTTCAGTTTCAGGCATCACAATCGGATAATCCCAGAACCGGAAATTGTCGATGCCGTTCGGCGACTCGGCCACGGCGAAAAACGATTTGCGGTCCGCTCCTTCCACGCGCACAAAGAGGAGAATCCGGCCCTCATGCTCGATGGCGCCGGCATTGAATGCGGCATTGACGCCGAGGCGCTCCATGAGAAAGGGGTTCGTCTTCCGGTCGAGATCATAGCGCCAGAAGACCGGCGTATGCCCGGCGGTGAGGACGGGATATTCATACCGGTCGAACAGGCCGTTGCCCCCGCGCTGTCTGCGGTTCTTCCGCCTGATGAGCCGCTCATGATCGCGCATGAGACCGCGCACACGGCGGGCATATTCCTGTGAAGTCACGGTTCTCCTCCTTCCTGTTGTGTCTCGTTCTGATGCTGCACAAAGAATGCCATCGTTTTTTTTGCATAAAAATGACTACATTTCGCTCCAGGCGCCTTCTTTCCTTTTATCAGAATGATAACCATTTATTGCTATCATAAAGGAGAACCCGCGATGACACTTCGCCGACACGCCGCCGTCCTCACACTGCTGGTGCTGACAACCGGCACACTCTTCGCCCAGAAATACGAAGGACTGGCGCTCACGCCGCCCATGGGATGGAACAGCTGGAACAAGTTCGGCTGCAATGTGGACGAAGCGATGATCCGCGCCATCGCCGATGCCATGGTCTCGAGCGGAATGAAAGACGCCGGCTACCGGTATGTCGTCATCGACGACTGCTGGCACGGCGGAAGAGACAGCGCGGGCTTCATCCGCGCCAATCCCGAACGATTCCCCTCCGGCATGAAGGCGCTTGCCGAATATGTGCACGCCAAGGGACTGAAGTTCGGCATCTATTCGTGCGCCGGCGCGAAGACCTGCGCGGGGCATCCGGGCAGCCGCGGCCATGAATATCAGGATGCGCTCACATACGCCTCATGGGGCGTCGACTATCTGAAATACGACTGGTGCAGCACGGCCGGACTGAATTCCGTGGGCGCCTACATGACCATGCGCGATGCGCTCTTTGCCGCCGGCCGTCCCGTCGTCTTCAGCATCTGCGAATGGGGCGATACGAAGCCGTGGGAATGGGCCGATACGGTCGGCCATCTGTGGCGCACGACAGGCGACATCTCGCCCGTCTTCGACGGAACGATCAACCACGGCACCTGGTCGTCGAACGGCATCATGACGATCGTTGAAATGCGCAAAGACATCCGGCGCCATGCGGGTCCCGGACACTGGAACGATCCCGACATGCTTGAAGTGGGCAACGGCATGAGTGAAAGCGAGGACCGTGCGCACTTCTCGCTCTGGTGCATGATGGCCGCCCCGCTCATGGCCGGCAACGATGTCCGATCGATGAGCGGCCGCGTGCGCGAGATCCTCACCGACCCGGAAGCGATCGCGATCGATCAGGATTCGCTCGGCATACAGGGATATCGGCTCGAGTCGGCAGACAGCATCGAAGTGTGGGTGAAGCCGCTCGGCAGCGAGGACTGGGCGGTCTGCTTTCTCAACCGTTCGTCCATGCCGAAACGCATCTCCCATGCATGGGCGAAGCATCCTGTTCTTGACACGCTCTCTGGCCGCAGGCTCGATGCGTCGCATTCTGTCTATCACGTGCGCGATATCTGGAAGAAAAAGGATCTCGGTTCGACCGATCAGCCCATAGCAGTCACACTACCTTCGCACGATGTGCTTCTGGTGCGGCTGACGCAGACCTCCTCACACACACGATGAGGGCGCCGTCATGAAGCACGCGGCAGGCGTACACATTCTTCCTGCCGCCGTGACGGTCCCTCATGGATGCTGTCTCCGGGCGTCCATATCCACAAGACTCACGATGCGGATCGACCGCGCGACATCGCGGATCTTCCGCTCGGTTTCAAGCGTGATCGTCTTCGCTTCATGCGGGAGGAGATCGAAAAAATTGTCGCTGAAGAATCCTTCCGCCTCATCGCAGGTCACACAGACGTTCCTGGCAAGCGTCGATGCCGAGAGCGAGATCTCGAATCCCTTCTTCACCTTTCGCACGGCGATCGTGACGGCCGGCTGTTCCAATGCAAGATCCTTGGGGTGTGTGAAATAGGTGAAGTTCTCCGCGACCGCTCCCTTTCGCGGCGCAAAGCGGCTCACCAGCACGATCCGGTCCTCAGGCGCGCCGCCGAGCAGGTCCCGTTTCGAAAGCGTGAGATAGACGCGGCTCGAGTTCGGACGCACTGTGACGGGAAACGTCCGGACATAGAGGATCTTCCCTCCGAACTCCCGCACATAGACGTAGAGCAGTCCCTTCAGCGTTTCCTGCGCATCGGAGACGATGGAGACTGCCACCGAATCCCCGGTCGTTTTGGGCGCGATGAGGACTGGCGCGTATGCATGCTTCACCGCGTAATGGATCGCGTTCCATCGGCCGAAGTCATCGATGCGGGGCCAGAAAGCGAGAGGCCTGCATTCCTCGATCGGCCAAAAGAGGCTGTCCATGCAGGAGGACATGCTGCGCCGATGCGCTTCGATGGCCATGCGCACGGCGTCGGCCTGCACAAGCCGGCTCATGTAGAGGGAGGCAGGCACATCCTTCGGCTCGGGATAATAGCGCTCCATGTCCGCCGTGACATCGGTCTCGTACGACTCGCAGCAGGCCTGAACCTCGGCCGGATCAAGGGCGCAGGCAGAAATCACGTCGTTCCAGATCAGAATCCCGTACCGGTCGCACATCTCATAGAACGAGTCCTCCTCGAAGATGCCCCCGCCCCATATGCGCAGCATGTTCATGTTGGCTTCGGCCGCGGCTCTCACGATGGATTGATGCCGCTCATTTCCGACGCGGCTTTGAACAGTGTCGGGCGGAATATAGTGGGCGCCCTTCATGAAAACGGGGATGCCGTTGAGCTGCACGCAGAGACTCGTGCCCGATGCATCCTTCTTGCGCACCATGCGGAGCGAGCGCACGCCGAGGCTTGTCACATACTCGTCCGTCAGTCCGTTTTCCGCCGCCACGAGCGCTGTATAGCGGTAGAGATGCTGCGGCCCGAGGCCGTTGCACCACCAGAGTTTCGGCTTCGCGATCTTCCCTTCCAGCATGACCGTGTTGAGTCCCCTGCGCAGCATGGCGAAGTTGGCGGCAAGCTTCGATGCATCGGCGCTTGCGGACACGCCGACGCGCTGTTCTCGATCCGATTCGATCTCGAGCTTCGAGATGATCACCGCCTCGTCTTTGTCGACGCGCTCTTGAATGAGGTGCACACCGCGTATCCGGAACGAGTCCCATGCCTCGATCGCCACGGGGCGGCAGATGCCGCATGTCGTCCGGCGCGGAATGGTTTCGTCGAAGACAGTGCGGAAGAAGATCGTGATTTTGTTTTGGCCGTGCCTCGCAAACGGCCGGACATCGGCGCGCCACTCGCGGAACGTGTTGTCGGCTTTCAAAAGCAGCGAGTCGTTCATGTAGACCGATGCGTACGTATCGAGTCCCCTGAAGACGATCTCGCAATGCTCCTTCGCCAGCACCTCTTCCGGAAGAGGAAATGCGCACTGATAGACCCAGTCCTTCTCGCCGATCCATTGGAGCTCGGATGCATTCGCGCCATTGAACGCGCCGGGTATGAGACCGCACGCCATCAGGTCCGTGTGCACGCATCCGGGCACAGACGCCTCATGCCAGATGGGCGACGATGCCTCACGAAAGATCCACTCCCGGCTGATCTCCTGTCTGATCATGGCCGCAACGTTTTTTTTCATCGCGTCTGCCTCGCACTCATGGCATGCCCGGAACGCGCATCGCCCGTTTCCAGCCTCCGCATGCGCGCGGCGTTTGCTTTGATGATCGTGATCGTCGAGCGGTCGGTATCGAAGACCGAATTCACGCCCTGCGGCTCCTGCGGCGGATCGCCCGTGAACGGGTCGCCCGTCCTCCACATGGCATCGGGGTTTCGCGTCCGCCCCTCGCCCGCCCACGCCCAGAAGTTCGATCCGGCCATGGGAGAGCCCGCGCGCGCCGAGTCGTACATCGCATCGAAGACGGCGCTGAAGTACCGGTCGCGCGCCGTGACGGCCGAGCCTGGAGCGAATGCGCCCGTATCGCGTCCGATGCCGAACTCTTCCATCACGAGCGGCTTGCCGAGCTGCCGCGCAAACTTGAGATGCCTCCCGATATATGCGATCGCCTTCACGCACGAGGAAGGAAGCGTCTCTTCATACCGCTTCGGGTCGAACCATCCCCAGTTGAGCGGCCAGACATGGATGGTGAGATAATCGATGTTGGCCGGGCGGTGCGCCGTCAGATAACACTCCTCGCTCTGTATGCTTCCTGCCAGTCCCTCGCTGCCGGTCGAGATCAGATGATTCGTATCAAGCGAACGGATGTATGCGGCCGTTTCATCGATCCACCGGTAGTATGCCGGCAGATTCGCGGCCGTTTCGGGATCGTCGGTGCCGGGCCGCGGTTCGTTGGCCAGCTGCCAGGCCATGATCACCGGGTCTTCCGCATACGCGCGGCCGTTGACCGTATTGATGCGCGTCACGAGACGCTTCACATAGCTCCGGAAGAGTTCGTTCGCCTCTCGATGGCCGTAGAAGCGCGCCGAATATTGCATGAACGGGCCCCATCCGTCCACTTCCGGATCCAGTGTCGGCGTGCCCTCGGCCCAGGCGAGATACTGCGACATGCCGCCGGACCATTCCCAGTAGTTCGTGAGATAGAGCACCGCTTTCATGCGCCGGTCGGCCATCCCGGCCAGCACGAAATCCAATCCGATCAGAAGCGAATCGTCCACGACGCCGGGCGAGCGGACGATCGCCGGCTTCACCGAACGGATTTTCTGCGAGAGTTCGGAACCCGCCAGAAGGCGGATGTTCGTCAGTCCGAGCGCCTCCAATGAATCGAGCTCTCTGACCAAGCGTCCGCGGTCGCCTGTCGAACCCGGCGATCCGAGATAACATGCGTACCACAGGTTCGTGCCGCCATAATAATACGGCTTGTCCTGCAGCCGGAAATGCGTCCCTGCCACGCGCACATATCCGTCCGCATCAGCAAACGGCCGGGAGCCGGCGCACCCCATCGAGATCATGGCGCTGAGCATCGCAACGACGGCAGGCGCTATGCGGTTGTTCATGACGGCCCTTTCTGTGAGATGACGCTGTACACAGTAATCAACTTTCGTTCCAATTCCGAATGAGGAAGGAATCAGCCGATTCGGCGTGTTTTAAAAAAGAAAACGGGGACGGCATACATGCGATGCCGTCCCCGACTTATCAAAATTATAATGCCGTTATTAAATCAATAAAGTCTTTTCCGCGCTCGTGCTCACTCGTCGCGATGCACGGTCTCGGGAGAGAACGCGGGCAGGCACACGGCGATGTATTCGGCGCCGCCCTCTTCGGGAGAACTGTAGCGGATCCATTCGCCCTTATGGGCGATGATGGCCTGGCCTGCGCGGACATCCATCGATCCGCCCTTGTGTTCGACGCGAAGCATGCCGGCGAGCACGATCGTGTATTCGTCGAACTCGGGCGCCTGTCCCGGTTCGACCCACCCGCCGGGGCTCTTCATGCGGGCGATGGAGAGATCGCCGTGTTTCGAATTGACGCGGCCGATGTATTCCTCGATGATCTTCGGAAGATTGCCCGCCGCTTCGATGATCGTGGGTTTCGTGATATAGGTTGGCATCGTGTGTTCTTTCCTCGTTCGTCATTAAAAGGGCCTGCTCAGGCGCAGGAAGACCATGGGCGGAGCGCCCTTGTCGGTGCGCCAGGCAAAGCCGAGCCGCGCCGAGCCGTCATGCCATGCCAGGGCAAAGCCGATATCGGATTTCAGATTTTTCACGGAGAATTCCTGGAAGCCGTCGGTGACCTTGACATCCGTGCCGACGGTCTGCGCATTGCCCGCATCGGCAAAGACAATCAGCGTGAATGAACCGGGCCAGAAGTCCACGTTATCGAAGACGCGGCCGTTGAGGGCATATTCGATGTTGCCAAGCATCATGCGGTTGCCGGCGAATTCCTTGAAGCCGAATGCGGGAAGCGTGTTGACGCCGCCCACTTCGAACGATTTTTGGACGATCGCGTCGCCTTCGAGCGATCCGAGGCGGATGCGCACATTGAGGTTGTCGTATTTCGAAAGCGGCTGATAGCGCCGGATATCGAGAATGGCGCGCGTGAACGAGAAGTCGCCGCCCAGCGAGCGTCCGCCGAATTCGGCCTGCGCCATGGCGTCCCATCCGGCCGGCAGATGCTTCGCTTTGCCCACGGTGTTGATGCCGGCCGTCACGGCGACCGAGCGCATGAGGCCTTCATTCACCGCGGGATTCTCACGGAAGCCGTCCTTGTTCTTGAAGAGCGACCAGTTCGTGTTCCGGTAGAGCGACTCATAATCGTCGTAGCGGTATTCCGCATTGATCATGGTGGAAAGCGGCGATCCCTTCGTATACCAGGCGACATGGGCCGAAAAGCCGGCGCGCTGGAAAAGATCGCGGTAGTCTTCGCGCACAAGAAACGCGGCGAGCGTGTTTTCCGTCTGCCCAATGATCCAGTCGTCCTTCGTATCGGTGAGGTTGTGGCCCTCGCCTCCGAACTCGAAGAGTCCGAGCGAGCCGGCGAACTGCCGGTCGAGACCCAATTGGCCCCGCCACCGGTGCGTCAGAAATCCGTAGCCCACAGAGCCGTAGCCGGAGATGATGCGGCGGCCGTCCCAATAGAATTTCTTCATCGAGGAAAGTCCGAGATACACGCCTTCGACGCGGTTATAGCGGAAGATGGGGCTTTCGACGTAGAGGTTTTCATGAAGCCATCGCGGTTCGAACGAGTCTGCGGAGCGCTTGGCGAGATAGCGCCGGAAGAAGCTTCCGCGCATCGAGGTCGTCTCATGGATTTCGCCTTCGACCACGCCGCCGGGCTCGCGGTAGACCGAGCCGTTGATCACATGGGCATTGCCCGTGATGCGTCCGCCGGAGGCGACGCGGATATCGCCGCGCAGCACGGTCGCATTGCCGTGAAGCGTGCCTTCGACGGTGAGCGTGCCGTCCTTCAGATAGAGATCGCGGTCCACGACCTCGTCGTGCGCCACGAGCATGTCGCCCGTGATCACTTCGACGGAATCTTCGACCTCCTCGTCATCGAAGCGGTCCTCAACGCGCGATGCCGTGCGGTCGGATGACTGCTCGATATTCGACTGTATGCGCGCAATGAGCTGATCAAGGAACGAATCGAACTTCTCGTCGGCCTCCGTCGTATCGGGGCCGGCCGCCTGCTGGAGCGGCGGAAGAACGCGCGGAAGGGCCTGAGCAGCCGGAGACAAAAGCAGAGCGCAGCAGAGACAGAAGGCAAGAGTTTTCGGGATCGACATAGGGTTCCTCACTGCGATAGAGACGGTGCATGGATTACCTGTTGT
The DNA here is from genome assembly GCA_050258555.1 of Acidobacteriota bacterium. Taxonomy (GTDB): domain Bacteria; phylum Bacteroidota; class Ignavibacteria; order UBA10030; family UBA8401; genus CAISDA01. Next base: position 19,579 of record JBLMZA010000134.1, on the reverse strand, counting down.
GTTACGCGTGAACAGGCAAAAGGTTTCAGCCGGAATCGTTCACTTTTTATTTTGATGAGGACGCGCAATTTCTTACTTTTAGATACGACTTGAATGGAAGAAGGACACGCTGATGAAATTATCAATCAACATCGATCATGTAGCAACGCTCCGCAACGCCCGCGGAGGAATGGAGCCCGATCCGGTGGCGGCCGCGGCGATCTGCGAATCGGCCGGTGCGCAGGGCATCGTCGTTCATCTGAGAGAAGACCGGCGTCACATCATGGACCGCGACGTGCGCATCCTGCGGCAGACCGTCGCCTCGAAGCTCGACCTGGAAATGGCGGCAAGCGAGGAGATCATCGCCATCGCGCTGGAGGTCGTGCCCGAGATGGTAACGCTCGTTCCGGAAAAAAGGCAGGAGCTGACGACCGAAGGCGGGCTCGATGTGCGCGCGCAGCGCAAGCAGCTGCGCGAGGCGGTCGACCGCTTCCACCGCAAGAACATTCTCGTGAGCATGTTCGTCGATCCGACGCCCGAGCAGATCGACGCATCGCATGACACCGGCGCCGATATGATCGAGCTTCACACCGGCACGTATGCCAATGCGCGCTCGGACCAGGAAGCCCGCGCGCTTCTGGAGGAGATCCGCATCGGCGCCCGCCACGGCAAGCGCCTCGGTCTCGGCGTCAACGCCGGACACGGACTCAATTACCGGAATGTGCGGCCCATCGTGGGCGTCGAAGAGATCGATGAGCTCAGCATCGGGCATGCGATCATGGCGCGCGCCGTCTTCGCCGGGCTCGAGCAGGCGGTGAAGGAAATGGCGGCGCTTGTGATGCGTTAAGAAAGGCAGGCAGCCGACGGAAAATAACAATCCCGCCAGAAGCGCATGCGCCCTTGCATGCAGGCTGCTGGCGGGATGATGCTTTGAGTGAAGCGTTCCGTCTCTGCGGTGTACCAGCCGCGTCTCTACTGTTCCGAGACGCCGAGCTTGCGCAGTTCGTCCCTGATCTTGGCGGCGCGCTCGTAATCTTCCTTTTCGACCGCATCTTTAAGCTGGGCCTGCAGCTGTTCGTACTTCGTCGTATACTGCTTCACGGGCTCTTCGCTGCCTTCCTGCGGCTGCTCGGGCTCTTCTTCCTCCCCCTCGCTCCTGATGCCGGCCTCATTGAGCACTTCGGCGTCCACGAACATCGGCACGCTGTAGCGCACCGCAAGGGCGATGGCATCGCTCGGACGCGAATCGATTTCTTCGGTATTGCTGACGCCTTCGATGATCAGTTTCGCATAGAACGTCCCGTCGCGCAGTTCGTTGATATAGACCTCGTTGAGCGATACGGCGAACGTATCGATGATCGTCTTCATCAGATCATGCGTGAGCGGGCGGGGGGGTTTCATCCCTTCCAGTTCGAGGGCGATCGCCTGCGCTTCAAACGCGCCGATGATAATCGGCAGCCGGCGATTGCCATGCAGTTCCTTCAGGATGAGTGCGTAGGCTCCGGCATTCGAAGGACTGGATGAGATCCCTAAGATATCGACCTGTATTTTGTCCACGAATTTTTCTCCTCTTGGTGAAGCTTCCTTGGAAAGTCCATCACGAGATTCTTCGCTCGCCCGCGCTCCTACAGATGGCGCGTGAGCGACGCAAGGAAGGCATTGTTCTCTTCAACGGTTCCGATGTTGACGCGCAGCACTTTCTCCAGCATCGGATACGAACTGACATCCCGCACGAGCACATTGTCCGCAAGAAGCTTTCCGAAGAGGTCATCGGCTTCGTGCTCTGTTTTGAAGATAAGAAAATTTGTATCAGAAGGAAACAGCCTCACGCCGGGAATCGAAGCGAGCGCGGCCTGGACACGCCTCTTCTCCTGCTTGATGTATGCGATCCGCTCGGAGAGCATCACGGGATCCTTCATGAGCGCAATGGCGACGGATGCCGAGAAGGCGTTGACGGCAAACGGCACCTTCACTTTCATGAGTTCGGAACACAGGGCGGGATTGGTGAGCAGATACCCGATCCGGAGCCCGGCAAGGCTGAAGGCCTTCGAGAATGTGCGCAGCACGATCAGCCGGTCGTACTTCGCAATGAGCGGCTGAACGCTCGGACGGTCCGAAAATTCGATATACGCTTCATCGACCAGCACGAGCGAGCGGGTGCGCGTGAGGATCGTTTCGATCTCGGAGGCGCGAAGCGACTGCGCCGTGGGACTGTTGGGCGACACAAGGACGATGAGCGAGGGCTCCTCGCGCACGGCTTCTTCGATGATCCGCTCGGGCGCATAGGAGAGGTCGTCGTCGTTCATCGGCACGGTGATGAGCTCGCCTTCGCAGATGCGGATGATCTTCTCATAGAGAAAGAATGTCGGTTCGGCCATGAGCACTTTCGTGCCGTGCGAGACGACCGCCATCGCCACCGTGTACATCAGTTCGTTCGAGCCGTTGCCGGCCAGGATGCCTTCGACCGGATGGCCTGTGTAGGCCGAGAGCGCTTCAAGCAGCTGCACGGGAAAGACTTCGGGATAGCGGTTCCATGCCGACTGCAGGAACTCTTCCGCGACTTCGCGCTTCACGACATCGGGCACGTCGAACGGATTTTCGTTCTGGTTCAATTTTATGAGCGAGGAAGACATCGGCTTCCCCTTCACCACATACTGATCGAGGGCGCGCACGCCCGGTTTGATAAGATCGAGAGCATTCATTGGGTGTTCGTTTCTTTCCTGATCGTCACTGAAAGCGCATGCGCCGTGAGGCCTTCATGCGCGGCAAACGCCGCCACATCGTCGGCCGCCGCGCGCACGCGCGCCTGGGTATAACGGATGACGCTCGACTTCTTCACGAAGTCGTCGACCGAAAGCGGCGAGGCAAAGCGCGCCGTGCGTTCGGTCGGAAGCACATGGTTCGGCCCCGCATAATAATCGCCGAGCGCCACCGGCGAATAGTTGCCGAGAAAGATCGATCCGGCATGCCGGATTTTCTTCAGCACCGACTCATCATTCTTCGTGATGATCTCGAGGTGCTCGGGCGCCATGCGGTTGGTCAGTTCGATGGCATCGGCGATCGAGCGGACCAGGTAGACCGCCGAGCGCGATCCGAGCGCCTTCTTCATGATCTCGGCTCTCGGCAGCTCGCCCGCATATCCTTCGAGCATCGATGTGACATCGTGCGCGAGCGCCTCATCGGTCGTCACCAGCACGCTCGAGGCGAGTTCGTCATGCTCGGCCTGGGCCAGCATGTCGGTCGCCACAAATGCCGCATTGGCCGTCCGGTCCGCCAGCACCACGACTTCGCTCGGTCCGGCAAACGAATCGATGCCCACGCGTCCGAACACCATCTTTTTTGCCGTGGCCACATAAATATTGCCCGGACCGACAATCTTGTCGACGGCCGGAATGGTGCCGGTGCCGAAGGCAAGCGCCGCGATCGCCTGTGCCCCTCCCGCCCGATAGATATCGGTGACGCCGAGCAGCTTCGCCGCCGTGAGCACGTCCTGATGCACGTTGCCTTTGGCATCGGGCGGCGACACCAGGTGAATCTCCTTCACGCCCGCCTCCTGCGCCGGAATCACGTTCATGAGCACCGTCGAGGGATAGGCGGCCTTCCCCCCCGGCACATACACGCCGGCCCTGTCGATCGGACGGATGAGCTGGCGCAGTTCGGCGCCGTCGCGTTCCTCGAGCGTCCACGAGGACCGCTTCTGTTCGCGGTGAAAGCGCCGGATATTTTTTATGGCGGCCCGCAGGATTCTGATGAATTTTTTATCGGCGCGCGCGAAGGCGGCGTCGATCTCCTCAGGGCTCACGCGCAGCGTCTTTTTGGTCCCGCCCCCGAACTTCTCGTTGTACAACCGGACGGCCTCGTCGCCTTCCTTCTGCACGCGTTCGAGGATCGCCTTGACCGCCTCTTCTACCGTCGTTTGCCCCGTCTCCCCGACCGGCGACGGCAGTGCAATCTCGGCCGGACGCTGCAGGCGGGCATCGATGAATCGTATCATGTGTCTCTGTCTGTTATCGGAAAAATGAAGAAAATGGAAAGCACAGCCACATCCAATATACTGACATAAAATAAAAAAAGGAAACCGTCGCCGGTTTCCTTTCCGAAAAATGATCGGCCTCGATCACGCCGCCGACAGCAGTTCTTCGATTTTCGTGGTGATCTCTTTATCGGTCGGAACCACCTTCGACTTGTAGCGCGCCACGACGGTGCCGTGCCGGTCGACGAGAAACTTCGTGAAGTTCCATTCGATGTCGCCGGTAAAGTTGGTGCCGGTCGTGAGGTACCTATAGAACGGATGCTGATCCGCGCCCTTCACGCTGATCTTCGAAAACATGTCGAATGTGACGCCGTACTTCGTCGTGCAGAACGATTTGATCTCGCTGTCCGAGCCCGGCTCCTGCGAGCCGAAATTGTTCGCCGGGAATCCGAGAATCACGAACCCGCGGTTCTTGTAGCGCTGGTACAATTGCTCGAGTTCGGCATACTGCTTCGTGTATCCGCAGAACGAGGCCACGTTGACTATGAGGGCGACCTTGCCCCGATACTCTGAAAGAGGCTTCTCTTTCCCGTCGATCGTCTTCATCGTGAAGGAATACACGCCCGTCTCCTTGTTGCCGGTTGTCGTTGCCGGAAGCTCCGATTGCGCCGTGATGATGGCGAGCACGGTAAGGATCGCCATCGACAGAATCACTGATTTCATGCTTCTCCCTCCTTTTCCCCTGTAACTCTCTGCGCATGCGGGAAGTTCCGAGAGAAAACACAGCCGCCTTTTTCTCCGAACCGATTGGGAAAAAGGCGGCGTTGTTGCCTGTGATCGTGTCAGCGATCAATAGCGGTAGTAATCGGGCTTGAAGGGTCCTTCGACCGTCACGCCGATGTACTCGGCCTGGTCGGGAGAGAGCACATCGAGCTGCGCGCCGATTTTCTTCAGGTGCAGGCGCGCGACCATCTCATCGAGATGCTTCGGAAGCGTATAGACTTTCTTTTCGTATTTGTCCGTATGCTGCCAGAGCTCGAGCTGTGCGAGCACCTGGTTCGTGAACGAGTTCGACATGACGAACGACGGGTGGCCCGTGGCGCAGCCGAGGTTCACCAGGCGGCCTTCGGCCAGGATGATCACTTCCTTGCCGTCGATCGTATACTTGTCGACCTGCGGCTTGATCGTGTCCTTCGTGTGTCCGTAGTTCGTGTTGAGCCACGCCATGTCGATTTCGATATCGAAGTGTCCGATGTTGCAGACGATGGCCTTGTCCTTCATCGAGCGGAAATGGCGCTCGGTGATGATGTTCTTGTTGCCGGTGGCGGTCACGATCACATCGGCGTCTTTCGCGGCGTCGTCCATGCGGCGGACTTCGTAGCCTTCCATCGCCGCCTGCAGCGCGCAGATCGGATCGATTTCGGTGACGATGACGCGCATGTTGGCGTTGCGCAGCGACTCGGCCGACCCCTTGCCCACATCGCCGTAGCCTGCCACCACCGCCACCTTGCCGGCCAGCATGAGGTCTGTGGCGCGGCGGATGGCATCGACGAGCGACTCGCGGCAGCCGTACTTGTTGTCGAACTTCGACTTCGTCACCGAATCGTTCACGTTGATGGCCGGCACAAGCAGCGTGCCGTTTTTCATGCGCTCATAGAGCCGGTGAACGCCGGTCGTGGTCTCTTCGGAAAGTCCGCGGATGCCCGCGGCGAGCTCGGGATACTTGTCGAACACCATGTTGGTCAGATCGCCGCCGTCATCGAGAATCATGTTGAGCGGCTTGCGGTCCTTGCCGAAATACAGCGTCTGCTCGATGCACCAGTCGAACTCTTCGGCATTCATGCCCTTCCAGGCGAACACCGGAATGCCGGCCGCGGCAATGGCCGCCGCCGCATGGTCCTGCGTGGAGAAGATGTTGCACGACGACCACTGGACCTCGGCGCCGAGTTCGACCAGGGTCTCGATCAGCACGGCGGTCTGGATGGTCATGTGAAGACATCCCGCGATGCGCGCGCCCTTGAACGGTTTTGTTCCCTTGTATTCCTCGCGTAGCGCCATCAAACCGGGCATCTCCGCTTCCGCGAGCGTGATTTCTTTGCGTCCCCAGGCGGCAAGCGATATGTCTTTCACTTTATACGCAAGGACTTCTGTTGCTTCTGCTTCCATTCTCGAGCTCCTTAAAAATATTTTTTCATGCCAAACTGGTTTTCAACAATTACTTGGCCGCCTTTTTCAACATCGGCACGAGGTCAAGGCGTTCCCAGGTGAATTCCTTTTCCGTGCGTCCGAAGTGTCCGTAGCTGGCGGTCTTCTTGTAGATCGGGCGGAGCAGGTCGAGCCGCTTGATGATGCCGCGCGGCGTCATGTCGACTTCCTTCTGCAGGATGGCCGAGATCTGCTCATCGGGCATCACGCCCGTGCCGTAGGTGTTCACATAGATCGAGACCGGTTCGGCCACGCCGATGGCGTAGGCGACCTGGATCATGCACTCTTCGGCGAGACCGGCCGCGACGATGTTCTTGGCCAGGTGGCGCGCTGCATAGGCAGCCGAGCGGTCGACCTTCGAGGGATCCTTGCCGGAAAACGCTCCGCCGCCGTGCGGCGCGCGTCCGCCGTAGGTGTCGACGATGATCTTGCGTCCGGTGAGGCCGGAGTCGCCGTGCGGTCCGCCCACTTCGAAGCGTCCGGTCGGATTCACATAGATCTTCGTCTTCTTGTCGAGCAGGTGCGCCGGGATGACCTTCTTGATCACGTTGTTGATGACGTCTTCGCGGATCTTCTTCTGCGATGCGTCGGCATCATGCTGCGTCGAAATGACGACCGCCTCGGCGCGCACGGCCTTGCGTCCGTCGTACTCGATCGTGACCTGGCTTTTCGCATCGGGGCGGAGGTACGGCATGAGCTTCAGATTGTTCTTGCGGATCTCGGCGAGCTTGCGCACGAGCTGGTGCGCGTACATGATCGGCATCGGCATCAGTTCCGGCGTCTCGTTGATGGCGTAGCCGAACATCATGCCCTGATCTCCCGCGCCGCCTGTGTCGACGCCGCGCGCGATGTCGGGCGACTGCGAGTGGATGCTGGAAATGACGGCGCACGATTCCGCGTCGAATTTATAATCCGCTTTCGTGTAGCCGATCTCGCGGATCGTATCGCGCACGATCGTCTGGACGTCGACATAGGCGTTCGTCGTGATCTCGCCGCCGACCATGGCAAGACCCGTGGTCACGAACGATTCACAGGCGACGCGCGAATGTTTGTCCTTTGCCAGCAGCGCATCGAGCACCGCATCGGAAATTGCATCGCAGACTTTATCGGGATGTCCTTCGGACACAGACTCTGACGTAAAGAGATACCGCATGATAAAATAGCTCCTATTGAGTTATTGAGTATTGAGTGTTTTTTCTATTGCACAATTCAATTAATCGTATTCGAGCTCGGACGAATCGCCGATATTGATCCGCTTGAAGCCGCCTTTGACCATGGCATGCATGCCGATGATCGAATCGCTCAGCCGCGCCGACTTGACCGTCGCGCCCTCGTTGATGATCGAGTTCTGGATGATCGAGCCGTCGACGACGGCGCCGTCGGCGACCGTCGTATAGGGTCCGATCACCGAATGCGTAACCGCGGCTTTCGGCGAAATGTACACCGGAGGAATCACCACGACGCTCTCGGGGATGCGGTTCGTTCCGTCTCCTTCCAGCAGATGCCGGTTGGTCTCGAGCAGCGTCTCGGGCTTGCCGCAGTCATACCAGCCGTCGATGGCGAACGGCTGCAGCTTCTCTCCGCGCCCGATCATCATCTGAAGGCCGTCGGTGAGCTGGTATTCATTCTTCGTCCGCACGTTGGTGCGGATCATCTCCTTCAGGCAGTCAAGAAGCACATCCGGATGCTGAATGTAATAGAGTCCCACCAGCGCAAGATTGGTCGTCGGATGCTCGGGCTTCTCGATGAGCGAGGTGATGAATCCGTTGCCGGTCTCGGCCACGCCGAAGCGCCTCGGATCGGCCACTTCCTTCACGCCGATGCGCGAGTACGGGCTTTTGATCATCTCGCCGAGATTCACATCGAAGATCGTGTCGCCGAGGATGATGAGAATGGGATCCTTCGAAATCGTATGGCGCGAAAGATAGATCGCGTGTCCGAGTCCGAGCCGCTCTTCCTGCTCCACGTAATCGACGGCGATCGAATAGTTCGCGTTGATGTAGTCTTTGATGGTGTCGCCGAGATACCCGATCACAATCGTCGCGGCGTCGAACCCTTCCGCGATGATCTTATCCATGATATGGCCGATGATCGGCTTTCCCGCCACATTTAAGAGGACTTTCGGAACGGTGAATGTGTGGGGTCGAAGACGGCTCCCCACACCTGCCACGGGGATGATTGCGCGCATAAGATCCTGTTTGTTGATTGACTATCTATTAAAGATAACCAATACCTTTTTGAGAAGCAATGCAGGGAACGATGAATCCCGCGTGTGCAGATCGGCCCTCTCCACCGGATGCCCATGCTTCACGCATGTCTGTGCATTGCAGAAGTATCGGGGGAGTCGTATATTACTGCGCGCTCATACATCTGTCGCAGCGCCCGTTCATCCGATCCACATGAAACCGACCGCATACTCATGATTGTCTGGAAAATCATCTACAATACGCTGATCGTGCCGCTGCTTCTTCTGCTGTTCAAGGCCGCTTCACTCGTCAATGAAAAAATCCGCCGCGGCATCCGGGGCAGGGCATCGCTCTTTCCGCTGCTGGAAGTCTCGATGTCGCGCATCACCTCTCCGCGCCGCGTGTGGTTCCATGCCTCGTCGCTCGGAGAGTTCGAACAGGCCAAGCCGATCATCACCGCCATCAAGGCGCGCTATCCGAATGTCGTCATCATCGCGACGTTCTTTTCGCCCTCCGGATACGACCATTCGCGCAATTACAAGCCGGCCGATGTCATCTCCTATCTTCCCTTCGACCGCAATGCGGACACGCAGCGCTTCCTGGAAATCGTGCGCCCCACCATCGCCGTCATGGTGCGCTACGACATCTGGCCGAACATGGTCTGGAATCTGAACGCGCTTTCGGTGCCGCTCATTCTTGCCAACGCCACGCTCAAGGACACATCGCCCCGGCTGTGGCCCGGCGTCCGGCAGTTCCACCGGTCGCTCTACGACTGCTTTACGACGATTCTCACGGTCTCGGAAAGCGACGCCGCGGCATTCCGCCGCTTCAACACATCGGCGCACATCGAGCCCATCGGCGACACGCGCTTCGATCAGGTCAATATCCGCAGCAAGGATGCCCGGCATCGGCGGCTCCTTCCCGACTCCATCACGAAGGGAAAGAAGATCTTCATCATCGGCCAGAGCTGGCCTGAAGACGAAGAGGTGCTGCTGCCGGAACTCTTCCGTCTGCAGGAAGACGCCGCGGATCTTCTCGCGATCATCGTTCCGCACGAGCCGACCGAGGAGCATCTTGATGCGCTGGAAGCCAGGCTCTCGGGCAGCACGTCGTTCATCCGATTTTCAGAGGTGGGAAACTACGCCAACGAGCGCTGCATCATCGTCGACTCGGTGGGCGTGCTTGTGCCTCTCTATCAATATGCCCATATTGTCTACATCGGCGGCAGTTTCCGGCAGGGCATCCACAACGTGCTCGAGCCGGCGATCTTCGGCGTGCCGGTGATCTTCGGCCCCCGGCATACGAACTCGCAGGAAGCCGTGGCGCTCGCCTCGCGCGGCGGAGCATTCGTGATCGTCGATGAGCAGACATTCTCGCAGGCCATCCGGCCCCTGCTCGAAGACGAGGAGCGCCGGCGCGGCGCCGGCGAGATCGCGCGCACGTTCGTCGAGTCGAACTGCGGCGCCACAGAACGGTGCATGAAATATTTCGCGGCCTATCTGCCATGACACAGACGCTCGTCAATATCGCGCTGCCCCTGCCTGTTCCGCGCACATTCACGTACTTCGTTCCCGAGGCGCTCTCCGGACTCGTCCACAAAGGCAGCCTCGTGCTCGTGCCCTTCGGCACGAAGAAATGCTCCGGCATCGTCGTGGACTTTCCTTCCGAAGCCGGCGTCGCCGGACTCAAGCCGGTGCTCGATGTGATGGATCCCGCGCCGGTGCTTTCGGAAGGACTCCTGAAGCTCGGCCAGTGGCTTGCCGATTACTACTGCTCGCCGATCGGCGAGACGCTCCGGATCTTTCTTCCCCAGGGCATCGGCCAGGCAAGCAAGCGCATCGTCAGGCTCGAGCGCACGCCCGATGAAGAAGAGCTGGCCGGCATGTCCGCTGCGCGCCGTGCGATTCTGCACACGCTCATGGCGAAGGATGCGCTCACGATTCTGCAGCTGCAGAAGGCGACGGGGCTCAGGACGCCCTCGGCCGTCGTTTCCTCGCTCGCACAATCCGGCTTCGTGCGGATCGAGGAGGAGCTCGCGCCGAAAAAGGCGAAGATGAAATTCGAAAAGTTCATCCGCTTTTCCGACGGCGAAGAGCGCGCGATCGAAGTGCGGGGAGCGAAACAGACCGCGGTGCTTGCCGCGCTGCGCGCATCGGGATCGGAGTGGATCCACCTTCCCTCCTTCATGAAAGCAAGCGGCGCCTCATCGGCCGTGATCAGGGCGTTCGTGGCGCGCGGCATCATCGAAGAGACCGAGCGCGAAGTCTCGCGCACACACTACACGATGAACGCCGAGGATGAGGAGCGGCAGCGCGCCATCCGGCTCAATGCCCGCCAGCAGGAGGCCGCAGGCCGGATCATCGATGCCGCCTGCACGAACGAGCCGCATACATTTCTTCTCTACGGCATCACCGGCAGCGGCAAGACGCAGGTCTACATCGAATCGCTTCGCGCCGTGCTTGAGCGGGGCAAGACGGCCATTGTGCTCGTGCCCGAGATCTCGCTCACACCGCAGACGGTGAGGAGATTCCGCGCGCACTTCGGAGACAACGTGATCGTCATGCACAGCCGCATGTCCATCGGCGAGCGCTACGACGCATGGCGCAAGACGCGCGAAGGGAAATACCGCATCGTGATCGGTCCGCGCTCGGCGCTCTTTGCGCCGCTGGAGCGCGTGGGACTGATCGTCGTCGACGAGGAGCACGAATCATCCTACAAGCAGTTCGATGCGATGCCGCGCTATCATGCGCGCGATGCGGCCATCGTGCGCGGACACCTGGAAGGCGCCGTGGTGGTCCTCGGTTCGGCCACCCCCTCGCTCGAATCGTTCACGAACGCAAGCGCCGGAAAATATACGATGCTCGAGCTGCCGGACCGCATCGATACGGCGGAGCTGCCGGCGATCACCATCGTCAACATGAGCGACGAGCATAAGCGCCGATTCGCCGAGGCGAAAGTGCGCGCGAAGGAGATCGGCCGGAAGGCGTTCGAAGGAGAGTTCCACGGCATTTCGAAGCTCCTGGAAGAAAAGATGCGCGAGCGTCTCGAACGCAAGGAAGGCATTATTCTGCTGCAGAACCGGCGCGGGTATGCGCCGTTCATGGAATGCGACGAATGCGGATATGTGGAACGCTGCGACCGCTGCGAAGTCACATACACCTATCACCTGGCCAAACGCCATCTGCGCTGCCACTACTGCGGACGGGTGCGCCCCGTGCCCGACGCCTGCCCGCAGTGCAAGGGCACGCAATTGAAGCTCCACGGACTCGGCACACAGCGCGTGGAAGAGGATGTGACGGCGCTCTTTCCGCAGGCCCGGCTCCTGCGCATGGATTTGGATACGACCACGCGCAAGGGTTCGCACGACAAGATGCTCCGGCAGTTCGCCGAAGGCCATGCCGATATCCTGCTTGGCACGCAGATGGTGGCCAAGGGCCTGGACTTCTCGCGTGTCACGCTCGTCGGCGTCATCTCGGCCGACACGCAGATGACGCTGCCCGACTTCCGGTCCGCCGAACGCACATTCCAGCTCCTTACACAGGTGGCCGGCCGCGCCGGACGCAGCGTGCTCAAAGGCGAAGTCGTCATCCAGACGCTTCAGCCGAAGCACTATGCGCTCAAGCATGTGCTCGATCACGACTTCAGGGGATTTTACACTGAGGAAGTTGCCTACAGAAAGGAAGCGACCTATCCTCCCTTCACGCGCATCATCCTCGTCGAGGCGAAGGGACACATCGAGCAGAAGATCCAGCATGCGGCCGAGGAATTCGCCGAGCGGCTGGCCCGGCTCTATCCATCCATCTCCATCCTGGGACCCGCGCCCGCGGTCATCTCCAAGATCAAGAACAATTTCCGCTGGCAGCTCCTGGTGAAATCGGATGCCGAGTCGGATAAAAACGGCACGCAGGCGCGCCTGGCAGTCCGGCAGGTGTACTACGACATGCTCTCAACCGCCGGCAAGCGCAGCGGCATCAGGCTCATCGTCGACGTCGATCCGCAGAGCACGATGTAGGGCCGCCTCGGTCAGTGCTGCGTATCGATCCACGTTTTCAATTCACCATCCGAAGTGCGGGTCCTGACCATCTGCCGGTATGCTCCGGCGCCGGAAGAAGCGGGAAAGGCCGCCAGGAGTTCGGGCACGAGCGTCCAGAAGGGCGAATCGGCTTCGATGTACTTCGCGGCCATCGCGAGAACGGCGGGGCTGCCGGTGCGACGGGCGTTGGTGCAGACCTGGAGGTAGCGGAAGAGGAACAGTTCGCGGTGCATCGGATTATCCTCCTTCTGGATGCGGGAGGAAAGAACGGCAAGAAGGCTGTCGGGATCGCGCCGCTGTGCGCCTCGGCCCGGCGTGAAGATCATGCCCTGGGCATCGAGCCGCTTTTCTTCGATAAGCGCGATCATGAGCCGTTCGGCGATGCCGAGTTCGGTATTTTCATCCCTCATATGCAGCGAGGAGACGCCGGGCGCCTTCATGGCGCCGGCGGAGGAATCCGACAAGCTTCCCCCTGCGAGCTTGATCGTGACGCTCATCGTGCGCTGGACGGTGGTCAGAAGCAGAGGAATCGAAAGAGAGTCATGGAGCGGCGCGGCGAATGTCAGCATCGCCAGATCGGGCTGCGAGACGATGAGCCGGAAGCTGCCGTCCGCGCCCGCCTGCGCCGATGCAAGCGGCTGCCGGCCGAGCACCGTGGAAAGAGAAACCTGCGCCGACGGAACCGGAGTTCCGTCGGCGCCGAGAATTTTGCCGTAGAGAAAGAACCGCTCCTGAGCAGTGAGGAGCGTCGAGCAGAAAGCAAGCGCGCAGACGAAGAAAAATTTTTTCATGTGGAGAACGAAAAACAATATTACCCGCCGAAAGAGAAGCCGACGGTCGCAGCGATATACAGAATCCACAAGATGCCGACAGCAAGAAACGTTTTCGCCTGCTGCACCGCAAAGAGCTTCGAAAGGCCGATCGCCACAACGACCAGATACCAGATCGTCACAAAATTGATGTTCGCCAGCACCTTGTGCAGCTTGTTCATCGGATCGAACGAGTTGCCGAGCAGGAGTCCCAGGTGCGGTCCCGCGTGAACAGAACCCATGGCAATCGCGATGATCATTGTGAGGACAGTACCGATGATCATAATATACATCGAAAGACCGGAAACTTCCACAACTTTTCCATACGGCACGGATGCCTTGAACGCGTATTTGCCGACGAGCCAGTAGGCAAGCGATGAACCGAAGAGCATCACCAGTGTCACGACCACGATGCCGACCGATCCGAAGATCAGGAAGACGGGCGAACCGGCGCCGGGCGTCATCTCCTTGGCGCGCTCGTACTGCTCGGCGGTCATCTTTCCCTCCTCCACGCGCTGCTGAAGCGCCTTGTCCTGCTGCGCGCTCATCTGTTCCTTGATCGCCGGCTGCGAGAAGACGACAAACATGAAGAGCACGCTCACGATGATCGAAAGAAGGAGGGGAATCGTATAGTTCGAGGATTTCTTGCCTTCATGTGCAACATAGGTGAAAAGATCGCCGGGCGCCGAAATCACATTGACGATCTTGTCAGTCGCCGACATTTCCTCTGTCTGAGGCGTTACATTCGTTGCAGTTTCCATGATGACCTCCTGTGTGTGAAAAAGTGGTGTAAACCCGGTGGAAGTATACCAACAATGCGGAAAAAAATCAACACGGTTGGGTGCCGATCGGCCGGTCTTGCATCGGCGCACAAAATTCTGTACCATAGGACACTTTGAAACGCATCCGACACAGTCTTTTTTTTCCGACAGGAACCCCTGATGTTCATTTCATTTGAAGGCCTCGACGGCTCCGGCAAGACGACGCAGATCACCCTCCTTTCCGAACGGCTCTCCGCATCGGGACACGATGTCGTCTTCCTTCGCGAACCCGGAGGCACGGCCATCTCGGAGAAAATCCGTGAGATCCTGCTCGATAAGAAGCATCTTGGCATGGATGAAACAACCGAGCTCTTCCTTTTTTCGGCGGCGCGCGCCCAGGTTGTCTCCGAAGTGATCCGCCCGGCGCTGGCGGACCGGAAGGTCGTGCTTGCCGACCGCTACGTCGATTCGACGACCGCCTATCAGGGATACGGCCGCGGGCTGTCGATGGAAGCGATCCGCTCGATCAATCGGGCGGCCACGCAGGGCGTCATGCCCCGTGTGACGTTCTTCATCGATCTGGAACTTGACGAGCTTGCCCGCCGCAAACATCAGGCAGGCGCCGATGCCGACAGGATGGAACTGAGCGGCCGCGAGTTTTATGAAAAGGTCCGGCGCGGCTATCTGGAGATGGCCTCTGCCGAGCCTGCACGCTTCATCGTCATCGACGGCGCACAGTCCCTCGAGACGATCCACGATGAAATCTGGCGCGCCGTTTCGGCGCTTATTTGACCAGGAGCGCGCGCAGCGAATCGAGGTCGACGATGCTCTCCAGCCTGACGGCCGAGGCATCGAGCGTCACGCCTTCGCCGTCCACGCGTTCGAACGTGCTGTATGTGCTCAGGTCCCCGAGATCGGTGATGCGCGCCACACGCTTGACGGTGCCGGTGCGCCGCGATTCCTCGACATTGATGCCGAGATCGGCGACAATGGGCTGCATGCCGTTGGCAAACTTCAGCGTCACCTTCTCGACGATCATATCGTAGAGATTGCGCGTATTCTCCTGCAGCGATTCATACCGGGCGATATCGGCCTTCTCGTATTCGCCGGAGGCGATCGCCTGCAGAATCGACAAAAATGCCACGCAGTTGATCCGCCGGATGTACATCTTCTGCGGATCGTCCTTCCACCCGCCCGATTCGATCAGAACGGTGCTCGTTCCCCATCCCTGTATATTGTCCCCGAAGGCGCGCGGCTCGTACGTGTCGTCATAGCGCGAGATATGGCCGTCGATGTAGGGCGAGAAGATGCCGACGAGCGTCGCGGCCACTTTCTTTGCGCGGAGACGCACGGCGTTATCCGTTTTGGCATGATCGTAGGCCGGAGCCAGAAGCGCGATCGTGGCGACCTTGCCGCTTGTGCCGACCGTATAGCGCGGCTCCTGATCGTGGAGGTTGAAGCCGATTTCGGGATTGTAGCGGTCGCGCACCGCCTTGAGCGCGCGCGCTTCCGGAGTCTGAAGCCGGGCCGCATCGCGGTTCATGTCGATGCCGGCGGCCGTGCGGCGCTGGAAGCGCTCGGCGCCGTCCGGATTGACCATGGGCAGAATGAGGATGGTCACGCCCTCGAGCATCGATTTGATTTCGGGCGTCTCGCGGTTGGCGCGGATATAGGCGAGCATATCGATGAGCGCCATCGTCGCCGTGGGCTCATCGCCGTGCATCTGCGACCACAAAAAGACCTTCGTTGTCCCCGTGCCGAGCTTCAGAAGCTTGAGCGCACGGCCTTCGCCCGAACGCCCGACCTCTTCGACTTGGAGCAGGTCCGGCATCGAGCGCTGGAAGCCCTCGATATGGCGCATGAGCTCCGCATGTGAGATGCGCTTCGATTGAATTTCGGAGACGGAATAGGTGTCGTAGGTGTCGAAAAGATGCTGCTGGAAAGGAACTTGTGATGAGCTTTTCATCGTTAATACTATGAATGTGAGAAGGAGCGAGACTCTTTTAAGCATAGTGCCGTGTCTCCTTTTGCGTATGGACGAGGGGTGCAAAATTTTTTAAATATACGCGAAAGTTCGGCGAACGGCAAGAGCCGTACCGCGGGCGAAAAGAACCTTCCATGCGTTGATTATACCGTCTTTTTTTCGTATTTTAAGAAGCAAAACACCTTTCCAATCCAACCCAAAGGAGAATGTAGTGGAAGTATCCATCAAAAACCTCAACGACTGCACAAGCGAACTCACCTGTTCCATGAGCGTGGAAGACCTCACGCCCCATTTCGACAAAGCCTACAGAGAAGCCGTCCCGATGATCGAGATCAAGGGATTCAGGAAGGGCAAGGTTCCCCTGCCGATGGTCAAGAAGCTGTTCGGAGAGGAGATCGAGTACCGCGCAGTCGATGATCTCACCAACGAGGTTTTTAAGAATGAATTGAAGGAGCGCAACATCAACCCGATCGGCGCTCCGGTCATGACGGACCTGAAATTCAAACCCGGTACGCCGCTCTCATTCACGATCAAGTATGAAACAAAGCCCGTCGTCGAGCCGAAGGATTTCCGCGGCACGAAGGTCGAAGCCGAAGTGATCGCCTTCGACGAGGACGCCTATCAGAAGGAACTGCAGCACCGCAGCCGGTATTTCGCCTCCTACGAGGAAGTCCAGAAGATCGACGCCGGCGACGAATACATTGTGACGGCCGACACCGAAGAATACGACGAAAAGGGCAATGTGATTCCCGCCCATTCGCGCAAGGACGTCCGCTTCCCCATCTATGAGCCCTCGCTCGAAAAGGAAATCGTTGCGGCGCTGAAGACCACGCCGATCGGCCAGACGGCCGACGTCGAGCTCGAGCATGCGCACGGCGATCATACGCACAAGGTGCATCTGAAGCTCGCGGTGAAGAAGATCGAGAAGCCCGTGCTTCCCGAACTCAACGACGAATTCGCCTCGAAGGCCAGCTACGAACGCTTCAAGACGATCGACGAATACACGAAGGACCTGCGCGAGAGCCTCGAGAAATACTACAGCGAGCGCAACGAGAAGGCCGTCGAGTCGGAGCTGCTGAAGAAGATCGTCGAGCCCTACACGTTCACCGTTCCGCAGTCGCTTGTGGAAAGCGTACTTGATGCCTATATTGAAGATGTGAAGGCACAGCAGCCGGGCAAGGAGCTGCCGCGCGGATTCGACGTGAAGAAGTACCGCGACACCTACCGCGAAGGCGCCGAATGGGAAGCCAAGTGGATGCTCATCCGCGAGGCGCTCCTGGCCAAGGAGAAGCTCGAAGTGACCGACGAGGACGTTGAGAAGCTCGCCGAAGAGATGGCGCCGAAGTCGGGCATCGACAAGGACCGCCTCATGAAGTATTACAAGGAGTCGGATACCGTCTCGGAAAAGATACTTTCGGACAAACTGATGAAGCTCATCAAGGAAAGCGCCGTGATCACCACGAAGCCCGCGCCGGCGGCGCAGGCTTGAACCAATGAAAGGACCCGTGAGCATGCAGACAACCAAACCGTACGAGCTCTACAATCAGCTGGTGCCGATGGTGGTTGAACAGACCAGCCGCGGCGAACGCGCATACGACATCTTCTCGCGTCTGCTCAAGGAACGCATCGTATTCCTCGGCACGGCGATCGACGACACCGTCGCCAGCCTTGCCGTGGCGCAGATGCTCTTTCTGGAATCGGAAGATCCGGACAAGGACATACATCTCTACATCAATTCGCCCGGCGGATCGGTGTCGGCCGGACTCGCGATCTACGACACGATGCAGTACATCCGTCCCGATGTCTCGACGATCTGCGTCGGCATGGCCGCCAGCATGGGAGCGATGCTTCTGCTTGCGGGCGCGAAGGGAAAGCGCAAGGCGCTGCCGAACGCCCGCATCATGATCCACCAGCCCTGGGGCGGCGCGCAGGGCACGGCGTCGGACATCAGCATCCAGGCTGAAGAGATCCTGAAGACGAAGGCACGTCTCAACGAGATCATCGCCTACCATACCGGCAAGACGATCGAGGTCGTGTCGAAGGATACCGACCGCGATTATTACATGTCGGCCGAGCAGGCAAAAGAATACGGCATCGTGGACGGGATTCTCACGAAAAAAATTGCAGAAAAAAAATAACACGCTATGAGTCACAAAACGAAAAGCGACGACAAGATCAAGTGTTCGTTCTGCGGAAGGCGCGCAGAGGAAGTGGCGAGCATCATCGCCGGGCCGGACGTCTATATCTGCGATATGTGCATCGCGACATCGGTGGACATCATCCGCAACAACATCGCCTCGGTGAAGACGCGCAAGATCCGCTCGAAGGCGGAAATGACGCCGATGCAGCTCAAGGCCGCCCTCGATGATTATGTGATCGGCCAGGATGAGGCGAAAAAGACACTCTCCGTCGCCGTCTACAATCATTACAAGCGCATCGACACGCAGGACCATTTGAGCACGTTCGACGACGTGGAGATCGAAAAAAGCAACGTGCTTCTGATCGGCTCCACCGGCACGGGCAAGACACTGCTTGCGCAGACATTGGCGAAGATCCTCGATGTCCCCTTCGCCATCGCCGACGCCACCACGCTGACCGAGGCGGGCTATGTGGGAGACGACGTGGAGACGATCCTCGTCTATCTCCTGCAGAATTCCGACTTCAACGTGGAGCGCGCCGAGCGCGGCATCGTCTACATCGACGAGATCGACAAGATCACGCGCAAGAGCGACAGCGCGTCGATCACGCGCGACGTTTCGGGCGAAGGCGTGCAGCAGGCGCTTCTGAAGATCCTCGAAGGCACGGTCGCCGGCGTCCCTCCCAAGGGCGGTCGCAAGCATCCCGAGCAGGCGTTGATCAACGTCAATACGAAGAACATCCTGTTCATCTGCGGCGGCGCATTCGAGGGTCTGGACAAGATCATCGCCAAGCGCATCAATCAGAACCGGATGGGCTTCGATGCCGAGATCAAGAGCACGAAGGACCTGTCGACGGACGAGTATCTCGATCGGGTCGAGCCGGACGATCTTTTGAAGTACGGCCTCATCCCGGAATTTGTCGGCCGTCTGCCCGTGCTCACCACGCTCCAGTCGCTCTCGGAAGAGGCGATGCTGAGCATTCTGACCGAGCCGAAGAACGCGCTGGTGAAGCAGTACAAGAAGCTCATGAAGTATGAAGGCGTGGATCTCGAGTTCGAGACCGAAGCCCTGCGCGCGGTCGTGAAGAAGGCGATCAAGCGCGGCACGGGCGCTCGCGCCCTGCGCTCGATCCTCGAGAACATCATGACCGACATCATGTACGAGCTGCCCTCGAAGGCGAACGTCACCAAATGCGTCGTCACCGAGGACACGGTCACCGCCGGCGCCGAACCGATCTACGTGATCGAGGAGCGCAAGTCGGCCTGACGCTTCACTCGGTTCGATCAAGCAAATTAAAATATAAACGGGCAGTCCACCTAATGGGCTGCCCGTTTATATTTTAAAGATTTCATACAGCAAAAATTGCGATCTGACCTCTCAGAAATATTTTGGATGCCCCTTAAATTATTTATAATGATAATCTATAACGGTCTTTACGGCACTAATAATAACTTCGCTTTTTCCCAGGATTGAACAATCATCCAATAAAATAAATCCTTTATTTTTATTTT
>JBLMZA010000133.1:0-14299 GCA_050258555.1 Acidobacteriota bacterium | reverse complement strand
AACATGGAAGCACGAGCAATTAAACGGTATGAACTGACATCTCCGCGCAAGATGCGTCTGGTGATCGACATGATCCGCGGCAAGAAGGTGGGCGAGGCGCTGACGCTTCTCCACTTCCAGCCGAAGCATGCCTCGAAGACGGCAGAGCAGACGCTGCGGTCGGCCATCGCCAACCTGCAGAACAAGGACCATTCGGGACGCGTCGATGTCGACAATATGTTTGTGAAAGAGTGCTACGTCAATGCCGGACCGTCAATGAAGCGCATTCTTCCGGCGCCGATGGGAAGGGCATACCGCATGATCAAGCGCTCGAACCACATCACGATCGTTGTGGCGCAGCGCGACGAAAAATAACACGAGAAAATCGCACACAAAACAAACAGGCATTAGGAGTTCGCTTTGGGACAAAAAACACATCCGGTAGGCTTTCGGTTGGGAGTCATCAAAACCTGGGATTCGAACTGGTACGATGAAAAGGGTTTTGCGGCAAAATTAAACGAAGACGTGATGATCCGCAACTATCTGCGCAACCGCCTGAAGAAGGCGGGCGTGTCGAAGATTGTGATCGAACGCACGCCCAAAAACGCGCGCATCACGATTCACACCTCCCGTCCCGGAATTGTCATCGGCAAAAGCGGCAAGGAAATCTCGCAGCTCGAAGAAGAGCTGAAGAAGATCACGAGCAAGGAAGTGAAGATCCTGATCAGCGAGATCAAGCGCCCCGAACTGGATGCATACCTCGTGGCGGAAAACATCGCCAGCCAGCTTGAAGGTCGCATCGCATTCCGCCGCGCCATGAAACAAGCGATCACCGCTTCGATGCGCATGGGCGCCGAGGGTGTCCGCGTCATGTGCTCCGGCCGCCTGGGCGGCGCCGAAATGGCCCGCCGCGAACAATACAAGGAAGGCCGCATCCCGCTGCACACGCTCCGCGCCGACATCGATTACGCCATCGCCGAGGCAAAGACGATCTACGGCAAGATCGGCGTGAAAGTCTGGATCTGCAAGGGCGAAGTGCTCGGACAGGCGTAAGCGCAGCCACGCGCGCGCGGACGCACCATAAGTGAAGCTTATTATTGAATCGATACTATAGCGAAATCGGAGTTGTGACATCATGTTAATGCCAAAGAGAGTAAAATTCCGCAAAGCACAGCGCGGCAGAATGACCGGCAATGCGACACGCGGAGCCCAGGTCGCCTTCGGCGATTTCGGCCTGAAAGCCATGGAACCGGGTTGGATCACTGCGCGCCAGATCGAGGCCGCCCGCGTCGCGCTCACGCGTATGATGAAACGCGAGGGCAAGGTGTGGATCCGCATCTTCCCCGACAAGCCGGTCACAAAGAAGCCTGCGGAAACCCGTATGGGATCCGGCAAGGGAAGCCCGGAATTCTGGGTGTCGGTTGTGAAACCGGGACGCATCATGTTCGAGATCGGCGGCGTCTCCAAGGACGTGGCGCAGGAAGCGCTCTCGCTTGCCGCGCACAAACTCCCGATCAAAACGAAATTTGTCACGCGCATCGACTACGACGCGCATTAAAAAACGCATACGGTGAACACAATGATGAAATCCCATGAATTACGGGCACTGACCGACGCCGAGCTTGAGAAGAAGGTCGCCGACAACCGGGAAGAACTTGCGAACCTGAAGTTCCAGAAGGCGACGACGCAAGTCACGGACGTTGCGAAGTTCGGCAACCTGCGCAAAGAGATCGCCCGCGCAAAAACAATTCAGCGCGAACGCGCTTTGAATGCCACTTCGGCACCTAAGTCATAATTTTCAGTTGGAGAGCGAAGAGACAATGGAAACTCGAACCACACGGCGCAAAACACGCATCGGCAAGGTCGTCAGCACGAAGATGAACAAATCGATCGTCATCGCCATCGACCGCAGCGTGCCGCATCCGCTGTATAAAAAATATTTCAAGCGCACCACGCGCTTCATGGCCCATGACGAGGAAAACCAGGCCAGCGTGGGCGATACCGTTAAAATCATGGAAACGCGTCCGCTCTCGAAGCTGAAACGCTGGCGCTTAGTCGAAATTGTCACCAAAGCGAAATAAAGCCGCGCGCCGGCATCTATTGACCTGGAGATTGTCATGATTCAAGAAGAAACTAATTTGGTTGTCGCCGATAATTCCGGCGCGAAAAAAGTGCGGTGCATCCGCGTGCTCGGCGGCCACGACCGCCGCTATGCCGGTGTGGGCGACCTGGTGGTCGTCTCGGTGAAGTCGGCCATCCCCGGAGCGGGAGTGAAAAAAGGCGAGGTCTCGCGCGCCGTGGTCGTGCGCACGAAGAAGGAAATCGGCCGCAAGGACGGTTCCTATATCCGCTTCGACGAGAACGCGGTGGTGCTCCTCAATACGCAGGGCGAACCCCGCGGCACGCGCATCTTCGGCCCCGTGGCCCGCGAACTGCGCGAGCGTCAGTACATGAAGATCGTCTCTCTGGCCCCCGAAGTGTTATAATTCTATACTTGAGAAAGCAAACTTATGCACGTCCGTAAAAATGATTTTGTAGTGGTCGTCGCCGGCAACTCGAAAGGCAAAGAAGGAAAAGTCCTGAAGGTCTTCCCGGCAACCAACCGTGTCATCGTCGAAGGCGTCAACATCATCAAGCGCCATACGCGCCCGACGCAGTCGAATCCCCAGGGCGGCGTCGTCCAGAAGGAAGCCTCGATCCATTCATCGAACGTCATGGTGAAGGACCCGAAGAGCGGCCAGTCGACGCGTGTCGGCTATGCCCGGACGAAAGACGCCGCTACCGGCAAAAAGAAAGTCATGCGCGTGTCCCGCAAAAGCGGTGATATGTTCTAACAAAACCCCTTACGGCGTTACGCGTCGAACGTAGCGCGACTCTGAGTGAAAGAGAAAGCAACGATGGCAAAAGAAACGAAAGCAGAACCGAAACCGAAGAAAGCCGACGGCAAGGCAAAAGCAGCCGAACAGAAGGAAGCCAAGCACGCAACACGCGACGCGGGCGTGCCGGCGCGTCTGTTCGCCAAATACAAGGCGGATATCATTCCGGCCCTCATGAAGCGCTTCGAGTACAAGAGCGTCATGCAGGTTCCGAAGCTCGAAAAGATCGCGGTCAACGTCGGCGTCGGCGACGCCACGCAGGACGCGAAGCTTCTGGAGACGGCCGTGAAGGAGCTCGAACAGATCACGGGCCAGAAGGCCGCCATCACGAAGTCGAAGAAGGCCATTTCGAACTTCAAGCTGCGCGAAAATGTGGCCATCGGCGCCCGCGTCACGCTCCGGGGCAAGATCATGTACGAGTTCCTGGACCGCCTGATCTCGCTGGCCATGCCGCAGATCCGCGACTTCCGCGGCGTCTCCGACCGTTCGTTCGACGGCCGCGGCAATTATACGCTCGGCATCAAGGAGCAGGTCATCTTCCGCGAAATCGATGCGGACAAGGTGACGCGCCTCTCCGGCATGGACGTGACGTTCGTCACGACGGCCAAGACGGACCTCGAGGCGATGGAGCTGCTGAAGAACTTCGGCATGCCGTTCGTGAAGCGCGAAGAAGTTTCAAAAACCAAATAAGCCCGACCAAGAGAGTCAAAAGGAATTAGTATGGCAAAGACAAGCTCAATCGCGCGCGAGGAACGCCGGCAGAAGCTGGTGGCCAAATACGCCGCACTCAGAAAAGAATTGAAGGAAAAAGGCGATTACGAAGGACTGCGCAAGCTGCCGCGCGATTCGAATCCCGTGCGCCTGCACAACCGGTGCAAGATGACCGGCCGCTCGCGCGCATACCTGCGGAAATACGGCATCTCCCGTATCGCGTTCCGCGAAATGGCTCTTGAGGGAAAAATTCCCGGAGTGATCAAGGCAAGCTGGTAAAGATTCCGTCGACACAGAGGTCGATGAAACGGAATGAAATTTTTCAGGAGAACTTTGTAGATGTCAAAAACAGATCCCATCGCTGATTACCTGACGCGCGTGCGCAACGCAGTGCGCGCCAAACACAAAAAGGTGGAAATCCCTGCGTCGAACATGAAGAAGGAACTGACGCGCATCCTCACCGAGCAGAAATTCTTCGAAGGCTACACGGTGATCGAAGACAACAAGCAGGGCGTGCTGCGCATCAGCCTGAAGTACTACGACGCCAAACCGGTCCTGAGCGGCCTGC
Source organism: Acidobacteriota bacterium (assembly GCA_050258555.1). Taxonomy (GTDB): domain Bacteria; phylum Bacteroidota; class Ignavibacteria; order UBA10030; family UBA8401; genus CAISDA01. The sequence goes on along the minus strand of JBLMZA010000133.1, from coordinate 10,165 downwards.
GCCGCGTCAGCCGTCCTGGCATCCGCCAGTACAAGCCGGCGGAGGAGCTTCCGCGCGTCAACAACGGTCTCGGTGTTGCGATCATCTCGACATCGAAAGGACTGATGACGAACAAGCAGGCCCGCAAGGAAAACGTCGGCGGCGAAGTGGTCTGCTACGTGTGGTAAACGAACCTTTTTCCCCTGTCTGACGCCCCCGCATACATGCCGTTCGAAAAGGCATGTCGGCGAGAGGGACGCAAGAGGGCGAAGAACGAACTTAAAGATTGAAGGAGCAACTCGTGTCCCGTATTGGAAAAAAGCCCATCCCGGTTCCCAAGGGAGTGAAAATACAGATCGGCGGCGGCCTTATCACCGTCACCGGCCCGAAAGGCGAATTGAAGACCGCACTCCACCCGAACATCACGGTCGAAGTGCAGGGTGAAGAGATCGTCTGCACGCGCCACAACGACGTGCGTGAAAACCGCTCGCTGCACGGCCTCTACCGCGCGCTCATTGCCAACATGGTCAAGGGCGTCACCGACGGCTTTACGCGCAAGCTCGAGCTGGTCGGCGTCGGCTACCGCGCCGAAATCAAGGAAAAAGTGCTGCAGCTGGCGCTCGGCTTCTCGCATCCGATCGTCTTCCGCGCTCCCGACGGCGTGAAGCTCGAAGCCCCCACGCAGACGAGCATCGTCGTGACGGGCATCGACAAGCAGCTGGTGGGACTCGTTTCCGCGAAAATCCGCTCTCTGCGTCCGCCCGAACCCTACAAGGGCAAAGGCGTCAAGTACGAGGGTGAAGTCATCCGTCGCAAGGCCGGCAAGACGGCCGCAGGCGGCAAATAACCAAGAGCATTCATCACACGGCGGTCTCCCGCCGTGCGCGCCCGGGAGAACACGACGGATACGCGCGAAGGAATTGATAGAAGACACGTATGATTACGAAAAACACGACACTGCGCCGGGCCAAAATCAAGGCTCACATTCGCAAAAAAATCTTCGGCACGCCGGAGCGGCCCCGCCTGAGCGTCTACAGAAGCAACAACGGATTCTACGGACAGATCATCGACGATGTCAACGGCGTCACGCTGTGCTCGGTGGGCACGAACGGAAAGACGGACAAGGAATCGGTCGCAGGCGCCAAGACGAAGACCGAAACGAGCGTGATGCTCGGCAAGCTGCTGGCAAAAAAGGCGGCCGAAAAGAATATCACATCGGTCGTCTTCGACCGCAACGGCCTGCTCTATCACGGCCGCGTGAAGGCATTCGCGGATTCCGCGCGCGAAGGCGGATTGAAATTCTGATGCCCATTGCCCGTGTCCGCCCGATGTTGTGCGCGGCATGAAGCAGGGGGCGCCTTACTGTCGGGTCGTCTAATGGCAGGACAACGCCCTTTGGAGGCGTCTGTAGAGGTTCGAGTCCTCTCCCGACAGCAGAGCATGTGCGTCGAACCGAGGAGAGGCTTTTTGGGAAAGCGTCAGTTCGATCGATGTCGAGATACTTTATCAACTTTATACAATGAGGTTCCACGTTGGCACGCATAAAAGCAAGCGAACTTGATTTAAAAGACAAACTGGTTCACATCAACCGCGTAGCGAAAGTTGTGAAGGGCGGACGCCGTTTCAGCTTCAACGCTATCGTCGTTGTCGGAGACGGCAACGGACATGTCGGACTTGGTCTGGGTAAGGCGAACGAAGTCGCCGATGCGATCTCGAAGGGCGTCGATGATGCCAAGAAGAACGTCATCAAGGTGTCGATCGTCAACGGGACCATCGCCCATGAAGCGGTCGGAAAATTCGGCGCAGGCAAGGTCATGCTCAAGCCGGCTTCCCCCGGAACGGGACTGATCGCCGGCGGCGGTGTGCGCGCGATTCTCGAATCGGCCGGCGTGCGCGACGTGTTGACCAAGCAGATGGGCTCGTCAAACCCCCACAACGTCGTGAAGGCGACGCTCGCCGCACTGATGTCGATCCGCGACCCCAAGACGGTGGCCGAGATCCGCGGCATGTCGCTCCAGGAATTATTTCAAAACTAAGTTTCTCTTCAGCAAGGAAGTCAACGATTATGGCGGCGCAGAAAAAAATCAAAATTACACAGACGAAGAGCATCATTCACACGCTCAAGTCGCATAAAGCGACGATCGAAGCCCTCGGCTTGGGTCGCCCGAACTACTCCGTCGTTCACAACGATACGCCTCAGATCCGCGGCATGGTCAACCTTGTGCGCCATCTGGTCACGGTCGAAGACGTGAAGTAAGCCAGGCAGCTTTTTTTTCCTATTCATAAGCGAGCTCCGCCCTACTCCCGGAGCGTTCTAGTTCAACAAAGGAAGTACACGATCATGGCAGATATTTTAAGCAATCTCACGCCTGCAAAAGGTTCACGCAAGAAAGTCAAACGCATCGGCCGCGGCCAGGGTTCGGGCCACGGCGGCACCGCCACGCGCGGCCACAAGGGCCAGGGCTCACGCTCCGGCGCCCGCACCAAGCGCGGATTCGAAGGCGGCCAGATGCCGCTCTCGCGCCGCATCCCCAAGTTCGGATTCAAGGCTCCGTTCCGCGTCGAATACACCGTCATCAATGTTGATGCGCTCGAGAAAGCCCTCACCGACGGCAAGCTGAAGGCCGGAGAGGCCATCACGCCGGAAACGCTCTTCAAGGCCGGCATGATCGCCAAAAAGTCCGCGCCCGTGAAGATCCTCGGCAACGGCGCGCTCACACAGAAGCTTGCGATCACCGCCCACAAGTTCAGCAAATCGGCGGTCGAAAAAATTACGGCGGCCGGCGGTTCTGCAACGGAAGCGGCAGCAGTTTCTGCACAATAATTCTCTGACATTATTCCATGAGCACATTCAGCGACAACATTCGTAACATCTTCAAGATTCAGGAACTGCGCACACGGCTGCTCTTCACGGCCGGTCTGCTGTTCATCGTGCGCATCGGCGCGCACGTGACGCTGCCGGGAGTGGATGCCGGTGTGCTGGCGGAATCCATGCGCAATCAGTCGTCGAACACGCTGTTCGGACTCTACGATCTGTTTGTGGGCGGAGCCTTCTCGAATGCGGCAATCTTCGCGCTCGGCATCATGCCCTATATCAGCGCCTCGATCATCATCCAGCTTCTGGGCGCGGTGGTTCCCTTCTTCCAGAAGCTGCAGCACGAAGGCGAGAACGGCCGCAAGAAGATCAATCAGTACACGCGCTTCGGCACGGTGGTCATCTCGGCCATGCAGGCCTGGGGCGTGAGCGTCCGGCTCTCGAGCCTGAATGCCGGCGGCGTGCCGATCGTTCCGGCCGAGGTGCAGGGAGCGTTCTTCACATTCTCCACGGTGATCTTCCTCACGGCCGGCACGATGTTCATGATGTGGCTCGGCGAGCAGATCACGGAGCGAGGCATCGGCAACGGCATCTCGCTCATCATCTTCATCGGCATCATCGCGCGCTTCCCGCATTCGCTTCTGGATGAGTTCCAGATCGTGAGCTCGGGCGGCCGTCCGATCATCGTCGAACTGATCATCTGGGCGGGCATGCTTCTGATCATCGCCGGCGTCATCATGGTCACGCAGGGCACGCGGCGCATCCCGGTGCAGTACGCCAAGCGCGTCGTCGGCCGCAAGGTCTACGGCGGCGTCACCCAGTACATTCCGATGCGCGTCAACACGGCCGGCGTCATGCCGATCATCTTCGCGCAGTCGATCATGTTCATTCCGTCCACGATCCTGACCTTCTTCCCCGAATCGGAATTCGCCGGGGCGATCGCCGGATACCTGGATCATACGAGCTTTACCTATGCGTTCTTCTATTCGCTGATCATCGTGTTCTTCACGTATTTCTACACGGCGATCGCCTTCAACCCGAAGGACGTCTCTGAGAACATGCAGAAGCAGGGCGGCTTCATTCCGGGCATCCGCCCGGGCAAGAACACCGCCGATTTCATCGACAATATCCTGACGAAGATCACGCTGCCGGGCTCGATTTTCCTGGCCATCATCGCCATCCTGCCCACGTTCATGGTGCGGCTGGGCGTGACATCGAGCTTCGCCTCGTTCTTCGGCGGAACAAGCCTTCTGATCATCGTGGGCGTGGCGCTCGATACGCTGCAGCAGATCGAATCGCATCTGCTCATGCGCCACTACGACGGCTTCATGAAGAGCGGCAAGATCAAGGGCCGCATCGGACGCTAAGCGCGTCCCATGCCGGCCTTCGAAAGAGAATGAATGGGTGCACCGACGATCAAATCCGAAGCTGAACTCGAACTCATGCGCGAACCGAACCGGATCGTCGCGGAGGTCCTGGAACTCGTCGGACGCGCCGTCCGGCCCGGCGTCACCACGGGCATGCTCGATGCGCTGGCCGAGGATTTCATCAGAAGCCGCGGCGGCATCCCGGTGTTCAAGGGCTACGGGTACGAACCCGACAATCTCTTCCCGGCAACTTTATGTGTCTCAATTGACAATGAAGTAGTGCATGGACTCCCGGGATTTCGTATATTGAAGGATGGGGAGATCGTCTCGATCGACGTGGGGGTGAAGAAAAACGGATTCGTGGGCGACGGGGCCTGGACATTCCCGGTGGGAATCGTCTCTCCCGAAAAAGAGCGGCTCATGCGCGTGACGCGCGAATCGCTCGAGAAGGCCATCGCGCAGGCAGTCGAAGGCAACAGAGTGGGGGATATCGGCTTTGCCGTCCAGCGTCATGTGGAGGAGGCGGGATTTTCGGTGGTCCGCGAACTCTGCGGACACGGCGTCGGACGCGAGCTGCACGAGTCGCCGAACGTGCCGAACTTCGGGCACCGGAAATCCGGCGCGAAGCTCGTGGAGGGAATGACCATTGCGATCGAACCGATGGTGAATATGGGCACACACAAGGTGCGCACGGCGCACGACGGATGGACGATCCTGACATTGGACGGAGAACCGTCGGCGCATTTCGAGCACACGGTTGTCGTGCGGAAACAGAAAGCGGAAATTTTAACCACACAGGTTTCGAGAGAACGTTTATAAATGGCGAAAACAGACGCAATCAAAGTCGACGGGACGATTACAGACACGCTGCCCAATGCCTACTTCCGCGTGAAGCTGGACAACGGTCATGAGATCCTCGCCCACATCTCCGGCAAGATGCGTATGCATTTTATAAAAATTCTTGTCGGCGACAAGGTCACCGTTGAACTCTCGCCGTACGATTTGACAAAAGGCAGAATCACATACCGTTATAAATAAGCGCGCGCAGTGGTGCGGCGATATTGAAGGAATGAAAGATTATGAAAGTCCGAGCATCGGTCAAAAAGTTGTGCGATAACTGCAAGATCATCCGCCGCAAAGGCGTCGTGAAAGTGATCTGCAAAAACCCCAAGCACAAGCAGCGGCAAGGCTAAGCATAACAAACAACTATTGCTGTACACGATTTTTTTAGGAGAGTAATCAGTGGCTCGTATTGCTGGTGTAGATTTACCGAAAAACAAACGATCCGAAATCGGCTTGACATACATCTACGGTATCGGCAAGTCGACGGCACAGGAGATCCTGGCGAAGCTCGGGATCGACGTCAACAAGCGCATCGGCGATTTGACCGACGATGAGGTCAACAAGATCCGCACGATCATCCAGACGGACTACAAGACCGAAGGAGCCATGCGCGCCGAAATGCAGATGAACATCAAGCGTCTGATGGACATCGGATCGTATCGCGGCTTACGCCATCGCAAAGGATTGCCGGTGCGCGGACAGCGCACGCGCACAAACTCCCGCACGCGTAAGGGCAAACGCAAGACAGTGGCAGGGAAGAAAAAAGTAGCAGCTAAGAAATAATCTCGTTTGAAAGGAACACACGTGGCTAAAGCGCAAGCAAGCAGTACCGCGGCTAAAAAGAAAAAGAAAATTCACGTTGACGTGAACGGAAAGGCCTTCATCAAGGCCACGTTCAACAATGTGATCGTGACCATCACCGATTCCTACGGCAACGCCATCGCATGGAGCTCCGCCGGCAAGAACGGATTCAAGGGGTCGCGCAAGAACACACCCTTCGCCGCGCAAGTCTCGGCCGATGCGGCGGCAAAAGAGGCGCACGATGTCGGTCTTCGCAAAGTGGAAGTCTTTGTGAAGGGTCCGGGCTCGGGACGCGAAGCCGCGATCCGCGCGCTGCAGACCGCCGGATTGGAAGTCACCGTGATCCGCGACGTGACGCCGATTCCGCACAACGGATGCCGTCCGCCCAAACGTCGAAGAGTGTAAGAAGAAATAAAAATCCATATTTTCACGGTAAAGGAAAAGAGAACGCATGGCAAGATACATAGATGCCAGTTGCAAACTGTGCCGACGCGAGAAGCAGAAGCTGTTCTTGAAAGGCGCAAAGTGCTTCACAGACAAATGCCCGGTGGAACGCCGTAATTTCCCGCCGGGACAGCACGGACAGTCGCGCCGCGCCAAGATCTCGGAATACGGTGTTCAGCTGCGCGAAAAGCAGAAGATCCGCCGTCTCTACGGCATTTTGGAAACACAGTTCCGCAACTACTTCGAAAAAGCCTTGCGCACGACGGGCAAAACCGCCGACGCACTGGTGAAACTGCTCGAACGCCGTTTCGATAACGTGATCTACCGCCTGGGCTTCGCCCCGTCGCGGAGAACGGCACGACAGCTCATCCTCCACGGTCACTTTACCATCAACGGTAAAGAGGTCAATATCCCGTCCTACCTGCTCGATGCAGGCGATGTGATCCGCGTGAAGGAAAAGAGCAAGAAGCTCGAGATTATTCACGGCTCGATGAAACGCATGAAAGACGGCACGATGCTCGCATGGCTGAGTCTGGACAAAGCCAACATGTCGGGAACGTTTTTGCAGATCCCGGAGCGTGCCGACATTCCGCTGCCTGCAAACGAACAGTTAGTCGTCGAATTGTACTCCAAGTAAGCGACCCTCAATTGTTCTTAATCTGAAAGCGAGACTCGTTCATGAGCACAGTAAATTTTCAAATGCCCGAAGGCATCGTGCTGGAAGATACCTCCAGCACGGGCCGCTTCGGCAGATTCATCGTCCAACCGCTGGAAAAGGGCTTCGGCGTGACGATCGGCAACGCGTTCCGGCGCGTCCTGCTCTCGTCGCTTCCGGGCTATGCCATCACGGCGATTAAGGTCGACGGCGTGGTCCATGAGTTTTCCACCCTGGCCGGCATCGTCGAAGATGTCTCGGACATGGTGTTGAACCTGAAGGAAGTGCGCCTGAAGGCCACCAACAAGAAGGTGGGCAAGGCGACGGTGCACCTCAAGGGACCGGGCAAGTTCACCGCCGGCGACATCCAGGCGGCCAACCCGGACGTCGAGATCCTCAACCCGGATCACCACATCGTGACCTTGAACAAGGATGCCGACTTCGATATGGAACTCCGCATCGGCCGCGGCAAGGGCTACGTCACGAGCGAAGAAAACAAGACGCCCGATCAGCCCCTGGGCACGGTCGCCATCGACTCGATTTTCACGCCCATCGTCAACGTCCGCTACACGGTCGAGACGACGCGCGTGGGCCAGCAGACCGACTACGAAAAGCTGAGCCTGGAAATCGAAACCGACGGATCGATCACGCCCCAGGAAGCCGTCACCTATGCCGGCAAGATCCTGCGCGACCACATCCAGCTCTTCATCAACTTCGATGCGGAACCCGAAGCCGATAAGGAGGAAGTGGAACAGGACGCCGAATTCACACGCATCCGCAAGATCCTCAAGACGAACGTCGACGATCTCGAACTGTCCGTGCGCTCGCACAACTGCCTGCGCGCCGCCGACATCCGCACGATTGCGGACCTGGTGCGCAAGGACGAAGGCGAACTCCTGAAGTTCAGGAACTTCGGCCGCAAATCGCTCGCGGAACTCTCCGCGATCGTCGAAGAGCACGGACTCGTCTTCGGCATGGATGTGGACAAATATCTGAAAGACAGTGATTAACAAAGGGACTTTTTAAATGATACACGGTAGAGCAGGACGAAAACTCAAACGCACGGCAAGCCACCGCAAAGCAACCTTAAGCGCACTCTGCACGTCGGTGCTGCGCCACAAGCGAATCCGCACGACGCTGGCGAAGGCCAAGGAAACGCGCATGGTCGTCGAGAAGATCATCACGCGCGCCAAGAACGCTGTCGCCAACGAAACCGAAGGCGCAAAGAACGTGCATGCCCGCCGCGAAGTGGCGAAGTTCATTCACGACAAGGAAGTGGTGAAGTCCCTCTTCGGCGAAATCGCACTGAAGGTCGCCAACCGTCCGGGAGGCTACACGCGCGTCGTAAAGCTCGGACAGCGTCTGGGCGACGGAGCCCAGGTGGCGATGCTCGAACTGGTCGACTACAACGTCGGACAGGAAGAGACGAAAGCCCCGGCCAAGCCGAAACGCGACCGCCGCGCCCGCGTCAATCAGAAGAAGAAGTCGGAAACCGCCGCTGCAACGCAGGTGACCGAAGCCGCTGAAGCCGAAGCGAAAGCCTGATGAAGATGTGAAGCGAACGCACAAAGGATAGCCTCGCGCTATCCTTTGTCGTTTCTTTTTCCAGGTTCCGTCTCCCGATCCGCTTCAATACTCGCACCGTTTGTGGTTCCGCAACAATCTGCTTAGAGTATGAAAATAACATCTATTGATTTTGTCGTCGGTGTCGCCAACTTAAAACAGCTGCCGAAAAACAATCTCCCCGAAATTGTCTTCATCGGCCGGTCGAATGTCGGCAAATCGTCCTTGTTGAACAAACTCTGCAACCGCAAATCCATCGCGCGCGTGTCGGCCACTCCCGGCAAGACGCGCGAGTTGAACTACTACCTGATCAACAAAGAACTGTATTTCGTCGACCTGCCGGGCTACGGCTACGCCAAAGTGGCCGAGCATGTGAAGGCCGGATGGACCGCACTGATCGAGGAATTCTTCCATAACCGCAAGCAGATCGCGCTCGCCGTCCAGATCGTCGATGCCCGGTTGGGTCCGACCGAGCTCGATATGACGATGATCGGCTGGCTCGATTTCTTCAAGGTTCCGTTCGTCGTCGTTCTGACCAAGGCCGACAAGCTGCCCCATGGCAAGCTTCTGGCGCAGACGAACGAAGTGACCTCGCTGCTTTCGAAATACAAATACCTCTCGGGCATCCATCCCTTCTCGGCCGTCAACGGCGACGGACGTCAGGAACTCCTGAAGGCGATCGAGGACCACATCAGCCGCAAGGACCAGAAGCATCTGGTCACCGCCGTGGCCTGAAGCAGGCAACGGCGTTTCCGCCTCGCCCTGTCTGTCAATCGAAAGGGTTTTGCCGCAATTCAGCGGTGAAACCCTTTTTTCGCATCTTGTATCTCTCCTGCATTTCTTGTATCTTTCCATTCCACCTCATTGTTCCATTAAACCATTCGTGCATGTCATCATGAAGGACAACACACTATGAAAAAGAGACTCTTTACACCCGGACCGACCCCCGTGCCCGAAACCGTGATGCTCAAGATGGCAGAACCGATCATCCATCACCGCAATCCGGAATTCGGCGAGATCCTGACGCGCGTGCATCAGAACCTGCAGTACCTGTTCCAGACGCAGCAGCCGGTGATCGTGCTCACGAGCTCCGGCACGGGCGGCGTCGAATCGTCGTTCGTGAGCCTGTTTTCCCCCGGCGATACGATCATCACCTGCAACGGCGGAAAATTCGGCGAGCGCTGGGTGAAGATGCCCAAGGCCTACGGACTTAACGTGGTCGAATTGAAGATCGAATGGGGCAAGGCGGCCACGCCCGCCCAGGTGACCGAAGCGCTCAAGGCCCATCCGGAAGCGAAGGCGGTCTACATCGTCCATTCGGAAACTTCGACCGGCACGGCCAGCGACGTGAAGGAACTGGCGAAGGTGATCCGTGAAAACTCGAACGCGCTCGTGTGCGTGGACGGCATCACGGCCGTGGGAGCGCATGAGATGAAATTCGACGAATGGGGCATCGACGTGTGTGTCACGGGCTCGCAAAAGGGACTGATGATTCCGCCGGGTCTTGCCTTCATCGCGCTTTCGAAGCGCGCCATCGAGAAGATGGATTCCTCGACGCTGCCGAAATTCTATTTCGATCTGAAAAAGGCGCTGAAGTCCTGGCAGTCGAACGACACGCCGTGGACGCCCGCGGTGAGCCTCGTGATCGGAGTGGATGCGGCGCTGCAGATGATCAAAGCCGAGGGGATAGAAAATATC
>JBLMZA010000132.1:0-11881 GCA_050258555.1 Acidobacteriota bacterium | reverse complement strand
ACGAGGGTTCATAAGAAATAGCGTGTTGGTCTGCTTGAGCGGGACACTCGTCCGAAAGGAGAGAAACGGCCCGAGGACTCACTGGACCTGTACACTACTACGCTTATGTCCTACTCTACAGGGAAGACGCTGCAAAGACGCTATTGGTCGAGACGGTCGTCCCACAAGTACGTCTTCGTTTCGCCGAGGATGATCCGGTGGAGCGCCAGGAGCGAGACGAGATTCGGGATGGCCATGAGGCCGTTGGCGATGTCGGCAAACGACCAGACAATCGGAAGCGAGAGCACCGAGCCGATCATCACCGCTCCGACCCACATCCACCGGTAGGGCATGACGATCTTCGTGCCGAAGAGATATTCGGCCGCCTTCTCTCCGTAATAGGACCAGCCGAGGATCGTTGAAAAAACGAATGTCAGAAGACCAACGGTCAGCACGAGAGGACCGACAATCGGAATCGCCTCGAAGGCCGCGCTGGTCAATGCGGCGCCTTTGAGCCCCTGTGTCCAGTGCCCGGAATTCACGAGCACGAGTCCCGTCATCGCGCAGACCACGACCGTATCCCAGAATGTGCCCGTCGAGGAGACGAGCGCCTGGCGCACGGGATTTTTCGTCTGCGCCGCGGCCGCCACAATCGGCGCGCTTCCCAGTCCCGATTCGTTCGAGAAGAGTCCGCGCGCCACGCCGTAGCGGACCGCTTCCTTCATGCCCGCGCCCATGAATCCGCCGAGCACGGCATGGCCCGAGAAGGCGCTCGAGAAGATGAGCGAGAATGTCGAGGGCAGCGAGCCGATATTGATGATCAATATATAGAGGCATCCGGCGATGTAGAAGATCGCCATGAAGGGAACGAGTTTTTCGCAGACGGTGGCGATCGATTTGATTCCGCCCAGAATCACCACGGCGGTGAAGACGGTCATGATGATGCCGGTGATCCAGGGATCGATGTGGAAATTCTCGCGCACCATCATCGAGATCGAATTGGCCTGCACCATGTTGCCGATGCCGAACGCGGCCACGGCGGTCAATCCCGCAAAGATCACCCCGAGCCATTTCTGTTTGAGTCCCCGCTCCAGCACATACATCGGTCCGCCGGCCATCATGCCGTTTTCGCTCACGATGCGGTACTTCACGGAGAGAAGCGCCTCGGCGTATTTGGTGGCGATGCCGAAGACGCCGGTGAGCCACATCCAGAGCACGGCGCCCGGCCCGCCCGAGACGATCGCCGTTGCCACGCCGACGATGTTGCCGGTGCCGATCGTGGCGGCCAGCGCGGTGGTGAGCGCGCCGAACTGGCTCACGTCGCCTTGGCCCTCGCTCGATCGCTCAAGCGAAATTTTGATGGCCTTGCCGATATAGCGCTGTATGAAGCGGAGCCGGAATGTGAGAAAAAGATGCGTGCCGAATAACAGCACAAGAAGCGGTGTTCCCCAGACCAAGTCACTCAGTGACTGCAACAATTGTTCTGCATTCTGCATACGAATCGCGAGCCTGTTTGTGTGTGGATGTGTGTGTTGTGCGGGATGACGATTGAACGAACCGATCTGCCGTGTGTGATGTGCGATATGGTTCGCAGAAGATAAAGACTTTTCCTGTGAGATGAAAGAAAATTCCATTCCTGCTGCACTTTGTGAAAGAGTGATAATTTTCGTATTTTATCTGCTAAATTTTTCCATCCATTACTTGAAAGTGAGCGTTTGTGAGCAGTCCAACACCAAAAGCACTGGGGTATCGTTTCCCGGCCGAGTGGGAGCAGCAGCGTGCGACGTGGCTTTCCTGGGCGCATAAGGAAGCATCATGGCCCGGGAAATTCGAGCCCATTCCCGATGTCTATACGGGTATCGTGAAAACGATCGCGCGGTTCCAGCATGTGAATATCAACGTCGTCGATGAGGCGATGGAAGAAGATGTGATGCGCCGTCTGCGCGCGGCCGGAGTCGATCCGTCGCGCTTCACGCTCTACAGGATTCCGACGAACGACGCCTGGTGCCGGGATCACGGTCCGGCCTTTGTCGTCAATCCCAATGCCGATGAGCCGCTGGCCGTCGTCGACTGGGGCTACAATGCCTGGGGCGGGAAATATCCGCCGTTCGATTTGGATGATGTCGTGCCGACGCGCATCGCCGAGGCCCGGGGCCTGCCTGTCTTCTATCCCCACATCGTCATGGAAGGCGGCGCGATCGATGTGAACGGCAAAGGATGTCTCTTGACGACCAAGGCCTGCCTTTTAAATGAAAACCGCAATCCGCACCTGAGCCAGGCGGAGATTGAACACTACCTCTGCGAGTATTACGGCCAGGAAAAAATCCTGTGGCTTGAAGACGGCATCGCCGGCGACGACACGGACGGGCACGTCGATGATTTGTCGCGCTTTGTCAGTGCCGGGACGATCGTGACGGTGGTGGAAGAAGATCCTTCCGATGAAAACTACGCTGTGCTGCAGGAAAATAAAAAAATCCTCCAGACGCTCACAGACCAGGACAACCGTCCCTTCCGCATTGTGGAACTGCCCATGCCGGGCGTCGTCGAATATGAGGGACAGCGGCTGCCGGCCAGCTATGCGAACTTCCTGATCGGCAACGGGTTTGTGATCGTGCCGACATTCAATCATCCGAATGACCGGCGCGCGCTCTCGATCCTCGAGCGGGAGTTTCCCGGCCGCGAAGTGATCGGCATCGACTGCGTCGATCTGGTCTGGGGTCTGGGCACGCTGCACTGCATCAGCCAGCAGGAGCCCGCACTATAGGCTGCGCGCGCATGGGGGCGGCGCACGCACGGGAGGGTACACATTGGGAACGCATACAACGATGACGCATTCACTGAATACGCCGCCTCACACTGCCGATGAATGGATCGAGCGGCTCTCGCTCATTCCTCATCCGGAAGGCGGATATTACCGCGAGATCTTCCGCTCATCGGGCGCGATCGAGGGCGGCGCGCTGCCTGCGCAGTACGGCGGCAGGCAACGCGCTTATGTGACATCGATCTATTTTCTCCTGAAAAGCGGCGAATGCTCGCGCTATCACCGCCTTCGCTCGGACGAGCTGTGGTATTTTCATGCCGGAAGTCCGCTCACCATCTCGATCATCGACGCGCGCACCGGAGCGCTCACGCAGCAGAGGCTCGGATCCGATCCGGCAAAAGATGAGGTGCTGCAATTCGCGGTGCCGGCCGAAAGCTGGTTCGGCGCAGAGGTCGATGCGCCCGACTCCTATGCTCTCATCAGCTGCGTGGTGGCGCCGGGATTCGATTTCGCCGATTTCGAGCTGGGTGTCCGGGCAGAGCTCATCCGCCGGTATCCGGCTCATCGATCGAGCATCGAACACTTGACGCGGGAAGCGTAAGCCGCCCGTCGTCTCTGGCGGGATAAGGCAGTGCTATGCGCCGAAAAGCCGGAAACCATCGGCGAAAATTTCCGCATACTCCGTGAACATTCAATGGATTTTTGCTGTTCATCAGTGAACAAAAACGCACGCGCGCACATACATTTATGGCATTCGACAATCAACACGCAGATCTTTCATCGCTCCGCATCAAACGCGGCAGCTCGCAGCACGAAACCGGATCCTCCGGCGTGCCGAAAAAATACTTCTATCTGACCGGCGCCGTTGCGGCGGTGATCGCGATGGCCGCGCTCTACACGCTCTTTACCGGTTCAAAGGGGGTTGAAGTCGAGACGGGACTCGTCTCGATGGCGTATCCCTCGCAGGCAAACGGCGTCCTGACAGCCAGCGGCTATATCGTCGCGCAGCGCAAAGCGGCCGTGGCCTCGAAAGGCACCGGACGCCTGGTCTATCTCGGCGTGATCGAAGGCGACCGCGTGAAAAAAGGAAGCATCATCGGCCGCATCGAATCAAGCGACGTGGAGGCGGCGCTGCATCAGGCCCAGGCTAATCTTGGTGTCACGCGGGCGGCCGTCGACCAGGCGAATGCGGAACTGGAGGATGCGCGCGTGACGTTCGAGCGCCAGAAAACGCTCATCACAACGAAGGCCATCTCGCAGGCCGAATACGATGCGGCCTCGGCGCGCCTCAAGCGCGCACTTGCCGGCGTGGCATCGGCCGCGGCCGGCGTGAAGGCCGCCGAGGCGAACGTCCGCGCGGCCGAAGTGAGCGTCGAGAACACGAATATCCGCGCCCCCTTCGACGGCACGGTGCTCACCAAGAGCGCCGATGTCGGAGAGGTGATCTCGCCCTTCGGCGCATCGGCCGGTTCGCGCGGCGCGGTGGTGACCTTGGCCGACATGTCGTCGCTCGAGGTCGAAGCGGACGTCTCCGAGTCGAATATCGAAAAGATACATGCCGATCAGCCCTGCGAGATTACGCTCGATGCGTTTCCGGAGACGCGCTACCGGGGCACGGTGCATAAGATCGTGCCGACGGCCGACCGCGCCAAAGCCACGGTGCTGACCAAGGTGCGCTTCGACGAGCGCGATGAGCGCGTGCTGCCCGAAATGCGGGCCAAGGTGACGTTCCTGAGCAAGGCCGTGGAGAAGACGGCCGCAAGCGCACCGCCCAAAGTGTCCGTGCCGGCCTCGGCCGTCGTCGAGCGCGGCGGGAAGAAGGTGGTCTTTGTCGTGCACGGCGGGAAGGCGGAAGAACGCCACGTCACACTCGGCATGGCGCTCGGTACAGGCATTGAAGTGAAGCAGGGTGTCACGGCCGGAGAGAGGGTCGTCCTGAATCCCTCCGAAAAGATCTCGGACGGCACCACGCTTCTTCTTCAACAGTAGGCGCGATCGCGCCCGGTTCGAACAGTTCTTCATCACATCAATCCATACAACGAGAGCAGACTCCGTTTATGAATCAACCCATCGTACAGGTTCGCGATGTCACGAAAATCTACAAGCGTGACAATTTTGACATTCCCGTTCTTCAGCAGTTATCGATCGACGTGCCGGAAGGAGAGTTTCTGGCGCTGATGGGACCCTCGGGCTCGGGCAAGACGACGCTGCTGAATCTGATCGCCGGCATCGACCGGCCCACAAGCGGCTCGGTCACCGTGTCGGGCACGGACATCACGAGGCTCGGCGAGTCGGCCCTTGCAAAGTGGAGGGCCAATAACGTGGGATTCATCTTCCAGTTCTACAATCTGCTGCCGGTGCTGACGGCCTACGAAAATGTGGAACTGCCGCTCATACTCACGCACCTGTCGAAGAAGGAAAAGCGCGAGCATGTGGAGACGGCGCTCAATGTGGTGGGGCTCGGCGACCGGATGCATCACTATCCCAAGCAGCTCTCGGGCGGACAGGAACAGCGCGTCGCCATTGCGCGCGCGGTGGTGACCGATCCGACGATCATCGTGGCCGATGAGCCCACGGGCGACCTCGATAAGAAATCGGCCGATGAGATTCTGATCCTGCTCGAGCGGCTCAACCGCGAATTCAAAAAAACCATCATCATGGTCACGCACGACCCGCATGCGGCCGAGCGCGCCCATCGGATCCAGCATCTTGAAAAAGGAGAACTGAGCTGATATGAAAGTTCTCAAGCTAGTCTACAAGAACCTGCTGCGGCACAAGCTGCGCACGTTCCTGACGATCCTCGGCATCGCCGTCGCCGTCATGGCCTTCGGGCTCTTGCGCACGGTCGTCTCGGCGTGGTCCGCGGGCGTCGAGGCCTCGGCGGTGAACCGTCTCATCACGCGCCATTCGGTGTCGTTCATCTTCCCGCTGCCTCTGACCTACGAGGAGCAGATCGCGAAAGTGCCCGGCGTGACGAACGTGACGCACTTCTCGTGGTTCGGCGGCACCTATATCGACAAGAATCAGTTCTTCCCGCGCATGGCCTGCGATCCGGAAAAGATCTTCCAGATCTATCCGGAATTCCTCCTGCCGGCCGACCAGCTCGCCGCCTTCAAGCGCGAGCGGAATGCGTGCGTCATCGGAGCGAAGCTTGCCAAGCAGTACAATCTCAAGCTCGGCGACATCATGACGATCGACGGCGATATCTATCCCGGACGCTGGGACTTTGTGGTGCGCGGCATTTATCAGCCGAAGGACAAGACGACCGACCTGACGCAGATGTTCTTCAACTACGAATATATCAACGAGCGCATGCGCCGCGAGATGCCGGGGCGCGCGGGCGAGATCGGATGGTATGTGATGACGATCGACAACCCTGCGAACGCACCCGAGATTGCGCAGACGGTCGACCGGATGTTTTCCAATTCGCGCGCCGAGACGAAGACCGAAACCGAGAAGGCGTTCCAGCAGGATTTCGTCTCGCTCTCGGGCACGATCATCACGTCGCTGCAGATCATCTCCTATGTGATCATCGGCATCATCCTTCTGGTGCTTGCCAATACGATCGTCATGACGGCGCGCGAGCGCATCCGCGAGTATGCCGTCTTGAAGACGCTCGGCTTCACCTCGGCGCACATCTTCGGGCTCGTCTTCGGCGAGTCGCTCATGATCGCGCTTGTCGGCGGCACGCTCGGCGTGATCCTCACATTCCCGATCTGCCGGGGTTTCGCCGAGGCGATGTCGACATTCTTTCCGGTCTTCAACATCGAACCCGGGACGATCGCGCTCTCGTTCACATTCTCGATACTCGTGGGCGTTTTGGCTGCGCTCTATCCGGCCGTGCGTTCGGTCAGGATCCGGATCGTCGACGGCCTGCGCCAGATCGGATAAGGCCGGGTGCGGAAACAGACGCACACATTCATGTCGACGATCGATGCACGTCACCTTTTTCTTATGAACATGCCATGAAAATTCCACTGACATACAGTTTTCGAAATCTTTGGACGCGCCGGCTCACCACCTTGCTCACGGTGGGAGGCGTGGCGCTCGTCGTCTTTGTGTTCGCCGCCGTGCTCATGCTCGCCAACGGCCTGAAGGAGACGCTTGTGAGCACGGGGTCGGACGACAATGCGATCGTCGTGCGCAAGGGCGCCTCGAGCGAAATGATGAGCATCGTCGACCGTGAGACGGCCTCCATCATCGAAAGCCAGCCCGAAATCGCGATGGGCGCCGACGGCAAGCCTGTCCTGTCGGACGAGCTCGTGGTGATCATCAACCTTGAGAAGATCGGCACGCACGACATGGGCAATGTCACCGTGCGCGGCATTTCATCCAAAGGCAGCGAACTGCGCCCGCAGGTGAAGCTCGTTGAAGGACGCATGTTCACGCCGGGACTCTCGGAAGTCGTGGTGGGCAACGCCGTGCACTCGCGTTTTGCCGGCGCGCAGCTCGGGGACCGGATCAAGTTCGCCGGCGGCTTTTGGACGGTCGTCGGCGTCTTCGATGCCGGCAAGACCGGGTTCGCCTCCGAAATCTGGGGCGATCTTGAGCCGATGATGTCCGCATTCAATCGTCCCGTCTACTCGTCGATGCTCCTGAAGCTGAAGACGCCGGAGGATTTCACGGCGCTCAGGAACAAGCTCGAGGCCGACCCGCGCCTCGAGCAGATGGAGATCAAGAACGAGAAGCGCTACTACGAGGAGCAGTCGGAGATGATGGCGACATTCATCCGGATCCTGGGACTGGTCGTGACGGTGATTTTCAGCTTCGGCGCCATGATCGGCGCGATGATCACGATGTACGCCGCGGTGGCCAACCGCACGACCGAGATCGGCACGCTGCGCGCCCTGGGCTTCCAGCGCCGGAGCGTGCTGGCGGCGTTCCTCATCGAGTCGCTCCTGCTGGGCGGACTCGGCGGCCTGATCGGCATCGGGCTCGCCTCGCTCTTGCAGATGATCACGATCTCGACGACGAATTTCGGCACGTTCTCCGAGATCGCCTTCGGCTTCGCACTCTCGGTGCCGATCGCGTTCCAGACAATGATCTTCGCCCTTGCGATGGGATTCGTGGGCGGATTCCTTCCCTCTTTCCGTGCGGCACGGCTCAACATCATCAGCGCGCTGCGCGCCTCATAAAAAAAGAAGTCCGGTGCCTGAAACAAACAGCGCCTGTAGTCCCCAGACTACAGGCGCTGTTGTTCCTGCCTACTCCCTAATCCGCCTTTTGCCAATTGAAGCGCCCGCGCGGTTCTTCGTATCTTCTTGAGCATGCTGACAGTGGAAACGAAGAAACAATCACAGAGAGAAATGTGCGCTTCTATGATGAATACCCGGTCGAAAGTGCTGCGCGTGGTGATCGCCGATGATTCGAGCGTGATCCGCTGCCGGCTCGCCCGCGCGCTTGCGCGCCTGGACGGCATCGCGGTGGCGTGCGAATCGGACAGCGTCGATTCGACGCTCGCAGCCGTCCGCACAGAACGCCCCGATGCGCTCGTGCTCGATATCCAGATGCCGGGAGGATGCGGCATCGACATACTCGAGACGGTCAAGAAGGAGCACAGCGCCTGCACGGTCATCATGCTCACCAACTTTGCGCTGCCGCCCCTGAAGAAGCGCTGTATGGAACTCGGCGCGGATTATTTCTTCGACAAGACGACGGAGTTCGAAAAAGTTTCCGCCGTCCTGAAACAACTCTCCGCCTCGCTCGTTTAAAAATTGAACATGAAGGATTGACTATGAAGTGGATACGGATCATCGCGGCAATGGCATCTGCCCTTGTGCTCACGATCGCCGCCCAGGCAGATGCGCAGCAGAAGATGTCACTGACCATCGATCAGGCAATTGAGATCGGCAATGAAAACAGCAAGGCGCTTCACATTTCCGCGCTCAAGGTGCAGGCCTCCGATGCCAGAGTGAGCGAGACGAATACCAATGCGCTGCCCTCGCTCAAAGTCAACGGCGCCTATACGCGTCTGAGCAAGGTCGATCCGTTCGATGTGGGAAAGGCGCTCGATCCGCTCTTTGCCGCGATCCACGTCGCCAACCCGTCGACGCCGGTCGATATGATCGTCAACACCTACAGCGCGCGCGCCACGCTGCAGCAGCCGCTCTTTACGGGATTCCGGATCTCGTCGGCCAGGGATATGGCCGAATATTCGGCTGAAGCCGCGCAGCAGGACTTCGTGAAGGATAAGAAGGAACTGGCCTTCACGATCCGGAGCGCCTACTGGACGCTCTTCAAGGCGAGGGAATTCAAAAAAGTCGTCGACGAGAATGTGGAGCAGATGCGCGCCCATGTGAAGGATGTCGAAAATCTGATGGCGCAGGGCATGGCCACGACCAACGACGTGCTGAAGGTGCAGGTGCAATTGAGCGATGCGCAGGTCCGGCAGATCGACGCGCGCAACGCGGTGCTGCTCTCGATGATCGCGCTCAATAATACGATCGGCCTTCCGCTTTCGACGGAGATCGAGATCGCCTCACCGATCGATCCGACGCCGAGAGACCTCGCGGAGGTCGAACCGCTGGTGAAGAAAGCCATCGCCGGCCGTCCGGAAATCGCCGCGATGCAGGCGCGCGTGCAGGCCGGTGAGGCCGGCGTCACCTATGCGCGCTCCTCCTGGTATCCGCAGATCGCGCTCGTGGGCAATTACACCTATGCCAATCCCAATCAGCGCGTCTTTCCCCAGACGCAGAAATTTTCCGATGCCTGGGATGTGAGCCTTGCCGTCTCCTTCGATCTCTGGAACTGGGGCGCCACGTCCTATCAGACCGATCAGGCGCAGTCGCAGTTGGCGCAGGCCTACGACGCGCTCGGACAGCTGAAGGACGGCATCACGCTGGAAGTGACGCAGACCTATCTGGCGCAGAAGCAGGCCGTCGAGCGCATCGCCGTGGCCCGTCAGGGCGTCGAGCAGGCGCAGGAAAACTACCGCATCACGAACGAAAAATTCAGGAAGGGCCTCTCGCTCAATTCCGATCTGTTGGATGCGGAAGTGGCGCTCCTTCAATCGAAGATCAATTACACGCAGTCGCTGGTCGATTACGAACTGGCCGAGGCGAAGCTGGAAAAAGCGATCGGCGAATAAGCACGCGCGCGGCCTCCATCGCGCACATGCACACGCATCGCAGCAATTCATTGTTACCATCCATACAGCGAACACAGACGAGGAAACAGGGTCATGAAAAAAATCAAGGTCATCGGCATCACAGCCGCGGTGCTTGCCGCGGTCATCGCGCTGCTGCTTCACAACAAGGCGCAGAGCACGGCCTCGGTTGTCAACAACATTTCCACCAAATACGCGGTGACGGTCGCCAAGGCCGGAGAGCGGACGCTTTCTGAAACCGTGTCCCTGACCGGCGTGATCGCCGCCAACCGCGATGTGGCCGTCGTCTCCGAAACACAGGGCCGCGTCACGGCCGTCTTCTCCAACGTGGGCGATGTGAAGCAATCCGGATCGGTCCTGGTCCAGGTCGATGACGAGCTGAAGAAAGCCGCCTTCGATGCGGCCGAAGTCAACTACCAGAAGGCGAAGAAGGACCTGGAGCGCTACGAATCGCTCTATAAGGATCACACGATCACCGATTCGCAGATCGAATCAAGCCGCCTGGCCTTCAAGTCGGCCGAGACGCAGTATATCGTCGCACGGCGCCAGTACAGAGACACGAAGATCACGACGCCGATCGCGGGCGTCGTCGCCTCGCGCGCCGTCGAAGTCGGCACGACTGTCGCGCCGGGCTCGGTCGTGGCCAATATTGTCGACATCTCGAAGCTCAAAGTGAAGATCAATGTGGCCGAATCCGATGCCTTCAAGCTCAAGACCGGCGGCAAAGTCCGCGTCTTCACCGACATTTATCCGGCGACGGCCTTCGAAGGCACCGTGGCCTCGATCAGCGACAAGGGCGATGAGGCGCACACCTATCCGGTGGAAGTGACGCTTGCCAACAGCCGGGAGCATCCGCTCAAGGCGGGCATGTTCGCCCGCGTCGAATTCGGCCGCACCAGTGACGCCCACGGCATCGTCATTCCGCGCGATGCGATCGTGGGCAGCGTGAAAAATGCGCAGGTGTATGTCGTTGAAAACGACATCGCACGGCTTCGTCCTGTGGTCGTGACGAACCAGGCCGGCACCAATGTCGAGATCGGCTCGGGCCTCCGCGCGGGCGAGACGATCGTCGTCAACGGCCAGAACAATCTGAAGGACAATACGCCGGTGACGGTGATCTCCCAATAATGCATCGGTGTGTGCGTGACCAGAGTGATTTGAAGAACGGAAACGGAGTATTCTCTACATGACAATTTCAGAACTTGCCATCAAGCGTCCCACGCTCATCGTCGTGATCTTTTCGGTGCTCGGCGTACTGGGACTCTTCAGCTACGCCCAGCTCAATTACGAACTCTTGCCGAAGATCACCCCGCCGGTGATCACGATCCAGACGATCTATCCCGGCGCATCGCCCTACGAGGTCGAGTCGTCGATCTCAAAAAAGATCGAGGATGCCGTCTCGGGCATCGACAAGATTTCGACCGTGCGCGCCACATCGTTCGAAGGCGTCTCGTTTGTGATCGTGGAATTCCAGCAGTCGGCCAAGATCGACGTCGTCTTGCAGGATGCCCAGCGCAAGGTGAACGAGATCATCTCGACGCTTCCGGCATCGGCCAAGGCGCCGACCATCTCGAAGATCGCCTTGGATGAGACGCCGGTGCTCAGAATCGGCGTCACAAGCCGGATGTCCTCGCGCGACTTCTACCAGTTCCTCAAGGACCGGGTGCAGCCCAGGCTTTCGAAGCTCGAAGGTGTGGCGCAGGTCGCACTCACGGGCGGCGAAGAGCGCGAGATCAAGATCAACCTCGACGGCCAGAAGCTCCGCTCCTACGGACTTTCGGTGCTGCAGGTGACGCAGGCGATCAAGAATGCCAATCTCGATTTTCCCACAGGCAAGGTGAAGGAAGGCGCAGACCAGTTCATCGTGCGCGTGGCCGGAAAGTTTTCCTCGACCTCGCAGCTTGCCGGTCTTTCTGTCGGCCGCTCGAAGCAGGGCGGCGACATCCGTCTGGCCGACATCGCCGAAGTGCAGGACGGCTCGAAGGAATTCACGCAGATGAGCCGCGTCGACGGCGTCACCTCCGTCGGCATCCAGG
>JBLMZA010000131.1:0-24706 GCA_050258555.1 Acidobacteriota bacterium | reverse complement strand
ATGGCCGTCATCATGCTGGCCTTCATGCGCCACATGCTGACGAATGAAAAGCTGAACCGTGCGATCTACATCGGCAGCGCCATCGTGTTTGCCGCTTCGTTGTGGCTTGTCCGCAGCCAGGCCACCGTCGAGGACGTCTCATACATGAGGGCGATGATCCCGCATCACTCCATCGCCATCCTGACAAGCGAGCGGGCGAAGATCGCCGACCCGAGGGTGAGGAAGCTGGCCGACGGCATCATCGAAGCCCAGCGCCGTGAAATCGGGGAAATGAAATCACTGATCGAAGAACTCAGCAAGAGGTAATCATGGCATCGAATACCGTCCAGCTCCATTGCGTGCTTCGCGCGAAACCCGAACGCGTCTATCGGGCATTCATTGATCCGGATGCAATGGCCAAGTGGCTTCCGCCGCACGGGTTCACGGGCCGCGTCCACACGATCGACGCGCGCGTGGGCGGCGCATACAAAATGTCGTTCACGAACTTTTCGACCGGCAGCAGCCATTCCTTCGGCGGAAAATATCTTGAGCTCGTTCCGAACGAGCGCATCGTCTACCTCGACCGGTTCGACGATCCCAATCTGCCGGGAGAAATGCGGACGTCGATCACGCTGCGCGCAGTCTCGCTCGGCACCGATGTCACGATCGTGCAGGAAGGCATTCCGGAGGCGATCCCCGTCGAGGCATGCTACGTCGGCTGGCAGCAATCGCTGGAGCTTCTCGCACAATTGGCCGAGCCGGAAATTCCCGGATAACGTCTCGGCCGGAATGCTCTCGAAGAAAGATGAGGTCACACGATGCCGGATGCACACGATCGCTTCAATCTGGACAGGTTTGTGAATGCGCAGGAGGGTGTCTACGCGGCGGCTCTCGATGAACTGAAAGCCGGCCGCAAGCAGACGCATTGGATGTGGTTCATCTTCCCGCAAGTGGCGGGCCTGGGAACGAGTCCCATGGCGCAGACCTATGCGATCACGGGTCTGGAGGAAGCCCGCGCGTATCTCGACCATCCGGTGCTCGGCGCGCGCATCAGGGAATGCACTGCGGTTGTCAACGCGCTTGAAGGACGGACGGCGCACCAGATTTTCGGCTCGCCCGATGACCTGAAATTCCGCTCATCGATGACGCTCTTCGAACGCGCGCTCGGAGCGCCTTCCGGATTTTCCGACGCGATCGATAAATACTACGGCGGCAGAAGGGACGAATCCACGCTGGCGCGCCTGCCCTCATGAGAAAATAGACTCTTCACTGTCGCATTCAGCCTGGCATGACCGTTTCCGATGTGTCGGCGGTGTTCACCTCGTTCCGCTTCGCATCCCGCGGCCTGATCTCGGCGCGGCAATCGGGACAGAACTTCCATTCGGGATTGATCGGATACTGGCACTGCTGGCAATACGTATTCGACAGGTCGTACCCGCAATGAGGACAGTATGCCCTGGCCCCGCTCAGGTCGCCCTTGCACTCGGGACACGTGAAGGTCTTCAGCGTGTTCGGCCGTGTGATCAGATAAATCGTGAGACCGAAGATCAATGATGCCAGCGTCAGAAACGCCCACACGCCCGGCGTTTTAACGTCGCGCTCCTTCGCATCGACATACACCCATGTCGGCAGAAGGAACCAGAGGAAGATCCCCGAGACGACAAGGAAAAAGACGGCGAATTTCCGCACGGTATCATTGATCGTCGTCTGATCGAATCTCCACTCGCCCAAATATTTTTCCGCATTGACCCGATCGTCCACCTTCATGTAGAGCCTCCCGATCGGCTTCCCGGCGCGGTCGTAGACCGGAGATACGAAATTGGTGACCGGCGACTGCAGCAGCGACTCGTAGTTGTCGCCTTCATAGAACCGCCATTTATTTTCGTAGTGTCCCCGCTCGGATCGTTCCGCCCTGTCGAACTGCGTAAAATCGATGTCGTTTGTCTTGTCGATCAGTTTACCGAGAAAATCGTTCCGGTCACGGTAGTATTCATCCGCCTTGATCCGTTCCTGGTACTTGTCGAAGGCGCTGTTGAGCTTCTGGAAATCTTCGGCCGGAACGCCGAAGACAAATTCTCCATTCAGGGACGTCATCCATACGTACTTCTTCGGCCGGTCCGATTTCTGGTGTTCCACCACATACTCGGCCTGCAGCTCGCTGACCAGCACCGGATCGGGCTGCGTCGATGTGATTTTCGATGCGACACTCTTGAGGTATTTCGTATTCTGGTCCATGAACGAATCGATATATGCCTTGAACTCCTTCTTGTGGGAGGTATACCGGGCGTCGCTGAGCGGAACGAGCGCCACCAGAACGAGGATGGAGGCAACGGCGGTGACCGCGGCCGGGATCGCAAATTTTCGGATGAGGATGCGTTTATTCATATGTTCTCCATGCAGGCAAAAATGAGATGATTAACTGTTGACCGTTCGATTCGATTCCATGAGCAGGATCGGCGCCAGGGCCAGCGTGATGAACGATCCCGCCAGCAGCACGAGGATGACCGAGACGCCGAAACTTCCGATCGACCGCACGATACCGTATTTCTCCAGCGCCTCCCAGCACCACGTGAAGGATATCTGGATCTTGATAAAATAGATGAGCGCGAAGATCAGGATCTCTCCGAATGCGATCTGGAGGATCGGCACGACATCGGCGCCGGTTTTTCTTATCGCCGGCGCGGCGGGCGCGACGGAGATTTCCGCAAGGATACTGCCGATGACACGCTCCGCGGGCTCCTCTTCTCCGAGTTCGGAAAGCAGCCCCATCGTGCGCTTCACCGAGGCCAGATATGCTCTGCACTGCGGACAGCGGGCGGCATGCGCGCTCAATTCCGACAACCGGCCTTCCTCCCCTTCATGGAAGTACAAATCCAGCAATTGATGTTGATCGATGCACGACATTTCAGAGCTCCACATTGTACAGAATCGTTCGTAATTGACTCAATGCGTTGTGCAGGCGCGCCTTCAGCGTTCCTTCGGGAGTATTCGAGATCTGCGCGATTTCCGAGAATTTCAACTTCTGATAGTGTTTGAGAATGACAACCTCTCGCAAGAGGGGACTGAGCTGGCTGAGCGCCCCGGCGATCGCGTCTTTCAACTCCGCGCGTTCAAGCATGTGCGATGCCGATTCCGCCGCATGAGCCTCCGGGACCGCATCACGGCCTGCGTCCTCTTCAAGCTCGAGATGATGATACCGATAGCGCGTCTTCGACATCTCGTTGCGCGTCTGGTTGATCGCGATGGTGAAGATCCATGCCTTGAATGTCCCCTTGGCGGGATTGAACGTGTGCGATCCAAACCAGGCCTTCGTGAACGTTTCCTGAAGGAGATCCTCGGCGACTTCACGGTTATTCGTGTAGCGCAGAATAAAATTATAGAGACTTTTGCCGTATCTGTCGTATAAGGCCGTCAGGGCGCGGGCATTTCTGTCCGCCACCATTGCCATCAGCTCCTCATCGGTATACGTTGTCATAAAGGTTTCTGCGCGATCCATTCTTATATATACTACTATACAGGCAGCGACGCAAAAAGGTTGTCCGGATCGGAAGGAAAACAATGCGGAAGAGTGCGGTGATGAGATTGTCGAATGGCTGAAAAAGGCGGGGAATACTTCCTATTGGGCAACAGGAATCCCTCGTCCCGACCGATGCCGGTCGCATACCGGCGGCTGGTGATATGCGCCGGGCAGCGTCGGGTTGAAATGGTCACGCTGTGCACCAGGTCCTACGATGGATTGGTACGGTGCACCTTCCTTTCTGACCGGGATGCGCCCTCTTTTTTCCTTCCCCCTGTCGCTTTCCGGACTTTGCTGAGCGTCTTCCGTTCGGCTTTCTTCACTTCCTGCTTCACGGTTTTCGCCGCCGTTTCCGCTTCGCGCTTGATCGACACTTTGCGCCCGGCCACCAACGGCAATGCCGATGCCGCAGCGGCTGCCGCCGCTATACCGAGACCCATCCAGAGTTTCTTCGCGCTCTTTCTCATGCCTGTCCTCCATAGTGTGTTTCGGAAAGCACATCCACGGTTCCACTGTCGTACTTTTCAGAACACGGAAGGGATGCGAATAGTTTTCCTTTTCTCTACCGATGAGCGGATCCCAGATATAATAAATACATCCCAATGAGGACGCCGAGCATGATCATGGACTTGATCCGGATATTATTGTCCCGAAAGAGATACGCGCCCGCCAGAAACGACACGACGATGGCCGAGCGCCGCACGACGGAAACGACGGAGACCATCGCCCCGGGCATGCTCAGCGCGTAAAAATAGAGAAAATCCGAAAGGCATAAAAAAAGCGCAATGCCGACGATCGACCATCGGAACTCGTACGGCGTGGAGAGATGCCGCTGCCGGTACCATCCGAAGTAGAGCACCGGCAGCATCATCGCGATCTGATAGATGGTATACCAGACCTGCACCGCCATGCGGTCGAAACGGCCCATCAGAAATTTATCATACAATCCGCTCACGGCCCCGGTCACAACGGCAACGATGAGCCACCAGATCCACCGGTTCGTGAGAAAGGAGATCCCTTCCCTCTTCCCCGCCAGAGAATACAGAAAGAAGCAGACAATCGAGACGGCAATGCCGGAGATCTGCCAGTGGTTCAGGCGTTCGGCAAAGATGAAGAGCGCGCCCACCAGCACAAGCGCGGGCTGCATCGATTTGATGGGACCGGTGATCGTGATGGGCAGATGCTTCACGGCCGCATAGGCCGTTCCCCAGGACACAAGCACGATGAAGGACTTGAGCACGATGAAGGCGTGCGTGCGCCAATCAACCGGGGAGACAAAAAAGACGGTGCCCTCGAGCACGCCGGGAGCGTAAGTCGAAAGCAGAAGCAGAGGAAGGAAAAACAGCGAGCAGAACACCGTGTTCAGGAACAGGACGGGAATGACGGCATTATTGTCCAACCCGCGTTTTTTTTCAACATCATAGAATCCCAAAAACACCGCCGATGCAAAACCAAGTATCAACCACATCACCATGTCTCCCGCGCAATTGCAACTGCCCGGCCAATCGCGTATATTGAATATTTTCGAAATATCCGGCAGCCCGCCCTGCCCCACCTTCATTGTCACCATCATGCGCACGCAATCACTGAGCTCTCAGACAACGGCAGCGTTTTCCGATTCCAAAAGCCATTACGAAATCCTCGACGGCCTGCGGGGCGTCGCGGCCATCATGGTGGTCGTCTTCCACCTCTTCGAGGCGTTTTCGGAAGGCAATCACCTGAAACAGATCGTCAACCACGGATACCTGGCCGTCGACTTCTTCTTTCTCCTTTCGGGCTTCGTGATCGGATACGCCTACGACGACCGGTGGAAGACGATGACGATCGGCGAATTTTTCAAGCGCCGGCTCATCCGTCTGCATCCCATGATCATCGTGGGCATGACAATCGGCGCGATCGGCTTTTACTTCAGCGCCTCCCCCATCCTCTTTCCGCAGATCGGCACTGTTCCCGTCTGGATGATGCTCGGCGTGATGCTCGTCGGATGGACGCTCCTGCCTGTGCCCTTGTCGATGGATATCCGCGGCTGGGGAGAAATGCATCCGCTCAACGGGCCGGCATGGTCGCTCTTCTTCGAATACGTGGCGAATCTTTTCTACGCCCTCTTCATACGCAAGTTTTCCAAAACGCTGCTTGCCGTGCTTGTGCTCGCTGCAGGCGGCGCACTCGTCCATCTTGCCGTCACCAGTCCCAACGGCGATGTGATCGGCGGCTGGTCCCTTGAGCCCGCGCAGTTCCGCATCGGCCTGACGCGCCTGATGTATCCGTTTTTCGCCGGGCTCCTGCTCTCGCGCCTCTTCCGGCCCGGCCGTATTCCCAATGCGTTCGTGTGGTGCAGCCTCGCGGTGATCGCCATTCTCTCATTCCCGAGAGTCGGCGGCAGCGAACATCTGTGGATGAACGGACTCTATGATTCAGTTTCGATCATCGTTCTATTCCCCCTGATCGTGTATATGGGCGCAAGCGGCACGGTCGAGGGAGGGCGCATGCAGAAGGCATGCCGATTCCTGGGGAATATCTCCTATCCCCTCTATATCACGCACTATCCGCTGATCTATATTTTTACCGCGTGGGTGGTCGACAAGAAGATGAGCCTCGGCAGCGCGTGGCCCGTCGGACTGCTGGTGCTCCTGTCGTCGATTGCAATCGCGCTGGCGAGCCTCACGTTTGCCGATCTTCCCGTGCGCGCATGGCTCACCCGGCGGCTGCTTGCGCGCAGGAAATCGCTCGCGGCATGACGCGGAAAAATACGGTATGTTTAGCGGCCGTCCAGGATCTCCCGGATTTTCAGAAGAATCTCCGACGGACGGACTGGCTTCTGGAGAATGCAGCGGATTCCTTCGGCCAGGAGTCCGGTCTTCATTTCCGGCTCGATGAATCCGGTCAGAAGGAGGAACGGAACATCCGCGCCGTCCTGCCTGATGCGCCGGTAGACGTCTTCCCCGCTGATTTTCGGAAGACCGCGGTCCGATAAGATGATCGAGATTGCCCCGGCGTGCCTGCGATAGAGTTCGACGCCTTCTTCGCCGTTTTCGGCGTCGATGATCGAATATCCCTTCGATCTGAGAAAGGCGACGGTCATCTCGCGCAATTGCTCCTCATCCTCGATGAGCAAAATGGTTTCGGAGCCGCCGGCGATCGCTTCGAGACGCGGCGCCGACTGCGTGCCCCTCGCCTCCGGCATTCCTTCGTAGACCGGAAGATGGATCAGAAATTCCGTGCCTTCGCCCTTGCGCGAGGAGACATCGATCATTCCATTGTGCCGTTCGATGATGCCGGCCACAACAGCCAGTCCCAGGCCCGTTCCTTTTCCGATCTCTTTGGTCGTGAAAAACGGATCGAAAATTTTCCGCCTCGTCTCCTCATCCATTCCCAGACCGGTATCCGAGACGCGCACTTCGATATACTGCGGCGCGTTTGCCGCCGGATACCGCGCAGCCAGGCCGTTTCGCGGAACGAGCCGTGTGGCGATGCGGAAGTCGCCGCCAGAGGGCATGGCATCCCTCGCATTGACGCTCAGGTTCAGGAGCACCTGATGGATCTGATTGGCATCGGCGCTGATATCCGGCAGCGCCGAATCGAGCGCCAGGTGTATGCGGATCGTTTTCGGGAATGTTTCTTCGATCAGTTTCGATATTTCGAGCACCACATCGTTGATATCCAGGGGACGGAACTCGGCGTCCGATTTGCGCGCGAATGTCAGGAGCTGCTTCACCAGCTGCGCGCCCCGGTCGCTTGCCTTCAGGATTGCCGCGGCGCGCTGCCGCACTTTCTCGGCCGCATCCGGTTTCTCCTCGAGCAGTCCGGCGTTTCCCTGTATGATATTGAGGATGTTGTTGAAGTCGTGCGCGATCCCCGATGCCAGCGTGCCGATGCCTTCCATGCGCTGCGAACGGATGAGCTGCGATTCGAGATTCCGCCGGGCGTCATCGGCCTCCTTGCGCTCCGTGAGGTCGTTGAGGATGACGAATATCTTGCTGCCGATGAACGATCCGAAAATTTCCACAATGCGCGCCGTGCCGTCCTTGCATGTCACGCGGTACTCATGGCGGCCGATATCGCCCGATTTGCGCTTTGCTTCCTCCACCGCTTCGTACCACAGGCGCGCCGATTCCTGCCGGTATGCTTCATCGGGATATGCGCGCTGGAACCACTCATCCGATGTCGGTATGTCCTCGCTCGTGTACCCGAATGTGGCCGTGAAGCGCTGGTTCACATATACGATGACGCCCTGTTCGCTGCAGATGGCCAGGGGAATGGGATTCTGATCGGCAAGAAGCCGGAAATGCGCCTCACTGGCGCGCAGTTTTTCCCGGGCCTCCTTTTCCTGAACGAGCGATTTCGCAAGCTGAATGTTGCTGTAGCTCATGCGGGAAATGAGCGACGCGAACTTCGTGAGAAAATCCATCAGCGTCTTGTTCTCTTCCCGGCTGATGCGGGGAACGCGGCGCAGGGCGTCGATGTAGCGTCCTTTGTCGAATCCGTAGCGCTCCGCCCGCGCTTCGAATTCGGCTTCGTCTACCGGCTCGTCGTCGTAGAAGAACTGCCCCGTATAGATATTCCCCACATGCTTGCCCCCGATGATGAGCGGCGTCACCACATCCCACAATCCGTTTTGGCAGCGATAGCCGACGTATTCGCCGGCCTTCACGCTTCGGGCAAGTGACAGGTCGCTTTCAGTACAGTTGCATGAAGTCACCGGATGCACACGGTGGAATTTCGTGCAGATATCCTGCCACCCGATCGACAGGAGCACATTGCCTTTGAGATCGAGAATGGCAAAAACGGCATTGGTAAGCCTTTGGAAATCATCCATGAGCGGCTTGATCGCCGAGATATCCAAGAGATTGATCAGCTCTTCTTCGCCCACATCGGATAAATGCTGTGCGTCGTTCACATCATTCTCCTTCGTTGAATATCATTTCTGCAGGATGCAGGATTTCGAGACGGTCGAGTGTCCGGACTGCAATGTCGAAATATACACGCCGCTCGGCAGACCAGAGGCATCCCAGTCGACGGCATGTGTTCCCGCTTCCAGCACACGGTCGACGAGCACGGCCGCGACGCGTCCCAGCACGTCATGAATGGTCAGCTTCGCGCGGCCTGCTTCGGGAAGCGCAAAGCGGATGCGCGTCGATCCGTTGAAGGGATTGGGAAAATTCTGTTCGAGCGCGAATGCCTGAGGAAGCGCCTGCACTTCGGCCAGCGCAACGGGCGAATACTGCGACTGTCCGTCGCGGTCTATCTGCCGGAGCCGGTAGCGGAATCTTCCACTGCCCGGCCTGTCCGTAAACGCATATGTCTGCGGCACGCTCGTCGTTCCTTTTCCCGCGACAAAGCCGAGCGTCTTCCAAGCGGTTGATTCCTCGCGCTGCACCTCGAAGCCGTAATTGTCAACTTCCGATGCGGTCTTCCATGCAAGCGTGACGGCATTCCCAGAAGCCGAGGCCATAAAGGAGACGAGTTCGACGGGCAATGGCGCCGTCGAGGCGATCCACTGCACGCCGCCCACGAGCGTGCCCGGCGACAAGTGGCCGCTGTTGTCGGTGAGCGTCGTTCCCGAACCGTCCGTCATCCGGTAATAGGCCACGAGTCCCTCCTCGCTTCCGGTAAGCTGCTGATACATGTTGTCTGCAATCTGCTGACCCGTCCGGGTCGTATTCCAGATGCGTACTTCATCGATCATTCCCTTGTATGAAAACGTGTTATCGCTCCGGCGTCCCAGATGAAGATTCGTGGTCGTCGTGGTGATGGCGATATCCGTCTCCGTCATGCCGCCCCGATGCACCGTCGCGGCGACGCCGTCGATATAGCAGTGTGCGGGCGGAGCGCCGGGCTCGTAGGTAAATGCGACATGGTGCCACTGATTCAGCGTGATCGCTCCCGGATCGGTGTCGTAATACACGCTTGTTGTGGGGATGAAGCGCAATCCGCCGCTGCCTGAGCCGCCGCCTGTATGGATCTCGAGCTGCTCATAGCCCTTGCCGATCAGAAAGCCGACCGCCGCCGGATCGGTTTCGGTCCAATACATCCAGAGCTCGATCGTGACGTTGTTCACATTCAGATTATCGTTGTGCGGAATTACCACATCGGTTCCGCTGCCGCTGAATGAAAGCGCATAACCGGCATCGGAAGCTTGGGCAAAGACAGGGGAAGCAATCAGAAGACAGCAGAAGAGGATCGTTTTCATGATGAAAAAGCCGAAGAATGGATGAAGTAAATACATCGTCGGTTGATTATATGCGCGCGAACGCCCTGCGCAATGCGGCAGTGATTTCTCCGATCGCCGCACAGGCCTGATCGAACAAGCCGGGATAGAGCGCAAAATCGTGCAGCATGCCCGGATAGCGCGTGCATGTGACGGGAATGCCGGATGCCTGCAGCCGCCGCGCGTAGACTTCCGCCTGATCTCTCAGCACGTCGAATTCCGCCGTAATAACAAGCGCCGGAGGGAGTCCGCTTAGATCTTCGGCCAAAATCGGAGAAACATGAGTATCGAATGCCTGTCCAGGACTACAAAGATAGTGATTCCTGTACCAGCACATCGCCTCTTTGGAAAGCCACAACCCGTCGCCGAAAAACCGGAAGGAATCCGTGTCGAAGGATGACGAATCGACCCAGGGACAGATGAGCACCTGGAGCAGGAGCGAAGGCGCGCCGTGCTCGCGGGCACGCAGCGACACAACGGCCGCAAGATTTCCTCCGGCGCTGTCTCCGGCCACGGCGATGCGCGTGCGGTCGCCATGGAAATCTCCGGCATGCGCGCGGACCCAGTCGAGTGCCGCCATTGCATCATCGACCGCCGCCGGATATTTGTGCTCCGGCGCCAGCCGGTAGTCGACAGAGACGACGATGCATGCGGCGTCTTCGGCAAGGAACGTGCAGAAGGGATCGAAGTCGTTCAACGCGCCGGCCACGAAACCGCCGCCGTGGAAAAAGACCAGTACGGGAAACGGTCCTGCACCCGTCGGCGTATAGATGCGTATGGGAATGCCGTGTGTGCCGGCGGGCACCGTCGTCTTTTCGATCCGGACATCCTGACGCGGCGTGCCAAGCCATCCTGCAGGAAAGGGCTGCTCGCGGCTTTCCTGCGGCGTCAGTGTGACCATCGGCGGAGCATTGGCTGCGGCCATCTGATCGAGCACGAGTTCTGATTGGGGATCGAGTCTGCCTTCGGTATAGCGGGGGTATTTGGACTGTGTCATCGGTGCGTTCGGTATTGTCGCGGCGGATGTCAATATTTAAAGAAGATCATCGCAAGGACGATCGCCGTCACAACGAGCGCGCCGATGATGCCCATCGACATGCGCATGACGTTGATGATGCGCGCGTTGATCTTCTGTTGGAACTGCTCGATCGATGCCATGCTGCCTTCCAGGGCCTGGAGCCGGGATTCCAGAAGCGGAAGGCGTTCCTGCAGGGGCGCGATCGATTTCTCGATGCGGCGGATCTGCTCTCCCAGAACCGGAAGCTGTTCTTCCGCGGCCGAGAGCTTTTCTTGCAGTACGGGAAGCTGCGTTTCGAGCACGGGCAGCCGCGCTTCCAGTGCGGGAAGCTGCGTTTCGAGCACGGGGAGCCGCGCTTCCAGTACGGGAAGACGTGCTTCGAGCGGCGGGATGGTTTCTTCCAGATGCTGCAGGCGGCCCAGCGCCGCATCGTGCTGCAGGGCGTGCTTCTCGTCGACCGAGCGCACCAATTCTCCCAATGCCTGCACGTTTCCGTCGATCGCCATGCAGCGCCGTTCATGCCGCTCTTCCACTTCTTTGAGCGCCGCAGAAAGTTCGCCCGAATGTGTCTCGAGCGTTTCCTTCACCGCAACGATCACGTTCTGGCATTGGCCGATGTTATGATTGATCGACTGGATCACATCTTCGGCCGATGCGGTCCGTTCGTCGAGCATCTGCAGACGCTGTTCCTGCAGTTCAAGATCGCGGCATGTGTCGGCCTTCTGCGCATTGAGCGCCTTCTCGAGCGTCACGATGTCCAGCTTGGTGGCTTTCGTGCGTTTCAGCACAGCGTCCGATTTGACGCTGTCGCTCCGTGTGACTTTCGTGGGCATGGATGCAATCGGTTTGGGGAATGAGAAGGAAGGAGTCTTTCGGCTCTTCCGCATAATGATCATGAAATATGGTCACTTGTTTCGATTAATGCAAGAATGCCGGCGAAGATTTCAATGGCGGGAACTTCAATGGAGAACCTTCCGCGCCGCATCGAGGCGCTCGCGCCGGATCGAGTCGAGCGCCTTCTGATACGCATCGTCGTAGGCAAGTCCGCCGGCAATGAGCGCGCGCTCGGCGAGTTCGAAGCGGATCGAAAATTCCATCTCTTCGCACGAGATGTCCGAATCGAGCCAGATTTCTTTCGGGGGAATGAAGTGATAGGCCAGATCGTTGCCGCTCAGGCCGAAGTCCGGATAAATATCGCGCCGGATGGCCGAGCCGTCCACGATCCAGATCTCAAGCGAGTCTCTTCGTCCGACATACACACGGTAACAGCCGTCGAGCCGGATGGAATCGGCGAGTGCGGGCAGCTCTTTCACGCCGTAAAAATCGGAGGAGCCCACGTTCGGCAGAAGGCGCTCGTGCTCCCGGGCGAGGCGAAGATCGTTTCGGCGCAGCGCGTCCTCGAGCATGAGCGCGCTGTCGTGCGCCGCGCCGTAGGTCCACTGATGCTCGAGGATGAGCTGCCGCTCGCGCAGTTCGTGCCGGAGCGTGTACTGGAATTCCTCGCAGGAGATGGCGTGATCGATCCAGATTTCGTTGGAAGGGATGGCGGGATAGACGAGAGCGTTGCCGCCGTAGAGGAATTCGGGGATGAGCGTTTCGCGGACGTTCTTGCCGTCGACGATCCACACATTGAATCCTTCCACGCGGCCTTCAAACACGCGGTGTATGCCGGCTGCGGGCGCCGCTTCCTGTCCCCTGCACACATCCGCCATGCCCAGCCAGATGAGCGCGATGGCGAGCATGGCGGCATGTCTTTGCCGCACGCACTTCATGATCCACCTCTTTCTGAAGCGCCTTCCTTACCGGCCTTCGGCCGCGACAGAAGCCGGTTGCCGGTCGGGCGGCCATCCTCCTTCGCGGTACTGCGAAGCATCACTTCACAAGAACGAGCTTTCGTGTTTCCGAATAGGCGCCGGCCTGCATCCGGCAGTAATAGACACCGCTTGTGTACCGGGCGGCATTCCATTGAACAGCATGGCGTCCGGCCTCCCGTTCTTCTTCAAGCAGCCGCACCGCCACCTTTCCCTGCAGATCATAGATGACGACTGAAACGTACGAACGTATCGGAAGCGTGAATGCGATCGTTGTCGACGGATTGAATGGATTGGGGTAATTCTGTTCCAGCATCCAGCCTTCCGGCTGCTCAGGCTTTCTGCCGGCAACAGAAAGGATGGTTCCATATTGGTGACCATTAATAATGCAGCCCGTTGCATCGGCCACCGACTCGGGCCAGGGGGCCGGCGGTTCCGCGTAACTTTTTGCCTGAACGAGTCCGAACTTATCGGAAAGAGAATAATCGCGTTGTATGATTCCATCGAGCCGATACCGGATGATGCGCGTCCGTTCGCCGAACATGCTCACGGTATCGATCGAAAGAATCCATGACCGGTCAAAGTTTCTGAACATCGGAAACGTTCGGACTTTGCCGATTGCCGTCTCATCCAACTGGAAGACCGGTGATTCTCTGTTTTGATATTGATCATAATAATACACGAAATGGGAGTCGACACGGATGTATTGTCCGCGCACATGGTCTTCATGATCCAGAACGCTGTACCGATACCCATTCGCGAACATCGTATCGGCAATGACTTTCCTTTTGCTCAACCCGTCCGCATTATATATCCATTCGTTGCCGATGCGCAATGGATAGTATGGCATCGAGGGAAGACGGATCGGCCCATAGGTTGTTCCCTCGATGAATGCTCCGCTGAGCGAACTGACATAGCCGAACCCGATCACGATGCGGATCACTCCGAAGCTGTCTGCAACAGTGATTGTGCGTTCATCATCAACGACATGCCGGCGGTCGATAAGAAAGCGGAAGAAGCGTCGCGTCCGTCCGAAGAACGGTTGTTCTGCCGTATCGATCAGGATTGTATCTGTCGTATCGAGCCCTCTGATCGACGTGGCAATGGTCTCTTTTTCCGAGGCATTAAAACGGAAGAAAAGAAGTTCCTTTCCTGCGCGGATGTCGTATTGAAAAACGGAATCGCCCGAGGTGCGCTGATAGTCGATGGTCGTTCCGTCATCGAAACGGATGAGCGCATAGCGCCGGCCGTTCGCCATGAGCGAATCGCCCATCACTTCTTTCGGAGCAGGCGGAGTATAACCGGCGAGCGGCTGGCCCTGAAATTGCCAGAGTGTGCCTGTGCGAAGCGGGTAATAAAACTGACCGGCGTACAACGGAAGAGATGCCGCCGTTATCAGCATGAGAATGTATGATTTCATGCGTCTCCCTGGCGCCATGAACGACGATTGAGACCGATTCTACCGGCTCTCGGCCGTGAAAGAAACCAGTTGCCGGTCGGGCAGCGCGCGGCGGATGGAAAGCGCGCCGCCTTTGGCGAAGATTTCGATCGCTTCCTTTGCATGGCAGGGATGCCATCCCACTTTCGGCACGACCCTGCCTCCCGACTCAAGATAATACAGATCGTGATCGATCTCGACCAGCATGCCGACATGCCCGCGGCGGATGACGATGTCGCCCGGCTGTGCGCGCCGGAGCTCTTCATCGCTCGGCGAAGCGCCGCGTTCGACCGTGAAGACTTCGCGCCCGAGCCGATACAAGTCCTCCGTATCGAGCCGGAAGCGGTTGCCATTGGGCGTGCGGCTGCCCTTGTCCTGCACGTGATTGGATTGGCAGTAGCGCGCGAATCCCTGCGCGGTAAAGAGCGCGCCTTCGGAGGCCGAATCGATCAGCGCGAAGCGAAGGGCCAGCTCGTAGGGAAGATTCACAAATCCCGAGCAGTCGAGTCCGTAGGCGAATGCATAACGGCTTCCTTTTTCCTGCGGATCGTCCAGGTCGTTGATGTCGCCTCCCCAGCGGTAGAACTCCTTCCCCAGATGCATACGGAAGAGCTCATGGCCGAAGATCGCGAGCGCATTGATGATGTCGGACGGCGCTTGCGAGCGCAGCGAATCGGCGATCGGCGCAAGGATCGGCGTGATCACGTCCGAAAGAAATTCGCGGTTGCGCGTCGTGAAGCCGCGCACGACGCTCGAGTCGCTTTTGATCACCGAATCCCGCACGCCCGGCACGCCGGCGCTGAAGCGCGCCAGCTGCGCTTGGCCCGGCGCCGGAATCGGTATCGGACGCGCGAACGATCCGTATTCGCGGTAGGGCGCCGTGAGAGGTTCCGTCGATGAACACGACGAGAAAAGGAGCGCCGCGCAGCCGGCGATGCATGCACAAAAGAAGGAAGCGTGTTTCATCACACTCATCTGTTCTGGTGTTCGAAGAAGACGGTCGCCTGGGAATTTTTGCTGATGTCCAACGCATAGATCATCGGACCATGGAGCCACACATTGACAGGCACATTCACACGGCCTCCGTTGCCTTCAAAGGAAAGCATGCCCGTTCCGATGCACGTTGCCGGCCGGACGCCCGGCTTCTGGACGGTGACATCCTCGGTTTTTCCGCCGGGCGAATAGGTGCTGCTTCGCTCGATGAGAAAATTGTCCGATGTCGCCGCCGTGAAGCGGAACTCGACGGATTTTTTTGCCTGGAGGTAGTCGTTCAGGATCTGCCGCGCGTACACGTCGGTGATCGCGGTGTAGACCGTGTCATCGAGCCGCATTTTCACCGTGGTCTCCATATACTGATTGAGATCGTGCATATCGCCCTTTTGGAAGGCCGCTTCGATCCGCGCAAGCGTCTGCTCGCTGCCCTGCGGAAGACCGTGCTGAGCCAGTGCGCCGGACGAAACGATCAGAAGGAACGATGCTGTGATGAACCATTTCATGGGAGAGCTCCTTTCAGTGTGTGCCGCCTGTGTGTAAAAGAAAGCCGCCCGCTCAGAATATCCCCCTCAGTATGTCAGACAACAGATGATACGCCGATTTTCCCCGGAAGTCAAGCCTTTCTTCCGACGATGACCGGCGCGCTCAGAGCGCCGGATGAATATGCGTCCCATGGTCGCGATGCTTCTGCGACACGGAGATCCGCACGGAAGACGGCGCCAGTGAAGGTGCGGCCGAGGACCCGCGCCGCGAATGGGCGGGCAGGCCCGGATGCAGGCGTCCCTGCTTTTTCAGGCTGTGATGCTGATCGAGCGAAATGCGCACCGGAAAAACGGGCAGCGCGGCGGCATGGGCCGGCAGATGCAGCGGACTGGTCTCGAGCTGCGACGTCTTCTGTCCGGGGCGGCCGGATGCGTGTGTGCGTGCGTTCATGGCATGTCTCATTACGTCCTCCTTCATGGTTCCTTTCATAACACGCCTGATGGCAAATTGGTGCACTGTGTGATCCGGGGAACCGGAAAGGCGGAGAGAACCGTTGTGGAGAATGAGAGCGAGGTGTATCCATGATGCTTCTGTGTGTCTTCGGATTGCTTCTGCTGCACACGCTGCCGCAGGCTTCCGAAAAAAATTATTCCGCCGCCGATTTTTCGCGCATGGCGCGCGAAGTGGTCGAGGAGATGAATCTGGTGAGAAAGGATCCCGGCGCCTATGCCGAGCAATACATCAGGCCGCGCCGCTCGTCATACCATGGCAAGGCCTACGAGCTCTCGCCGTATCTGAATCTGATGACCGAAGAAGGCGTCGAAGCCCTGGATGACTGCGTGGAAGCGTTGAAAAAGGCGAAGCCCGCCCCGGCGCTCTCATGGTCTTCCGGGCTTGCGCGCGCCGCAAGCGATCATGTGAAGGATCAGGGAAAAAGCGGAGACACGGGGCACAAAGGCTCCGACCATTCGGATCCGACCGAGCGCATGGAGCGCTACGGCGCATGGAAACGGATCAACGGCGAAAACATCAGCTACGGAAGCGCCGAGCCGCGCGAGATCGTGATTCAGCTGTTGATCGATGACGGCGTTTCATCGCGCGGTCATCGGGAGAACATTCTGAATCCCGCATTCCGCACGGCAGGCGCCGCCATCGGTCCGCATAAGGAATTCCGCTTCATGTGCGCCATGGATTTTGCCGGCGGCTTCGCGGACAAGAAGCCCGAACGACAATAAGAGGCATTCCAGTATTTGAGGGTGAACTTAACACTGTCGCACCGTGTTTAATGAATGTACATGGATTCATCCAGTCTCCACATTCTTCTGCAACTTTGGCGTTTGTGTGAAGGAGGTGCAGCTATGAAACCATCGGTACGGGTACTTCTCTTGCTTCTGATACTCATCGTTCCTGCGGCAGCGGCACGCGCTCAGGAAGCCAATCCCTCCCAAATCGTGCTGAAAGATTCGCTCATCACCGTTGTGCCGTATCGTCCCCTCACCGAAATCGCCCTCGGCATCGACAATGCGAAGGCGGAGCTTGCGATCGCCGAAACCAGGCGTCTGATGGCGCAGACGCTTCTTTCCTATATCGACAACCGGATTGAGCTCAAGCAGAAAGAGATCGATCTGATCGACAAGCGGATCGATGTGGCCGATGAGGCAAAGCGCGAATCGGAAGTCGCGGCGCTCAAGGGCGAAATGCAGATCGCCGAAAAACTCTTCGACATACTGAAAAGCCAGAAAAAAGTCCGCGAGGCGGAAGTCGATGCGGCGCAGGCGCAATTCGATTATGCCGGCTCCCAGCGCATGGCGCTCGAACTGGAGCAGGAATTGGGCAAGAGGCGCGCCGAGCATGTCGCAGTCGCCTCGACGGCGGGAACCGAGGAATCGAGCCTCAATCTTCTGATGGGCGATCTGATCATGAAAACGCTCGAGGCGCAGATGGATGCCGCCAAAAAGGAACAGGCATTATCGGACCGCAAGCGCGATCTGGTCAACGAGCGTCTGAAGCTGCATCAGCTGCAGAAAGATTTTTCGACAGGCGGCCGTTAAACTCTTTTTCACCGCAGCAGCAGCATTTTTTTCGTTTCCGTAAAATGCTTTCCGGGCGAGGCGACGGGAGATGCATCGAGGCGATAAAAATAGAGTCCCGATGCCCCCTCGCTCCGCCATGTATCGACATACGTGCCTGCCTGTCTGAATCCTTCGAAGATCGTTGCGACGTACTGCCCCAGCACAGTATAGACCGTTATCGAGAGATGGCTGTCTTCAGGCAGCCGAGAGCGGATAAGCGTGGCCGGGTTAAACGGATTCGGAAAATTCTGTTCGATCCCGTATGCCGATGGCACGGCATCATCCGGAGTCTCCAGTCCCGAAATCCCGGCGAGCGTCCGTTTCCACACGCCATCTCCGTATGTGCCGGCAAAGAGATCGCCGTCATGCACGCAGATCCGCCGTATATGGGGAGAAAGAAGTCCCTTATTGATCGCAGACCACGCCGCGCCCGTATCGGACCGGAAGAAGACGCCGGCATCCTCTGTCGCGGCAAATGCCATGCCGTTGGCGAAGGCAAGGTCGGTGACGATCGTATCGGCAAGGCCCGTATTCCACGGCATCCACGTCCGACCGTCGCTTGAGCGGAGGACGCCCTGCCCCGCCGTTCCCGCATACAACATTCCCTTGTCAAAATACAGGCAGCTCAGGCTGATCTTCGATCCGCCGGAATGTCCTGTCCATGTCGCTCCCTGATCTCTTGAAACGTAAATGCTGTCTCCCCCCATCTCGGCGGCATAGACGGCGGAATCGACGACAAGCAGCGAGCCGAAATACGTGCTGCCGCGTCCCATTCTTTTTTGCGTCCATGTGGTGCCGCAATCGGAACTCACCCAGATGCCGCTGCCGGCGGCGAAGACATACCGGTCGCGTACGCAGAGCGCTTCGATCTGCGCGGCATTGCCCGGCGTGACGCGTTTCCACGACGCGCCGAAATCGGTCGAAATATCGATACCGCCGTCGAGCGTCGTGCCGCCCGCGATGAGGTTCGGTCCGCAGAAGGCCAGCGCGTTGACCATGCCGTTGACGCGCTCGGTGCTCAAGGGAATCCACGAGACGCCATGATCGGACGAACGGAAGACATCGTCGGTCGTGGTCGCGGCTACCATGAGTGAGCCGCTTGAAGCGAAGGCATAAATGGACGCCGCAGACAAGTGTTCATCGGCGTGAAGCCAGCTTGCGCCGTTATCGGCGCTGCGATACAAGCCGGAGCGGCTCCGGCAGAACATCAACGACCCGAAGCTCCACAACCGGGTGGTATTGGCGGGCATGGCGCCTATTCGCGTCCAGTGTGCGCCGGCATCGGTGGAGCGGCAGAGCGTATCGCGGCAGACGGCATACAAGGCCGAGCCGGAGATCGCAACCGCCGAAGGAGTCAGCGACGGAAGACCTGCGTTGATTGGAGTCCATGTCGCGCCGCTATCGGTGCTGTGGAAGATGCCGCAAGCGCCGGTGGCCGCAAAAAGATGCGTGCCGTTGGTCAGAAGAGAATGCGCGACAATTGCCGTATCGGTGAGCCCTGTGTTGCACTGGCGCCACGTCTGCCCGTGATCGGCGGAATGGAAGATGCCGCGGCGGAAACTTCCGGCAAACACACGCGATGCCAGCACACAAATGCCGCCGGTGAAGGCATCGAGCGAGCTCTTCGGTGAAATTCCTGCCGCAGCAGGCTGCCAATGCGCGCCGTTATCGGATGAGCGGTAGATCATCGTGCCGACGCAGGCATAGAGCGTCGTGCCGTCGAGGGCGAATCCCGACACGCGTTCATCGTCGATATCGGCAGAAGCGATTCCCGCATTGACGGCATTCCACGTCGTTCCGCCGTCTGTAGAGCGATAGATGCCGTGCCAGGCCGTGCCGGCAAAAAGCGTCGAACCGCTCGCGGCCAATGCTTCGATCCCCATCGTGGGCAAGCCCGCACCGGCCGGACTCCAGGCAGCGCCGTTGTCGGTCGATGTGAAGACGCTTCCTCCTTCGGTGCCGAGAAAGAGTGTGCCTCCCGCCTGCATCATTGAACCCACATTGCCGCCGCGGGGTCCCGCGGTCTGTTTCCACTGCGCCGGAGAATGAGTGGAGAAAAGCAGCAGGACGGTGCAGCAGGCCGACAGGATCATGGCACAACGGTTGCGTTTCATGGCGCGCCCCCTTCAAAAGTGCGACTCGATGTCACCCGTACGGAGCCTCGACAGTGGGAATGTAGAGAGAAGGTCCGCCAATGTCAAGAAGTGCGGCTGCACAGGACAGGGGAAAAGGGAAAAACCGACGCAATTTTTTATGGAATCTTTATACTCTCACACCGCATTCTTATACCGCGCGGATTCCGCATCGCCCTCCGGCTCTCTATATTACTGTCATCATCAGACAACAGCATGGACAACGAATCCGTATGATTTCCGCTCATTTTTTGATCATCGCCGCCCTCAACATACTCGTGCTGGGGATCTTCGGCTACCTTCTCACACGGAAGAACCTTCTGGCCTATTTTTCGCAGGGACGATGGTGGCTCACCTGGCTTGCGATCGGCATCATCACGCTGATGGACGAGCTGACATCGATCTTTTATGCGCCGAGCGAATCCTTCAGGTTCATCGGCTACAACGCGATCGCATTTCTCATACTGACGTCGGTCCTCATCCGGTTTCTCTCGCTGCGCATGATCGAGATCGCCGAGATCCTCGAGGTCAACGGCATCAGAGGCGGCGGCGTCTATTCCTTCTCGTATCTTGTGCTGGGACCGACCGTTTCGTTTATCGCCGTCGCATCGATCATCGTCGATTATGTGCTCACGGCGAGCCTCTCGACCGTGAGC
This sequence comes from Acidobacteriota bacterium, assembly GCA_050258555.1. GTDB lineage: Bacteria > Bacteroidota > Ignavibacteria > UBA10030 > UBA8401 > CAISDA01. The sequence goes on along the minus strand of JBLMZA010000131.1, from coordinate 4,399 downwards.
GCGGTCGAAAACGGCATGGCCTTCTTTCCGATGACGCAGACGGGCAAGTTCTTTTTCGAGGCGGGAATCATCTGGTTCATTGCGGGGCTGAACATCATCGGCATCAGGGAGAACGCCAAGTTCACATACGGCATCTTCATCGCCGCAGCGGTGATCCTGATCAATCTTCTCGCATCGGGAATTTTTCATGCCGACGCGCAGACGGCGCGGACGATCGCCTCGAGCTTCAGCGAACTCGGACGGACCCTCACGCACGGCGGTTTCTTCAACGGCTACTTCTTCGTCGTGGTCGGCGTCTCAAGCTGCATTCTGGCCTATTCCGGCATCGAGTCGGTCGTGCAGACGGCCAGCCTCGTGCGATCCTGGAAGGAGATCCGGAGGGCCTACACATTTCTCGCGCTCACGGTCGGCCTCTTCACGCCGGCGATCGCCGCGATCGTGCTTTCATCGAACATCAATTTTTCGCTTCACGAGACCGACCTCATCACGCACTTTGCGCGGATCGTGGGCGGCATTCCCTTCGGCTATATCGTCGGCATACTGGCCAGCGTGCTTCTGATGATGGCGGTCAACACGGCCTATGTGGCCTCGAGCGAGCTCATGGAGCGCGTGGCGCACCATTACGGATTCGAGTGGATCATCAAGACGAACAAGCGGCAGTCGCTCTACCGCATCCACATCGGCAGCGCCATCTTCTACACGTTCATCATTTTCATTACCGGAGGCAGCCAGAAGATCCTTGCCGAGATGTATGCGATCGGGCTCTTGGCGAGCTTCGCCATCAACATGGGCAGCCTGCTGATCTACCGGTATTCGAAGGGCACGAACGAATCGATGGAGTACACCACGTCGCGCATCGGCACGCTGGCGCTTTTTCTCATTCTCTTCAGCTGTTTCCTCTATCTCGGCTATCACAAGCCCTACGGCACGCTCATGTGGAGCGTCGTGACTTCCGTCTTTCTGTTTGTGGGGCTGAAGTATGCCGAGAAGCGCGCTCCGGAAAAAAAGGAGATCATGCAGACCGATACGCCGCTGCAGATGATCTTCCGTCTCATGGAATCGGATGAAGAGCATGTGCATATTTATTTCCGGCGGCCGAAGGAGCAGATGGAGCCCATCGCCGACGCGTCCTCGGTGTATATCAGCATGTACCATCCTCGGCAGGGCATCTCGCCGAAGATGGCCGAGAATCATTTCCGGTTCGCCTATCAGCGGCAGACGCTCTTTCAGGCGATCACCGAAGTGCTCTATGCGATCGAATACGAGCTGCCGCACAAGCATATCACGGTCCACATCGGCTGGCCGACCTCGTCGTGGCTCGACCGTCTGTCCACCGGCGTGATGATCTTCAGCCTGACGCATCTGCCGAAGTATTTTCCGCGCCTCAATTTCGTGATGGAATATTTCGGCAAAGGCGCGGAAGCCGCCGGCCGGAGCGGATCGCGCAAGGCGCACATGCAGGAAGCCGAACGGGGCCTGCACGCTCCGGCCGCGATAGAAAATCTGCCGATCGGGTGATGATTCTTCCTGAAGATTGATTATATTCGGGTACGATGAACGCACACACATCGACATCCATGGTTTCCGGCATGCGCAGCCGCGCGACAGAGTATTTTTCGGCGGCGGGCATCCTTGTGCTTGTGTCCGTCCTGTGCTACGCGTTTCGGACGAATGTGAGTTATCAGACCGTCTCGCTCATCCTGCTGTTTGTGGTGGCGCTGCTTTCGCTCAGGTTCGACATCGGTCCCGTGCTCGCCTCGGCGGCGCTGAGCGCGCTGATCTGGAATTTCTTCTTCATCCCGCCCCATTTCACGTTCGCCATCGGCGGCGCGCAGGACATCCTGATGTTCATCACGTATTTTGCGATCGCCGCCATCACCGGCACGCTCACGGCGCGCATCCGCGCGCGGGAGAACCGGGCCGTGGCGCTCTATACGCTGACGCGCGAACTGATCGAATCCAAAACACTCGATGAAGCCGCGCGCACGGCCGTCTCGAATATTGCGTCGTTCTTCCGTGCCGATGTCGTGCTCTATGTGAGCGAGATCGACGGCGATATCTTCACGCATCCCCATGCGGCGAGCACGATGCAGGCCGACGAGAAGGAATACAGTGTGGCATCCTGGGTGTATTGGAACGAGAAGAAAGCCGGACGGTTCATCGACGTCCTTCCCTTCGCGCAGGCGACATACTATCCGATTTCGGGTCCGCGCTACCCGCTCGGCGTGCTCGGCATCCGGCTGAAAAGCGAGGCGAGGCTGACAGACGAACAGGAACGGCTCTTGGAAAATTTCATCGCGCAGATCGCCTCGGCGCTCGAACGCGAGCAGCTGGACGAGCTGGCCAGGCGGACGATCGTCGACACGGAGTCGGAGTGGCTCTATAAGACGCTCTTCAATTCGATCTCGCACGAACTGAGAACGCCCATTGCGGCGATCATCAATGCCGCCGAGGCGATCGAAACCGACGGGGCGCTCCCGGCGGCCTCGAAGGAGTATGTGCGGGAAATCCGCATGGCCTCCGATCGGCTCAACCGGCTCGTGGAAAATCTGCTCGATATGACGCGCCTCGAATCGGGCACGCTCGCCGCGAAGCGCGACTGGTGCAGCCTGCGCGACATCGTCAATGCGGCCGCCGCTGCCAACGCCGCGGAACTCGCCGGCCACCGCCTCGAACTGAAGCTCGATGATGAGGCGCTGGTGAAGCTCGATTTCGGGCTCATGGAACAGGCGCTGGCGAATCTTCTGCACAACGCCGCCGTCTACACTCCCCAGGGCTCGACCGTCACGATCGAATCCTCCTGCGCCGGGGGCATGCTTTCAATCGTCGTGGCCGACGACGGTCCCGGCTTTCCGCCGGAGCTTCTGAAGGATGTGTTCAGGAAATTCTTCCGCGTGCCCGGCTCCAAGGCAGGCGGCACGGGACTCGGTCTCTCGATCGTGCGGGGCTACATCGAAGCGCATCATGGAACGATCACGGCCGCCAACCGCCCGGGCGGCGGCGCGGTGTTCACCATACGGATTCCCGCGGAAATTCATCATCCATCGGCATCGCTTGAATTATGAGCACTCCCGACATTCTCATCATCGATGACGAGCAGCAGATGCGGCGGCTCCTGCGTTCGACGCTCGAATCGACGGGCTGCAGCGTCACATTGGCCGACACAGGCGGCGAAGGGCTGCGGCTGGCGCGTTCGCAGCGCTTCGATGCCATCATACTCGATCTCGGGCTTCCGGATACGGACGGGCTCATCGTGCTGAAGGAACTTCGGCTGTGGGCGAAATATCCCATCATCATTCTTTCCGTCCGTTCCTCTGAAGAGGACATCGTTCGTGCGCTCGATGCCGGGGCAAACGATTACCTCACCAAACCCTTCCGCGCCGAAGAGCTGCGCGCCCGGCTCCGTTCGGCCCTGCGCGTCTACAATGCGACGGCCTCGCATGAGACGGTCTTCCACGCCGGAGCGCTCACGGTGGATCTGGATGCACATACGGTGATGAAGCACGGACTTCCCGTGCGGCTGACGCCGACCGAATTCTCGCTGCTGGCCCTTTTTATCCGCAATGCCGGCAAGGTCCTGACGCATACGTATATTCTTCAGCAGGTGTGGGGACCGAAGTTCGAGGAGGAAAGCCAGTACTCGCGCGTCTACGTCGGACAGCTCCGCAAAAAACTCGAAGACGATCCGAATCATCCGACACTGATACAGACCGAATCGGGGATCGGGTACAGATTGTGCATCGAGGAATAAAAAGGGGCGAAGCAACCCACATCCACGCTTGCGCGTGGATCATTTCCGGCTTCGCCCCACATGTCGCTTCGCCCCACACAGAAAGAATGCAGTCTTACCGGAGAAGAAGAAGCTTGCGCGTCTCGCTGAACGCGCGAGCCTTGCCGTTGACCGGAAGCGCGGTGAGCCGGTAGAGATACATTCCGGAGGCCGCCTTCGCATTCCAGACGACCGAATGCATACCCGGCTGATATTCCCCGTCGGCCAGCGTTTCCACCTTCTGCCCCAGCACGTTAAAAATTCCGATCGTCACGCGGCTCCGAATGGGCAACGCAAACCGGATCGTGGTCGAGGGATTGAACGGATTCGGAAAGTTCTGCGCCAAGAAAAAATCCACAGGGACGCTCCCGCTTTCTTCGGTCCTGCCGACCTCTGTCGTCATCGGCATGTCGTCGGCCGGCGTCGCATTCACAGGCATCCAGTCATAAAGAATGAGGCTGGAGGAGGCGGAGGCTTTTGCGAAAATTTTCGAGAGCGTGTATTTCGCCGCGGCCGTATCGGCCAATTGCGACGCCCATGCGGGACGTCCCGCCGTCTGCGCTCCGGCGCCCGTGCACCGGTATTCGGCATAGAGCGCCGGCGTGACATTCCATGCGGACCATGCGGCCG
>JBLMZA010000130.1:0-16007 GCA_050258555.1 Acidobacteriota bacterium | reverse complement strand
AATGGTTCCTGCGCCGGAGACAGGTCCATTGACGGTGATCGTCTGATAGTCGCTGAACGACAAGGTGCCGGTGATTGTCAGGCCCGCGCACGTCCTGCCGGTCGTGGTGCTCACGGTATGGCCCGATGCGATCACGACGAGATCGGTTGAAGAGGGAACGGTATATCCCTGCCAGGTATAGATCGATCCCCAGTCTCCCGATTGCCGGCTTGTGTGTGTGTCGGCTGTTGAAAGAGTTGAAACAAGAAGTGAAAGCACTGCTGCACAGAATACTTTTTTCATCATATCCCCCTGTCAATATGAAGAAAATTAACTCAGTTTCTATTTTCAGCATAGCGCGGTGAAAACCCGCCGCCCGAAGAGTCACATCGAAAAATCGGCGCGGACTTTTCCGCAATATTTACATGCGCCTTCCCCAAGGCGATGCGTCTTCGGCAGGCATTCTGCCGTGAATCGGAAGGGAGAATAGCGATAGAATAATCCAGTGTTTTTCTTCACGGATTCTTCCCCCAATGGATGTGTGAATTAATTATCGGACGCGTTGCGGAAAGCAATATTTACACAGTGCCGGCGCGATGGGCTCTTTCCGGGCGGGCATAAAAAAAAACGGGACGGAATATGCATTCCGCCCCGTTTCCGGTTTGCTCAAAACGCCATCGGCTCTCAATAGGCAGGCTTTCCCTGCCGGGCTTCGGCTTTCTTATCCCATTCAGGAAGCACGGTCCTTCTGAATTCGTCTTTCTTCGCGATGATGTCCTTCATGTTCAATCCGATCAGGGCCTGCGCTTTTTCCTTCGTCGAATAATCGGGAAGCCTGACGGCCTGCATGATGCCGTGGCGCGCCAAGACGCGCACGATCTCTCCCCGCGCCTCTTCGGCGCGCTGCACGCTCGTGCCGAGCACGCGCGCCGCTTCCACCGGCGAATGGAACCCGAGCGCGTTGGCGGCGGCCGCCCAGTCCCAGCGCCACTGTGCATGGCGGATGAGCGTGAGAACCGGCTTCATTTCCTCCTCGGTCGCGCCGGCATCCCATGCGGCCTTGGCCTCCAGGTGCGCCTTGGCCAGCCCGCGTTCGGCCTGACGCCGGAGCTCGAGGATCTTCTCCTGCCGGTCGTACACGTTCTTCGTCAGCGCGGCTTCGGTCTCGCGGTGGCAGACCTGGCAGGAACTGGCCATATCGGCAAGCGGACTCTGTATCTTGTGATTGGTGAACTTCACGCCGCCCTCGCTTTTGTAGGGCATGTGGCAGTCGGCGCACGAGACGCCGCGCTCGGCGTGAATGCCCGTGCGGAAGAGCTCGTAGTCGGGATGCTGCGCTTTCAGTATCGGCGTGCGGCTCAGCGCATGGACGAAGTCGACATGACCCACGGAATCATAATACGCCTCCATGTCGTCGGCCGAAAAGCCCTTGTCCCACGGGAAGGTGAGATACTTCCCTTCTCCCTTGAAGTAATATTCCACATGGCATTGCGCGCAGACAAGCGAGCGCATCTCCTGATGCGTCGCCTTCGTGATGTCTTTTCCCTGACGCTTGAAGGCTTCGGCCAGTGCGGGGCGCGTGATGCGGAGGTTCATCGTCTTCGGATCGTGACAGTCCTGGCAGCCGATATTGTTCACGACCTCGGACCCGAGCGAATCCCATTTGCCATGATAAAACTCGGCGACGCCCATCGTGTTCATGAGCCGGGGCACATCGGGACTCTTGCAGCTCCAGCATGTGGCCGGCTGCGGCACGCCGGTGCGGAGCGTGTTGCGGATGTCGCGGATCGCATAGTAATGGCCGCGGGCCTGATTGTACTCGCGCGAGAACGCATAGCCCGCCCAGAGGATGACCGACTCGGGATTTTCCTTCAATAGGTCGCGCATTTCCGATCCGCCGTACCGGCTTCTGAATGCCGTGTCGCTTGTCGCCTTGTAGGTTTCGAATTCGCGCGGATAATTCTCGCCCCACACTTCATTGCGCGGCTCCCAGTCGGCAATGGGCCTGACCATCTGCAACTGCCCCGCGGCCGATTCATTCCTTCGCTCCATGATCGATGCGCCGAAGAGTCCCACAAGAAACACAATGACCATCGTTCCGCCGAAGAGGAGCCATCCCACCCACGGCTTTTCCTGAACGACATCCATGATTCGCTTCATACACAGTTTCCTTCCGATTGATTATTTCGATGAAGATTCAAGAACACGATTGATCCATTCGGGAATAACGGAACTCGGTCGCGGAACGCGCGCATTGGGAACGGATGCCAGTCCGTTCACGCGCCCGTGCGGCGTCTCGCGGTGGCAGTCCCAGCACAGCCGGCCTTCTCCGTGCTGCGCCTCGCTGCCGGTCTTCAGAAGCATGTCGGTGTTCTGCAGCACGCTTCTGTGGCAGCGCACGCAGTTGCCCTGGATGGCGCCGATCCCGGCCTCCTTCACATGAATGACCTGCGGCTCGAGACGGAATGTGAACATCGCCGAATGACGGAGCCCGTCCATCGCCTTGAAGGCATACTTGACGACGGCATTGTCGTGGGGCACGTGGCAGTCGTTGCAGACCGCGACGCGCGCATGGCTCCCCCGCTGCCATGTGGCGTACTGCGGCGCCATCACATGGCAGTTCATGCAGGCTTCGGGTTGATCGGAAAGGTAGGATGTCGCATTGGCCACGTGCATGACCACGGCGCCCGCGCCGAAGAGAACGGCCGATGCAATAATGACGGGCACGCGCCAGGCAGGCGGCGGAATGATGATGGAGACCAAATGGTGCAGCTGCGCTCGAATCGCTCTCATGAGAGGGTGTCCGGTTGTGGCGATTGGTAGAGCGAAAATAAAAAAAGGGCGCGTGAAAGTCAAAGGACTTTTTCACGCGCCCTGCTCTAGAGCGGCATTCATTGTCTGTCGGTGCGTCAGTCGTTGGGACCGTACTCGGGGACCGAACCGCGCGCATGCTGATACATCGGCGAATCGATCTTCGGAAAGCGCATCAGATATTCGCTCTCCGTCATGCCGTTTTTCCAATGACCGCTCATCATGCCGAGACCGGTCACGGCGACGAACACGAATGCCACAAGTGCAGCAAGCGCCCAGGTCGGCACGCCCTTCTTCGCTGCGGGCAGGCGCACTTCAAGCGTCTGCTTGACCGGACAGATCTCGACGCACTGGAGGCATGAGGTGCATTCGTCGCTCCGGACCGACGATACTTTGTGGACCTTGATGCGCGAGGGACAGACTTTCGTGCAGAGCTCGCAGTCGATGCACGTCGAGGCGTTGCGGCGGATCTTGAGCGGACTCAAAAGGCTTGTCAGGCCGAGCAGCGCGCCATAGGGACAGAGATAGCGGCACCAGAAATTCCTGATCACCATCGAAAGTCCCATAAGCACAAGGATTGTCACGATGGAGCCCGTGGTGATCTCGGCGAAGAAGAAATACATCTTCACGTCCGCCATCTTGTTGTACGGGCTGAAGATGAAGGCCTGGAGCGTCTCGCTGTTCATCGCCCAGACCGCGGCGCCGAAAAACAGGAGGAGCAGATACTTCAGCGAGCGCAGCGGATAATCGAGCCAGCGCGGCGGCTCGAAGTGGCGCTTGAAAATTTTTTTACCCAGCATGCCGAGCGATTCGCTCAGCGTGCCGATGGGACAGAGCCAGCTGCAGAACGATTTTTTCAGCGCGAGGCTTCCGGCCACGATCGCAAGAAAGATCACGAGTCCGGAGGGATGCACCGAATTGATGATGCCGGTTTCGACCCAGTACTTGAGGCTGATCAGTGCCGAGATCGGCAGGAAGCCTTCGACGCCGGGCGGCCGCTCGATGAAGGTTTCGGCGCCGCGCGACATGCCCCACTTCACGAAATAATGGAACTCGATCCCGATCCAGATGCAAAGCAGCAGAAAGGCGATCTGCACGAGCGAGCGCTGAAACTGCGAATCGTATTTCAGGCGCGCCTTGAAGCGCAGATGCAGCTCGGGGATGGCCGAAAAATTGATGCGGCGCCTCCGGAGCTCCGGCGCGAGCTTTTTCACGCGGATCCCGGGTTTGGTTGTGGGAGTCATTACGTCCATAATCGATCTCGATACACCTGTTGCGGAGAAACGTGATAAATCAGACTTATTTGTCTGATTACAATATACAACAAATCCGGAAACGGATGCAAGCATTATTTTTTTCGGAAACCGCCGAGCGGCGCTCGGGCGCTCACGGGAGAACGGAATATCCCGGTTTGTTCATGTCGCGCGCCAGATCATCGAGCGATTTCTTCACGAGCATCTGATAGATCTTCTCGCGCAAGATGCCCCACTGGTCGTGGAGCGAGCATTCGTGCCCGTCGCCGCAATTGGGAAAGCCGAGAATGCAGTTCTTATGGAATGCCGAACCATCGATCGCATCGACGATGTCCAGGAGCGTCACGTCCCGCGCCGGCTTCGCCAGCGCAAATCCCCCGTGCGTCCCCTTCATCGACATGAGAATGCCCTTGCGCGAAAGATTCTGGAGAATTTTTCCGGAGAAGTGATAGGGAACGTTCAAATGCCCGGTCAGTTCCTTGACCGTCGTCCATTCGCCAACAGGTTTCTTCGCAATGTATATTGCCGACTGCAGCGCATACTCGCACTGCCTGCTGAAGAAGATGCTCATCGGATCTCTTTCGTCACCCTGACCATAGAAGTGTGTGAATAAGTGTGTTACATATAGGAATTCAGCGCTTTCATGTAATTGGCGCGCTCGAAGGCCGACGGATCGGCGACCGACTTATGGCTCATGCTGCCGCGCATCTGCTCGATCGAGACATATTCATGATCCACCATCCATTGCGTGATGCCGGTGAGAATCTCGCGGATGCGCCGCGGTCCGTGCCGCAGGAGCGCCGAACAGACCATCGTCACATTGGCGCCGGCCATGACCATTTTCAGCACGTCTTCCGACGTGTGTATGCCCGTCGTGGCGGCAAGATCAGCCTTGATCTGCTTGTGAAGAATCGCCACCCAGCGCAGCGGCAGACGCAGCGCTTCGCTTGTGCTCAATGTGACGCCCGGCTCAACCTGCAGCGACTCCAGGTTGATGTCCGGCTGATAAAACCGGTTGAAGAGCACGAGCCCGTTGGCCCCCGCATCGTCGAGCTTGCGGGCCATCGAGGCGATGGAGCTGAAAAACGGCGAGAGTTTCACGGCAATCGGAATGGACACCGCCTGGCGGACATTCTGCAGGATCTCGATGTACTGTTCTTCGACTTCGCTTCCCGAGACATCCGGGTCGGTGGCGATGTGATAGATGTTCAGCTCGATCGCGTCGGCGCCGGCTTCCTGCATCTTCTTCGCATACTCTGTCCATCCTCCGGATGTCGAGCCGTTGAGGCTGGCGATGATCGGAATTTCCACCGCGCGCTTGGCCGAAGCGATGTGCTCGAGGTATTCTTCCGGCCCGTGATAATAATCCGTCTGCTGCGGAAAGTACGACAGCGCTTCGGCGTTGCTTTCGGTGCCATGGGAAAGGAAGTGGTTCAGCTCGTTGGTTTCATGGCGGATCTGCTCTTCAAAGATCGAATACAGAACGATGGCCGATGCTCCATAATCCTCCATCGCGCGGATGCTGCCGATGGTGCGCGACATCGGCGAAGCCGACGGAACAATGGGGTTCTTTAGAGAGAGTCCAAGGTATGACGTCGTTAAATTCATCGCGTATCCTTTCAGAAACGTAACGTGTTTTGAAAATGCGTGAACGCTGCCGGTGTAAAAAAGTCCAGGAGGAGATGTGGTCTATAGTACAATTTATTTTCCCACTTTTCAATATCAAATTCACTTTTCTTCACCAAAAATCGTTGTGGAAAGTTTCCGCCATTGTTCGTACATTAATGGTTGACTCATAATTGAATTTGCAGTTTTCCCCCATTTTTCGACGATTGACGCCATGACCCGACGCGCCTGGAGCTTCGCCGCCTTCGCGGCCGCTCTGCTTCTTTCCTTCTGCTTCGTGCTCGAAGCCGGAACACCCCGGCACATCACGATCCTCCATACCAATGATATCCACGCGAGTTTCACGCCTCACGAGGCCTTCTGGGTGAAAGAGACTCCGAAGCCGCTGGTGGGCGGGATGACGGAACTCTCCTTCGCCGTAGACAGCCTGAGGAAGGTGAAAGAAGGAACGCTCCTGATCGATGCGGGCGATATCATGACGGGCAATCCCATCACCGAATACACATACAAGGGCGCCTACGGCGGCGCGCTCTTTGAAATGATGAACCGCATCGGATACGACGCGTGGTGCCCGGGCAACCATGACTTCGATATCGGCCAGGACAATCTGCGCCGGCTCACATCGATCGCGAAATTCCCGACCGTCTCGGCCAATCTTGTGAAGGAACAGGGCGGCGTGCCGGCCAACAACAAACCATATGTCATACTCGAAGCCAACGGCGTCAAAGTCGGCGTGATCGGCCTGACGACCATGGTGCTCAATCAGCTCATCGTCCCGGCCAATTACAAGGGCATGAACGTGCTGCCGGCTGTGCAGACCGCGCAGAAATACATCGACGAACTCCGAGGCCGCGTCGACGTCGTCGCAGCGGTCACGCACCAGGGCGTCGACGACGATTCGGTGCTTGCGGCCAACGTGAAGGGACTCGATGTCATCATCGGCGGACATTCGCACACGCGCCTGCGCCATCCGAAGCGCGTCAACGGCGTGCTCATCGTCCAGACAGGCAGCAACTGCGAAAATCTCGGCATTCTCGATCTCACCGTCGAAGACGGGCATATCGCGAAATCGGACGGCAATCTGCTCCAGCTCTGGTACACGAGCGGCAGGCCCGTGACGCCGCTCTCTCAGTTCGTCGACTCGATCAAGACGGCGATCGACAGGGATTACAGCGAAACGCTCGCCACGATGAAGGAGGACCTGAAAAATACAGTCTCCGAATCGGCCTTGGGCAACTTCATTTCCGACGCTCAGCGCGAGGCGGCGCATGCCGATATCGCCTTCATGAACACGCACGGCATCCGCAAGAACATCACCGCCGGCCCGTTCACGAAGAAGGATCTCTTCGAAGTCCTTCCCTTCCGCAACGTGCTCGTGACGTTTCCGGTGACCGGCGCACAGATCCGCCAGATCGTCCGCCACTATCTCGAGAAGCATCCGGCCATACAGACATCCGGCATCCGCTGCACATACCGGCGTGCGGCCGACGGCACACCCGAGATCGTGACGCTGAGTGTCAACGGCGCGCCGGTTTCGGACAAGAAAGTGTACAAAGCCGCGGCAAACGACTATCTGGTGAGCGAAGCCAAACGCTATCTCGGCATCGAAGCCTCGAAGCCGACATACACGTCGCAGACGCTCTATAAAGTCGTCGAACAGAAGATGCGGGATGAAAAAACCATCCGCTCTGAAGTCGAGAGCCGCATCACCGAAGCGCAGTAAGGCCGCGAGCGGCCTCCACAGGAACGTAGCATCATTCACATATTTTTTTCATTCAGGAGCATACATGGGCGACAATTTCCCGATACTCATCATCACCGGACGACCCGCTGCCGGAAAATCGGAAGTCATCGACTTCCTCAAGAAGACCGATCCCAAGGAGCGCCTCGAGCGCTTCCACATCGGCGAATTCGAGGAGCTCGACGACTTCCTCTATGTGTGGGAGACATTCGAGACCGACGACATCCTTTCGAAGCACGGCAAGGAGCGCAAGTGGACGGACACGAAATACTGGTTCAACGACCACTTCATCTGGAACCTCTACATCGAACGCATCAGCCTCGAGTACCGGAAGAAGCTTGCCCGCGACCCGAACTATCACGACACGAAGACGACGGTGATCGAATTCGCCCGCGGCGGAGAAAACGGCATTCACGAAGCGCTCACGTATCTGCATGAAGACATCCTGAAGCGCGTGAAGCTCATCTACATCCGCGTGCCCTACGAGGAGTCGGTGCGCAAGAACCACCGCCGCGCGCGTCCGGGACAGGAAGATTCGATTCTCTATCATTCGCTGCCGGATGAGAAGATGGAATTCTACTACAAGACGAACGACTGGGAAGCCCTCGAGGCAAAGGATCCGAACACGATCGAAGTGAAGGGATTCAAGATTCCGTATGCAGTCTTCGAGAACATGCCCGAAAAGACGCACGATTCCGCGCAGCTGGGTGCGGAGCTCGAGCGCGTCACCGCAAAGCTCTGGAAGGCATAACGCGCCATCCGCATTCATCATCTTTAAAACACCAAGGGCCCGCACGGATGCACACTCCATGCGGGCCCTTTGGCATTTTCTATCGTTCCGGCATCAGTGCCCGGAACCCCGTTGCGGCGTCGCATTCCACAGTCTCACCATGAGTATCGCGCCGATGAGCGAGAAGCCGATCATGCTCGGTCCCCACGAGCCCCAGCCGAATGTCTCCAGGAGCCATCCCATGCCGGCGCCGACGGCCGCTCCGCCGATATACTGCATGCCGTCGAAGAGTCCCGTGGCGGTGGCGGCGGCTTTCTTTCCTCCGAAATCCATCGATGCGGTTCCCGAAAGCATGGAGTGCACCATGCTGATGGCGAACGAATTCGTGACGAACGCCACCACGACCCATGTGATGCCGGGAGAGATCCAGACCACGGCGAGCGATGCGATCTGCAGCATGTAGCCGATGAATGCCACCGGCGTGCGGCGCGACTTGAAGAGCCAGTCGGAGAGCGTGCCGGCTGCAAAGGCGCCGGCGATGCCGGCGATGACCACCGAGAGCGCGCCCTTCTGGAAGACGGCCGAATCGAGCGGAAGATTCTGCGCCTCCTGCATATAGCGCGGGAACCACTGCTCGAATCCGTGGCGGACGAAGCCCGTGCAGAATTCGGCCAAGGCGATGGTGAGCGTCACGGGATTGGTGAACACTTTCTTCATGAGGTACTTCATGTCCACCTTCTCGGTATCGCCGCTCGAGGCGTCCTTCGTATCGAAAGCGGGATAGCCTGCTTCCTCCGGCGTATCGCGAACAAAATAGAATGTGAGCACTCCCATCAGGAACATGATCATGGCCGGAATGAAGAAGACCCACTCCCAGGGAAGCAGGGCCACGGCAAGGCCGCCGATAACGAAGATGAGCGCGCGTCCGCTCTGTATCATCGATCCGAAGATCGCCGAGAAGACGCCCCGCTCGCGCACATGGAACCAGCCCGAGTTGACCTTGATCAGGGCAAGGGCGCTATAGGATTGAAAGTACATGTTGCAGCCCCATGCGGTGGCAAAGTATGCAAGCAGAAGCGTGCCTGTACCCAGAAACCCGATGAAGGCGCCGAGTCCGAAGAGCAGATTGAAGACGACTCCGCCGAAAACGCCGATGAGCATCGCCTTGCGTCCGCCGATGCGGTCGGCGATGGGCCCGTTGAAGAGCGCCGAGATGCCGTAAATCGTAAGCGCGGTGGTGATGATCGCGCCGATTTCCGTTTTATCCCATCCGTACTTGTCCGAAAGAGCCTTATTCGCGAATGAAAGATTGTAGCGGCCCATGTACATGGCGGCGTATGTGAAGCCGAGCGTAAGCCAGTTGAGCGCCCGACGCGCGCGGAATGCCGACGTATGCACCGGGCGGTCGATGGTTGAAATGTCCATTGAGATGTTGGGTTAGGTGATGTTTTGCATGTATGTCCGGCGCGTCTTCTACGCCGGTTGTCTTAATACTGACTGAACGTCCCTTCGTATTCCGCCTTGAACTTCTTCAGGCCGTCGAAGATCGATTCTGCGGCCAGATACTGGCCCGCCATGCCGCGCAGAAGCGTCTCATCCTTGCGGTTGGACAAGTATCCCGTCTCGACGAGGATGTTCGGCATCGATGCGCCCACCAGCACATAGAATCCCGCCTGCTTCACGCCGCGGCTCTGATACACCATCTTCTTTGCCATTTCCGATTCGAGCAGTTCGGCGAAGCGCTCGCTCTGCTTGACGAACGCGCTCTGCGCCATCGTGAGGATGATGAAATTCTCCTCCGTCAGTTTCTGGTAGCGGTTCTCATAGTCCTTCTCCAGGCGCACCACCGCATTTTCGCGCTCGGCGATCTCGATGGCGTTTTCGGTTTTGCCCGGACGCAGCAGATAGATCTCGAAGCCGTTGGCCGCTGTCGCCTTCTTCGGCGTCGAATTGCAGTGAATGCTGATGAAGAGCTTTCCTCCGGCTTCGTTCGCGATCTGTCCGCGCCGGTAGAGCTCGACGAACGTGTCGGTCTTGCGCGTGTAGACGACCTTCACATCCGGCATGTTCTTTTCGATCATCTTCCCGAGCTTGAGCGCGATGCCGAGCGTGACATCGGCTTCATGCGTGCCAATGGTGCCGATCGTGCCCGGATCGTGTCCGCCGTGCCCCGCATCGAGCACGATCACATCGAGCTTCCACTTGTTCTTCTGGCGCGCCGCATTTTTCTCGGCCGCCGACGGCGCGCTCGCTCCTTCCGCTGCCTGCCCCGATGCATCAACCTGTTTCTTTGCCGCCGGGCGCAGCGCCACAAGGATATCCGTGCCCTCGGGATCCGGAACGATTTCGGCGGACTCCATTTTCTCGCGCAGCTGGAAGCTCAGCTGCAGCGCCGAGGCCGACTGCAGCGGAATGACGCGCCGCACGATGCCTGAGGAGAACATGCCGCCCAAGACCGACACGTTGCCTTTGGCTTTCGGCAGCGTGAGATAGAGCCACTGTCCGCCCTGCAGGACCTTTTCGGGATCGGGCAGGCGCTCCGACGCATGAATGCGCAGAAGATATCCGTTGCGCTTTTCTTCGACGTCGATGCCGGTGATGGAATATTTCGTATTCTTGTCCGCCGAGCCGAGCGAGAGCTGCTGCTGAGGCGTGAAAGATTGTTCTTTCGGCATCTCGGATCCCGCTTTCGGTGTTTCGACGGCAGGCTTCGGTGTTACAACAGCAGGCTTCGGCGCTTCGGATGCGGCCGCAGCTCCCTGTGACGTGAAGAGAATCTTCTGTTGCGCGTGCAGCTGATACAGGAAAAGAAACTCGGAGGCAGGCACCATGAAGATGCCATTCGAATACCGTACGGGCGACATGAGCTGCGCAACCGACTGTGTGCCGTCCGGTACGCGCGTGACAACAACAAAAGGACTCTCGGCGGTGCATTTGAATCGGACCGAGGGCAGGATCAGTTCGACTTTCTTCAGAACGGGATTGGCGAACGTGCGCGCGGAAACAACACGCGCCAGATCATCGATGGCGATATAGGAAATGCGGTCGTGGACAACCGTCGTCACCTCCGTTCTGCTCTGAGGAGCAGCTGCAAGGGAAAGCGTTGAGCGCTGGGAATGCGATCCTGCGGGCTGCGCGGCAATCGTGTGTGTGCAGAGGCAGATGAAAATAAACGCTGGTAACAGTGTTCGGGCGAAGGAAATCACGTGTATCAATAATCCGGTCATTCAGAGAAAAATACATCACGGGAGACAGCCTGAAATGCATGCACGACAATGTACGTTGTTTTTTTGCGATTTTCAAAGGCTGTTTCCATCCTCATATTATCGGACGCCGATGCCCGTTACTTGAGGATGAAGCCCGTGCCCGCACTCCAAAAGACGAGATCGAGCTCGTCGACGGGAATCCCGATCGAGGCGGCAAATTTTTGAAACAATGCTTCGATCTTCAGGTACCGCGACGGGGGGAGCGACGAAGGGATGTCATCGATCACGCCATAATAGTGGAGGCGGCGAAGAATGTGGACATCGAGAATCGCCAGGCCTTCATTGCGTCCGATATTGCGCAGAAAATGCGTCGCTTCCTTAAAGGAAAGTCCGTTGATATGACGGACAAGCCATTCGCGCTTTTCTGTTGCCGGCATGGGACGTGCAATAACGGACATCACTTCCGGAAAGAGCGCTTTGAGCGCGACGAGCCTGCGGGCCTTCGTCTTATGAAAGCGGATGTAGAATTCAGATCGGCGGAGGATGGGCTCCGGATCGAGATCGGTCGTCTGGAATCGGAGTTCTTCAAGCCTCTGCTGGGCATCGAATGCATGCGCGGCGCTCGATTGCGGCGTCATGAGGCAGAAGCAGAGCTCATAGAAATAGTTCTCTTCAGGCACCGCCCGATACGACGCGAGCGCCGAGCGGATTTCAGGAAGCAGAGCGGCATGCTGCGCTTTCAGTTCCTCCGTATGCCGGTAGCGCGCCATCATCGGTTCATGCCGCAATGGCGACCCTGTTGCCCTGCCGGACGATGAGGTCGCTTTTCACGAGTTCATCGAGCACATGGCTGATCCACGCCGGATCGAGCGTGCCGAATTCGGCCTCGAGCCTGGAGGCGATCTCCTCTTCGGTCAGTCCGCCTGCATGCAACAGCTTCAGGATTTTTCCCCGGTAGAGCCGGCGCGGAATGCCGTTGTACTGCGGTTCGTGAGCGGCCTTCTTCCCCTTCTTCACAGGCGGAAGCGAAAAAACCGGGGATTCGGCGCTCAGACAATAGCGGCGGACGGGGCACTCCGGACATTTCGGAGCGCGCGATGTGCAGATGGTGGCGCCGATATCCATGAGCGCCTGATTCCATTCATACACATCGTGTCCGGGAAGCGCCGACTGTGCGAGCGCCCATGCCTCCTTTTCCGGCTTCATTTCACCCGGTCTTTCGACAGGAGAAAAGACGCGTGTGAGCACGCGGCGGATATTGACATCGACCACGGGCACGGCATCCTGATATGCCGCGCAGGCCACGGCGTGCGCCGTATAGCGCCCGATGCCCGGCAGGGCCAGAAGCGATTCGACCGTATGCGGCAGAGATCCCTTGTGTTCGCTTGTCACGATGTTCGCGAGCTGATGCAGCCGAAGTGCGCGGCTGTTGTAGCCGAGCCCGGACCATTCGCGCAGCACATCGGCCTTCGATGCCGAGGCCAGCGCCTCGATCGTCGGAAAGGCTTCAAGCCACCGGTGATAGTATGCGACCACGCGCGAGATCTGCGTCTGCTGCGACATCATTTCGGAGATGAGCACGCGATAGGCATCGGAGCAGGGACGCCAGGGAAATGTTCGCGCATTCAGGCCATACCAGGCAAGCACAGCCGTATGGAGGGACTTCAGATTCTTCATATACTAATATAGAAACGGGGAGGAAAGAAGCAAAGCGCGGGATGGAGGGTTTAAAATAAGTCCGGCAGCAGTCTCACCCAAACTGCTGCCGGACTATCCCCCGCTTCTCCCCTTCATCACTCCCACCATTTTCATGATACGCACTTCGGTCTGCAAAACCTAATTAGAATGTTCTAATAATTCGCAGGCTCTGGTTCTCTTTGTATATTCATGCATGGTTTTCTATATTAACACGTCAATTACTTTTATCAAGAGCATCGATACAGAAGGAAGGTTGTGAGCGTGGGAAATTATCTCGTCGTATTTCTGGGAGGAGGCATCGGGGCCGCATTGCGGTACTGGCTTTCGGGAACGATCGCGCGGACATCGGGAAGCGCATTCCCCATCGGCACCGTGACGGTGAACATTGCAGGCTGCTTTCTCATCGGACTCTTCATGACGGCATTTGAAGAGCGCTTTCTTGTCACGCCCCAGCTCCGGCTCTTTCTCACGATCGGCATCCTGGGCGGCTTCACCACATTTTCCACTTTCAGTTATGAAACCGTCATGATGCTGAAGGATGCGGAATATATGTCCGCCTCATTGAACGCGGCGCTCAGCCTCTTCAGCTGTCTTCTGGCGACGTATGCCGGCGGGGCGCTCGGCAGATTTCTCTGACGATTGAATCAAGGGAGGCACATCGTATGAAACTTTCGGGCGAAGGAACACTCTTGCGTATATTCCTGGGCGAGTCGGACCGTTTCGGTCATCATGCGCTCTACGATGTGATCGTGCGCCGGGCGCGCGAGGCGGGCATGGCCGGCGCCACGGTGACGCGCGGCGTGGAAGGATTCGGCGCCGGAAGCCGCGTGATACACACGGCGAAGATCCTGCAGTTGTCCGAGGACCTGCCGATGGTGATCGAGATCGTCGACACAGAAGAAAAGATCGCCGCATTCATTCCCGTCGTCGACGAACTCTTCGAGCAAGTCGGCTGCGGCGGCATGATGACGCAGGAGCGCGTCACCGTCGTCAAATACACCCAGGGCAAGAGCGCGCCTCCGCCGTCCCGCTCCTGAAGGCCATAGATATCCTATTCCTCTCTACAGACCGATAGCCACCCCCGCTCTGGCCCCGAAATATGTACGCCCTTCCGCCGGCTCAATTCGTAAAAATATTCCCAGAGAACAGTCCACGGGACCGATGATGTGTATCGTTCTCCCGATTCCCGCATGGGCGTATACTCCAAGTGTCTTTTTTCCCGGATCGATTTGCGCAGCCCCGCCATAGCCAGATCGATGAATGACCTGATCCCGGATCGAATAATATCCGCCGAGAGCGACTTCCATCATGCCGAATGCGACAAGGGCTGGATACAATGCATAATCGATCCGGTGCCCTGAGGAATAATCGTGGAACGTAATGCCGTCGTGAGCGACACTACAATCCAAGCGGCAACGATGATCCATGCATTGTTCATTGAAAGCCCTCGATGTGAATTGTTACAATCGGATTAGGCAGGCTCATCGGCTTGCCATCGCACCGCTCTTGATTTGAGTCTCGACATACTGCTTTGTCGCGTCCAGGAGATCATAGACTTCTTTGAGCTGAGACGGCTGGCCGGTCTTTGCAAGAGAGACGACATGCTGAAGATGGTATTCGAAGATTGTGCCGATGAGTTCGCGGGGAATAGTGAGCGGTTCAAGATCGCAGAACATTTCAGCCGCCCATGCGATTTCAACAGGAGCAGTCATCTGCCCGTTTCCCGGCTCCATCGAGGACGCAAAAGGGGTATGCTCATAGCGCCAAAGCCATGTGTGGATGTGATCGTACAGTCTTTCAAGTTCCATATGAGTCTCTGTGATAGTAAAAACCATGACGATGACTTTTTATCCGCCGATTTGGGTAGGGATTATTCGGTATGGAACTACGGGAAATTACCCTTTTAGGAGTTCGTTATCGAAAAGCTTTTTATATTTTCCCAGGTCCCAAAGCGGGAATTCCTCCCAATGGAAGAGGAGCGACGATTTTCAATCCTAGTTCGGAGTTAATATTTTCTTCAAATAGAAAATTTGCATTGATAAAAAGGCCATAGCCGCCGAAAAGTGATCCTCTCAGTGACACACCGGATGAGGAAGTGCCCGTGGGAATCGTCACACCGACGCCGCCACCAAAAAATAATTGGATCTTTCTGAAATCCGAGGGTTCGGTCAGATGGCCTGCCTGGGTTTCAATGAATATGTGCGGATAGATGGCCGGTTCTGAAGAAGTGGATCGGCCTATGGTCAGGTTATAAAAGGTGTTGTGACTATTGAGAACGCCGATGCTCAGTTTCGGACTCCAAACGACGTGTCCGCGCAAGTCCCAAGAGATTCCCACGCCTGGGCTGAGGTAAGCTGTTTCACTGCGACAGATTTGAACAATGAGCAATAACATGAGAAATACTTTCACCGGCTGCCTCATCGAGAAGTTCGTATTTCTGTTTGAGACTATGCTATGGCGTTCCTATTCTTTTTCATTCGCTGAAATGCGGGATTGACTTGCGTCACCGCGATATTTGCGATCAGGAAGATGAAGGCCGCATATCCGGAACACCTCGCATTATTTTTCCAAGCGATGCGCTCATTTGGACTCATGTTGATGTGGAGACACGATGTTCACGATGGTCATGATATCGGATTGTACCGTATCAAGTTTTTTCACGATGCCATTATTCAGAACACTATCTGATTGAATTACATATTTCCCTTTTTGCGGTATTAAACGAAATCGGATGGTTGGATCATTGATCAGCTCGGGCATTTTTTCTTGCATAAGCGCATCTGTGAATACAAACAAATACTTTGCACTTAAGAAGAGAAGAACGTGTTCGCCCAGCTCCAGTGTTTCCTCTGATACTAATTGTCGGGTGGGACCTGACACAATCATTACTGGAATTTTGCCCTTCGGAAGATTGTAATCATTTCGCAAATACTCTTCGACTCCGATATACGCGATTGTTGAAT
>JBLMZA010000129.1:0-108652 GCA_050258555.1 Acidobacteriota bacterium | reverse complement strand
GCTGGAAGTGGAGAAGCGTCAGCGCCTCGCCCACCTTCTTGCCGCGGATCATGTCGATCACCAGACGCATCTTGCGCGGAGATGTCAGTTCATACCGTTTAATTGCTCGTGCTTCCATGTTGTCGTTACTCCAAAGATATCAGGTTAAAATTAGGATGCCTCGGACTTCACACCGGGATGACCCCGGAAGATGCGCGTCGGGGAGAATTCTCCCAGCTTGTGTCCGACCATGGCTTCCTGCACGTACACCGGGATGAACTTGTTGCCGTTGTGCACGGCGAACGTGTGCCCCACGAAATCCGGAGTAATCGTAGAAGAGCGCGACCAGGTCTTGATCACTTGCTTCTTGTTTGACTTGTTGAGTGCTTCCACCTTCTCGGCAAGCTTCGCGTCGATGAAGGGACCTTTTTTTAACGATCTGCTCATAGTCTCTTACTTCCGTCGTTTGACAATGTATTTGCTTGATTCTTTTTTATGTTTGCGCGTCTTCAGACCCTTGGCCTTCTGTCCCCACGGGGAGACCGGATGGCCGCCGCCGGAGGTCTTGCCTTCGCCGCCGCCCATCGGGTGATCGACCGGGTTCATGGCCACGCCGCGGACATGCGGACGGACGCCGAGCCAGATCGAGCGGCCGGCCTTGCCAAGCGAGATTTTCTCGTGATCGCCGTTGCCCAGCACGCCCACCGTCGCATAGCACATGGCGCGCATGTTGCGCGATTCGCCCGAGGGGAACTTCACCAGGACGAAATCGCCTTCCTTCGCCTGCACCATCGCGAAGTTGCCGGCAGAACGGGCGATCTGTCCGCCCTTGCCTTCCTTCATCTCGATGTTGTGGATCTGCGTGTTGACCGGGATGAACTTCAGCGGCAGCGCATTGCCCGTCTTGATTTCCGCATCGGGACCGGCCATGATCTTCTCGCCGACTTTCAGCCCTTCGGGCGCCAGAATGTAGCGCTTCTCACCGTCTGTGTAGACCACGAGCGCAATGTAGCACGAACGGTTCGGATCGTACTGGATCGAATCCACCTTTGCTTCGATGCCGCGCTTGTCGCGCTTGAAGTCGATGATGCGGTAGCGGCGCTTGTGTCCGCCGCCTCTGTGCCGGCTGGTGACGCGGCCGAGGTTGTTGCGGCCGCCGGACTTGCTGATCGGACCCAGGAGCGACTTCTCCGGAGTGGTCTTGGTGATCTCCTCGAACGTCGCGACCGAATAGTAGCGGGTCGCTGCGGTCATCGGTTTTAATTTTCGTAATGCCATACTCTGTCTACTCAAGTGTGTGTTGCGAACCTTCAATAATCGGTCACGGGATATCTGAAGGATTCCGCAGTGTTAAACATTCGCCAGAAGGTCGATCGACTGGCCTTCTTTCAGTGTGACCATCGCTTTCTTCCAGTCCGAACGCCGTCCGGGCACGCGGCCCTTCTTCGTCATCTGCGCCTTGCGCTTGCCCTTGTAGAGGATCGTGCGCACGCTCGTCACGTTCACGGAGAATTTCTTCTCCACCGCGCGCGCGATCTCGATCTTGTTGGCGTCGCGATTCACTTCGAACGCGTACTGACGGCTCTTGCCGAGCTCGGTCATCTTTTCTGTAAGCAGCGGTTGTATGAGAATTGCTGTCATTGTTGTTGTTCCACTCACGTCAAAAAAAGAAGTTCGGTTGCACTAATGTTAATTCGCAAATGTCTTTTGAATCACATCGACCGAGCTTTTCTGCAGCACAAGAATGCCGCCGTTAAGAATTTCATAGGTTGATGCTTTCGCAGCTTCAAGAACATTCACCTTCGGGATGTTGCGTCCCGACTTGAGCACGTTCTGATCGACTTTCGGAACGAGCACGAGCGCCTTCTTCGCGCCGATGTTGAGCGCCTTGAGCACGCCGGCCATTTCCTTCGTCTTGGGGGCATCGAACGTGAAGTCCTCGACGACGATGATCTGTCCGTCCTTCGCCTTGTAGGAGAGCGCCGATTTCCTGGCCAGGCGCTTCACCTTCGTCGGAAGCTTCACGACGTAGTCGTGCGGGTGCGGTCCGAAGACCGTGCCGCCGCCGACCTGCAGCGGACTGCGGCTCGAGCCCTGGCGGGCGCGGCCCGTCTTCTTCTGGCTGAAGGGTTTCTTGCCGCCGCCGGAAACATCGGAGCGTTCCTTTGTCTGGTGCGTACCCTGGCGCTGGTTGGCCATGTACGAACGCACCGCCATATAAATCGCGTGATCGTTCGGAACAATCTCGAAAATGGCGGGATCCAGCGTCACGGTCTCGCCCGTCTTTGTTCCATCTTTTCTAACTACCTCTACAATCATGATCGAATCACTTTCTTCAAAACGTTCTGTGTCGTGCTCACAGCAATTATTTTGTGATAGTAACGTACGTGTTCTTTGCTCCGGGAACCGATCCCTTCACGAGGATCAGGTTCGACTCAGGGATCACCTGGATGACCTGGAGGTTGCGAACCGTGACATTGTCGAAGCCCATGCGTCCGGCCATACGCATGCCCTTGAACACGCGCGACGGATAGGATGATCCGCCGATCGAACCCGGATGACGCTGGCGGTCGGACTGACCGTGCGTGGCAAGACCGACGCCGGCGAAATGGTGGCGCTTGACGACGCCCTGGAAGCCGCGGCCTTTCGACTTGGCCGACACGCTGACCAGATCGCCCTTGGCGAAGAGGTCGACTTTCACTTCCGATCCGAGCTTGAGATCCTGGACCTGGAAATCCTGGAATTCGCGCAGCAGACGCAGCGCCTTCACGCCGGCCTTGGCGAAGTGTCCCGTGAGCGGCTTGTTCACATTCCGCTCGGGCTTTTCGTCGAATCCAAGCTGGACGGCTTCATAGCCGTCTTTTGCTTTCGTGCGAATTTGAGTGACATAGCACGGGCCGGCTTCGATGACGGTGCACGGCACGCTGATGCCGTTTTCATCGAAGACGCTTGTCATCCCAATTTTTTTACCTAATAATCCACTCACAATAATACTCCTTGAGAACGGTCAATGGAAACAGACCAACAAAATCATGACACGCACGCGCAGACTCTGGATGGCGTTTTGCTCCGGCGCGTGCCGCGCAGATTACGCATTGTATGACTACACTTTGATTTCGACATCAACTCCGGCGGGCAGATCCAGCTTCATGAGTGCATCCACCGTTTTGGCGCCCGACGTCAGGATGTCGATCAGACGCTTGTGCGAGCGCGTTTCAAACTGCTCGCGCGATTTCTTGTCGACGTGCGGCGAGCGCAGCACCGTGACGACCGAACGCTGCGTCGGCAGCGGAATCGGTCCGGACACGACCGCACCGGTCGACTTCACCGTCTTGATGATTTTTTCTGCGGATTTGTCGATCAGGTTGTGATCGAACGACTTCAATTTGATGCGAATCTTTTGCCCAGCCAAAGTAGCGCTCCTCGTTCCGCCCTCGGTGCGCCGCGCCTTCTTCCTGTGCGGAAAGGCGCGGCGTCCTGAAGGTCATGACGATAAATTAGTTGAACCGTATTATTCAATGATTTTTGTCACAACGCCCGAGCCGACCGTGCGGCCGCCTTCGCGGATAGCGAAGCGGAGGCTTTCCTCCATGGCGATGGCCGAAATCAGTTCGACCTGCATGTTGTCCACGTTGTCGCCCGGCATGACCATTTCAACGCCGGCCGGCAGCTGCACGACGCCCGTGACGTCGGTGGTGCGGAAGTAGAACTGGGGACGGTAGCCGTTGATGAACGGCGTGTGGCGTCCGCCTTCTTCCTTCTTCAGCACGTAGACCTGTGCCGTGAACTTCTTGTGCGGGGTGATCGAACCCGGCTTCGCGACGACCATGCCGCGCTCGAGGTCGGTCTTTTCAATGCCGCGCAGCAGAAGACCGGCGTTGTCGCCGGCGCGCACGACATCGAGTTCCTTGCGGAACATTTCGGCGCCCGTGATGACCGTCTTCTTGTGCTGGCCGAGACCGATCACTTCAACTTCGTCGCCGACTTTCGCCTGACCGCGTTCCACACGGCCCGTGCCGACGGTTCCGCGGCCGGTGATCGAGAACACGTCTTCGATCGGCATCAGGAACGGCTTGTCGGCCGCGCGCTGCGGCTCGGGGATGTAGGCGTCAACGGCATCCATCAGGTCGAGGATCGGCTTCAGGCGCGGATCGTCGATCGGGGCGTTTTCGGCGCAGGCTTCGAGAGCCTTCGTTGCCGAACCGCGGATGATGGGAATCTCATCGCCGGGGAACTGGTAGCTCGAAAGAAGCTCGCGGAGCTCCATCTCGACCAGATCCAAGAGCTCGGGATCGGAAATATCAACCTTGTTCAGGAACACGACGATGTAGGGCACGCCGACCTGACGGGCGAGCAGGATGTGCTCTTTCGTCTGGGGCATGGGGCCGTCCGTACCGGCAACGACGAGGATGGCGCCGTCCATCTGGGCGGCACCCGTGATCATGTTCTTCACATAATCGGCGTGGCCCGGGCAGTCGACGTGCGCGTAGTGGCGCTTGTCCGTCGAGTATTCCACGTGCGCCGTGGCGATCGTAATACCGCGTTCACGTTCTTCAGGAGCATTATCGATGGAGTCGAATGTGCGAACTGCTGACAATCCCTTTTTCGCCAGCGTCATGGTAATCGCTGCGGTTAACGAAGTCTTACCGTGGTCAACGTGGCCAATCGTACCGACGTTCACGTGCGGCTTACTGCGGTCAAATTTTTCTTTTGCCATGATGATATCTCCTTGAAGTTATGTAGAACGTGTATGTTTACAAAATTAGAGTGCTTGGACCGCTCAGGCCTCAGGCTTTCGCGCCGTCCTTGCCTTTGACTTTTTCGATGATCGCTTCGGAAACCGACTTCGGCGTCTCGTCGTAATGCGAGAACTGCATCGTGTAGAGCGCGCGTCCCTGCGTCATCGAGCGCATCTGCGTCGCATATCCGAACATTTCGGACAGCGGAACCATCGCCTTGACCACCTGCGCGTCGCGGCGCGGCGCAATGCCTTCGATCTTGCCGCGGCGGCTGTTCAAGTCGCCCATCACATCGCCCAGGTATTCCTCGGGCGTCACCACTTCGACCGCCATCACGGGTTCCAGGAGCACCGGATCGGCCTTCTTCGCACCGGCCTGGAATGCCATCGAGCCGGCGATCTTGAATGCCATTTCCGACGAGTCGACATCATGGTACGAACCGTCGAAGAGACGCACTTTGAGGTCCTCGACCGGGTAGCCGGCCAGGATGCCGTTCTTCATCGCGTCGCGGATGCCTTCCATCGTCGGCTTGATGAATTCCTTCGGAACCGTTCCGCCGACAATGCCGTCTTCGAACTCGTAGCCCTTGCCCTTTTCGTTCGGCTCCATCTCGATCCACACATGTCCGAACTGGCCCTTGCCGCCCGACTGGCGGACGAACTTGCCTTCTGCCGTGACCTTCTTGCGGATCGTTTCCTTGTAGGCCACCTGCGGCTTGCCCACGTTGGCTTCGACCTTGAATTCGCGCTTCATGCGGTCGACCAGAATCTCCAGGTGCAGCTCGCCCATGCCGCCGATCAGCGTCTGGCCGGTTTCCTGGTTGGTCGTCACTTTGAATGTCGGATCCTCTTCGGCCAGCTTCGTCAGGGCTTCGCCCATCTTCTCCTGGTCGGCCTTCGTCTTCGGCTCGATCGCCTGATGAATCACCGGTTCGGGGAACACCATCTTCTCGAGAATGATCGGATCCTCTTCCGAGCAGAGCGTGTCGCCCGTGCGCGTATTCTTGAAGCCGATCGCGGCCAGAATGTCGCCCGCGTACCCCTCATCCACATCTTCACGGTGGTTGGCATGCATGCGGAGCACGCGTCCGATGCGCTCGCGCTTCTCGCTGACCGAGTTGTAGATGTAGCTGCCGGCCTTCACCGTTCCGGAATACACACGGAAGAACGTGAGGCGGCCCACAAACGGGTCGGTCATGATCTTGAAGGCAAGCGCCGTAAACTTTTCATCATCGGCGATACGGCGCGTGATCTGGTCGCGCATGTTCGGATGATGTCCAATGATTTCCGAATTCTGAATATCGAGCGGGCTCGGCAGATAGTCGACCACCGCATCCATCAGCATCTGCACGCCCTTGTTCTTGAAGCTCGAACCGCACATCACCGGAATGATCGTCGTCTTCAGACAGGCGCGGCGCAGCACATCGCGCAGCTCGGCATGGCTGATTTCCTTGCCTTCCAGATATTTTTCCAGCAGCGTATCATCCTCGTCGCTCACCGCCTCGAGCATCTTGATGCGATATTCATTGGCCTGCGCCTGGAGATCGTGCGGAATGTCGATATCTTCCCACTCGAGACCCTTCGAGGCCTCGTTGAAGATGCGCGCCTTCATCGTGATAAGATCGATGATGCCGCGGAAGAGATCGCCCTGTCCCACCGGAAGCTGAATCGGGATCGCGTTGGCGCCCAGACGGTCGTGCATCATGTTCACGGCGCCCAGGAAATCCGCGCCCGTGCGATCCATCTTGTTCACAAAGGCGATACGCGGAACGCCGTACTTGTCGGCCTGACGCCACACGGTTTCCGACTGGGGCTCGACGCCGCCAACGGAGCAGAAGAGCGCCACAGCGCCGTCCAGCACACGCAGCGAGCGTTCGACTTCGATCGTGAAGTCGATGTGGCCCGGAGTGTCGATGATGTTGATGCGGTGATCACGCCAGAAGCAGGTCGTTGCAGCCGAGGTGATCGTGATGCCGCGTTCCTTCTCCTGCTCCATCCAGTCCATCGTCGCCGCGCCGTCATGGACTTCGCCCATGCGGTGGAGGACGCCGGTATAATAGAGAATGCGCTCCGTTGTCGTGGTTTTACCCGCGTCAATGTGCGCCATGATTCCGATATTGCGTGTTTTTTGTAATGAATATTTGCGAGGCATATAAAAATCCCAACTTCCAAACAGCACAGTAGCACAGCGCCGCCTGAAACATCGAATAGCTTGATAAAAAAATGGTTACCTAACTGTCATCCCTCGGTTCACCCGCCAGCACGACACACACACCCGATCACTGTAATCCAGCACGGCGCGCTTCTGGAGAGGGATGCTGCATTACCACTTGAAATGTGCAAACGCCTTGTTCGCTTCAGCCATACGGTGCGTGTCTTCCTTCTTCTTGACCGCACTTCCTTCGCCGTTTGCCGCTGCAAGGAGTTCCGCAGCCAGTTTCAACGACATGGACTTATCCGAACGTTCACGAGCGTAGTTCAAAATCCAGCGGATAGCAAGAGCGGTTCGCCGTTCGGGACGAACTTCAGTAGGCACTTGATAGGTAGCTCCTCCAACTCTGCGAGCTTTCACCTCAATAACGGGGGATGCATTGCTCATGGCCTTCTTGAACACGTCAAGCGGGGCCAGGTTCTTGTTCCGCTCACCGACAATCTCCAGGGCGTCGTAGAAAATGCCCTGAGCGACATGCTTCTTGCCGCTTTCCATGAGGTTGTTGATGAACCGGGACACGAGCACATCGCCGTATTTCGGATCAGGAGGATTAAAACGTTTGGTAGCTGCTTTCTTTCTCATCGTTCGTCAGATCCTGATTACTTTGGTCGTTTTGCGCCGTATTTAGAGCGGCCTTGTTTGCGTTCGTTGACGCCTGCCGTATCCAGCGCGCCGCGGATAATGTGATATCGGACGCCCGGAAGGTCCTTCACCCTGCCGCCGCGAATCATGACGATCGAGTGTTCCTGCAAGTTGTGGCCTTCGCCCGGAATGTACGCCGTGACTTCAAGACCATTGGTTAAGCGAACGCGCGCGACCTTGCGGAGAGCCGAGTTCGGCTTCTTCGGGGTCGTCGTATACACTCTCGTGCACACGCCGCGCTTCTGCGGGTTTGCTTCAAGGGCCGGCGCTTTACTTTTGACTGTGAGGCGTTCGCGACCTAATCGGACTAATTGATTAATCGTTGGCAAAAATCTTACTCCCAGCTTTGATGTGGATGTAAAAATCAGCTTGATAATATAAAAAAAATATCGATACGTGTCAACTGTTTTTAAAGAATTTGTCGCATAAATTTCCTCTCTGCGGTCCATGCATCGCTTTTCCGGCGCCGCACAGGCATGAGGAATCAGGAAGAAGAGGAGGTGGTCGGCCGGTCGGAGAAAAAAGGACGGTTTCCGCATGTGGATTTGAACATACGGAAACCGTCCAAGGTTCCTGAAAACGCGCGCAGCTCCCGCCCTCAGGCGGTGGCCTTCGTCTTCTTGCGCGTCTTCTTGATCACGAGCGTCTCGACTTCCTTCACTTCGCCCGGCTGCTCGATCGCCGGCGCGGCCGGCTTCTCGTAGACGCGCGCGGGCTTGTTGGAGCTCACGATCACCTCGCGGAACTTCTTCAGTCCCGTTCCGGCCGGAATCAGATGGCCCATGATCACGTTCTCCTTCAGTCCGAGCAGATGATCCTGCTTGCCCTGGATGGCGGCGTCGGTCAGGACCTTCGTCGTTTCCTGGAACGAGGCGGCCGAGATGAACGACTCGGTCGACAGCGATGCCGACGTGATGCCCAGAAGCACCGGTTCGGACATGGCAGGCTCCGCGTCGCGGAACTCGATCAGCTTCTTGCTCTTCTTCTTGAACTCGACATTGAGTTCGCGGACCTTCTTCTTGTCGACGAGCGTCGCATTCTTGAGCTTCGAATCGCCCTTGTCCTCGATGAAGACCAGTCCTTCCATGCGCGCGTTTTCTTCTTCGAAGCGCACCTTCTCGACGTAATCGTCCTCGAGGAAATGCGTGTCGCCGGCGTCGGTCACACGGACTTTCTGCATCATCTGGCGGACAATAATTTCGATATGCTTGTCGTTGATCTTCACGCCCTGCATACGGTAGACTTCCTGGATCTCGTTGACGAGATATTCCTGGACTGTGCTCGTACCCTTGATCCGGAGGATGTCGTGCGGATCGATCGCGCCGTCGGAGAGACGCTCTCCGGAGCGGATCGCATCGTTATCCTGGACAAGCAGGTGCTTGCCGACGGGAATGAAGTAGGTCACGCGCGTCGATTCTTCGCCCGGGGTCGGATAGACGTAGACCGCGCGCGAGCCGCGTTTCTGCTCGCCGATCTTGACCGTGCCGTCGACTTCGGAGACGATGGCCGGATCGGCAGGCGAGCGCGCCTCGAAGAGCTCGGTCACGCGCGGCAGACCGCCCGTGATGTCGCGCGTCTTGCCGATGTCGCGCGGAATCTTCACGAGCACCGTTCCGGCCTCGATCGCTTCGCCGTCTTCGACCATGATGTGGGCGCGCGTCGGAATGATGTAGCTGGCAAGCTTCTGCCCTTCCTTGTTCACGACCCAGATCGCCGAGGAGAGGCTCTTGTCGCGCGAGTCGATGACGACCTTCTGGATGTGTCCGGTCTGCTCATCGGGCTCTTCGCGGTAGGTGACGTTCTCGATCAGGTCTTCGTACTTCACATAGCCCGACATCTCGGAGATGATCGTCGCGTTGTACGGATCCCATTCGTAGATCAGCTGGCCTTTCCGGACCGGACTGCCGTCGGGAATCTGGAGCACCGCGCCGTAGGGCACGTCGTATTTGGTGAGCACGCGGTTGTCGGCGTCGACCACGTTCACGAGGCCGTTGCGGCCCAGGGCGATGATCTTCTTGCCTTCTTCCACATTCACCGTGATGAACTTGATGCCGTCGTACTGCAGCGTGCCGTCGAACTTCGAGCTGATCTGCGACTGTGCCGCAATCAGGCTCGCCGTGCCGCCCGTATGGAACGTGCGGAGCGTCAGCTGCGTGCCCGGCTCGCCGATCGACTGGGCGGCGACGATGCCGACCGTCTCGCCGACTTCGACGAGCTTCGATGTGGTCAGGTTGCGTCCGTAGCACTTGGCGCAGACGCCGCGCTTGGCTTCGCATGTGAGCACCGAACGGATCTCGACTTCTTCGATGCCCGCCTCGGAAATCGACTGGGCCACGTCCTCATCGATGATCTCGCCCGACTTCACGAGCATGGCGCCGGTGCCCGGGTCCTTCACGTCATGGACGGCGACGCGTCCGACGATGCGCTCGGCCAGCGGCTCCTTGATATCCTCGCCTTCCTTCAGTGCGCCGGTGATCACGCCGCGGAGCGCGCCGCAATCGGTTTCGCTGATGATGGCATCCTGCGCCACGTCGACCAGTCGGCGTGTCAGGTAGCCGGCATCGGCCGTCTTCAAGGCGGTATCGGCCAGACCCTTACGGGCGCCGTGCGTCGAGATGAAGTATTCGAGAATCGACAATCCTTCGCGGAAGTTCGAGATGATCGGGTTTTCGATCAGTTCGCCCGTCGCACCCGACATCGACTTCTGCGGCTTGGCCATCAGGCCGCGCATGCCGGCCAGCTGGCGCACCTGTTCTTTCGAACCGCGGGCGCCGGAGTCGATCATCATATAGAGCGAGTTGAAGCCTTCCTTCGATGTCTGCAGGCTCTCGAAGAGTCGTTCGGCCACGCGGTTGGTGGTGCGCGTCCAGAGATCGATCACCTGGTTGTAGCGCTCGCCGTTGGTCAGAACGCCGTTCTGATAGCGGTTCTCGATCGTGTCGACTTCCTTCTGCGCGCGCTTGATGAGCTCTTCCTTCTCCTTCGGGATCGTCACATCGGCCACCGAGACCGAGAGACCGCCGCGCATGGCGTATGTGAAGCCCAAAGTCTTCATATCATCCAGGAAACGCGCGGTGCGCAAATTGCCGCACTTTCTGAACGAAATGGCGATGATCTGCACGAGGCGCTTCTTGCTCAGAAGCTCGTTCAGGTATCCGAGCTCCTCGGGCACGATCTTGTTGAAGATCACGCGGCCCGTCGTCGTTTCGATGAGCCGGTTGCCGTAACGCACCTTGATGCGGGCATGGAGCGCAAGCTTGCCTTCGTTGTAGGCGATGATCACTTCCTTGTCCGACGAGAAGACCATGCCTTCGCCCATGGCGCCGGCGCGCGACTTCGTCAGATAGTAGCATCCAAGCACCTGATCCTGCGTCGGCGTCACAATCGGCGCGCCCGAGGCGGGCGAAAGAATGTTGTGGCTCGAGAGCATCAGGATGCGGGCCTCGAGCTGCGCGTCGTACGACAGCGGCACGTGCACGGCCATCTGGTCGCCGTCGAAGTCGGCGTTGAACGCCGTACAGACCATCGGGTGAATCCTCAATGCCTTGCCTTCGACCAGGACCGGCTGGAAGGCCTGGATGCCGAGGCGGTGCAGCGTGGGAGCGCGGTTTAAGAGCACCGGATGTCCGTCGATGATATGCTCCAGGATCTCCCAGATTTCCTGGCCCTTCTTGTCGACCATCTTCTTGGCGCTCTTGACCGTTTTGGCAACGCCGCGCTCGATGAGCTTGCGGATGATGAACGGCTTGAAGAGCTCGACGGCCATGTCCTTGGGCAGACCGCACTGATGCAATTGCAGTTCGGGACCCACCACGATCACCGAACGGCCCGAATAATCGACGCGCTTGCCGAGCAGGTTCTGGCGGAAGCGTCCCTGCTTGCCCTTGAGCATATCCGAGAGGCTCTTCAGCGCGCGGTTGTTGTCCGAACGCACGGCATTGACTCGTCTCGAGTTATCGAAGAGCGAGTCGACCGCTTCCTGCAGCATGCGCTTTTCGTTGCGCAGAATCACTTCCGGCGCCTTGATATCGATCAGGCGCTTCAGGCGGTTGTTGCGGATGATGACGCGGCGATAGAGATCGTTCAGATCCGATGTGGCGAAGCGGCCGCCCTCGAGCGGCACCAGGGGCCGGAGCTCGGGCGGAATCACCGGAATCACGTCGAGCACCATGAACTCGGGGCGGTTCATCGGGCTGCCTTCGGTCTCCCGGAAGGCTTCGATGACGCGCAGGCGCTTCAGGTGGTCGGCCTTTTTCTGCGCCGGCATGTTGTCGTTCTTCACCTCGGCGCGCAGCTTTGCCGAGAGCGTGTCGACATCGACGCGCTTCAGGAGATCCTTGATTGCCTCGCCGCCGATTTTGGCGACGAACTTCCTCGGATCGTCATCCTCCAGGTCCTTGTTCTTCTCGGGCAGGTTGTTGAGGATCTCGAAGTACTGGTCTTCGGTGATGAGATCCTTCTCCTGCAGTCCGGTCGAGCCCGGATTGATCACGACATAGGATTCATAATAGATGATGCGTTCCAGATCCTTGTTCGTGATGCCGAGCACGTATCCGATCTTCGAGGGAAGCGAGCGGAAATACCAGATGTGCACGACCGGCACCGCAAGTCCGATGTGTCCCATGCGCTCGCGCCTGACGGATTTCTGCGTGACTTCGACGCCGCAGCGGTCGCAGATGATGCCCTTGTAGCGGATGCGTTTGTACTTGCCGCAATGGCATTCCCAGTCGCGCGTCGGTCCGAAGATTTTTTCGCAGAACAAGCCATCTTTTTCCGGACGGAACGACCGGTAGTTGATCGTCTCCGGCTTGGTCACCTCGCCGTACGAGCGCGACAGGATCGCGTCGCTTGATGCGAGGCTGATGGTGATCCGTGTGTAGTTTTTCTTTGCGTGTGAATCAAAAGTTGTATAAGGCATACGCCTGGCTCCATTATCAATCGATTTTAATCTCAAGTCCCAATCCCTGCAATTCGCGCACCAGCACGTTGAAGGACTCGGGAATATTGGATTCCGGCAGATTGTCTCCCTTGACAATCGCCTCATAGACCTTGGCACGTCCGACGACGTCGTCGGATTTCACCGTCAGCATCTCCTGGAGCACGTGCGAGGCGCCGTATCCCTGAAGCGCCCACACTTCCATTTCTCCGAAGCGCTGGCCGCCGAACTGCGCCTTGCCGCCCAGGGGCTGCTGCGTGATGAGCGAGTAGGGTCCGATGGACCGGGCATGGATCTTGTCGTCGACCAGGTGCGAGAGCTTGAGCATGTAGATGATGCCCACGGTGACTTCCTGGTCGAACTTTTCGCCGGTGCGTCCGTCGAAGAGCGCGCTCTTGGAATCCGGGTTGAGCTGCGCCTTGCGGAGCTCTTCCTGCACGTCCTCCCAGCTTGCGCCGTCGAAGATCGGCGTGGCGTACTTCGCGCCGAGCGCCTTGCCGGCCCAGCCAAGGGCCGTCTCGAAGAGCTGACCCAGGTTCATACGGCTCGGCACGCCGAGCGGGTTCAGGACGATATCGACCGGGCGTCCGTCCGGCATGAAGGGCATGTCTTCCTGCGGCACGATGGCCGCGACGACGCCCTTGTTTCCGTGACGGCCCGCCATCTTGTCGCCCACGGAGAGCTTGCGCTTCTTGGCGACGTAGACTTTTGCCAGCTGCACGATGCCCGGCGGCAGTTCGTCGCCCAGCGTGATCTTGTTCTTCTCGTGCTTGTAGGCTTCCTCGAGATGGTTCAGGGCCTCGAAGTAGTTGTCGTAGATTTTCTGGATCAGCGTGTTCTTGCGCTTCTCTTCCACCCAGTCCTGGCGGTAGTTCAATCCGGCCAGATTGTCATTGGCCATGAACGTATCCTCTTTGAACTGGTAGCCGCTGCGATAGACGACGTTGCCGTCCTGGTCGCGCACGCCGATCGACTTTTCCTCGTTCAACAGGAGTCCCAATTTCCTGCCGAGCTTCTCGTAATGATCCTGGATCTGCTTCTTGTGATCCTTTTCGAGCTGATCGAGCCGCTTCTTGTCTTCCTTCTTCGTATCGGCGTCCTTCTTCTTGCGGCTGAAGAGCTTGGTCGCAATGACGATGCCCTTCATGCCCGGAGGCGCCTTCAGGCTTGCGTCCTTCACGTCGCCGGCCTTGTCTCCGAAGATGGCCTTCAGGAGCTTCTCTTCCGGCGTCGGATCGGTTTCGCCTTTGGGCGTGATCTTGCCGATCAGGATGTCGCCTTCCTTGACTTCGGCGCCGACTCTGATGATGCCGTCCTCGTCCAGGTCCTTGGTCGCTTCCTCGCTCACGTTCGGAATTTCGCGCGTGAGCTCCTCTTCGCCGCGCTTGGTGTCGCGCACCTGCAGTTCGAATTCTTCGATATGGACAGAGGTGTAGACATCCTCACTGACGATGCGCTCGTTGATGATGATGGCGTCTTCGAAGTTGTATCCGCGCCACGGCATGAACGCCACGAGCACGTTTTGTCCCAGCGCCAGTTCGCCCGACTGCGTGGCGCAGCCGTCGGCGAGCACGTCGCCTTTTTTGAAGCGCTGTCCCGGCACGACGATCGCCTTCTGGTTGATGCAGGTATCCTGGTTCGTGCGGAAGAACTTGATGAGCCGGTATTCGACCCGTCGCTTGTCCTCGAAGCTGATCAGGGCTTCGGTATTGGTCTCTTCGATGTCATAGAGCACGATGATGCGGTCGCCCGAGACGTTTTCGACCACGCCGTTGCGCTCGGCAATGACGCAGGTGCGGCTGTCGCGCGCGACCTTCTCTTCGAGTCCCGTGCCGACCACCGGCGCGTGCGGCCTCAGAAGCGGCACGGCCTGGCGCTGCATGTTCGATCCCATGAGTGCGCGGTTGGCGTCGTCATGCTCCAAAAACGGGATGAGCGCCGCGGCGGGGCTGACGATCTGCGTCGGCGCGATATCCATGTATTCGATCTCGTCCGGATTGCGCACGAGGAAATCGCCCTTGTGCAACGCCGTCACGCGGTCGGTCGTGATGCGTCCCTTCTCGTCCATCGGCGTATTGGCCTGGGCGATCGTGAACTCGTCTTCCTGTTCCGCGTTGAGATAGTCGATCTGGTCGGTGGCCTTGCCCTTCTTCACCTGGCGGTACGGCGTTTCAATGAAGCCGTATTCGTTCACACGCGCGTGAATGCAGAGGCTCGAGATCAGACCGATATTCGGGCCTTCGGGCGTTTCGATCGGGCAGAGGCGTCCGTAATGCGTATAGTGCACGTCGCGCACCTCGAATCCGGCGCGCTCTCTGGTCAGACCGCCCGGTCCGAGCGCCGACATGCGGCGCTTGTTCGTGAGCTCGGCCAGCGGATTGGTCTGATCCATGTACTGGGAGAGCTGGTTGGTGCCGAAAAACGCGTTGATCACCGATGAAATCGTGCGGGCGTTCACGAGATCCTGCGGCGAGAAGGCCTCCTGGTCGCGGATATTCATGCGCTCGCGGATGGTGCGGACCATGCGCGAAAGGCCCACATTGAACTGGGCCGAGATCTGTTCGCCCACGGTCTTCACGCGGCGGTTGCCCAGGTGATCGATGTCGTCCACAGACGCCTTGCCCTGCTGCATCTCCAGGAGGTAGCGGATGATGGCGATGATGTCTTCCTTGGTGAGCGTCGTGGTCGTATCGGGAATATCGAGCTTCAGCTTCGCGTTGAGCCGGTGGCGGCCCACATCGCCCAGATCGTAGCGCTTCGGATTGAAGAAGAGCTTGTCGATCAGGTTCTTGGCCGTGTCGAGATCGGGCGCGTCGCCGCTTCTGAGCTGTCGGTAGATCGCCTCCAAGGCGTCCTCTTCCGAATGCACGGCGTCCTTCTGGATCGTATTGGCGATCACCGAACGGGTGCCGGATTCCTCCGACTTCAGGAGCTTGATCTTCTTGACTTCGGCCTTTTTAATCTTCTTGATGGCATCATCATCGACCTGGGCGTCCTTGGTGAGGATGATCTCGCCGGTCTTGCGGTCGACCACGTCGCCGCAGATGATGCGTCCCTTGTACTCCTTCAAATCGACGTCAGCGATCTTCACATCATCGACGAGCTCGAAGAGCTCCATGATCTCGTCGTCCGACGAATACCCGAGTGCGCGCAGGAGCGTCGTCACCGGGAACTTCTTCTTGCGGTCGATATAGGCATACATCACGTTCGAGATATCCGTCGTGAACTCGACCCACGAGCCGCGGAACGGAATGATGCGTGCCGAGAAAATCGGAGTGCCGTTCGGGTGGAAGCTTTCCGAGAAGAACACGCCCGGCGAACGGTGCAGCTGGCTGACGATAACGCGTTCGGCGCCGTTGATGATGAATGTGCCGCGATCGGTCATGTACGGGAGATTGCCCAGATAGACGATCTCCTCGATCGTATCGGAATATCCCTCGCCGTCCTCGGCCTTTGTCGAGAGTCTGAGCTTCGCCTTCAGCGGCACGGCGAATGTGAGGCCGCGCTCCTGGCATTCACGCACGGAATACTTGGGCTTCTCGACATAGTACTCGACGAACTCCAGAAGGAAGTTCTCTCTGGTGTCCATGATCGGGAAGTTCATTAAAAACACCTGCTGAAGCCCCTTGTTTTTCCGTTTGTGCGGCGGAATGCGTTCCTGGAGGAAATGCTCAAACGACTCGATCTGCACATCGAGCAGATCGGGAAAATCGACAACGGCGGGAATTTTTGCGAATGAATAACGCGAAGTGCGGGGATCCAATGTTACGTTGGATTGGCTTTTCAAGTCAACCGCTCCTTAAGGCCTTGTGTGACCTTAGAATTGTGAAAAAAATCTTGGCTGTCAAAGATCGGAGGCAGTGCAGCGAGGGTCTCCGAGAAAATAATACGCAAGCCGATAATGCCCACTCCTCCCTCGGGGGGAGCAACGGGATCCACTATCGGCTTGCGTGAGTCAGAATTTTGTGTCGCGGGTTGTATACCTACGCAACATACGTTCCTTTAAAAAAGTTCTCGATGCTTGAAAACAGACTATCGACTAGCAGAGCTGAAATTACTTCAGCTCAACTTTGGCGCCCGCTTCTTCGAGTTCTTTCTTCAGTTTGTCTGCATCGGCCTTGTTGAGGCCTTCTTTGACGACTTTCGGTGCGCCGTCGACCAGATCCTTGGCTTCCTTCAAGCCGAGGCCGGTGGCCGCGCGGACGACTTTGATCACATTGATCTTCTGTGCGCCGCCGTCTTTCAGTTCGACGGTGAACTCTGTCTGCGCTTCGGCTGCCGGAGCGGCAGCGGCGCCGGCGGCCGGGCCCGCCGCCATCATGACGGGAGCGGCGGCGGTGACGCCGAATTTCTCTTCGAGGGCTTTTTTGAGTTCGACGGCTTCAAGAAGCGTCAATTTTTCGATTTTTTCGACCAATTCTGCGACTACTGACATTGTTGTATCTCCTTTGACTGGAATGATTGTTCTTTAATTTCACATATCGGGCGGCCAATTCGTGCCGCATTCTCTCGGTTACGCAGCCTTCTGCTTTTCGATCGCTTCGATCACGCCGACCACGTCGCGCATGACCGCATTGATTGTGCCGACCACGCCGCTGACCGGCGAGTCGAGGCTGCCCAGAATGGACGCGATGAGCTCGGAACGCGACGGAATCTTCGCCAGCTCCGACAGCTGATTGCCGTCATAAACCTGGCCTTCCATCACGCAGAGCTTGGAAATCAGTTTTTCGTTCTTTTCCCTGAACTTCTGGAGGATCTTCGCCGGTGCAGCGGCGTCGTCATACGAGAAGGCGATTGCCGTGGCGCCCTTGAGCACGGGATAGACCTTGTCGTAGCCCGTAACCTGCTCCAGCGCTTTTTTCGCCAGCGTATTTTTGACGACCAAATATTCGATTCCGGCTTTGCGCAGATCGCGGCGGAGTTCTGTAATCTTCTCAACCGTGATGCCGGTAAAGTCGGTAAAGAACATTCCCTGCGCCTTCGAGAATTTCTCCTGAAGCGAGGCGATTGCTTGTTCTTTGTCTGACCGTGTCATTGATAACTTTGCCAATGTGCCGAAGGATGAGAAGCCCCCCTCTGTACGCGGAAAATAACGCGGCGAAAGGGCATCCGTTCAGCGATGAGTATTTGAGTGCGTAATTTCTTTTTTGTGTGTATATGCTTACATCTGGACGACGGAGCGGTCGATGTGCACGCCGGGTCCCATCGTCGTCGAAATCGAGATCGACTTCACATACTGACCCTTCGAGCTGGCCGGCTTCATCTTCGCGATTGTCGAAAGGAACGTCTTGATGTTCTCGACGAGCTTTTCCTTCTCGAACGCCGCCTTGCCGACGGTGGCATGGACGACGCCCGCCTTGTCGACGCGGAATTCGATCTTGCCGGCCTTCACTTCCTTCACCGCCGAGGCCACGTCGGCCGTCACGGTGCCGGATTTCGGGTTCGGCATGAGGCCGCGGGGGCCGAGGATCTTGCCGAGCTTTCCGAGTTCCACCATCACATCGGGCGTGGCGATGATGACATCGACATCGGCCCAGCCGGCCTTGATCTTGTCCAGATATTCCTGGAATCCGGCATGGTCGGCGCCGGCGGCCTTGGCCTCTTCATCCTTCGGGGCCTTGGCGATCACGAGCACGCGGACTTCCTTGCCGATACCGTGCGGGAGCGCGACGGTGCCGCGAATGGCCTGGTCGGCCTTCTTCGGGTCGACGCCCAGACGCACGGCGATATCCATGGCTTCGGCGAACTTCGCCGAGGCGGTTTCTTTTGCCACCGCCACCGCTTCGTCGACCGTCGCGTAGAGCTTCTTCGGATCGACCTTCTTCTGCGCCGCCTTAAAACGCTTCGATTGCTTCATTGTTGATTCGTCTCCAATAAAAAATGTTGATATTGGGCTTAGTGGTACAAGCGCATAGCCCGCCCGGCTTGTGTGCACGCGCTTGAGCGTGAGCCGAGTGGGCCATCTCCCACCGCCGGAAGAGTGTTATGCTTCGACAGTAATGCCTAAACTTTTTGCCGTCCCTTCGACCATGCGCATGGCCGCTTCGATCGAGCCCGCATTGAGGTCGGGCATCTTCAGTGTCGCGATTTCCTGAACCTGCGCCTTGGTGACGCGTCCGACTTTGTTGCGGTTCGGCTCGCCCGAGCCCTTGGGAAGCTTCGCCGCCTTCAGCAGAAGCACAGCCGCCGGCGGGGTCTTGGTGATGAACGTAAAGGACTTGTCGGAGTAGACCGTGATGACGACCGGAATGATCATTCCGTTCTCTTTCTGGGTCTTTGCATTGAACTGCTTGCAGAACTCCATAATGTTGACGCCTTTTTGACCAAGCGCGGGACCGACCGGCGGAGCAGGATTGGCCTGTCCGGCGGGAATTTGGAGCTTCACATACCCGGTTATCTTTTTTGCCATACCGTTTCTTCTCTGTGTATTAAATGTGTTTCGTGATACGCTGCTTATTTTTCAATTTCAACCTGGCCGAAATCCAGTTCCACCGGGGTCTTGCGGCCGAAAATGCTCACCATGACCTTGAGCTTCATCTTCTCTTCGTTGACTTCCTGCACGAATCCCGTAAATCCGTTGAACGGTCCGCTGATCACCTTGACCGGCTCGCCGATATGGAACGGCACCTCGATCTGCTCTCCCGACTCGTTCTTCTCCTGGATCCGTCCGATCAGGCGCTTGACCTCATCAGGCTGCAGGGGCTGCGGCTTATCCTTCGTCCCGACGAACGAGAGCACCGAGGGGGTGTTCAGAATCAGGTGCTTCGTCTTCTCATCCAGCACGGCTTCCACGAGAATGTATCCGGGGAAGAAGTTCTTCGTCTTACTCTTCTTCTTGCCGTCCTTCACTTCGAAGACCTTCTCTTCGGGCACGAGCACGCGCGTAATGCGGTCCTGCAGGTTCAGCTGCAGCGCCTCGTTGTCGATGGCGAGCTTCACCTTGTTTTCGTGTCCCGAATACGTGCGGACAACATACCATTTATGTTGGGCGGTTTTTTCCACTTGGAGTAAGTTAGAAGATTCCTTGCAATGCCTTGCTGACGACGGTGTCAACGACATAGACAAAGGCGGAAATCAGCAGGCAGACGACCAAGACGACGACCGTGGATTCACGGAGTTCCTGCTTGGTGGGCCACGTCACTTTTCCCATCTCTTTGTAGACGTCATTAAAAAAATTAATGATTTTCTCTTTCATCGGAAGAAGTCTTTCGCATGCCTGTTGTGTGGGTGTGTATAGCACGTGTGGAGGGACTCGAACCCCCAACCAACGGTTTTGGAGACCGCTACTCTACCAATTGAGCTACACACGTACAGAAACCAAATCTGTTTGCCGCTTACTTCGTCTCTTTGTGGATCTGGTGCTTGTTGCACCGGCGGCAGTACTTCTTATATTCCACGCGGCCTGTCTGCTTCTTCTTGTTCTTCGTCGTGGTGTAGTTGCGCTCTTTGCACGTGGTGCATTCTAACGTGATGATGTCTCGCATGACGCTTCTCCAGTAAAAATAGAAACAACCGGCAGACGCATGGGCATAGTCCACCGGCGAACCGTTGTTTTTGATGAGCGGGAGACGGGACTCGAACCCGCGACCAACAGCTTGGAAGGCTGTGACTCTACCAACTGAGTTACTCCCGCAACACGCTCGTATAAGAGAGAGCTTGCGACCGGGATTGAACCGGTGACCTCTTCCTTACCAAGGAAGTGCTCTACCAACTGAGCTACGCAAGCGTTCAACACCCGTTGCCGCAGAAAATTTGTGGGTAGGGAAGGATTCGAACCTCCGAAGGCATGAGCCGTCAGATTTACAGTCTGATGCGTTTAACCACTTCGCTACCTACCCAACATCTCTTTATGTGTGCGCGCCCGCAATACCCAAAAAGGCGCCATCCGATGGTGTTTCGAAGAGCTGGCGATCGGACTTGAACCGATGACCTGCTGATTACAAGTCAGCTGCTCTACCAGCTGAGCTACGCCAGCACAAGCACTGAGACGCACACAACAATCGAGTGACTTCCCGGAATTCAGACAGCAGTGCCCACCGTGGGCGCCGCGCGTCTCGCATATACTGTCAGAGTTAATTAATATACGATTTTTTTTACTAATGTCAATAATCTTTTTGACACTTTTCACAGTTTTTTTCGGCCGGGACGGCCCCGGTCCCTTTTCCCGCCCGTTTTACACGACGGGACGCGGACGCACAAAGCTGACGGCGAGGCCCCCCAGGCCGATGACAATCATGATCGAAGCCTGGACGAGCGTCTTATAGTCGGTTTCGGCCGCACCGAAGGCCCATGTGACGAATACGGCGCCCAGCGTGAGCAAAAGCGCATAGATGCCGATCATGATCATGCGGGCGCGGCGGTTCGCCGCAGGCGTGTCCTCGGCAAAGGCCCGGTGATAGGCCAGAAGCCCGAAGGCGCCCACGATATCGAGGGCCACAAAGATCAGCCAGAATGTGCGCGCGGCGCCCGGGGCGTCCGCCGAACCCACGACCGGCTTGAGCATCGCCTCATACATCACACCGCCCAGATTCGAGCCGATGAGGCTGCCGATCACGCCGTAGAGAAAGCTGTAGCCCATATAGATGGCCTTTTTATCCGAGGGCGCCACCAGTCCCACATAGCTGTAGTATTTCGGATGGGCGGTCATTTCGCCCATCGAGAAGACCGCAATGCCCGCGATGAAGATCCAGATATTAAACGCAAAGGCGAGCAAAAGAAATCCCACGGCGCCGATGAACATGCCGGCGATCATCGTGGGCAGCGGACGGATGTTCTTGACGATGCGGCTCACGGCCACCTGCAGAAGGATGATGATGCCCGCGTTGATCACCGTGACATGCTCGGCCCCGAAGTCGAGGGGAATGCCGAACGAGCGGAAGGCGGCATTGACCGGAGCGGGATCGATGAAATCGCGCAGGAACCAGAGCACCGACCCGAAATTCTGGTAGTAGAGAATCCAGAATCCCGAATAGACGAAGATCATGAGCATGAAGCGGGCGTCGCCCAGAACGAGCGCCGCGCTTTTCAGCACATCCTGCAGCGAACGGGCCGGCGCCGAGCGCACCGGATCGCGGTAGATGAAGACGGCCGGGATGAGCATCAGCGCGCAGTACAGGCTCGAGGCCATGAACACATACGTCCAGGAGAAGCCCTTGAGCACGCTCACCAAAAGCGGCGCGATGAACGCCCCGAGATTGATCATCCAGTAGTAGATGCCGAAGCCGAACCCGGAATTCGACTCATTTGTCGACTGGGCCAGCGTGCCCGAGATGATCGGCTTGAAAAGCCCCGCGCCGACGGCGATGAACAAGAGGCTCGAAAAGACGGCCGCATAGGCGCTCATGTTGCCGGCCACGAAATACCCGGCCGTCAGGAGCGAGAAGGCAAGCATGAGCATGCGCCGGTAGCCGTAGCGGTCGGCCAGCGCTCCGCCCAGAATCGGCACGACGTAGGTGAGCGCGTAGACGATCGACTGCATGAAGCCGACCGACTGTTCCGAAAATCCCAATCCGCCTTCGGCGACCGTATTGCTCAGGTAGACTGCAAGCACGGAATTGAGTCCGTAGTATGCCGCGCGTTCAAAGAGCTCCATCACGTTGGCAACCCAGAAGACGCGCGGGAAGGAGCGGATCATTGATGCCGATGATTGCTGTTCTGCCATGAGTGTTACCGGACCTCTCCGAGAATGATGGGGGTTTCCTTCGCCTGGCGCAGCATGCGCACGGCGCGGTCGGCATTGCCCGAAGCGACGACGAAGATCAATCCGATGCCGTTATTGAACGCACGGCGCATGTCCTCTTCCGGCACGCGGCCCGCGCGCTGGATGAAGGAAAAGAGCGCCGGACGCTCCCAGGCATTCCAGTCGATGGAAAGCGTGCGGCCTTTGGGCAAGATGCGCATCGTATTGCCGACGATGCCGCCGCCGGTGATGTGCGACATGCCCTTGACGATGCCCGAATCGGTGAGCTTCGTGATGGGCTTCAGATACGAGCGGTGCACGGCCAGGAGCGCGTCGCCGAGCGTCGTGCCGAGTTCCGGCATGCGCTTCCTGAGCGAATACTTCGGAACAAGGACATGCCGCGCCAGCGAGTAGCCGTTGGTGTGCAGTCCCGTCGAGGGAAGCCCGATGAGCACGTCGCCTTGTGCGATCGTGCGGCCGTTGATGATCTTTTTCTTCTCGACCACGCCGACGATCATGCCGGCCATATCGAACTCGCCTTTCGCATAGAAGCCCGGCATCTCGGCCGTCTCGCCGCCGATGAGCGAACACGTGTTCTGGCGGCAGGCTTCGGCAAATCCCGTGATCACCTCTTCGGCCACGGCAGGCGCGAGCGCTCCGGTGGCGAAATAGTCCATGAAGTAGAGCGGCCGCGCGCCGCAGACGGCGATGTCATTCACGCAGTGATTCACGAGATCCTGCCCGACGGTGCCGTAGCGCTTCATCATGAAGGCGATCTTCAGCTTCGTTCCCACGCCGTCGACGCTGGAAACGAGCACCGGCTGCTTCAAGGCCCGAAAGGACGCATTGTAGAAGGCTCCGAACATGCCGATATCGGCCAGCACGTTCTTCGTGAATGTCGAGCGCACCGCCGTCTTGATGCGGCGGACGACCTCCTCTCCCGCATCGATATCGACGCCGGCTTTTTTGTATGTTGCTGCCACTGGAATGAGTCTCCCGTTGTAATTGATGAACAGTGTCGGAACGCCGCGGAACACGGCGCACACACACACTTAGTGCGAGTGGAATATACGATGAAATTCCCTTTATTGCATAAATTGTTCGATCTGTTTATATTTTTTTGCATTCACACTCATAAAGGAAGGAACACGCCCGATGAATTCCGCACTGCTTCGTCCGTCGAACAAACGCATTCCGATCAACACGATCTTCTGCCTCGGGCAGAATTACGCCGACCATGCGAAGGAAATGGGAAGCCAGGCGCCGTCGTCGCCGGTGATCTTCCTCAAACCGAATTCCGCCGTGATCGAGGACGGCCGCGACATCGTCATTCCGAAGCTCTCCCAGAACATTCATCACGAAGTCGAACTTACCGTGCTTCTGGGCACGGGCGGAAAAGACATTCCGAAGGAGAAGGCCATCGAGCATGTGGCCGGCTACGGCGTGGGACTCGATATGACGATGCGCGATGTGCAGTTCGAGGCCAAGAAAGCCGGACAGCCGTGGGCCGTGGCCAAAGGCTTCGACACCTCCGCCCCGCTCTCGCCGTTTCTTGAGCGCTCCCAGATCGAGGATCCGCATAATCTCGAGATCATGCTGAAAGTCAACGGCAGCGTCCGCCAGCATTCGACGACATCGAACATGATCTTCCGCATCGAGACGATCATTGAATTCCTTTCCTCGGTCTTCACGCTTTCGGAAGGCGACATCATCTTCACCGGCACGCCCCAGGGCGTCGGACGCGTGATGCCGGGCGATACGATCGAGGCCTCGATCGGCGGCATCGGAATGATCACGCACCGCGTCGTCTCCGCACACTAACTCAGGCACAGAAAGGACGCGCCCATGCGCTGGAAACACCTGCCGCGCCTTTCACGGGCGATCCGGCTTCTGAAGACGCACCGTC
The DNA here is from genome assembly GCA_050258555.1 of Acidobacteriota bacterium. Lineage (GTDB taxonomy): Bacteria > Bacteroidota > Ignavibacteria > UBA10030 > UBA8401 > CAISDA01. The sequence goes on along the minus strand of JBLMZA010000129.1, from coordinate 84,560 downwards.
TGCTCCAGATCACGCTTGCCATCATCGTGATGGTGCATGCGATGGCGCTTCTGGTGCTCATGGCCGAATACGGCGCCAACAAGGAACAGTTCGGAAGCTTCGGCGACGCGCTCTGGTGGTCACTGGTCACGATCGCCACCGTCGGCTACGGCGACATCGTTCCGCATACCGGAGCCGGGCGGCTCATCGGGTCGGTCACCATCGTCTCGGGACTTGTCTTGATCTCGCTCTTTACCGCCACGATCTCATCGGTCTTCATTGCACGAAAACTCAAGGAGAGCCAGGGCTTGCAGACAATCACATTCACCGGACATCTGCTCATCTGCGGATGGAACGTTCACATCGAAGAATTGCTGAGCCTGTTTTCCAGGCTCGGCACGAAGAAATCGGCGCAGGAAATCGTGCTCGTCAACGACGCCGCCCCGGAGCGCATCGAGTCGCTCATCTCGACATTCCCGAAACTGGATATCCGCTTTGTCCGGGGCGATTACACGCGCGAGGCGATCCTGGAGCGCGCCAATGCCGGCGAGGCCGAAGCCGCGCTCGTCCTTCCGGATACCGGCGCCACCGGCGCGCTCTCGGACGATAAGACGCTTTTGGCGCTCTTGACATTGAAGTCGCTCAGCCCGAAGACGAAGGTGTTCTGCCACATCGTCAACCGGGAGAATCTTCCGCACATCCGGCGCGCCGGCGCCGACGACGTCGTCATCAGCGACCAGCATGTCGGATTCTTCCTGGCCAACCAGATCCTGAATCCGGGCGCGCCGCAGGTGGCCATGGAGATGATGAACTTCGAGCACGGCAACGACATCCAGACGATCCCGATCGATCAGGCCTTCACCGGCCGCACATTCGGCGAATACTTTGTGCGCATGAAGCAGGATCACAATTACACCGTGCTCGGCATTGTGACCGAGGAAGAGACGATGAGCCTGAACGACATCCTGCTCACCGACACGTCGGCCATCGACGCCTTCATCGAACGCAAGTTCAAGGAGGCCGGCATCAACGTCGAAGAGCGCTCGGGCGTGCGCATCACGGTCAATCCCCCATTTTCCTATGTGCTCAAAACCGGCGACGAAGCCGTCGTCCTGGGCACGCTCGAGCACACCTGAAAGGCCAGACGGGAGACGGCATGAAAACAATTGAGACGGCGTTCCTGAAAAACATTCCCATCTTCATCGGGCTTTCCGAATCGCAGCTGGAGGCGCTCACGCGCATCATGCATGTGCAGTCGGTGCCGGCAGGCGCGATGATCATCCGCGAGCGCGAGCGCGGCACCGACATGTTCATCCTCCTTGCAGGCGAAGTGGAAGTCTCCAAAAGCCTCATGCTCAAGGTGGCGGGCCGGGGGCTCGACACGCGAGACAAGATGCTGCAGCGGCTCTCGGCCGACGATCACGCCTTCTTCGGCGAAATGGGGTTCTTCGACGAAAAAAGCGAGCGTTCGGCAAGCGTGGCGGCACTCACGGCCTGCGAAGTGGCCGTCGTCACCAAAGACGAGTTTTTCGCTCTGGCCGAGTCCGATCTGGCCCTCGGCTACACGATCCTGAAGAACATCATCCGCATCGTGAGCATCCGGCTCGACAAGACGACGAAGGACGTGGTGAAGCTGACCACCGCGCTCTCGCTTGCGCTTGAGCGCTGAGCGTAGTATATTTTATCTTTCTCTATTCTAACAGCACACGAAGACACGCACACACACATGCCCGAACTTTCCAAGACATATTCGCCCCAGGATGTTGAAGACAGAATCTACCGCTATTGGGAATCCCACAATCTGTTTCACGCCACCGTCAATCCGGACAAACAGCCGTATACGATCGCCATTCCGCCGCCGAACATCACCGGCATTCTGACCATGGGGCATGTGCTCAACAATTCGCTCCAGGACGCATTCGTGCGCTGGAAGCGCATGCAGGGATATGAAGCCTGCTGGATTCCGGGCACCGATCATGCGGGCATCGCCACGCAGCACGTCGTGGAAAAATCGCTCCGCGCGCAGGGCATCGAACGCCGGGAAATCGGACGCGAGGAATTTCTGAAGCGCGTCTGGGCATGGAAGGACCAGTACGGCGGCACGATCATCCGGCAGCTGCGCAAGCTCGGCACGAGCTGCGATTGGGAGCGCGAGCGCTTCACGATGGACGAGGGACTCTCGAAGGCCGTCCAGGAAGTCTTCATCCGGCTCTACGACAAGGGGCTCATCTACCGAGGCAAGTATATCGTCAACTGGTGCCCGAAGGATCATACGGCGCTTTCCGACGATGAAGTGAACTATGTGGAAAGCGGCGGACATCTCTGGTTCATCAATTATCCGATCGAAGGCGAGTCCGACGCGTTCATTCAGGTGGCCACGACGCGCCCCGAGACGATGCTCGGCGATACGGCGATCGCCGTCAACCCGAAAGACGAGCGCTATGCGCATCTGATCGGCCGCTCGGCCGTGATTCCGATGGCCGGGCGCGCGATCCGGATCATCGCCGATGATTACGTGGAAGCCTCCTTCGGCACGGGCGCGGTGAAAGTCACGCCCGCGCACGATCCGAACGACTATCAGATGGGCATCCGCCATGGGCTCGAACAGATGATCGTGATGGACACATCGGGGAAGATGAACCTGAATGTGCCGAAGAAATACCAGGGCATGGACCGCTACGAATGCCGGCGCGAGCTTTTGCGTGATCTGGAAAAAGCGGGGCTCCTGGTGAAGACCGAAAACCACACGCACAATGTCGGCCACTGCTACCGCTGCGACACGGTGATCGAGCCGTATCTTTCCGACCAGTGGTTTGTGAAGATGGCTCCGTTGGCCGAGCCGGCCCTCAAGGTCGTCGAGGAAGGACAGATCAAGTTCTATCCCGAGCGCTGGACGAAAGTCTACGAGCACTGGATGACCAACATCCGCGACTGGTGCATCTCGCGCCAGCTGTGGTGGGGCCACCGCATACCGGCCTACTACCTGCCGGATGGTTCGGTCGTCGTGGCGCGCTCTTCGGAAGAGGCGCTGGAAAAAGCGCGGCAGGCCGATCCCGGCATCACGCTTTCGGACCTGCGCCAGGAAGAGGACGTGCTTGATACGTGGTTTTCCTCCTGGCTCTGGCCCTTCTCGATTCTCAACTGGCCCGAGGAAAACGAGGACCTGAAATATTTCTATCCGACCGACACGCTCGTGACGGGTCCCGACATCATCTTCTTCTGGGTCGCCAGAATGATCATGGCCGGACTGGAATTCAGGGGCGAGATTCCGTTCAAGCATGTGTATTTCACGAGCATCATCCGCGACGCCCAGGGCCGCAAGATGAGCAAGAGCCTCGGCAATTCGCCCGATCCGCTCGATGTGATCGCCACATACGGCGCCGACGCGCTGCGCTTCACGGTGCTCTATCTGGCGCCCCTGGGGCAGGATGTGATGTATTCGAACGAGAAATGCGAGATGGGCCGCAACTTCGCCAACAAGATCTGGAACGCCGGACGCTTCCTGCTCATGAACCGCGATGCGATCGACGCCGAACTCGGCGCGAGCGCAGAGAAGCATGCGGCCGCCGCGCTCAATGCGCCGGCGGAGGACATCGCCGACCGGTGGATCCTCTCGCGCTTCCATTCGACCGTGAAGGAACTCACTTCATCGATGGAGAACTTCCGCATCAACGATGCGGTGAAAACCATCTATGATTTCCTGTGGCATGACTTCTGCGACTGGTATGTGGAATTCGCGAAAAACCGCATCGCCTCTTCGGCCGATCCGGCCGAGAAAGAGGCGATCATCGCGCGCGCTCTCTCGATCTACGAGGAGACGCTGAAACTCTTGCATCCCTTCATGCCCTTCATCACCGAAGAGATCTGGCAGGGCCTCGCCGAGCGCGCATCGGGAGAGAGCATCATGGTCTCCCCGCTCCCGACGCTCAATGAAGCAATGATCGATGCGGAGGCCGAACGCTCGATGGAATTTCTGCAGAATGTGATCAGCGCCGTGCGCACCATCCGCAATGAAATGAATCTTCCGCCCTCGAAGGCGGTCGATATCGCGATCAGCTGCACGGATGAAGCGAAAATGAGCGTCCTCACATCGAACGTGACGGCGATCCAGAAGATGACGCGCAGTGAGCGCGTCACGGCCGGCATCGGGCTTGCCAAGCCCGGCTATTCGGCCAGCGCCGTGGTCTCGGGCCAGGAAGTCTTCGTGCCGCTCAAGGGCCTCATCGACATCGACGTCGAGCGCACGCGCCTGGAAAAGGAAATCGCGCGGCTGGAAGGCCAGCTCAAGGGCGTCACCGCCAAGCTCTCCAATGAATCGTTCGTTTCGAAGGCGCCGGCCGATGTGCTCAGGAAGGAGCACGACAAGCGCGCGAATTTCTCCGAGACGATCGAGAAGCTCAAAGCGAGCCTCGGGCAGCTTCAGGCATGAAGCTCTTCGTGAATCGATGGGCGCGCATGTGCCTCGTGCTCTGCGCGCTTGTGCTTGGGGAAGCATCCGGCGCCGCTTCGCAGCCACGGGCGAAGTTCGAGCCGGAAGAAGGATGCCTCATCGGCGCCTTCATACAGAACGATCCGTCTCTGCGCGCCGGGCTGCCGCGGACGGATGATGTCGCTCTTTTCGAATCCAAGACGCGGCCGCATTCGAGCTATCTGACCTATGCCGGATACGGACAGCCCTTTCCCGCAACGACCGTCGCACACTACACACGAAACGGGGCCATCATGCAGATCGGCTTCGAACCCAACAGCGGACTCGGCGACGTCGGCGATACGCCGTACTTGCGCGACTGGGCGCGCGCGGCGAAATCGAGCGGCGCGCGGATCTTTCTGCGCTGGGCAAGCGAAATGAACGGACCGTGGGTCGCGTGGTACGGAGACCCGGCGCTTTACATCGACCGGTGGAAGACGGTCGCCCGCGTGATGCGGGAGGAAGCGCCCAATGTCGCCATGGTCTGGACGCCGAATGACGTGCCCAATAATCCCAATAGCCCGGCCAACAATCCCTTCTCGTACTATCCCGGCGACGAGTATGTCGACTGGGTGGGCGTCGACTTCTACAGCACATTCTACACAGACAGCCTGTGGTACACCGTGCGCGACTGGAAGGATCCGCGCGCGAAGCTGAGCGTCATCTATGATGTCTATGCCGCCAGAAAGCCGATCATGATTTCCGAATGGGGCGTGGCCCACGACACGAACCGCGGAGACACCACGGGCATCTTCCGCTACGCCGCCTCGCGCATCGACACGCTCTATGCCCACTTGAAAACGGAGTTTCCGCGCGTGAAGGCCGTGACGTATTTCGACTACAACACCGCGAATGCGCCCAACGCCTACCGGGACTATAAGCTCACGAGCGACCCCGGCATCCTTGCCCAGTACAGGCGCTCGGTGAGTGATCCGTACTTTCTGTCGCCCCCGATCAACCGCGTGCTCGACAATGTCGATTCGGGCTTTTCCTGTGCCGGCAAATTCCGCGTCTCCACGTCGCAGGCCGACCGCTGGGGAGCCGATTATATGGTCTGTTCGACGGACGATTCGCTTTCTCTGGCCATCTGGCGCCCTGTGCTTCCCGCTTCGGGGGTCTATGACGTCTTCGCCTTGTGGAGCGCATGGGACAACCGCTCATCGGGCGCGCCGTATGTCATCACGCACGACGCCGGGCGCGATACCGTGCGCATGAACCAGAAGACAGGAGGCGGACAGTGGAATCTGCTCGGCCGCTGGAGTTTCCATGCCGGCGCATCGGGTTCCGTCGAACTGACGAACGCCGCCGAGCCCGGATGCTACGTGATCGCCGACGCCGTCCGCTTCGAACTCGTCACCGGCCGGACGACCTCGGTTGACGGGCACGAACGCACGCTGCCGCCCACGGGCTTCGGCCTCGGACAGAATTTTCCCAATCCCTTTAATCCGTCGACAACGTTCTTCTATACGCTCGGTGCGGCATCATCCGTTCGTCTTTCGATCTATGACGCCATGGGAAGAGAGCGCGCCGTGCTTGTCGAGCGCGTGATGCCGCAAGGATCGCATTCCGCACGGTGGGATGCGCGAAACTATCCATCAGGAATTTATTTCTGCCGGCTCAGAGCCGGCGCTTATTCATTCACCAAAGCAATGGTCCTACTGAAATGAACACACAGGAATTTGCCGGGCGCTATCGCGCTCTTTTTGCCGATCAGGAATTCGCCCGCGTCGCGGGCACGCACGATGAGAATCCGCTGGAAGAGGTCCGGCTGCCGGCCCCGATCGTTCCGCTTGCAGGCATGATCGATCACACGATACTGAAAGCGGAGGCAACGCCCGGACAGATCACCGCGCTCTGCACGGAAGCGCGGGAGCACCGTTTCGCCTCGGTCTGCGTCAATGCCGCCTATGTTTCCTTATGCCGTGAGCTGCTGGAAGGCTCGGGCGTGCCCGTCTGCACGGTCGTGGGCTTTCCCCTGGGCGCCACAAGCACGGCATCGAAGGCCTGCGAGGCCGAGCAGGCGCTGCGCGACGGCGCCCGGGAAATCGACATGGTGATACAGATCGGGCTCTTCAAATCGGGCGCCTATGCCTATACGCTTGCCGACATCGCGGCCGTGGCATCGGTGACGCACAGGGCGGGGGGACTCCTGAAGGTGATCATCGAGACGTGCCTTCTTTCCGATGAGGAAAAGATGAAGGCCTGCGTGCTTGCCAAGAAGGCCCAGGCGGACTATGTGAAGACCTCGACCGGATTTTCCACCGGCGGCGCCACGGCATCCGACATCACACTCATGCGCCGCACGGTCGGCTCCGCGCTCGGCGTCAAGGCTTCGGGAGGCATCCGCACGACCGCCGACGCCATCGCGATGGTCGAAGCCGGCGCATCGCGCATCGGCGCCAGCGCCAGCATCGCCATCATCGAGGGAGCCCAGACGCGGTAAGCGCGCGCCCTTCTCACCACTCCGGAGACGGAAGAAAGAGATTGTCATGAATTCACACACGCTGCTTCGCAATGCATGCGCATTCATCGTGAGCGCGCTGCTGGCCGGATGCACGGCATCGGGCGAGCTTGGAAGCGATGAAACAGACGGGCAGACTGCCGCTGCTGCGCGACCGGACACCACCATGCAGGCGCCGGCGCACAGACCGCAGACGCCGGCGCAGACAACCCGGCAGGGATTCACCACCAAAGAAGACACGATCGAAGTCGAATCGGCCAAGCACGACCATCGTCCCGAGCCTTCGGCGCTCGCGCTTCAGCCGCGCACGCCGCGCGCACAGACGCTCTTCGCCGTCCAGATCGGCGCGTTCCGCGAGGAAGCCAATGCCGCCCGGGCGAAAGCCCGCCTGGCCAGGCGCACGAAGCGCCCCGCGGCCCAGCACTTCGATGAGGCCTTGAAGCTCTACCGCGTCACAATCGGAGAATTTGCAACACAAGGGGAAGCGCGGCGCTTTGCCGCATCGATCAGAAAAAAATATCCGCGGGAGTATAAAACGGCATGGGTCGTACGCATCACCGAGTAATCACGCTCTGGCTTGCCGGAGCGGTCATCCTTGCCTCGGCGCTGTCGCTTGTGTCCTCCGTCGCATCGTCGCCGATGATGGCGCAGGCACGCGCCGCCGGCGCATCCGATTCGCTCTCTCTTCGCAGGCAGCGTCTGCTCTTGTTTGAGAAATCGTTCCGGCCGTCGACCTATGACGCGCCGATTCCTGCAATCGCATCGGACACCTCACAAGCCGATCTCATGACGAGCTCCGGCTTGACAAGCGCGCAGCCCGAAACCACACAGGGGTTCCGCATACAGGTCATGAACACGAACAGCTTCGAGGAATCCTCTTCCATGCGCACGACGCTGCTTGAATTGTTCGACACCTGGTGGGTCTACGTGCTGTATGATGCGCCGACATACAAGGTGAGAATCGGCGATTTCGGAACGCGCATCGAGGCCAAACGCGCGCTCGAGGAGATCCAGCAAAAAGGATTTCCGAATGCCTGGCTCGTGCCCGATAAAGTCGTGCTGCACCTTCCCCCGCGCATGCCCCTGGCCCAGCCCATCGATTCCACACTGGCGCGCTGACGCTGAAAAGAGGAAGGCGGCGTTTCTACAGCGCGCAATGTTCAGCGCACAAGCACGCCTTCAACCGGCCATCGCGCCCGCAGCTTCACCGTGTCGCGTCCGACCACAAACGGCTCGCTCGGCATGAACGGATAGACACGGCCCGCATCGAGCCTGCCATTGCGGTTATAGTCGCTGAAGGCGCGCAATCCGTAATTTCCTTCCCCCAGCATCGGAAAGATGAATGAACGATCCTTCTTCACGCTCACGCGGGCGGGTGCGGATACGATTTTATCGGCTTTGGTCTGGTAGGCTTCAAGAATCGTGAGCGAGGTGTCACTCAGTGCGGACGCTTCGACACGCCCTTCGATCGAGCTGAAATTTTCCGGATCGATTGTCGTATAGCGGAAAATTCGCACGCTGTCTTTGAGCGCCGAACCCGAGAGGCTTCGCACGGAATCCATCCGAAGGCGGATCGTGTAGCGCGATTTCTGGCGAAGCGTCGACTGGGGAACAAGCACGATGCCGGATCCTGCGGTCGTCGGTTCGAGCCTGAAGGGCGCATCCGTCGAATCGCCCAGGCGGAAGCGGAAGGCATGAAGGATCGAACCCGAAAGGATATCCGAAAAGTCGAAGCGGAAGCGCGCATCGGTGCCAATGGCTTGCATCGTATCGCGCAGCGTGCCCGAAATGAGAGCGGGCGAAAGCGTATCGGGCCGCTCCGATGCGGCAACACCAAGCGTATTGAATCCGGGCCTGATCGGATGCCCCGCCCGGTCGAACACCGCGGCGACCGTGACGCGGTAGGACGCTCCGGTCTCCTGGCTTTCGGTGCGGGCAACGACGGCGACAGGCGATGCGGCATCCTCGATGAATGCGTGCGTCACTTCGAGCGGGCGCCCGCTTGAGGTATCCAGGGCCGTCACCAGCGGATGCGACAAGGCGGTATCAAGCGGCTCGCTGAAGCGGAGCACAAGATGGCGCTTGTCGCGCGCTTCGACAGACAACAGTCTGGGAGAAGACGTGTCTTCGAGGGCGAGCGTGAAATCGCAGCCGGAAGCGAGCGTATCGGCTTCCGAAAGCCTGAGATCGTGCGTCAGGGCGCCCGCCGCATCGACTTCCGGCGTATAGAGCAGATCGCGGTACTCATCGCGCACGGCAAGAACGCGGTATGTGCCCAGCCTGAGATGCGAGAGTCCGTATGTGCCGAGTGTGCCCGTCTGCGTGATGTAGTCGGGGGAAGTCTTCTCCGGATTGAGCGTGTCGGCGTTGATCTCGTCGAGCCGGTAGGCAAAGAGCATGACGCCTTCCGATTTCGGATCGACGACGCGTCCGGCGATCGCTCCGCGGTCGATCGCGGGTCCGGTCGAGAAGGCAAGCGTGAAGGCGCTCGCCATGCGGTTGCGGTTGTGCATGTCCACGACGTCGGTGCCGAGCGTCAGGACGTATGTCGTGTTGGCTTTCAGTCCTTCAGGAAAGACGATCTCGACTTCGTGTCCGCTCCATTCATACTCCACATCGGCCACGTAGGGAGAGATGAAGACCGCTTTTTCGACCGAGGCGCGGTCGACATACTCGCTGAATTCGAGCGCGATGCGGCGATCCCTGAAGTTCACCGTGTTGGGGGCCGGATAGGCCGAGACGATTTGGGGAGGCTCCGTATCCACGGGACCGCCCTCGGGCGCGCGCTGTCCGGCACAGCCGGAGAGGAGCCATAGAAGCGTGACTGCGGGAATCAATGGATATCGGAAGAAACAAAAGCGCAAAGACTGCCTCATCGCGTCCTGTCTGTGTCTGGTGATGGGAAAGCCGATCGTGATAAAAAATAGAAATAATTTGACTGAGAAGAAAGCCGTCTTGTTTTTCCGGGGCGAATATGGTAACTTTTACAAAGCCGGCTATGACCATATCGAAAGGAATACCACAGGCATGCGTTTCCGAAAGCACTGCATCATCTTCTGCTGTCTTCTTCTGGCATCGGGAGCCGTGAAGGCACAGACCACGACGTTCGAATTTCTGCGCAATGACGTGAGCGCGCGTGCGGCCGCCATGGGCGGAAGCTTCGTGTCCGTGACGGAGGATCCGTCGGCCGTCTTCTACAATCCGGCCACGCTTGCCACCGTGACGCAGACGCAGGCGCAGTTCGGCTACGCGCGTCACCTTCTCGACATCAACTCGGGATTCGCCTCCTATGAGCAATCGGTCGAGGGTGTCGGCATGATGCAGGCCGGCGTGCAATATTACAGCTACGGCACGATGGATGAAACCGACAGCAAGGGAACCACGCTCGGCACATTCAGCGCGCACGATCTGGCGCTTTCGATTGCCGCGGCGCGGCAGCTCGAGGAGAACCTGTACTACGGCGCCGCCGTGAAATTCATCTTCTCCTCGCTTGCCGACTATTCATCGACCGCGCTCGGCGCCGATCTCGGCATGGTCTATGTCATTCCCGGCTCCAATCCGATCTCATTCGGCGCCAGTCTCTCCAATCTCGGCACGCAGCTCTCGACCTATGCCGGCACGAAAGAAGACCTTCCCTTGGATCTTTCCATTGGGGGCACGGTCAAGCCGCAGCATCTGCCCCTGCTCCTGAGCCTCAACTTCCACAAGCTCACCGACAAGCAGGATTCGTTCATCGGGCATTTCAAGGCCTTCACGCTCGGCGCCGAGCTGCAGCTTGGCAAGGCGGTCCGCTTCCGGGCCGGGTACAGCAACGAGCGGAGGAAGGAATTGAAAATCGGCACATCGGCCGGCATGGCGGGACTGTCATTCGGCGCGGGACTGGTGCTCGAGAAATTCCGGTTCGACTACGCCTACTCGTCGCTCGGAGAGATCGGCGCCATCAACCGCATCACGCTCGGCCTCCTGCTCTGAGCAAAACGAGCCTCAGACGCCCACAAGCACCTTGATGAGCGCGGCGCTCAGATAAAACAAGAGCATGCCCACGAAGACGAAGACCGGGATCACGCGGTGATGCGAATGGTTGATCTCGGGAATCAGGTCGCTCGCCCCCACATAGAGCGCCGATCCGGCCGAAAACGCGAAGGCGAAGCCTGTAATCTGGGCGTCCACATTCTTCAGGAAGAAGATCATGAGGATGCCGATCATCGTGCTGATGCCGATGCCGGCCGAAGCCCAGAGCGCCGTTTTTTTCGGATGACGCGCGGCAAGCATGATCGAGGCGATGGTAAGCCCCTCGGGGAATTTGTGGAGCAATATGGCGAAGAAGATCATGAGCCCGAGCTCGAAATTGTAGAACATGCCCGCCGAAATCGCCAGCCCGTCGAAAAAGGCGTGTATGAAGAGTCCGCCGAACGCCGAATAGCTCGCCACTTTCGAGACCATCACATCGTGATGCGTCTCCTCTCCGAAATGCAGATGTCCCACGATCGTATGCTCGACAAGATGGATGACCGAAAAGCCCAAAAGGATCCAGATGGGTGCGCTCTGTCCGATGCCCTCGATGCTTTCCGGAATCAGTTCCACGATCACGAGTGCCAGCAGAAATCCGGCGCCGAGCGCCAGCAGGTATTCCTGGACTTTTTTCGGCATCGTGCTTCTGAAGACCACGAGGCTTCCGCCGACAATTTCGGCGGCGGAGGCGAGCACTCCGGCAAGGAGAATGATGAGCGTTTGAGTCATAGCGCGTTTAATAGAACGATTGTTCGTTGAGAAAGCATCGTATCACACACACACATTACCGCACGAAGGGCGAATGGCTGTAGCGTTCGGCCAGGTCGCGCGAATTATCGTAGTCATCCATCTGCAGCACTTTCCTGTACTGCTCCAGGGCAAGCGCACGCTTCGACTGAAGATCGTAGATCATGCCGATCTTCAGATTGGTCAGCGGCATGTACCCCGATTCCTTCTTCACGTCGATCTGCCGGCAGAGTTCATCGCACTGGTAGAAGGCGCGGAGCGCATCATCCAGCTGGTTCAGGTTCATCTGGCTGACGCCGAGGTAATAGAGCGCCTCGCGCTTGGTGTTCGGGCTGTAGCCTGTATATCCGTTATTGCAGCGCGAGAGAATTTCGCTGAACACCGCGCGCGTCTCAGGCCACTGGGCGCGGCTCACATAGCACCGTCCAAGGTATCGGTGCACGAGCACATTCTTCGGGTAGCGCTCCAGGAGCATCTTCCCCATCTCGATTCCCTTGTCGTACTGCTTCTCGTACGTATAGTAGAGCTGCAGGAGGAAATAATTGGCTTCAGCCGAAGCGTATTTCGCATGCAGTCCGGCCTGCACGAGCTGCCGGATGCCCCGCTTTCTGTCGCCCGGCGGGAAGAAGACCATCACCGGCTTGACGACCGGATACTGCTCCGGGATCACCTCGGCGTAATAGTTGTAGATGCCGATGCCGAGCAGGATGTCGTAATTGGTCGGGGCGATCTTATAGGCCCGCTGCACAATCGGCAGCGCCAGCCGCCCGTCGTTGGCGGCCTTCATCCAGGCCCCTCTGTGCGCATAGAGCCGGCCGCGGAATCCGAGCGCGCCGCCCTTGAAAAAGAGCGCCGCCACATCGTTCTCGTCGCGGTCGAGCATGTCGTCGCACATGTCGATCACATCGTTCAGTTTCTGGATGAACCGTTCATCCATCGATTCGTTGTCGATATCGAGCGTGATGCGTCCCCAGTCGACCATCGCCAGGAAGAATTTGCCCGAGGGATGATGCGGATATTTCTGTATCAGGTACTGGAACTCCGACTCGGCCTTCTGGAACTCGAGGTTATAGACTTCGGCGATCCCGCGCTGCGCGTGCGCCTCGTAATCAGGATCGGTGATCCACTGCGCGTGCGCCGGCTGTGAAAGCCAGCACACAAGCATGAGGATCATTCCCGCATATGTTCGTACATCACTGTTCATCTCAACCACGTCTGCATCAGAAAAAAGAAATCATACCGCATCAGGACTGCTTCCGGCCTCGCCTTGAAGCACCTGGCCGGTCTTCGTTTCGCCGGGGGCCGGCCATTTCACCCACGCCCAGGCAGAGGGGCGTATGGCCGGAGAAAACCATATGAAGGCGGAGCCGGCAAGAAGCATCACCGTCGCGATGGCCCCGCCTTCGGGTCCGAAGGCGCCGCCGGTGAGCCATTCGGGTCCGCGGTCTGTGACGGTGCCCAGCTGCGTTTCCGACATCTGTATGCCGCTCACGGGAAACGAGAACACATGGTTCTGGAAGAAATTCCAGGAAAAATGCAGGCCGACCGGCAGCCACAATCCCCGCGTCTTGAAATAGGCCGCCGAGAGCCACACGCCGGCGATCGCGATATTGACGAGCGAGAAAAACGTGACATTCGGATTGCCCATATGCACAACGCCGAAGAAGACGGCAAAGACGGCGACGGCCGTGATGCGCGTCGTGCCTTCGGCCAGCGTCTGAAAGAGATAGCCCCGAAAGAGCAGCTCTTCGCCCCAGGCCACGGCCGCAAACTCGGCGAAGGAGACAGCGGCCATCCACGCGGCCTGCGTCCAGGAAAGATCCTTCCAGTGGAATTCGGCCATGCCGGAGGCCGTGATCGCCAGAAAGATCACGCCCATCATCAGCGCGCCCAGCGCAAGGCCCTGGGAGAGTTCCACAAGCGTCCGGTCATGGAAGCCGAGCCCCACCGAGCGAAGCGGGCGCCGGTCGATCCATCGGCAGACGCCCCAGGTCACCACGGTCACCACAAGATACGTGATGACCGTAAAGAGAACGCGCGAGCGCACGATGCCCGCCGACGTCAACAGCGGAATGAGCACGGCAAAGACCCCCGAGTTCAGGAGCATGAATGCCGCGATGAAGATCGCCATGCGCCATGCGGCGCGAAGGCGGCCCTCCTTCGGATTGATAAAGAGCTCTGAGGCTGTCATACGTCCTATCCGCCCTTTCTGTCTGGTTTACTCTGCGCTCAAACGATGCGTTCGGCCAGATACGCCTTCACGCGATCGAGAGCGATGCGCTCCTGCTGCATCGAGTCGCGCTCGCGCACGGTCACGGTCTGGTCGGCAAGCGTTTCGGAATCGATCGTGAAGCAGTAGGGCGTGCCGATCTCATCCTGGCGCCGGTAGCGGCGGCCGACCGCGCCCGAGTCGTCGTAAAACACACGGAACGAATTCTGAAGATCGGATGCGAGCTTTTTGCCGATGTCATCCATGCCGTCGCGGTTGACCAAAGGCAGCACGGCGGCCTTCATCGGCGCAAGCTTCGGATGCAGCCGCAATACGACGCGCTGCTCTTCGCCGCCCGAGCCGGTCGGCGCGAGTTCCTCGTCGTAGGCCGCGGCCAGAAAGGCCATGAACGAGCGGCTGGCCCCGGCGGAGGTTTCGATCACGAACGGCACGAACTTCTCCTTCGTCTGGTCGTCGAAGTAGCGCATGCTCTTGCCCGAAAATTCCTCGTGGCGCGAGAGGTCGAAATTGGTGCGCGAGTGGATGCCTTCGATCTCGCCCCAGCCGAACGGGAAGTTGAACTCGATATCGTAGGCGGCCTTGGCGTAATGCGCCAGCTTCTCGTGCTTGTGCCACTGGAGATTCTCGGGCTTCATGCCGAGATCGACGAACCATTTCATGCGCTGCTCGCGCCAATACTCGAAATACTTGTCCTCTTCGCCCGGCTTCACGAAATACTGCATCTCCATCTGCTCGAATTCGCGCGTGCGGAAAAGGAAGTTCTTCGTGTTGATCTCGTTGCGGAAGGCCTTGCCGATCTGCGCGATGCCGAAGGGCAGCTTCTGGCGCGATGCCGACTGCACGTTCAGGAAATTGACGAAGATGCCCTGGGCCGTTTCGGGGCGCAGATAGACGACGTTGTTCGTATCCTCGACAGGGCCGACGAACGTCTTGAACATGAGATTGAACTGGCGCGCGGCGGTGAAGGCGTTCTTCGATCCGCACGTGGGGCACGTCATGAGGTCCTGGATGATGTGCGCGGCGGTGTCCTCATCGCTTGTGCGCGCGGCAAACTCGTCTGCGACCGTCTGGTCGGCCAACTGTCCCTTGAAGCGTTCGGGATCGAGTGCGCGGAGGATTTCTTTCTTCTTCTTGAGCGAGGTCTCTTCCAGCAGCACGTCGACTCTGTAGCGGCTCTTGCACTGCTTGCAGTCGACCATCGGATCGGTGAAGTTCGCCACATGTCCCGACGCCTCCCACACGCGCGGGTGCATGAGGATCGACGCATCGACGCCTTCGACGTCGTCGCGGAATGTCATGGAGCGCCACCAGGCCTGCTTGAGGTTGTTGAGCATCTCGACGCCGAGCGGGCCGTAATCCCAGCAGCCGTTGAGGCCGCCGTAAATTTCACTGGACTGGAAGACAAAGCCCCGGCGCTTGGCCAGGGACACGATTTTGTCCATCACGGCTGAAGCATTATTCGTACTAATGGGACAACTCCTTTCTGTAGAGAATCAATCGGTACATGCATGTATGGCTGCGATCCTCGATGCGGATCGTCGTTGTTTTTTCTTTCAGACTTTTGCGCGCCGAAAGCGTGCACTGCCAGGAGGCGAGCGAATCGGTCAAGGCTCTGATCAGCCGCAGCTCATCGAACGATGCGGGCACGCCCGCGACGGCTTCGGGCACATTTCCCGAGTCGCGGTTTGTGCGGAACTGGACGAACTTTTTCGGAGCGCCGAGCGCTTTGAGTGTCGTATCGATCATCGAGCGCATGCGCGAGGCCGGCGGCGCCTCCGGGACTGTAGGCGGGGAAAACGCCGGAAGCCCCGGCGCCTCGGAGGCGGGTCCGGAGACATACCGGCAATAGCCGAGCACGGAAGCAGCGGCAGCAAGAACCACGATAAGCACCACACGGGGATCAACGGAACGCATGGCTAGGATACCCTCACCTCGGAGCGCTGGCGCCGGGTAAAGACGGAGACACGGCCGCCTCCATAGCGTTCGATGAGCGCGCGCCCGAGTTCGAAATCCCTGCCGACATCGCCCGGCGTGTGCGCATCGGAGCCGAGCGTGAGCGGGATGCCGAGATCGGAGGCGATCGCAAGAATGCGCTCTCCCGGATAGACTTCCTTCACCGGCTTTCTCAGGCCCGATGTGTTGATCTCGATGGCGATATCGGCGCGTTTGACGGCCTTCATGGTCTCGTGCAGGATTTCATCGAAATTTTTCTTGGGGCGGTGTCCGAACTTCTTCACCAGATCGCAGTGGCCGATGATGTCGAAGAGTCCCGATTCGGCCGAGCGCCGGATATGGTCGTAGTAGCGCTCATAGATCTCGTCGATATTTTCTTCCTCATAACGATGGACGAAGACGGGGTTGTCGAATCCCCATTCGCCCAGATAATGCACGGAGCCGATCACATAGTCGAATTCATTCGCCGCGTGAAACGCGCGCACCCACTCTTCGGTGCCGGGAAAGAAATCGCTTTCGACGCCGAACTTCACGTCGATCGATCCGCGGCAGCGCTCCTTCAGCGCGAGCACCGAAGGCTTGTAGACGCTCTCGAATTGTTCGATCGTCATGCGGTGTTTCGCGTCGTAGTTGTCGGGCATCGGCGCATGGTCCGTGCACCCGATCATGTCGAATCCGTACTCGACGGCTTTTTCGATATACTCTTCTGCGGTTCCATCTGCGTGGTTACAGAGGTATGTATGTGTATGAAGGTCGGATCTCATTCATGTTCCCTGGCCAGGTGCGCTGTGGCAAGGCCGAGTTCAATATAGAGCGAGAGCAGGTCGTTGTCACCGAACTCTCTCAGCGCATCAAGATGCCGGCGGAGCGTATCGCAGTCGTTGCGGACAATCGGTCCGGTGAGCGCTTCGCCCGGAGAGGATTCCAGCACGGCTCCAAGCGTCTGGCGGATGAGCGGCGTAAAAAGCGCCATGGTTTCTTCAGGCGGCAGCCCGAGCGCGCTTCCGGACTTCCCGACGGCAGATAACAAAGTTACGAAATAATTACTTGCAAAAACAGCGGCAATGTGATAGAGCGTCTTTTTTTCCGTGGCGATCCGGAACGGCCGCGCCTGAAGCGCGGCAGCGAGCCCTTCGGCCGCCTCGACGGCCAATGCGTCTCCCTCGATCGCCACGGGACATCGGGCGAACTCTTTGCCTGTCGAGCGGCCCCTGGGAAACAGCATGAGCGGATGGAATGATCCGACCGAGGCTCCCTTCTCGCGCAGCGGTGAAAGCACATCGGCGCCGAGCGCGCCCGATGTATGGAGCACGACGGCCGCCGTGCGGCGCTCCGGCGGCATCGCGTGAGCGATCCGCAGGGCAAGGCCCGGCAGCGCGTCATCGGGCACGGCAATCAGGATGAGCCCCTCGTCGGGCATCGTAAAGTCTTCGAACGTCGTGAAGCGCTTCGTCCGCAGGCGCCGGGCCAGGGATCTGACCGTTTCCTCGCTCCTGCTTGCCAGCGCAGAAAGCGCATAGGCGCCCGAGGGAGCGCGCAGCGCAAGCGCGAGCGAGGAGCCCACGGCTCCCGCTCCCAGAATGGTCACAAGGGGTTTCACGATCATCTCCATAGGGCCGCCGAGCAGTATCCGACCACGCGCGATGTGTCTCCGGTGATATCGCCTGAATTGCAGGCATGCACAATCGTCGCCCGTGTCGCGCCCAGTTCCTGTGCGGCCGACATCACCGCAGCGATCGGTCCGCCTCCGCAAGCCTCGCACGATCCGGATTCAAGCTGCGTGAGCAGGCCCCGGATATCGAAGGCGCCGATCAAAGAGAGCACTTCCTGGTCTTTGGTTCTCGCCACCGTCGAGGGATAGAAATGCGACAGGTCGCTGCTGGCCACCAGAAGCACCTTCTTTCCGCGCGAGGCATCGGCCACGATTGTGCCGAGTTCCCAGCAGGTTTCCGATTCCTGGTCTCCCATCACCAGCGGAACAATCTTCGCTTCAGGCAGCACGGTCTGCAGAAACGGAAGCTGCACTTCAAGCGAATGCTCGGCCCGGTGGCCTTCGGCCGCTTCCTGTATGAGCGGCGAATGCGACAAGAGCTTATCGCGCAAGTCCTGATCGATCGGCGCCTCGCCCAGGGGCGTCACATAGGCCGCTCCCGGATACACGCTCACCCCCATGAAATATTCCTGATGGCTCGGACCGATGAGGATGCAGGTCTCGATATCGGCGCCTTTGGCCAGATGATAGGCGCGTGCGGCCGTCGCGCCCGAATACATGTATCCCGCATGGGGAACAATCAGTCCTGTAAGCACCCCCTCCTTCTTCGCCGAAGGCTGCGCCGATGCCGCATCGAGCAGCCGGCCCACTTCGCTCTCCAATTCCTCTTTGGTGCCGGGATAGAACATTCCCGCCACGGCGGGACGCCTGATGGTATCATGTGCAATCATGGCTGTCTCTCCTTTACGTCTCTTCTTCTTCGATCACATCGGCCCTGAATGAAAAAAGGCTGGTCTCTTCCATCTTCCATGCCGCGCGCGGCAGGCCGGCCTTCAGGCATGTCTCTTCCAGAAATTCTTCGGGCGTGAAATGGTAGCGTTCGGCCACCTGCGGCAGAAGCAGTCCCCGCCGACGCCCCTGCGTCACGAGCAATCCGTCCCTGCCGATTTGAATCTCTGAAGGGCCGGCAATCGGCGTGAAGGGAGAAAGGATCGACAGCTCAATGGAAAGCCGGCCGAGTTCCTGCGCGGTCACAGGATCGAATCGCGGATCCTCGGTGGCGGCGCGGCGCGCCATCTCGGCAATCGTTTCCGGAAGCGGCGCATCGGCAGAAAGGAGCCCCAGGCAGCCCCGGAGTTCGCTTCCTTCCATGAGCGTGACGAAGGCGCCGGATTTCTGCGCCAGGTGCTCGGAGGCGGAAGGCCGCACGGGCACGGGAAGCGAAGAGCCGCCGGCGATCTCCTCTTCGAGAGCATGCCGGGCGACGCCGATCAGGTATTTTTTTTCCTCGCGTGTAAACATCATCCGGGATTATGAAACTATCCTTATAAACTACACAACACCGCATTGATCTGCAAGTTTCAGCCCCGCGTTTTTTTCAACCGGGGCTCACCGGCTCACCGGGAACTGCGAGCGGCCCGGGACGTCGGCCCCGGGCGTGTGCGCAATAAGGCTGTCTGTGAGCGTGTGTCCGTAGACATCCGTCACGCGGAAGGTATAGGGTCCGGGTCCCATGCCTTCGACGAAGTAGTTGTAATTCACGCGCTCGACGCGCTTGAACATACCGCCGGCGGTTTTGTATTCGAAGCGCACGATGGGATACCGGTGGTTGCGCACCTGCACGGCGGTCCACCACTGGTTGCTCTCGGCCTGGAAGTGGTAGCGGATGGGCCCCGAGATGTCGGAGGCGACGATCTGCCAGGTCACGGGAACAGAACCGAGCGGGAGATCGCCGATTTTTGCGAACGCCTGGGGACTCAGATCGATATCGCCTTCCGGGCACCCGCCGCAGCGGTCCACGACCCGCACCACAACCGAGCCCTTGGGACCCGTGACTCTGATCGACGCGCCGCAGAGATAGGCTCCGAGATAATCGGCCGTGTTCACCGCCGCGACCATCAGGTCGTTCGGGGTCGCATCGAAGCCGCAGTTGCCGCTGCCATCGGCGTCATAATAATAGGCCCGGCCCGTATGCAGAGGCTGCGGGCCGTCTCCGCACTGCGGCTGATCGGCTCTCTGCGCCCGGGATGCGCCCGAGAGCAGCAGCAGAGACAGGGCGCATGCGCCCCATGCACGCAGGCTGAAACGGCGGATGAGAGAACCGATTGGCATGCTCACCTCATTTCTTCTTCGTCCTTCGTTTCTTTTGCGACTGCTGATAGAGCTGCTGCGCACGGCGGATCGATTCCTGCGCCGAGAGCACGTTATCCCAGCCGAGGCTTTCCACGTGCTTATGCTCGAGCTTCTTATAGGTCTGGAAGAAATATTCGATTTCCAGGAGCATGTGTTCGGGCACATCCTTGATGTCGCGGATCGAACGGTATGTCGGATCGTTCATGGCGATGGCAAGAAGCTTGTCGTCATTTTCCTTTTCATCGCGCATGCGGAGGATCCCGATCGGTTTCGCTTCGACGAGCACTCCGGTTGCCAGCGGCTCATTGATGAAGATGAGAATGTCCATCGGATCCCCGTCGTCCCACAGCGTGCTCGGCACGAATCCGTAGGCCGCCGGATAATGAATCGACGAATAGAGCACGCGGTTGAGCTTCATCACGCCGAGCTCGATGTCGTACTCGTATTTGTTGCGGCTGCCCTTCGGAATTTCAATGATCGCATTGACGACACGGGGGGCATCGGGTCCCACCGGCAGGTCTTTCAGATTGGTCATAGAGGATGCGTCCTGTCAATAAGTGAGTGGATACAAAGACTCGGAGTCTCAGCCTTACAACAGTCAAGAGAATATAAATAATTCCCTGGCCAAAAACAGCAAAGGCACGGAGGTCCCATGGCTCATCATGGAACGGCTCCGTGCCTTTGGCGACACTACTGGAACGCCGCGTTACTTGATCTTCAGCGTGCTCACCGCCTTCTCGAAGGCCGGCTGGAAGTCGGACGTCATCGGCTTGTACCAGGTGAGGATGACGCGGTAGACTTTGTCGTTCTTCACCGTGAAGTACACCTTGCGGTCGATCGAGGGATTGACCTGTGTGACGAGGAACTTCGCCTGGTTGCCGTCGATCGTGGCGTTGCCCTGCTGGCGCGGATTGAACTTGCCCTTGTTCTGATCGAACACCTTGTCGACCGTGAGCTTCTCGGCCGGGAACACGTCGATGTCGATCGTGCAGTCCTGACGAAGGCCCTGGAAGGAGACGGCAAATTCGGTCTTGCCTTTCTTGGGCAGCAGCTTGTACTCGAAGTTGTCGGGATACTGCATTTCGATCACCGCGCTCTGATAGCGCGTGAAGTCCGGCGACGGCTTCGATGCCGCATTCGGATCCTTGTAGCTTTCCTTCGGCTTCGGCAGCTTCCAGGAGGCCGTGATCGAATCGATGATCGGCTGATAGGCCGTGAAGTCATCGTTGAAGGCCTCGAAGTTCATGTAGTAGAAGGAGCTGTCATGGGCGACCACGACGCGGCGGCCGTAGATGGTCGTGCGCGGGCCGATCTTCGCATGATAGGTGATCACTTCGGCCGGCTCGTTGCGGATGGTCATCTGCCACTGCTTGTCAAGCGTGTTCATCTCCTTGATCTTCGCGGCGACCGTATCCTTGTACATGGCCAGTGTTCCCATGTTGACATCCTTGAACTTCTCGAAGCCGAAACGGATCTCGACGCCGCTTGTCGCATCTTCCTGCGGCGGCGGTCCGAAGCGCAGCGCCACATCGGGCGACGGGTAGATCCTGACAGTCTTCGCCTCGTCGATGATCTGCCATCCCTGGGGATACTGGAATTCCATGCCGTATGCATTCTGATAGAACGCCCATTCCTTCACTTCGGGCGCCGAAGTCTTTCCGCATGAAGCAACGAACAGGGAAAGTCCGGCCATCAGAACAAGCACGAGCGGTGTTGCGACAATCTTTTTTGATGCCTGCGTCATAGAGTCACCTTTTAAGAGATGATGTATGTGTAAGAGTGAATGTGAATAACACAAACGTTACTTGCCGATGATCTGTCCGCGCTCCTTGAGCGCCGTCGCATTGCGCGGATTGATCTGAAGCACGACGTTGTACTCGGCGACAGCCTTGTCGCGGTATGCCACCTGTTCATCGGGCGAGAGCGTCTTGATGGCGCCGCGCGCCACATTGTACATCTGGGCCAGGAAGAGGTGAAGGTTCTCATCCTTCTTCTTTCCTTCGTATGTGAGCGCCTTCAGCAGCGTGTTGATCGCGGCCTGATAGTCCTTTTCCTGATAGTGCATCACCGCCAGCACGCGGTAGACGGCGATGTACTGCGGTCCGTATTTCTCCTCGCGCTGCGCCCGGTCGAGCGTATCGGCCTGTGCAAGGCTGTCGATGAGCTGGAGCGTTTCGTTGTAGACGCGGCGCGTCATCGAGAGCGAGTCGACGTTGGCATACGCCTGGGCAAGCATCATGCGTCCCTGGACCGAAGCCGGCATCAATTCGACGTAGCGCTTGTAGAACGTCTTGGAAGAATCGAACCGTTCAAGCACGCTCAGACAGTAGGCCGCATAGAAGACGGCGCTCTTGTTTTCGGGATTCGACTTTGCGATGCGGATGTACTGATCGGCCGCCTGGCGCATCTGGCGGTGCTTCATGTAAATGGCGGCAAGCTCTCCGGCCACATCGACGGACGACGTGTCGAGCCTGTTTGCCTTCTCGAAGGATGCCACGGCCGCGCTCGTATCCTTCAAGGAGAGCGAGGCGCGGCCCATGCGCACGAAATCGTCCGCCGCGAGCGAGTCGGCGGGAATCGACTTGTAGATCTCGAGCGAGCGCTTTTCCTCCTTGGCCACATAGAGCGCGTGGGCGAGCATCGGTTTCAGGTCGAACACGGTCGGGTTCAGCTTGATGGCCTGCTCGATCACCGGCACGGCATCCTTGTAGTTCTTCTTCGAATAATAGAGCGACTTCGCGTAATGCTCGTAGGCCAGCTTGTTATCGGGCTTCAGAGCGACGTACTTCTCGTAGAAGCGCGCGGCGTTGTCCCACTGCTTCGCGCGCCAGTAGAGGTCGGCCAGCTCGTAAATCACGACATCGTTCTTCGGATCGAGATTGATCGCTTCCTGGAACTCCTTCGCCGATTCGGTGTACTGGCGGTTCTTGTAGTACGACTTGCCCAGACGGTAGTGCACCGTCGGATCGTTCGGCGCCACTTCGAGCGCCTTCTGGTAGTTGGCGATGGCCATGGCGCCGACGTTCTGGCGCGAGTAGGCTTCGGCCAGGCCGATATAGGCGTCGACGAATTTTTCATCGAGCTCCTTGGCGCGCGAGAAGTTCAGGATCGCCTTATCGAGCGAATCATGCTCGAGGTAGGTATCGCCGAGCGCGAACGGAATGGCCGGATTCTTCTTGTCGTATTTCGTGGCCGCGGCAAAGAGCTTGTTGATGCGCGTCCACTCGCCCTTGGAGGCGAGCACAGGGAAGAATGAAACATAGGCGGGCGTGTACTCGTCGTTCAGATCGATCGACCGGTTGAGGAAGAAGTACGCGGAGTCGATGTTTTCCTTCTGGCGGTAGGCTTCGCCGAGCATGTAGCAGACTTCGGCATTGCGCGCATTGGCCTTGTAGGCCGTGCTGAGCTGATTGATCGCCTCGTCGTAGTCTTTTTTATGCAGCGCCTCTTTACCGGCCGTCACCGGATCTTGTGCGGCAAAGACGGTCGCAGTCAGTAACAACGACACAATGAACTTACTGAAATATTTCATGATATCTACCTTGTGCTGTTAAAGTACGGAAAAGTTATGGAACTAAACGCACCGGCATGGTTGCAGGAACCAGGCCGTTCTTGTTGATCACACTCTGACCTTCCCTGCCCGAGACGAAGGCAAGGAATCCTTTGTCGGCATTGATATGCGTGCCCCGTGAAAGGATGTAGACGGTGCGGCGGAGCGGGTAAAAATTTCTGTAGAGATGGGCCGGATGGGGCGCAAAATATTCGAGCGTGTCGAAGTAGGGCAGCCGCTTGAAAGCGGGGTCTCCGATCGAGAGAATCTTCACGTTCTGCGGAAGCTGTTTCGTCCAGGCAAGCCCCACGAATCCGAGCGCCGAGGGGTGGCTTGCGACGAATGAAACGGCGTGCGTAGAACTGGTGCACGGAGCGACCGACTCGGTCATCTTCACGCCCGAGGGCAGGAGGCGCGCGCCGAGTTCCTCGCGCATCTCCGAATTCCGGCCGCCGAAGGCCAGAATGACATTCTCCGAGGCCGAGCCGCCGATGGACTTCATCGACGTCTGCGCGCCGGAGGCAAAGGCCGCCAGCTGCGCCGCGGTCGCCTCTTTCACGCCCGTATACGAATTGGCCAGGACGGCCACGCCGTCGTAGGCGATGCGCTGCGAATCGATCTGTATGTTATTCTTCCGGACGACGGCCTGTTCCTCCGGCGTCAGATACCGGGGCACGACGACCAGCTTGACGCTGTCGTTGATCAGGTGTGCGACGGCCTGTCCTGCCGTCGATGTCCTCAATTGAATCGTCGCCGAAGGATACTGCTGCTGAAAGGCGTCGACTTCCAGTTCCATGATCGGAGCAAGATCCTCCGCAACATAGATGGTCGCGATGCCGCTGGTGGGCGATCCTTCGCTCGGTCCGCATCCGAAGAAAGCACACAGCAGGAGTACGGAGAGGATCGAGCGCAGAACATGATCAAAATGCAGACCGATCTTCATTGGTTTGTTTTGCTTTGGTGCGCGTCGAAAGAAACCGGAACACGGCATAGAGCAGGAGCACGATGCCGAGGATGATGCGGAACTCCGCAGGCGGCTGAAGTTCGGCCGGCAGGACCCCCGCTAATAAAACAATGCCAAGGCAGCAGAAAATCGCTGCCATGGCATATCCGAAATAGATACTGAATTTTCCTGGATCCATCGTGGTCGAGAACAATTACCGCGCCTGGTTCAGTTTGAACTTGAAGGGGATCGAAACCCAGACGGCGACCGGACCGTTGTTCATGACAGCGGGCGTGAACGTCCACTGCAATGCGGCGTCGATGGCGTTCTGATTGAAGAGCTCGGCATCGGACTTGATGACCTGCGCCTTCTTCGCCTTGCCTTCCTTGTCGACCCAGATCTTCACCCACACCGTTCCTTCGACACCCGCGCGGCGGGCGATCTCGGGATACTGCGGAGCGGGATTCTTGATCGGCACGGGCTGCTTCTCCACCGGCACGAAATCGGGCGGCGGACCGTCGTCTTCAATCTTCACGTCGTTTTCGATGACCGGAGCGCCGCCGCCGGTGCCTTCGCCGCCTTCGACGGCTGCGCCGACCTGCGCGGCCATTTCCGTCTGCGTGGCGATCGTGGCCTCAGGGCTGACTTCGGCATCCGGCACCGGAACAGGCGTGCCGACCGTCGGCTTTGCGGCCGGACCGGCGACAGAGACCGCCGGGGCTGCTGTCGAGCTCGACAGCGACGGCGGCGGACCGAGGTCTGAATATTTCAATACGACGCGCGCTGAATAAACGGGCTCATCTTCCGTGCGAAGCCACTGTATCAGAAAGTACGATCCAACTGCTGCAAAATGAATGACCGCGGCGATGATCAAAGCCCGGACGACATTTTTCGGATAGAGCTTGCGTAATTCCAGAAACCCGTACGGCGCGCTAACATTTGATGCTGCAGCTGCCATAGAATAAACTCCTTAACACAATGATGTTTTCAAACTGCTATATTTTTTCGAGTATTTTTTTATCCAAATCCGCCATCGGAGCAAGACTGAAGCGCTGGATATCGGCCAGACCGAACTCGTCCATGATTGCCACCATATCCACGTACTTCGCCTTCTTGTCGATCTTCAGGAGCGTGATCAGCTTCGGATTGGCCTTGTTCTGCTCGGCCAGAAGCTTGCCCAGCGCCTTGATCGACGCATAGCGGCTTCCGGCGATCTTCACCGGCTTGTCGACGCCGACATTGTAATAGATCGACAGCGTATCCTTGCCCTTTTCATCTGGAACAACGCGTAATGTCAAAAGATTCGATTCCGCGACCTCCACGTTCACCTTCTCGTCGGGCGGGAGGTTGATTTCCATCGTCTGCGGCTTGGCCATCGTTGTGGTGAGCATGAAGAATGTCAGCAACAGGAATGCCACGTCGACCATGGGAGTCATATCGTTTTTTACGCCGATACGACGTTTCTTCTTCTTGGAATGCTTTTGTTTTCCGCGCGATTGCGACAGATCTACATCAGCCATGATTTATATCCTTCAAAATTTTATTTTGCTTGATTCGTGACAAGGTTGAAGCGTGTGATGTTGACCTTCTGAAGCAGCGACATGACGCGCTCGACCACTTCATACTCCGTGTCCTTGTCCGATTTGATCACTGTTCTCAGTTTCGGGTTCATCGTGCGGGCGCGGATCAGCAGCTGGCCGAGGTGATCCATATCCGGCTGCACTTCCATGCCGGCCTTCAGCCTGTTCTGCTCGCCGAAGATGTTGGAGCGCATGATCTGCGAGTCGAAACCGAGAAATGTCCTGCCATCCTTGCCGATCGAGATCGTGATCACGTCGGCATCGGGAAGCTTGAATGCCGAGTGCGACTCGGGCAGGCTGACCTCGATCGCATCTTCAGGCTTGAACTGCGTCGTCAGCATGAAGAACGTCAAGAGCAGGAAGCCGACGTCCACCATCGGCGTCATATCCTGTTTAACACCAACTCTTTTTTTAGACATAAGTCTCTCTTAAATGGCATTTCCTAAAAAAAGGGACGGCCGCCGGGCGGCCGGTCCCTGAAAAATTATTCGGCTTTGGACTGGAGGTTCTCGAGGATGTCCTTGCTCGCCTCATCGATCATGTATGTCATGCCGTCGATCTTCGTGGTGAAGAAGTTGTAGGCAACGATGGCCGCGATGGCGATGGCGATACCGCCTGCCGTGTTGAAGAGCGCTTCGGAGATACCGCGCGACAGACCGACGGCGTCGGCCGAGCCTGCACGGGCAAGAGCCGCGAACGAACGAATCATACCGATAACCGTTCCGAGAAGACCGACCATGGTCGAGATCGATGCGATCGTCGAGAGGGCGATGAGGTTCTTTTCGAGAATCGGCATTTCAAGCATTGTGGCTTCTTCGATGACGCGCTTGACTTCGGCCATCTTGTCCTTCTTGTCCATGTCCTTTGCGGCGCGCACTTCGCTGAAGCGTGCAAGACCCGAGCGGACGATGTTCGCCAGCGAACCGCGCTGTGCATCGCATGCCGCAACCGCCTTCGTGATATCGCCGTCATTCACATGCTTCACCAGCACAGTGAGGAACTTCGGGAGAGCCGCTTTTCCCTGCGCTTTGCGAAGCGACAACAGACGCTCGACGACGTACGTCAACACCATGATCGACAAACCCATGAGGCACGCCACCAGAGGACCGCCGGCATACATATCGTGGAGAATGCTCTCTTTCGGTGCTGTTCCGAACACCATATAATAAATCGTGAAACCGATGGCGAATGCGATCACAAAGACCATGGTGTTGAAAATACCCTGTTTCATAAAACTGCTCCTTGTTGATAATGGAAATTATAAAAGATTAACTACGATTTTCTACTTTGGTTTACTTTGTTAACGAGAGTTCTGCTTCGGCTAGATCGGTTTCTATCTGGAAGATCATCGAGAGTTTTGTCACAATGAAGATATTGGAGATCTTTTTGTTCACATTGCAGAGGATCATGCTGCCCGACCGGTTCGCATAGGAAGTATGGGCCGAGACCAGCGCGCCGATCGCGGTCGAATTCATGTAATCGACACCGCCAAGATCGACGATCAATTTCTTATTTCCTTTTTCGATGAGCTGGGCGACTGCGGCACGCAGTTCATCGGTCTCTTCCCCTCCCACCAGCGATCCCTTGGGGGCGAGGACCGCGATTTCGCCTTTCATCTCCGTTCTAACTTTCATTCCGTTATTCTCCTTGCTCGTGGAAGGAATTCATGCTGTAGTGTAGAAAAACAGGCAGTTTTCTTGTCAAATAAACGCATTCTTAAGCACACTCGTCCCTGCAATTAACAATTTCTGTATTTTTTCAAATAAAAGCAAATAATTTTTTGTCGACAGTTGTCAAAAAAATCTTTTTTTTCTGCACTGTGTAAGTTCATTTTCCCTCCGGCAGCGCGCATCCCTCGGGCGTGCAGGAAAACTCTCCCGGCGAGAGCCATGCGTCCACCGCGCACATCATCATGGGCATCATCTGCGGAAAAAGGGCGATCCGCGCGCATGCGGAGCGCAGCGTCTTGCGCGCCTGCATCTGGTATGCCGGCATCTGCGTCAGGCGCGAGAGCCGGAGCAGGTTCATGGCCGCCATCGAATTGCCGGCCGGCTCGGCTCCGTCATACATCTCCTTCATCCGCACGAGCACCGACCGGTCGCGGCCCGAGGTTTCAAAGAATCCGCCCTCGGCCGCATCCCAAAAGAGCGCTTCCTCGGTCGATGAGAGCTTTTGCGCCAGTTGAAGCCATTCTTCGCCGCCGCCGGCCAGATGCAATTCGAGCAGGCCGTCGATCACCGCGGCATAATCCTCAAGATGGGCCTCGGCGTATGCCCGCCCTTTTCTCCAGACGCGCCGGAGCGTCTTGTCCTCCGGATTATAGAGCGAGCGGATGAGAAAGCGCGCCCCGGCGGCCGCAGCCTCGAGCAAGCGCGCGTCTTCCAGCACGCGCGAGGCCTTGGCCAATGCCGAAATCATGAGCCCGTTCCAGGCGGCGATCGATTTGTCGTCGAGAAACGGGCGCGGCCGCGCTGCGCGCGCTTCCAGGAGCTTCGCTTTGGCCGCCTCAAGCAGCGTTTCTGTTTCCTGCGGATCCAGTCCGAGTTCTTCCGCCACTTCATCGATCGTAAAGAGCGATGAAAGGATATTCTTTCCGCTGAATTCACCGTGCGGATCGCTCTGCACGTTTCCTTCCTCCTTAATAGAGTAATAGGCCGTCACAACGCGCGACTCCTCCGGGCTCAGCACACGATCGATCTCTTCTTTCGTCCACACATAGAACGCGCCTTCCTTCGCCTCCGGCGAATCGGCATGCTCGCGGCTGTCGGCATCCTCGGCCGAAAAAAATCCCCCCTCCTCGTTCTTCAGGTCGCGCAGCACATACTCGAGCGTCTCACGGGCCGCGGCCTCGAACAATCCGTCGCGCGTGAGCGCAAAGGCGTCCACATACGCATGCACGAGCTGCGCCTGGTCGTAGAGCATTTTTTCGAAATGCGGCACGCGCCATTCAGGATCGACCGTGTAGCGGTGGAAGCCTCCGCCGATATGGTCGTACATGCCGCCGCTGGCCATCGCCACAAGCGTGGCAAGCGTCATCTCGAGCGCCTTCTCCTGTTTCGTGCGGCGGTAATAGCGGAAGAGAAAGGCGAAGACGACCGGGCGCGGAAACTTCGCGCCGGTGCCGAAGCCGGCATTCGAGGGATCATAGCTCGCTTCGAGCGCCTGATAGGCCGCATCCATCAATGCCGGAGTCGGATCGGCGCCGAGCGGATCGCCCGCGCGCTCTTCATTGAGAATGTCGATAAGCTGCCCGGCCGATTCGACCGCCTTCTCCTTCTCCTCGATCCAGAACTGATGAATGCGCTCGAGCACCGTCTTGAATCCCGGCCGCTGCGGCAGATCCTCCGGCGGATAATATGTGCCGCCGTAGAACGGCGCCAGTTCCGGGGTCAGGAACATCGACATGGGCCATCCGCCGCTGCCGGTCATCGCCTGCACGGCCGACATGTAGATGCGGTCGAGATCGGGCCGCTCTTCGCGGTCGACCTTGACGGGCACATAGAACTCGTTCAGGATCCGCGCCACGTCCGCGTTCTCGAACGATTCGCGCTCCATCACATGGCACCAGTGGCAGGTGGAATATCCGATCGAGAGAAAGATCGGCTTGTCTTCGCGCCTGGCCCGCTCGAAGGCCTCGGGGCCCCAGGGATACCAGTCGACGGGATTTTCGGCGTGCTGAAGCAGATAGGGAGACTGCTCGTACTGCAATCGGTTGGACATACTCGTTCGTCGCTTTCACATCTTCGTGGGTATAGAAACTTGAACGCTGGGGGAAGGCGAAACGTTTCCCCGCGAAGGAATGCTTTGCTCGCCCCGTGACGCGTCAGAAGCCGCCGAGCGACTGCTTCGTCACCTTCACATCCTGCAATTGCGGCGCCTTCACGCGGATTTCCAGGCGGTAGCCGGCCATCGTTCCGGAAGGACGCCAGTTGAAGTTCATCTCCCAGCAGTGGAGATCGCGGAAGATGTTGATCGAGGGCGCGGCGAACTGGCGCGTGATGAGATCGTAGTTGGTCGAGACGGTGAAGCGCCAGTTTTCCGTGAGGTTGAATCCGCCGTTGAGCATGAGGCTGGCCGAGCGCACGGGCCGCGTGGGATCATACTGCGAGAGCGAATAGGAGAAGGCGGCCGTGAGATTCCAGGGGATGGAAAAATCCGGCACGTCGTCCATGTAGAGCTCGTGCACGCCGCTTTGCCGGCTCCGGCGCTGCTCCTCCACGCGGATCGAATCCGAAGCCTGTTCGGGAGTTTCAGCCCGGCGCTTCTCGCCTTTGAGCGATGTGGAAATATTGAGCGTGAAGCTTGTGAGATCGGCGATGCGCCCCGTGTTTTTAAACAGCAGCTTGTTGATGCGCGCGTTCGAGGCGCGGTCGTACATGTAGAAATCGTACGTGTTCGATCCGGAGATATCGAGCACCTGTCCGATGCTCGTGCGGTAGAAAATCGAAAGCGGCTGGAGATTCAGGCGCTCGGCCGCGAAATTGTATCCGGTCGATGCCGTCAGATTCAGGAGCTGATACTTCTCGGGCTTCACCGCTGTGTCGCGCGGCGCGGTCTTCATCTCGAAGAGATTCGTGACACTCACATTGATCGCCTGCGACTCGCCCGATGGCGCACCGCCATAGAGCGCACCATCAAACCGGTCATAGCGCTTGAGCACGCCGTGCTTGTCCGTGTATGAGCCCCAATAGCCCCAGAACGGCTTTGAAAAATCGGGCGTGAACACATACGACACCGCCGGCTGCAGCGTGTGCCGGAAGCCTTCGATGCCCGCAACGGGCGAGCGCATCATGCCGTAGAGTTTCGTCGAGACGGAAACGCCTGTCTGAAACGTGCGCACGGCGTTGAATCCCTTGACGTCTTCATAGACCGGAAGGCCCGAGGTGTCGAGTCCCGTCACGCGCCGGCTCTTGTCATACCACCGTTCCTGATAGGAAAACTGCGGGGTGATTGTGAAGTATCCGGCTTTGGGCGCATAGGAAATGCCGATCGAATGCTGGGCGCCGTTTCTGTTAAGCCGGGTGAAGGCGGCCGTGTCGATGGAGCGCGTTTTCGATTCCGCATGCTGCGCAACGCCCTGATAGGAGACGCCGATCATTTCATACCACGAGTAACCCGCTTCGGAGCGCGCACGGCGCGATGAGCGGAAGGGAAAACTCTGCGCATGCGAGAAGGAGATCGAGGGAAGCGTCGATGTCATATTGCCGAGACGCAGATCCTGCGTCTGATTCACGTTGATGAGCATCGAGTTGTTCGTGCCTTCCCACGATTTGCTCAGCGTGGCGTTCGATGTCACATTCTGGTTGAGCCGCCATGCATAGTTGTCCGGCGTGGCAAGAAACGAGTTGGAAGAGGCGAACGTGAAGTTGACATCGAGCCTGGTCGTGGGATTGAACTGCTGATTGTGCACGATCGAGGCGTTGTAGTACTGCTCGTCCCTGCGGTCGGGATCGGACTCCTCGCCGGTTCTGTAGCGCGAGTAAACGAAGCTCAGATCTCCGCTGAAGTCGTAGCGCTTCGCATAGCGGAAGCGGGGCATCGCGCTCCATGATCCGTTCGTATACCAGTCGCCGGAAAGCGCAAGATCGTAATAATCGGAGAGCGCGAAGTAATAGCCGAAGTGCGAGAGGTAGCGCCCGCGCTGATTGTCGTCGCCGTAGGCCGGGGCGATGATGCCCGAACGCCGCCCGCCCTGGCTCGGGAAGACCCCGAAGGGCAGTGCAAACAAGGGGACATCGGAGATATAGAGATAGATCGGACGCGCCACGATCTTGTCCTTGACCGTCACGCGCATCTCGGGACTCAGAAAGAAATAATGCGGATGCCCGAGGCTGCAGGTGGTGAAGCGCCCGTCGGCGATGAAGAGCACATCGGGCTCGACCTTCTTGATGTGCCCGCCGTAGTAATAGCCCTGATCCTTGGCCGTCTCTCCGAGCGTGATGCGCCCTTTCTGCGTCTTGAAGTTGTAGGCGATCCTGAATCCCTCGTAGGTTTCGCTTCCGTCGACCATGACCGGCGTGCCGATGTAGCGCTGCCGGATCGAATCGGGATTCGTGGCCTTCGATGAATCGAGCACGCCGTAGGCCTCGAGCCTGTCGTCGTTCATTTCGACCTCGATGCGCTCCGATTTCAGCGCCATCGTCTTGTACTTCACATCGCCCTTGCCGTAGAGGCTCATCACCTTCGAATTGTAATTGAAGACGATCGAGTCGGCCGATGTGTAGGCAACGGCCGAATCGATGCCGCTTGCAGACTTCGCCGTCGTATCGCGCGCCGAAAGAGAAAGCGTATCGGCGGATCCGGAGCGCTGGCGCAGCGAGTCGGGCTGCTGCGCAGCAAGCGCGGAAGCGGCAAGCACAAGAAGAAGGCACAAGCGCATGAGAGCTCCGGACGCACGCCTGCCAGGGATCCGGGCGCACAAGCGGGATCCTCCGTGTGTATGGGCAGACGTATGTCGCAGTGGAGCCATTCTCGAAAAAAACTTTCTGACGGTTTACAGGACGAGTCCGGCCGCGCCGAGCATGCCTGCCGTGTTGCCGAGCTGTGCGGGAATGACGCGGATGCCCGCCTTGAGCGGAGCCTGGACGGAGGCTTTCGCCGACTCGGTGATCGCATCGAACACGAACTGGCCTGCGGCCGACACGCCGCCGCCAACGATCGTGATGCGGTAGTCGAGCGTGTTCATCACGCCGCCGATCATCACGCCCAGAAGCCGGCCGGCTTCGGTGAAGATTTCGCGCGCCAGAGGATCTCCTTCGTGCGCCGCCTGACTGATATAGAGCGGCTCGACCTTCGAGAGATCGCCGCCGATGAGTTCGTTGATCTTCGATTCGGGATGCGACTTCAGTTTCTCGGCCGTCCGGGCCGACAGGTAGCGCTGCCCGACGTAGGCCTCGACGCATCCGCGCGATCCGCAGTTGCAGACGGGGCCGTTGTGATCGATCGAGATGTGTCCGACTTCGCCCGCGCCGCCGTGCGGCCCGCGGTAGATCTGTCCGTTCATGATGATGCCGCCGCCGACGCCCGTGCCCCAGATGATGAACAGGAAGTTCGGGAATTCGCGGCCCGCGCCGAATTTCGATTCGGCGATCGCGGCCGTGTTCGCATCGTTGTCGACTTCGGTGTGGATCTTCATGGCAAAGGAGATCTCATCGGCCATGGGGATGGAAGTCCAATTCCTGAAGTTCGGCGGCGCCTTCACGATGCCGTTCTTCTCGATGATGCCGGGAGAGCCGATGCCGATGCCGGTGACTTCGGCCGGTCCCGCATGCGCGATCACCTCTTCGATCGATTTGCGGATCTGCCCCAATACGGCTTTCGGTCCGTCGTCGGCCAGTGTCGGGAGCTTGGAAAGCGCAAGGATCTCTCCCGAGCGCGTGATAAGGCCGGTCTTGACCGTCGTGCCGCCGAGATCGACGCCCACGACAAGTTTGTTATTCATTCTCACAATCCTTTCTCTGCGCGATGCTTCAACCGTGAAGTGATGCACAACACATAGGTTACGTGTTCGGCCGCCGGCGCTTCCACAAAAATTCCAGGCGCTCGCGTATCGACTTTTCGCGCCCGTTGTCCGTCGGCTCGTAATAGACTTTGTTCCGGATCTTGTCCGGCAGATACTGCTGCTCGATGAAATGGTTCGGATAATCGTGCGCGTATTTGTATGCCTCGCCGTAGCCGAGTTCCTTCATGAGTTTGGTCGGCGCGTTGCGAAGATGAATCGGCACCGGAAGATTCGGCAGCGCGCGAACATCCTCGTACGCCTGATTGATCGCCATATAGGAGGCGTTGCTCTTGGGCGCGGAGGCAAGGTACGTCGCCACATGCGCAAGGATGATCCGGGCCTCGGG
Organism: Acidobacteriota bacterium; assembly: GCA_050258555.1. Taxonomy (GTDB): domain Bacteria; phylum Bacteroidota; class Ignavibacteria; order UBA10030; family UBA8401; genus CAISDA01. Next base: position 50,947 of record JBLMZA010000129.1, on the reverse strand, counting down.
CATGCCCACGTAATCGACCGCGGTGAAGCCGTCGGTGGCCAGCATGAGCCCCACCGGATCGGCATTGCCCACATCTTCCGAGGCGAGAATGACCATGCGCCGGGCGATGAACTTCGGATCCTCTCCCCCGTCGAGCATGCGCGCCAGCCAGTAGACGGCCGCATCGGGATCGGATCCGCGGAGCGACTTGATGAATGCCGAGATGATGTCGTAATGCTGCTCGCCCTTCTTGTCGTAGAGCGAATACTGCCGCTGGAAGGCGTCCTCGAGCGTCTTCTTTTTGATGTGCCGCACGCCGTCGCTGTCGGGCCTGACGAGTCCGAAGGCGACTTCGAGTCCGTTCAAGAGCTTGCGCCCGTCGCCGCCCGAAAGATAAATGAGAAACTCCGGATCCTCGATCTCGACCGTCGATGCATTGATCACGGGATCGGCCGACAGCGCCTGCACCAGCATGCGCTCGCAGTCCTCTTTTGTGAGCGCATCCATCACAAAGACGCGCATACGCGACAAGAGCGGAGAGATCACTTCGAAGGACGGATTTTCTGTCGTGGCGCCGATGAGCGTGATGACGCCGCTTTCGACCGAATGAAGGAGTCCGTCCTGCTGGGCCTTGTTGAAGCGGTGGATCTCGTCGATGAAGAGGACCGTCTTTTTTCCGATCGTGCGGAAGTCCTCGGCCTTGGCGATCACCTCGCGCACATCCTTGATGCCCGAGGAGACGGCATTGAGCGCGAAGAATTCCGATTCGGTGCGCGCGGCGATGATCCGCGCGAGCGTCGTTTTGCCGACGCCGGGCGGTCCCCACAATATGAAGGAGCGGAGCGCGTCGGATTCCACCATCAGGCGCAGCGGCCTGCCTTCGCCCACCAGATGGGGCTGCCCGATGAATTCATCGAGCGTGCGGGGCCGGACGCGTTCAGCCAGCGGCGTTGTAGGCATCGGGCTGCTCATTGCGCCTTCGGAACGATTTTGTACACTTTTTCGCCCCGCCTGACCATGCCGTATTTTTCGCGCGCCACCTTCTCGATCGCCTTGCGGTCGCCGTCGAGCGCGCGCGACTGGTTGCGGAGCATGCGCTGCTCCTCTTCGGCAATGCGGATCTTTTCCATGAGCGCCGTGCGCTCGCGCTCGAGCTTCATGCGCCTGAGCACTCCGTTATCGGCGAAGAGCATGAAGAGCAGTCCGAGGAACAAGAGCGCGCCGACGGCGGTGCTTTTCTTGTTGGCCCATGCGAGTTCGCCCAGTGCGGAAGGCCGGAGCTTCTTCCTGATCTTTTTGATGTCTTTAAAGTCCATTTGACGTAATGTACCAAGAAAAGCGCAGAATTAAAAATCGTATTTTTCTCGAGCCTGCGGTTTTGTTTTCAATCAGAGGGTTCGTATTTTAGAAGGATGACACCGAAGAACGAAACCCCGGAACATCCGGCATACAGCATGCTGCTTCGCACCGAAGCCCTGCGCGTTCCGGCGCGCTCCGCCGCCACCGCGGCAGGAGAATGCCGCACGGCGCAGGGCGCGCCCTGCGAGCTCTGTCTTGCCTCGCGCATCGAGTACGAGCATGAATACGCATTGAAGACCGATGCGCTCCGGCAGTTCTGGCAGCGCGAGGGACTGCCGGGTGCGCCCGAGCCGATCGTGCGCGCGCCGAAGCCGCGCCATTACCGGACCGTCACGAAAAGGAAAGTCTTCTTCCGCAAGCCGAAGTACACGCTCGGCCTGCTCGGACTCGATGAGTCGCGCGCGAACACCTACGGCATCGAAGTCGGCGCCTGCCAGATCGAGCCCGAAGGCCACGCGGAGATCTATCGCGCCGTTTCCTCCTACATCGCCAGGCCCGAGCACCGTGATCTGGCCGGACTGCTCACGTATCTGATCATCAAGGGAGGCGCGCGCGAGTTCACCGTGATTGTGAACGCTTCGCGCTATGCGCCGCATGACCGGCAGATGTTCACCGCCTTCTCGAAATACCTGACGAAGCATGTGCCGTCGATCGCCGCGGTCTTCGTCTTCATCGATCCCGAACGCTCGAAGTACTACCTCTCGGGCAATGCGCAGATGAAGACGAAGCGGCAGATGGTGCTCCACAAGCTCTTCGGCAAGCCGGATATCGCCCACACAGTCGGCGAACGGAAGTTCTTTTATTCGCCCCTTTCGTTTTCACAGACCAACCATCAGATCCTGGAGCTCTTCACGAAGAAAGCCGGCGAAGCGCTGGAGCTCACGCGGGAGGATCATCTCTATGACCTCTATTGCGGATACGGACTCTTCTCGCTCTGTCTGGCCGGAAGCGTCCGCGGCATCACCGGCGTGGAGCTCTCGCGCGAGTCGATCGAGGACGCCAAGGCCAATGCCGCGCGGCTGCACGTCCAGCATGCGCGGTATCTCGCAAGCGACATCAGCGAGGAGACGCTTCCGCGCTTCATCAGGCATGAGGGAGAATCGCTCAAGGTGCTTCTGGATCCGCCGCGCAGCGGCACGAAGCCCGGCGTGATCGACGCGCTCGCCTCCTATCGGCCTGCGCGCGTCTGCCACATCGTCTGCAATATCGATCTTCTGAAATCGGAGCTCACGCGCTGGCAGAGTGCGGGCTACCGGCTGCGCGCGGCCATCCCCTTCGATATGTTTCCCGGCACCGAAGAACTCGAAATCATGCTCTCGCTGGAACCGGCATCCTGAAGGGCGCCTCCCCCTCTTTCTTTTCGTTGAATTTCCCTGTACATTCGGGTGCGCACGGTATCCCCGCGCGCATCGGCCGCCGCTTTGTGACCGGCAGTGAACTTTCATCTTTCAAGGAGGGTTCCGCCATGAAACAACATCAACCGCTGTATCGCACCGCACTCGTCCGCCTGTCTGCCGCACTCGCCTTCTGCATGCTTCTTCCATCCGTGGCCGTACTGGAAGGCTGCCGCCAGCAGGAGGAGATCGAAAAGAAGCCGCTTGTGACGCCTGAAAATCTTCAGACGGCCTATGCGCGCGAGGCCCGGCTTGCCTACACATACGATCTGTTTGCAAAGAAGGCCGCGAAGGAATACCTGCCCAATGTCGCCCGGCTCTACCGCGCCGCCGCCGCGAGCGAAGCCATCCACGCCGCCGCCCATCTTGAGCAGATGAAAGCCCTGGGGGTCGTGCCGAAACCGTACACGCCCGAGAAGGTCGTCGTGGGCACGACCATGCAGACGCTGCGCATGGCCGTAAGCGACGAACAGATCGAGACCGAATCGATGTATCCGAACCTGATCGCGACGGCAGAGGCCGAGAAGCTCAACGAGATCGCCGCGACATTCCGCCGCTTCAAGCGCGCCGATGAAGCGCAGATACGGCTCATGCGCGAGGCGGCGGACAACAACGGCGCCATTTCGCACATTCCGTTTTATATCTGCCCGAAGTGCGGCGGACTCGTGCTGACATCGAAAACGACCGGCTGCGCCGACTGCGGCGTGAAGCCCGGGGAAATGATCAAAGTCCTCTGACACGCCTACGGCGCAGGCAGTGATGAGACACGAATGCCCGCACAAGGATGGAAGGAAGCAGTCTCTCTCCTTCTTCCCTGTGCGGGCATTGTGCAATGCAGAAAACCGGATGCGGCGCGCCTGCGCGTTTTTTTATTCCACCAGCTTGTGCTGGAACGCGTAATGCGTGAGCTCCGAGTTGGTCTTCATGCGCGTCTTTTCCATGATGCGCATGCGGTAGGTGCTGATGGTCTTCACGCTCAACCCGAGTTCATGGCCGATTTCGGTGAGCGTCTTTCCGGAGGCGATCATCTTCATCACCTGGAACTCGCGGTTCGAGAGAAGATCGTGTATGGCCATATCGGCGTCGGCATAGAGCCGGCCGGCGATCTTTTCGGCAAGCGCCGAAGAGACGTACTTGCCGCCGCCTGCGACCTTATGCACCGCCGCGATGAGCTCGGAAGGAGCGACTTCCTTGTTCATGAAGCCCGAAGCGCCGGCTTTGAGCACGCGCACGCCGTAATGATCTTCCGAATACACAGAGAGCACAAGAATCGGCGGCGTGCCCTTCTTTGCGACGATTTCCTCGATGATATCGAGCCCGCTCTTGTCGGGAAGCGACAAATCGAGCAATATCACATCGGGCTTCTTCTTGCCTAACAGCTCCATCATTTCCGCGTACGATCCGGCTTCGCAGACAACCGAGAACTCGGGATCTTCGGCCAGAATGTCCTTCAATCCGCGTCGTACAATAGTATGGTCGTCAACGATCATTATGCGAATCATGGTTCACCTCCAAGTTGAGAAAGAATAATAGGGATTCTGATTTCAACAGTAGTTCCTTTGCCGGGCGCGCCGGTGATTTCGAATGAGCCGCCGAGAAATCCCACGCGCTCGCGTATGCCCAAGAGTCCGAGCGAGCTCGAGCGCATCACCGCTTCGGGCGTGATGCCGACGCCGTTGTCCTGAACGCGCAGTCGCACCTCGCTTTCGTCGGCATGCAGCTCCACGCTCATCGCGCTTGCCTGGGCGTGGCGGGCGATATTGGTGAGCGTCTCAAGGAAGACGCGGTAGACGGCCGTGTTCATCGGATCGGGCACCTCGAGCTCCTTCGGTCGAAGGTCGAGGGACCAGGTGATGCCGGTGCGCTTTTCAAATTCCTGCAGCTGCCATTCGATGGTCGCGGCCAGTCCGAGGTCGTCGAGCATTTCGGGCCGGAGTTCCGTCGAGATGCGCCGCACGGTCTTGATCGTGTCGTCGATCAGCTGCGACATCATGCGCGTGCGCGCCTTCAGCTCCTGCTGGCTTTCGGCAAAATGCCGCTCAAGCCACATGCAGTCCATCTTCAGCGCCGTGAGCGACTGGCCGAGCTCGTCGTGCACTTCGCGCGCAATGCGCGTGCGCTCCTTTTCCACCATCGCCTCGGTATGCGCCGAGAGCACGCGCAGCTGCTGGCGCGAGAGGCTGAGCGCGTCCTCGTCTTTCTTCCTGTCGGTGATGTCGGTGAGCACCGCCACCACGAAGGCTTCGCCCAGCGGATCGATGTGGATATTCTTCGTGGTCAGAATCGTGTGCGTCACACCCTCTGCGTCGATCAGCTCCTCCTCATTGGTATGCTCCTGCCTTGTCGCAAGCACACGGTTATCCATCTCCCAGAAGAGATCGGCCTGATGTTTCGGAAAGTAATCGTGATCCGTCTTCCCGATGAGCTGCTCGCGCGTCCGGCCGATGAATCGGCAGCAGGCGTCGTTGACCAGCACCCACTGGTGGCGGTTGTTTTTCACGAGTACGGGCGCGGCGATCGAATTGATGATCGTCTCCAGATAGTCATGCAGATGCCCGTGGGCCAGTGACGCGTTGATATATTCGGGACCGGGAAAATTCACAAATGTCTTCAGTGGTGTTAGAAAAGCCCAATTGACGGCAGCAATTGAAAATCGGCTTTTGTAGGAAGGTAGAAATAATTTTACTAAATAGCAGTACATTTTTTTTGCCGGAGGGCGGAGCCGCCCCCGGGGTGCCGCCGTCGATGGTAAAGAGCGCCGGATGCGCAAGCAGTAAGTTCGTCTCCCCTCGCACGCACCTCATTCAGCACACGAAACTTGCCGCCCGCACGCTCCGGCGCCATGACGATGCCATGATCAGACTCAGTCTATTCCGGGAGCGCTCAGGTCTTGTGACACAGGGAAGATAGCATGCGTGCGGGCGAAATCATCGTTAGAAATCGCTAATGCGGATTAGAAGTTTTTAAGCGTCACCCTTTCACGCTTCCCATCATGATGCCCTCGATGTAATATTTCTGCATCGCAACAAAGACGATCATCACCGGAAGCGTGGTCAGCACGGAGCCGGCCATCATCAGCTCGACATCGAGCGTGTGCTCTCCCATCAGATTCTGCAGCGCCACCGGCAGCGTGTACATCGAGTCGTCGGTCATGATGATGAGCGGCCACAAAAAATCGTTCCATGTGCCCATGAATGTGAAGATGGCCAGCGTCACAAGGATGGGCTTGCATAAGGGAAGGATGACGCGCCAATAGATCTCGAAGTCGCCCGCGCCGTCCATGCGCGCGGCCTCGATCAGGCTGTCGGGAATCGAAAGCGCATACTGCCGGATGAGGAAGATGCCGAAGATGCTTGCCATGCCGGGAATGAGGAGTCCCCAGTAGGTGTTCACGAGCCCGAGCTTGTTCATCAGCAGGAACAGCGGAAGCATCGTGATCTGCGCCGGCACGACCATCGATGTGATGAGAAGGCGGAAGAGCCTCTCGCGTCCGGCGAAGCGGTATTTGGCGAACGCGTATCCCGCCATGGAGTTGATGAACAGCGAGAGCGCCGTCACAAGCACGGAAAGCGCGGCGCTGTTGAGCGCGTAGCGCGCCAGATTCAGCCGCGTGAAGAGCGTCCGGTAATGCTCGAAGGTCGGATGGCGCGGAAGGAACTTCGGCGGAAATGTCGCGGCCTCTCCCGAGGGCATCAACGAGGCGGAGACCATCCAGACGACCGGCGCCAATGTCGCCAGGGCGATGAGGATGAGAAGAAGAAACAGCAGGTATTTCACGGCCGTGCGCATCGCGTCTTGTTCTTCCTATTCGTGTGTCTGTTTCTGTATGAGCATCTGGATCGCGGTCGCGCCCGCGATGATCGCAAAGAGCGCGAAGGCCACGGCGGCCGAATACCCCATGCTCCACCACTTGAATCCCTCCTTGTACATCATGAGCACGACGCTCATCGTCGACTGCAGCGGACCGCCGTCGGTCATCACATAGGGCTCGGCAAAGAGCTGAAAGTATCCGATCATCGTGATGATGACGACGAAGAACGTGGTCGGCGCCAGCATCGGCACGGTGATCGAGCGGAACTGCTGCCAGGCCGAGGCGCCGTCCAGGCGCGCCGCTTCATACAAATAGTCGGGAATATTCTGCAGCCCGGCAATGAAGATGATCATGTTGTAGCCGAAGTTCTTCCACACGGCAAGCAGAATGATCGCCGGCATCGCCCAGACGGGATCGCCGAGCCAGTCGACGGGACTGATGCCGGCAAGCGAGAGCAGATAGTTGAGCATGCCGTAGCGCGGATGATAGAGGAAGCGCCAGACGATCGAGACCGCCACGAGCGTCGTCACCACGGGCAGGAAATACACCGAGCGGAAGAATCCCTTGAAACGCACGAGCTTCGAATTGATGAGCAGCGCCGCCGAGAGCGATGCGGCCACCGAGAGCGGACCGCCGGCCGCAACAAAGTAGAACGTGTTGCCGAGCGCCTTCCAAAAGAGCGGATCGTGCATAAGATCGATGTAGTTGCGGAATCCGACAAAGCGCGCGTTCGAAAAATCGGCCAGCGAATAAATATCGAAGTCACTCAGGCTCATGACAAAGGCCGCGGCCACAGGCAGAAAGAAAAACGCCGTGAGCGCGCAAAGCGCCGGGGCAAGAAAGAACCAGGCGGCCGAGAAATGCCGGCGCGTCTTCGTTCGCGTGTCTGCGTTCATCCTCTTCATGAGCCTTTCTTCCGTTCGATCATCCAGCGCCGCTTCTCCAGGATCTTGTTGACATCACGATCGAACGCGCCGAGCGCCTGATCGATCGTCATCGCATGCTTGGCCGCGGATTCCGCGTAGTCCTGCATCTTCATGGCGATCTGCTCCCACTCGGGCACCTTCGGCGCGGGAACGACGCGCGAAAACTGGCGGAAGAACGCCTGCGTATACACGTTCTGCGCCAGGGACGAATCCGTCCACGCCTCGCGCACGGCCGGAAGATTGCCCGTGACATGGTAAAACTCGAGCTGCGTCTTCTGCCTCGAGAGATATTCGATGAACTTCCATGCCGCCTCCTTGTGCTTCGAGGAGCGGAACATGACGATGCTTGCGCCGCCGGCGAGCGAGGCGCCGGGATACGTCGTGTCGGGCGAAGGCAGCGGAGCCGTCATCCAGATTGCCTGGCGCGATTGCGGGATGCGCGACTGGAACTCTCCGATATTCCACGGTCCCGTGATGTACATGGCGAAGTAGCCTTCCATGAACGACTGATAGATATTGGACACCTCGGTGGCCGTGGCCAGGCCGAGCTTTTCATCGAAGAGCCCGATATAAAACCGGAAGGCCTCCGTGAACGCCCTTCCGCTGAAATCGCCTTCGGTGTTGTCGTTCTTCAGAAGCGTCGACCCCTTCTGCATTCCGAAGATCACCGGCGGCGCCCATTCGGTGACCGGCATGAAGATGCCCGTATGCGTCAGACGCGATTCCACCAGCTTCTTCGACGCATCATGCAGCTCGCTCCAGGTGCGGGGTCCGTCGGGGTAGCCCACGCGCGCCAGAAGATCCTTCCGGTAAAAAAGCACGCGCGTATCGACATACCACGGGATGCCGTAGAGCGCGGAGTCGATCACGTTGGTGGCAAGAATGCCGGGAAAATAATGCTCTCTGCGGACGACCGTCGAGCTCTCGACCCAGGGCGAGAGATCCTCGAGCGCCTCCAGAAGCGCGAACTCCGGCACCCAGGTGTTGCCGAGCTGGCAGATGTCGGGCGACGAATTGCCGGCATACGAGGTCAGGAGCTTTTCATGCGCGGCCGTCCATGGGATCTGCTGCACGCGCACGGTGATCTCGGGATGGAGCCGCTCGAATTCCGGAATCATCGCGCGCACTTTTTCGCCTTCCGCGCCCAGACCCCAGAATGTGATCACGGTGCGCGAAGCGTCCCCCGTCCCTTTGCAGGCGGACAGAGACAACAGCACACACAATACAAGGACCGGAAAAAGAAAACGCTGCAGGCGTAGCATCCGTGCGTGAATAAAAATGATGGATGACGAAATTTTTTTATAGTGTCGGAGCCGGCACCGGCGCGCCCAGGCCGTAGTCGATCAGATTCAGCACAAGGCGCTGCATCACGGGATCCGTGCGGCGCGCATAGAGCGCATCGGGACTTCCCTGACGCGCGACAAGCCTTCCGCGGCATTGCAGACGCGAGACGATCACGCGCCCCTTCGCATGCGGAATTTCGATCATCGCCTTCACGCCCAGCCCCAGTCCGCACGATGCCAGCGTGCGGCAGTGGACCGAGACGTCGATGTCGTGTTCCGAAACGACTTCGCCGCCCAAGGCGCCGTTGAACATCTTCAGATGCTCCTTCGTGATGCCCTTCCAGACCGGATGCGATTCATCCTCCGGAAAGACATACGAGTCGTATCCGCCTTTGTCGAGATCCTTGCGCTGGGTGATCCGGAGTTCCACATCCTGCAGAAGCGCCACAGAGACCGATCCGGTCGTGCGGTATTCGGGCTCGATGACGATGAGCGTTCCGCCTCTGCGCACAAATGTCGAGAGCTCGGGCAGCAGCTTCTGGTACTCGGCGTGTGCGATCACGGCGCCATGGGTGAGAACGATGCCGGTCGCATTGGAAATCGCACACGGTTTCAGGGGAAGCCCCAAGAACGCCTGAAGCTCTCCGCTCGGGTCCCAGACGGCAAGCTCCGACTGCCGGATATGCTGCGGCATCACCACCGGCTCAAAGACATGGAGCACTTTCTCGCTCCAGGCATCGGACGCCTTGGTTTCAGGTTCCGATGCGGACGCAGCAAGCGAAGAAAAGATCGAGACTTCGTCCACGGCCGTCAGTTCCGCCTTGAGCATGTATGTGCCGGCGGAAGCCGGCAGCTCGAGCGTCACGGGCACAATCACTGTCTCTCCGGCCTTGACGCTCACGCTGAGCGTCTGCTCATCCCCCGGCGGATTCGTCTCTCCAGGCGCACCTTCGGGACGGATCCACACGCGCAGCACGCCGCGCTTTTCCGAAGGCGTGTCGTTGAAGAGGAAGACGCGCACTTCGCGCCGTTCGCCTGCGGCAAAATGCCGGTCCCAGAGCTCGATCGAAACGCCGAAGGGATGGAAGGCATTGGCCAGCGCCTTCATGACGGGCTTCGGACGCGCAAGGGCGATATCGCCCTCGAACCAGTTGCCTGTGGGGCCGTCGTTGTTGCTGATGTAGACGAAGGGCTGTATGGCCCGCACGCGCAGACGACGGAAGAGCTCCACAAGCTCGCACGCCAAAAAGCTCTGGCGCTCGATGAGTTCCTCCCGGCTCCAGGTGCGCCCGAGCCAGCGCTCGGTAATCCCCTTCATGAGCGGCGCCGGGGCGTTTGCGGCATCGAGCCACCACCACAAAAATTCATTCACCATCGAGGGCGTTGCCGAGCGCGCGATCTCGTCGAGCGGGCGGGCAAAGCCGAAGGCGCGGCCGTTGAGCACCATGCCGAGCGAATAGATGTAGGGATGTTCCTCGAAAAAGTCGACCGACTCCCAGGGCCGTGTCGGATCGAGTTTTTTCATCTCGGGCACGATCTCGTAGCGGATCACATCATCGCTCGACTCGTTGAGCGGATCCCAGATGACGATGCTCGGATGGTTGCACGCATCCAGAATCCACTCTCGGAATTCTTTTCTGATCTCCTCCTTCGAACCCGTAGAGCCCCAGAACGGCCATTCATTCTGAAGCAGGATGCCGTGTTCGTCGGCGATGTCATACCACCGGTGATAGAGCGGACCGATGTGGTTCCGGAAGAAATTGAAATGGTGCGCGCGCGGAATATCGACGAGCACTTTTCTGATCCACTCTTCATCCCAGGGCAGGAGTTTTCGCATTCGGTCGGAAAAGAACCGGTGCAGCGCGATATTGCCGCCGCGAAGCATGATCTTCCTGCCGTTGAGCAGAAAGTCCGGTCCCTCGATCGAGAATTCGCGCATGCCGAATGAGGCCCGATCGCTGTCATGCAGCTGTGAGGATTCCTGCACGGTGACGTGCACCGTGTAGAGAAAGGGCGACTCGGGAGACCACAGCCGGAGGGGCTCGATCGGGATCTGGAAGGTGACGCACTCGGCGCCGTAGGCCGAAAGCGCGACCTCCTTCGGAATCAGATCGGAAGCCGGGCGTTTGGACGCCCGCTCCTGGATGGCGGCAACGACGCTGCAATGCCGCGAGCTCGACGATATGTTTTCGATCCGCACGCGCACTTCGGCCACCGAGCGCCGGATGTGCGGGATTGTCTGGATGGATGTGATGCGCACTTCGCCCGATGCCGAGAGCTCGACATCGCCCCAGATGCCCGGAATGAATGCGCTGCGCTCCTGGTCTTTGCCTGCGGCGCTTTCCGGAGGAAGCGTCTGGCGGGCGCCGACGCGGATGAGGATCTCATTGGGCGCGCCGTCGCGGTACGATTCATCGATCCTGTAGAGCTGCGGGGTATAGCAGGAGATGGAGCTGCCGGCCGGTTCGTCGTTGATCCAGACGGCGGTCGTGTACATCGAGTGCCGGAGCTTCAGAAACAGCGAGCGCAGTTCGCCTTCGCCGCGCACCGAAAAGCGCGCCCGGTACCAGTGATAGTCGTAGCGCTGCCACTCGTACGAGGGCTCGGCGCAATCGACGAGCGACGGCACGGGGATCACTCGCGTGAACTCCTCGAGCGGACGCGCTTCATCGCCGGGGGCGATTTCCCAGAGCCCGTTGAGCGACTGCGTGACGCGCGCGGAAGCCGGATCGAATGTGAGTGTGAAATCGGGCATGCGCGCTTCAGTGCCTGCTTTCCTTCGCCGCATCGAGCCAGCCGCCGCCGAATCCCGCCCGGCGCAGTCCACGGATGATATACGGATTTTTTTTCATGGTCTTCCAGACAAATTCATTGCGGAGATTCTCGATCATGATCACGATCGGCCCCTGGTCGATGCCGAGATAGTCGTGATCGAACCATCCCTCGGGCGCATCCTTCACGCAGGTCGGATTGAAGGCGTCGATGAAGCCGTAGCGCCGATAGACGCGCTCGCCGTAGCGCGCCTTCATCGCGCGGAGCGCCGGAAGCGCGATTTCGGGCGCAAAGGCCAGGGATCCTCCCGCGGCCGTGGGGGCGATCGTGCCGTCGTCGTTCACCCAGTCGAAGGAGCAGCCGCGCGCGGCATAGCCGTCGAATGTGCGCTTCGCTCCGTCCACACGAAGCGTGAACGATCCGGGTCCGTCGCAGGCCGTGAGTCCCCAGACGCTGTCCGAATAGCCGCGGAAGCGCCGCGGATTTTCCTTCGCATACGCTTGCTGCGAGTAGACGGCGCGCCGTGAGTTTTCGAAGTAATCGATTTGCCGCGCGCGCATGTACTCGTCGCGGATGCCGCGGAAGTCGATCCAGCAGTGCGAATACTGATGGCCGAAGAGCGGACCGAAGCTCACAAAGGGCATTCCATAATACGGCGCCCAGATGTACGTGTCGGTCCACGCGCTCCATGCCGTATCCGGAATCGGATGCGTGGGCGAACCGAGTGCGAGCACATACAGAAGCATCGCCTCGTTATAGCCGCGCCAGCGCGCGCGGATGAATCCGTCTTCGGGATGCCAGCCCATCGAGAGCGTCGGACCACCGTTCATCGCCCAGTTCCATTCGATGCGCCGGTAGATCGAATCGGCAAGCGCGCGGATCTCGGTCTCCTCTGTTGTCCTCCGGTCGAAATACGACTGGCAAAAGAGCATGCCTGCAAGCAGCAATGCCGTGTCGATCGTCGAAAGCTCCGTGCGCTCGAAGCGCAGCCCGGTTTCAAGATCGAGGAAGTGATAGAAAAATCCCCGATACCCCGATGCCTTCGACGCATCGGATGATTGCGGAGCCGTGTGGAAAAATTTCAGCGCGGCACGCACGCGCTTTGCTGCCGCAGCGCGCGTCACATAGCCGCGCTCCGCGCCGATCGGATAACAGGTGAGCGCGAAGCCCGTGGCCGCCACGCTCGAGAATGTGCGCGTCGGCGCACGGTCGGGCGTCATGCCGCGCACGGGATCCGATTGTTCCCAGAAGTAGAGAAACGTCCGGCGCTGCAGCGTGTCCAAGAATCCGTCTCTGAAATACGGAGAAGCCGCGGAGCGGCCCGAGGCCGACTCGGACCGGTCCGGGCACGCCATCAGGAAGCAGAAACACCACAGTATCGTTGTCAGTCGCATCTCGCTCATCCCATGACTACCGTCACGTCGTGCACGTCTCCGCTTTCCTGCGGAAGCACAATGTACGACGCACCGGGTTCGATTGCAAGGTCGCGGCCGTCGAAGCTGACGCGCGTGATGCCGACGGAAACGCCGCCGGGATTTTCCACCGTGATCCGGTATTCCGAACCGCGGAACAGGCGTTTCACACGGTACTCTTTCCATGAGGAAGGAATGCAGGGCGCGACGATGAGTCCGTCTTTGTGCGCGCGCACGCCCAGGATCCAGTCGAAGCCCGCCTTGTAGAGCCATGCGGCCGAACCCGTATACCAGGTCCATCCGCCCCGTCCGTAGAAGCGCGAGTCCGGTCCGTCGATATTGCCGGGCGTCACGTAGGGCTCGGCCGTGTATTCATCGGGGCGCGCGCCGCGGTTGATCGGATTGAGCTTCGAGAACATGCGCCAGGCCGCCTCGGCTCGTCCGAGCTTCGCTTCGGCCATCACGGCCCATGTGGCCGCATGCGTGTAGACGCCGCCGTTTTCTCTCATGCCCGCGCCGTAGCGCGTCAGATATCCGATTTCGGGATCGGGCGTCTTATAGGCCGGATACAGCAGGACGGGGCCCGCCTTGAATTCGAGTTCGCGCTCGACAATATCCATCACCTCTTCGGCACGCGCCCGCTCGGCCACATCTCCCAGCACGGCCCAGGTCTGCGTGTTGAGCCAGACCCTGCTTTCGCGGCTTTCCCTGCTCCCGAGTTTTTCTCCCGAATCCTTCGTCGCGCCGTAGTAATACTGTCCGTCCCATCCTTCCGTATTGAGCGCGCCTTTGAGCGCCGAGGCGCGCGAACTGAAGCGCGAGGCAGTTTCGGCATCGCCCCAGGCCTCGGCTTCGATCGCGAAGTCGACGAGAATGCGGTGGAGAAACTCTCCGAGCCAGATCGATTCGCCTTTCCAGCCGAGCCCCACCGCGCTTAATCCGTCATTCCAGTCACCTGCGCCGATGAGCGGGAGTCCGCGCGCACTCAATCGCGAGAGCACTTTTTCGATCGCGCGCACGCAGTGCGCATAGAGGTTCGCGCCTGCCGCGTCATCAAGGAACGGCTCCGCTTCGCGAAGGATCTCCCGATCGCCTGTTTCCTCGATGTATTGAAGCACGAGAAACGGAAGCCACAGAAGATCATCGGTCATCTCGGTGGGCAGGCCGATTTCCGAAAGCGGATGCCACCAGTGATAGACCGTGCCGTCACGGAACTGATGACGCGCATGAAGCCTGATCTGCTCTTTGGTGCGCATGGGATCGATCGGCAGAAAGATCTGGCTGTCCTGCAATTGGTCGCGGAAGCCGTATGCGCCTCCGGTCTGATAGTAGCCTGTGCGGCCCCAGAGGCGGCCGGCAATGGCCTGATACTTGAGCCACGTGTTGAGCATGATGTTCGCGGCCGGATCGGGCGTTTCGACTTCGCTTGCGCTTAAGAGCCCGTCCCACCTCTCCTGCATCGATGCAAACGCCTCGTGCACATGGTTCGGCCGGCGATATTTTTTGATGATCCCTTCGGCTTCTTCCTTCGAAGGCGCGGCGCCAAGCGTGAAGACGATTTCCTTCGACTCTTTCGGCGCAAGCGTGACATTCAATTGCAGGCTTCCGATCGCATCGAGCCAGTCTCCGGTGCGCCGCCCCATCTTCTTCGCCACGACGGCCTGAGGCGCGCGCTGCGAGCCGTACATGCCGATGAAGGACTCCTTGTCTCCGTCATAGGATGCGGGACGAAGGTTCGAGCTGTGGAAGGCGACGTATTCCCAGTCGCGGTTCCAGTGTCCGCGTTCCGACGGGACTTCCCACAGGCGCTTGGTGCCGAAGAGCGCATGGTGCGCCGCGTCGTATTCGGTGCGGAGGAAGCATTTGTGAAACTCGCGGTGCCAGTCCGGCGCGGCGCCCAGGTTCCATTCGAAATACGTGAAGAGCGAGAGCCGGCGGGTGCGGCGCGAGCGGTTGCGCACCGTCACATTCCAGAGCTCGACCGGATCGTCGTTCGGCACGAACATCACCGTCTCGGTTTCGATGCCGGCATTGACCGAACGGATCGATGTGTAGCCGATGCCGTGCCGGACTTCATACTCCTCGGGCTCACGGCAGACGGGCTTCCAGGCCGCGGACCAGAACTCTTCGGACTCGTTGTCGCGGATGTAGAGGTATTTGCCCCACTCATCCTTGATCATGTCCTGCTCCCAGCGCGTGATGCGGTTCAATTGCGCATTGGTCTTCCAAGTGTATCCGCCGCCTGTCTGCGAGACGATGAAGCCGAAGTCTCCGTTGGTGACGACATTGGCCCATGGCCGCGGCGTGCGCGGCGTGGTGATGACGAATTCCCGGCCGTCGTCCGAAAAATGTCCGTATTTCGTTTTGAACTGTTTCACGGTGTGCTCTTCCTCTCTCTCTTTCTCTCTGCTCTATAAAAAGAATTCGTTGTTCGTTGTCAATAGAAAAATTCCACGCTCGCCGGCAGCGATCGCACAAGAATGCTTCGCGCATGCATCGCGCGGAGTCGTCCGCCGTCAACGCGCACGGCTTTCACCGGTCGGTCGAGCGGCGAGTGAAGAATGATGCCGCCTTCGGGCATCTGAAGCTCGGCGCCCGAGACAAAGACAATGGCGGAATGCTCCTTCTTCGTCATCGTAAAACTGAGGCGCCCGTAGACCGTCGGCAGCGCGGAAACGGAAACGCCCGCAGAATCGGAAAGCCATGCTTCGGGAATGCCCGCGCCGATCACAAGCGACTGATCCTTCTCGCGCTCATAAACGAACATCGCCCGGATGGAGCGGATGAAATCCGAGCCGACCCAGGTGTGCGGCATATCGCCGATGAATTTCGGCGTCGAGGGGTCGCGCCACACGACTTCGGCCCAGTGATTCCATGCAGCAGGCCGGCGGTCATGCAGGAAATAACGCATCGCCTCCTGCGCCCGGTCCTTTTCGCCGAGCATGACGAATGTGCCGATCACGCGGTTTTCATACGGCGTGTAGTTCGTCCAGGCAATCGCATCATTTTTCCGGCTGCTGAAATACGCGTAATATTTTTCGAACGTGTTGTGCAGGGCCGGCTCGGGAATATTTCCCAGCTCGCCCCCGGGCATGATGCCGATCGTGGTCGATGTGGCGTCGAAGTCTCCGAGCTCGGCGCATCCCGGAATGAAATCGATCTTCGTATTCTTCATCGCCAGGCGCATCGAGGCGTAGAGATCGCGGCGGAACTCGTCGCGCTCGCGCGCGAACTCACGCGCGTATCCCGCCTCCTTGAGCGCCCGCGCCATGGCCTCGGCATCCTTCAATCCGCGCAGCGCGAAGAAATCGTCCCAGTACGAATGCCGCGGCATATCCGAATAGCCTTCGTGGCTGATCGATTCGGGAAGGAGTCCGTAGAGCGCGTGCT
Organism: Acidobacteriota bacterium; assembly: GCA_050258555.1. Taxonomy (GTDB): domain Bacteria; phylum Bacteroidota; class Ignavibacteria; order UBA10030; family UBA8401; genus CAISDA01. The sequence continues at coordinate 34,621 of JBLMZA010000129.1, read as the reverse complement.
CCTCCTTCGCGCCGCTTCGGTAGCGCCCGGTCATGCGCTCGGCTCTCAGCTCATGGATGTAGCGCACGGTCTTCACGACCCGGTCGAATTTTCCTCTGAGCCATGAGGTATCGCGCGAATATTGGAAATACGTGCGGATGGCATAGAGAAATTCGCCGTGGCTGTCGTGCTCCGGCGTCGGATCGGCGCCGCGCCGGTCGACCACGCACGGGATCTTGCCCGACGGATATTGGAAGCCGGCATACCAGTCGAGATATTCCCTCACTTCCTTGTCGATGCCCAATTGCAGCAGCGCGGTCGATGTGAGCGAGCCGTCGCGGATCCAGGAGCGTTCATAGTTTCTCGACCCCGGCTGTATGCCCGCGCTGTCCCGGTTGATGAGGATGTAGGCGAGATTCGACTTCACGGTGTTGATGACATCCATGGCCGATCGGGGAAGACGGATGCCGACTCTGTCGAGCTTCCGCTTCCAGAACCTGGATGTCGAATCGACGGCCGCCTTCACGAACGATCTTCCGCCATCCTCCATTGCCGCATGCGGCAGCGGGGTCGCCTCATGGAAGGGCACGGCCATGTGATACTCTGCCGAATCGCCGGGCGCGAGTCTGAAGCGGTACCCGATCGCCGCCGAGGCAAAGCCCGCAGGATCGGAGACGCTGTGCGCCTCGGGCACGCTCCCCCGGGCAAGATACTCGGTGATGTCGCCGCTGTCGAATATGGCGGCGCCGAAGGCGTCGGGACGCGCAAGCGGAACCACACGGCGGTCATCGGCTCTGATCAGATCCGGCCCCATCTCGATCGTCTTCAGATGCGAGACCCCGCCCAGGCTGTTGAGCCACTGCCAGGGCGGATTCACCTGGAAGGGACGCAGGGCAAGAAAGAGCGTTCCTTCCAGCGCACGTGCGCGCGTATTCACAAGCCTGTATGAGGCGATCAAAAGCGAGCGTCCGGCTTCGCCGGAAGCAAGAAGCCGAATGCGAAGCGTGAGCGAATCCTGCTTCCAGGTGACGGAGGGAATGGGAAGATATCCGTCTTCGAGCGACTGCGTGCACTCGACATCGCTCCATGCGACAAGTTTTCCGTCAAGCAGGAGAAAGGGCTCGATCGAGAAGGCTTCCTTGTCGACTTCGATCATGCCCTCTTCATTGATGAGCGCTTCCTTCCGGTCGGCATTCGCACCGGCGATCGTCCAATAGCTCGCCTGGTTCAGAAAATATTTCGGGAAGCGGCCTTTTGCGCTTTCCTGCGCCATCGCCGAAAAAAAATGATTCGCATCGAGCGAAAACTCCGATCCCTTCACTTCCATGCGCCGCAGCGAGTAGCCTGTGCCATCGTTGCTTTCAAAAAACCGGAGGCGCAGCGCACGGCCTTCCTTCTCGGGCAGATAGATCCAGTCGCGTCCGCCATTGCCTTCCTTCACTTCGTAGGCCGTCATCCACTCTTTGCCGTCATCCGAAAGCTCGACCGCATAGCGCCGCGCAAAGCGCGTGCCGTTCCACTCGAGCATGAGGCCGCCGATTTCCTTCAGATAATTGTACGAGATCACGATCCAGGCCGAATCCTTTTCTCCGCTCTGCCAGTCGGAAAGCACGCCGCCTTTGACATCGATCCGGGCTTCCGCATGTGCGCTCGACGACGAGAATGTGCCGCGCGCATCGATCGCGGAAGGATCCTTCAGCGCTTCAAATTTCAGGTTGTCGACCAGGACGCGCCCCCGGCCTCCCTGTCCCGAAGAAACCACGATCTGCAGTTTCTTCACATGACGCAGCTCCGCCCCCTTCGTCGGTCCCCAGGCAAATGTGATGTGCCGCTTCTTGATCGTCTGCTTCTGCCAGTTTTTCGGATACTCGACATTCAACTTCTTGATCCAGAAGACATTCTCCTTCTCGTCGATGAGCTTGAATTCGAAATTATTGACCGGGATGTCCGCCTTCAAATCGAACGTGAACTCGTAGTTCTCCGGCACATCGATCGAGACATCCTTCTCGGCGATCACATACCCGTAGACGCCCACGAGTTCGAAATCCATCGCCATGCAGGATGAGCCCGTGCGGTCATCCTTCTGAAGCGAGAGCGACAGCTTCGCGCCTTCGGAAACGATCGGGTGCCAGGAGGACAATGTTTCAAAATCATCGAGCAGGCGCGGCGCATCGTCCCCTGCCGCGATGCCGAAACCCGGCACAGAGACGAGCATCATAAGCGTGAGAAGGAAGCAAACCCGCATGCGCATCAGGATCGTCATAGGCTTTTTCATTCACTATCGCAGAAGAAGCATCCTGCGTGTCTGTGTAAAGGCTCCGGCTTTGAGCGTATAGAAATAGACGCCGCTTGCCCACTTCCCGGCATCAACGCTCACCTGGTGAGCGCCCGATGCAAGAACGCCGTCGATGGGGCGCGAGACTTCCTCTCCGAGCACATTCGAGATGCTGAGTATGACGCGGGCCTGCGCGCCAAGATGAAACCGGATCTCCGTTGCCGGATTGAAGGGATTGGGATAATTCTGTTCAAGCCGATATGCGTGCGGAGCGAGCGCCCCGTCGCGGTCTTCGACCGATGTGACGCTCGTGAAGCCGGCCCGGGCCAATCCGTCGGCGACGATCTTTTCCTTCATGAATCGATTCCAGACAGAGCCTGTGCGGTAGTTTTCAATCATGATCACGATCGGTCCCTGATCGATGCCCAGGACGGCCGGATCGAACCATGCGGGCGTGACGCTCAGATTGAACGCATCCGAAAACCCGTACGGCGTCCAGATCTTCTCGCGGTAGAGCTCGTACATGGTCTTGAGTGCGGGCAGGCAGAATTCGGGTGCGAAGGGCATCGAGCCGCCGGGAGCGGTCGGGTTGATCGTGCCGTCGTCGTTATAGTTCGTGCCGCGCGCGGCATAGCCCGTCGGCACATCGGAGGCCGTGATGCCCCAGACATTGGGTCCGTAGCCTGTGGCGCCGCGCGGATTGTCGATGCAGTAGAGGCGCTGGGCCAATGTCGCCCGGCGCGAATTTTCGAAATACGTGATGCCCTTCGACTTCATGTAGCCGTCGGCGATCGCTCTGAAGTCGACCCAGCAGTGCGAATACTGATGCCCGAAGAGCGGAGGAAACTGCACGAAGTAGTCGCCGAGCCACGTATTGAAGAACCACTGATAGGTCGATGTCCAGGCGCTCCAGCTCGATGAAGGAAGCGGAGCGGAGGGCGCGCCGATGCCGAGAATATAGAGGATCATCGCCTCGTTGTATCCCGTCCAGCGCGCGTTGATGAAGCCCGAGCCCGGATTCCATCCCATGGTGAGCGTCGAGCCGTTATTGCGCATCCAGTTCCAGTCGACGCGCCGGATGATCGAATCGGCAAGCGCGCGGATGCGGACTTCCGTGGTGTCGCTTCCTTCAAAATACTGCTTTGAAAAAAGGATGCCCGCAAGCAGCAGTCCCGTATCGATCGATGAGAGCTCGGAAGTTCCGGCGCGCACGGCGTTTTTCATATCAAGGAAATGATAGAACCAGCCCCTGTATCCGATCATGCCTGAGGGCAGCACGCTTTGGGGTCCCTGCCAGAATGTGGAGAGGGCGGCCATCGTGCGCTCCCTGCCTTCCTGGCGCGTGATCCAGCCGCGGTCGATGCCGATGCCGATTGCCGTGAGGCCGAAGCCCGTGGCGGCGATGCTCGATGAGGATCCGCGCGTGCTGCGATCCTTCACGAGTCCGTTTGAGGGATTGGCTTCATACCAGAAATAATCGAAGGCCGTCTGTTCGACGTAGTCAAGAAACGCCTCGTCTGACGCAAAGCTCTGCGGCGCGGCGTCGACCGTATCGGAGCTCGCGGAGAGTTCCTGCTGCGCGTTCTGGGCGCGCACATAATAGAAGTAGCGCCGGTTGTTCGAGACCGAACAATCGGCATATCCGGAAAGCTCCGCGGCGTTCGAGGAGGTGAGCTCCTGATACGGCCCCGCGATGCTCGTGGCCCGGTAGACTCTGTAGCCCGTGGTCTCCGTATCCGTATTCTGATTCCAGTGCACGACAACGCTTCTGTCGCCCGAGCGCGTCACGGGTTTCTGCGGCACTGCCGGCGCGGCCAAGGCCGCAAGCGTGGTTCCAAACACAGCAAGCATCGATAGAGCCGAAACAATATTCCTCATGCATTCCATCCCGAATTGAATTTAAAAAGAAACCCCCACACTGAAGCGCTGCATGTCTCCCAGGCTCTCGTGCGTCGCCCATCCGTAATCGATGCGGATGGAATACGGCGTCAGTTCATAGTCGATGCCGGCCCCGAGCGTAAGGCCGACTTCCGAATCGGTTTCAAACAGGCGCTGATATCCCGCCCGAAGTGCGAATGTCTTCATGAAGACATATTCGGCGCCGAGGCTCACGCTTTCCGAATTGTCGCTCGGATGGAGCGCGTCGACGGCCAGATGCACCATGTTGCTCTCGTTGATCACGAGCGGATAGCCGAAGCCGACGCGGAAGACGATCGGCAGCGGGAACTGGTCGGTCTGGATTTCGGACGGAATGCTGCTGTTGTCTCCGTAGCGCGACGGATCGAGATCATAACGGATTCTCAAGTCGCTGCCGTCATAGCGGGCGCGGGTGCCGAAGTTCGAGATGCTGGCCCCGAGCATGAGTCCGTCGGAGGTGATCTGGTAGAGCGTGCCGAAGTTGATGCCGAAGGCCGCAAGGCTGGAATGCCAGATCGTCTCCTGAATGTAGTTCAATTGGAGTCCGGCCGAAAAGCGGTCGGTGATCTTCTGGCCGTAGGCCACGCCGATGGCCATGTCGGACACCGTGTAGCGCTCTCCGGTGCCGAGCGGAGCCTCGACCGTGCGCACGGCGATCTCGCCCGAATTGAGCGAGGTGACCGAGAGTCCGATCGCGCTGGCGTCGGTCACGTGGATCGATGCGGCGGCGTAATTGTAGGCGATGCCGGCAAGCCACTGGCTGTGCGCGAACTCGGCATCGGAACTGATGGAAGCGCCGAGCGCGGCGGGATTATAGTAGAGGGCCGAGGCTTCGCCGACAGCGGTCGCGCCCGCATTGCCCATGCCTGCGATGCGCGCGCTCGGCTCGATCAGGAGGAACTGCCCCACGGTCGTGCCCGTCTTGCTCTGCGGCAGCGCCAGAGCGGAGAACAGCATGAGGGCCGCCGCAATCCGTGCGCCCGCGTGTCGAAACAGAGAGAGGTTCATATTCATCACCGTCTACTTGATAATGGCAAACTTGCCTGAATGCGTTCCGGCATCCTTGCCGTCCACAAAGAAAATATAGAGGCCGGGCGCGACATCGAGATTGTCCTTCGTGCGCAGATCCCAGGGCACCATGCCGGAATTCGAGCCGTCATGCTCGAGCGTCCGCACGAGATCTCCCTTGACCGTGTAGATGCGGATCGTGCATTTGGCCGGAAGATTGCGGAATTCCAGGCGGCGCTCGCCGCGGCCCGAAATCGCAAAGCGCTCGGGCTCGAAGCTTGCCGCGCCCACATACGGATTGGGCACGACATAGGGCGCTTCGGCAAAGTCGGTTCGCGCCTTCGACGGATCGATCTTCTGCGCTTCGGTGCGGAAGGAATAGATATCGCCCGCGCTCAAGGGTGTCGAGACACCGAGCATGTACGCATCGCCGGTCGAGGGCAGCACGAGCGCTCCGCGTTTCCACTGCCCCGCCGTATCGAGCTGTATGCGCCAGGTGAGATTGTTCAATCCGTAGATATTCATCGTCGTATCGATGAGATCGAGATAATCGTTCACCGTGGAAAGCAGCCCGTCGCTGTTTTCGTCGTGCAGCACGTACTTCAGCTGTCGCTCCTGCCCGGGCGCACTCACCATCGACACCTTCATTTTGGCGGGAATGCCCGGATGCGAGAAGTCATAGTCGACGGAGGTATCGATCACGCTTGCGCTGAAGCGCACGATCAGGTTGAAGGGATAGCCGAGATGGCGCGTGTTCCTGTCGAGTCCCGGATTGAATGTCATCTTCAACCGGATCGTGGACGCGCCCGCATTCTGTATGAAGCGCGAGACCGTCGTATCGGCGTTGAACGACGGCAGCAGCGCCGTTGCAATAACGGGCTTCACGCCCGCGCCCACCTGTCCCGTGCCCGCTCCGGAGAAGTCCGTGCCGCGGTCGATGTAGACCGTGCCTGAGGCGCTGTCGGAGAGCGTGTAATAATCGGCGCGGATATGCTCCGGGCGATCGGTCTTGAACTGCAGAAGGAGCGTCCGCTTGTCCGGAACGAGATTCGAATTGACGATCTCCAGCGCGAGCGTTCCGCTTCCGGTGCCCTGCGTGTGCCGAAGCGCAGAGGCCTGCGCCGGCACGTACCCGGCTGTCTTCGGCTCGGGCCTGACTTCCACCACATTCTTCGGCAGCACGATGCCGCCGCGCGGCGTGCGCGAGACGGAGACGGCATTTTCCGAGGGGAAGAACCCGAGCGAATCCGAGCCGTAATCGTACGAGACGAGCGCATAGAAATACGTCTGCCCGTTCACGACCGTCGTATCCCTGAACTCATGGCGGATGCCGGTATCGTCGCCGAGATAGTATCCGACGCCCTCCACGATCTGGCTCGAGTACCCGGTTTTGTTGTCGGCAAGATCGAACGTGACCAGCGGACGGCCGAAGACCATCGGACCCGTGCCCTGTCCGTTGGTGATCACATGCACATCGCGGAACTCGGGATCGGTGGCGCGGTAGATCTTGTAGCCTTCAAAATCGTTCTGGAACGTGACGGGATCCACTCCGCGCTCCGAGGCATCGTCCCAGGACAGGCGCACAGACTTGTCGCCCGTCTCGGCATGCAGCGTCGGCGTGGGGGGAGGCTCGGCAAACCGGTAGTTCGCGTTGTAGATCTGCTGCACGATCTTCACCGTGCGCTTCAGATCCTGGAGCGTGGGTCCGTAGGAGAGCGCCAGGCTGAAGCGCTCGCGGCTTCCGGCCGGAAGATTGAAGGGGCCGGAGGCGAAGAGAAACGCGATATTGTAATCCTGCGTCAGCGGCTGATCGAAATGCTTCGAAAAGACGGGATCGGCAAACTGCTGGTAGAGCAGATACGGCCAGTTCTTCGTGCCGTCATTATAGAAGGTGATGCCGTCCACCGGATCGCTCGGATGCGTCGAGCCGGCCTTGATGCGGTTCATCTTGAACCCGGTGAGTCCGATCTGATCCGATTCATGCAGATCGGTCTTGTCGACATTCTCCTCTCCGTTGGTGGGCATGCCGTCGCCCTCGCCCGTATCGTGCGTGCCGGCAAGACCGTCGGCGCCCGTGTCGTTGAACTCGGCGGTCCAGTCCATATCCTCATCGCCCGTCCACCACACGCCCGCCTTGTAGGCCGGACGGTTCTCGATCGGACCATAGGCGAGCGTGAACTTCGCCATGTCGTAATGCGACTGAGCGTACTCACGGATCGCCTGCTGTCCCGTGATCTTTTGGCCGGGAGCGGATGTGCGGCTTTCATCGGTCATGCCGTCGTCGTCGTTGTCGATGCGGTCGTAATCCTTTCCCGGCGTTTCGAGGTATGCGTAGCCGAGATAGCCCGTCTGTCCGCACGACGAACTGAGATTCACGCCGTGGCCATACGTGTCCCAGGTATAGACGAGGTTCTGTCCGAGCGACTTGTCGTAAAAGGCATTGTCGTCATCCGACTCCGGCAGCGGATCGCAGCCGAGCGCGGAGCCGCCGACGCCCGAATCCATATAGAGGCCGAAGATGATATTCTCGTTGTAGTCGTATGTGCCTTCATTGGCGATGTCGTAATGCCAGAAGATCACATTGCCGGCCTGGGGATTCTGCCACTGGAAGCCGCGCACTTCAACGCGCAGTCCCAGTCCGCGCCGGCTCGGATCGCGCGTATCGGGCACGAAGTCGCGCCAGGCGTCGTAGTAATCGTCGTCCATCACGAAGTAACTTTCCTGGCTCGCGTTGGGCTTCTTGCCGAAGTACCCGTTCCATGCGCCCTTCCATCCCGGATCATCCGGATCATCGAGCTTGTCGGGCCACTCATCGGGCCAGGTGCGCTCGAGGTGGCTCATGGCCGGCGAGCGGTCGATATTGATCGAGGCGTTCTCCTGCATGTACCCCGGACGAGGCTCGAAGCGCATCACGCGGTTTTTGGTGGGACTCAATTGCTGGCGCTCCCTGAATCCCGTCTCCATGATGTAGACGTCGTCGCCGGTGGATTGCTTCACGCGCGCCAGCACGAAGGGCGTGATGCCGTCCGAATAATTCATGCCCGTGCCTTTGGGCGCTTCCACCGAGTGGAAGACGCTCAAGTCGACTTTCGTCACATCCGAATAGCCTTCGGCGTCGGGATAGGATCCGACCATGCCGAAGTTTTTGAAGAGCGTGCGGATGTTGTTGGCATCGTGCGTGCCGGTGCGCTCGAAATCCTTGTTGCCCCGCTTTTCCGGAGGCACGCTCGGAAACAGTTTGCGCTGCGCCAACGCGGGCGTCGCGCACGCAAGCGCTGTGGCAAGCAGTATGACATGATGCAGTCGGAGTGTTTTCATGGTACGAGTGTCGATCCCTTGATGGATAATCCCAGTTCGATGCGCCGGGGCGCATAGAAGCGTCCCGGATCCTGGAGCGTCGCGCGGTCGCTCGAAGCCGTGAGCGAATAATCGGGCGAGCCCGTGGTGGCAAAGACGAATCCGTTGAAGAACGAGGTGTTGAACAGATTGTAGATGCGCGCAAAGACGCTCAATTGCACACCGCCTCCGATGTCGAAGAGCTTCTCGCCGCGCATATCCGCCGTGACGCCGGCGGGCTTGACGCCCGAATTGTTTTCGAGCTCGGCGCCGAAGCCCGAGCCGATCGCGGGCGTATAGGGCTGGCCCGATCCGTACTTGACGATCGATGTGACGGAAAAATTATTCGCCTCCTGTATGGTCAGAGAGGCATTGATCGTGTGGCGCTGATCCCACGCGAAGGGCGTCACGCGCGGCCGCGCATCCTGTCCGGCCGAGGCGCGCACGGCGGTTTCGGACGGATCGCTTGAATTGCCCTCCGCATTCTGATACGTGTAGTCGAGCGTGGCCGAGAGCATGGGACCAGAGCGGAACTCGAGCGCGAGCGTGAAGCCCGAGACGCCGCCGAAGTCGACATTCGTCAGGCGCGTGTACTGCGCCGTGTTGTATGTCTCGATGAACTCGACGCCCAGCAGGTCGCGGATATCCTTATAGAACAGGCTGGCGTCCAGGCCGAACATCTCGCTCATCTGCGCCTTCATGCCGAACTCATACTGCGTCGTGAACTCGGGCTTGAGGTCGGGATTGCCCATCACGCCGAAATTCAGTCCGCCCGACTGCAGATCCTTCAGGAGCGAATAATCGGAGTTCGAGAAGAACTGGCTGATGGCCGGAAGCTGATAAAAATGTCCGTACGAAAAATAGAGCGAACCGTTGGTGATGATCGGATACGACACGCCGAGTCTCGGCGCAAGCACGGCCTTCACGCTCGTATGCTTCGCGGGCGCCGTCGGCTGCCCGGTGATGGCGTTGGCCGGATTCTGAAGATTGCCGGGCACGGTCGTATTGGCGTCGAAATATTCGAAGCGGAGCCCGCCGCGCACCATCACATCCTTCCACTCGACGCGGTCCTGGGCGTAGGCGGCAAACGACACGGGCTTGTAGCGCTTCGGTCCCGGATAGTTCGGATCATCGACATGCGGCATGAGCATCGTCACGCCGCCCACGGTCGTCGGAATGATCACGCCGGGCTTTCCGTATGTGATGTCGGACAATTGCAGCTCGAGGCCGACTTTTACCAGATGGATCGATGTGACCTGGCTTGTGAGGGACGCCTTGCCGATATAGACGTCGGTTTTTTCGGTGTAGCGGTCCAGATCCACGCCCTGTATGAGCGCGCCGTTTTCATAATTCGGATCGCCCTTCGGACTTCCGGCCAGGTAGTAGCGCGGATCGTTGATGTTCGCGTATTTGTAGTCGCGGTAATCGACATGGTTCTGGCGGAGGTTGAGCGTGTAGAATGTTTTTTCCGTGAGCATGTGCGTCAGATCCAGGCCGTGCACAAGCGAGAAATTTTTCGGCGTCTTGACGCCTTCGGGATTGAAACGGAAGTCGAACCGGTACGGCTTGTTTTCCGAATAATTGAAAATGGCCTGATAGGACAGCTGTATATCCTGGATCGAGGAGTTCGTGATCTTGACCTGCCCCGAATACTCGTCCTGTGTCTGAAGCGGCACAAGTTTCCCGTCGCCGGTCGGATGCAGAATCCGGTTGTTGAAATCCGATGTGTCGGTCGGCATGAAAAGCCGCGTGCCGAAGAGGTAGCCGTCGCTTTTATAGCGGCGGCCGCTCAAAAGGAATGTCGTCTTGGGCACCATCGGTACGGGTCCGCTCACGGTCGCCTGATAGCTCTGATAGGCAAGCGGATCGAAGTTTTCCAGATGCGGGAAGCGCGGATTGGTGCCGAAGGAGACATTGTCGCCGAAATACGTTTCGGCGCTCCACTCATACGCATCGGAGCGTCCGCTTCTGAGCACGGCGTTCACCACGCCGCTCATGGCCTGTCCGTATTCGGCATCGAATGTGCCGCTGATGACCTGCACTTCCTGCAGCACCGAGCGGTCGAGCTGTACGGTCGACTGGTTGGTCAGGGGATTATTGACCGAAACGCCGTCGACCTGATACTGCACTTCGCCGAGCCGTCCGCCTCTGAAATGGCCGTCGACCACGCCGGCCTGGATATTGACGATATCCTGCAGATTCTGCACCGGAAGCACGGCGATCTGTTCGTTGTTCAGAATCGAGACGGCGCTTGTCTGGCGCGTATCGACCAGCGGGCGCTCGGCCACGACGACGACTTCCTTTCCCTGCACCACTTCTTCCGAAAGCTTTTCATCGAGCGTGGTGGTCTCTCCGGCCGAGATGCGCACATTGCGCACGACCTTCGGCTGGTAGCCCACGCTCGAGATGCGCACCTCGTAGGCCGCCGGCGGAACGTTGATGATCACGTAATAGCCCGAGGGATCGGTGGCCGTGCCCATGGTTGTGCCGGCAAGCACGACCGTGACGCCGGGGATGGGCGTATTTGTCTGGTCGGTGATCACGCCGGTGAGTTTGCCGCGCGTATCGGCAGAGACGCGCGTGAGCGCTGTGAGGCTCACGGCAGCAAGCAGCGCCGCGCGCAGAAGCGCGCGCGGCGTGCACTGGAACAAGGAAGGACGGTTCATGGCAATGCGTCTGGGAAATAGAAATTGTGTGATCAGTCAATCACTTCACAAGCATCATCTTCCGGTAGGACGTGGAAGCGATGCGGCCCGTCGAAGCGCCTGCAAGCTGCAGCCTGTAGAGATACACGCCCGAGCTCAGATGCGACGCGTCGAAGCGCGCCGTGTGCTCTCCGGCGCTCTGCAGCCCCAGGGCACGCTGCGCGACGCGGCGGCCGAGCATGTCATAGACTTCCAGCGTCACCTCTCCCGCCTGCGGCATCATATACCGGATCGATGTGGCAGGGTTGAACGGATTGGGATAGGTTCCGATGACGGCAAACTCCGAGGGAATCGCAGACGTTTCTTCGCGCCCGACCGCCGTCACGACAGATGACGGATCCATGTAGCAGAAGGCCGGTCCGTCAGAGCCGTCGTGCTCGCGGAACCACCAGGTGCGCGTGCCGTAGCTGTTCGTGGCCGGAATGAACGAGTCGCCGTCCAGGATGTCGACGCCGAGAAAGACGATGCCGTCTCCGCGCCCCGCCGGGTATCCCATCTTCGTCAATGCGATCGCCATTTCGATCTGATAGCCGGAGTCGGCCTTCACGCCCGTCGTATCGACCACGGTGCCGGAATTGAGCGAGAGCACGGCGCGCGCGCCGTTCAAGGAATCGCGCAGGAAGGGAAGATAATCCTGCAAGCGCGTCGGATTCGCCTTCGCCGAATCGACCTGCACGGTGAGCTTGCGCGACATGAGATCGTGATCCAGATCGTTTGTCTTGCCGCGGTCGACCATCGTGACAATGGCGCCATCCCAGCGGTCATAAAGGCTCGAGTACTGCACGACCTTGTCGCGCACATCGATGCCGATATACAGCGTGTCGGCGTTGAAGAACCATTTCACGGTCGCATTGGCCGGATCGATCACATTGGCCTTGCCGCCGTTAATCTCGGGCTGATACTGTCCGCTTCGGAAGGGACCCGTGCCGGGATACGTGTCGCGCAGCGTCGAATCGTTCCAGCGGATATCGAATCCCTTGATCGCCTTCCACACGGGTTCCGTGAGCCTGCCGTCGATCGCGGGCGTTGCGAAATTCTTTCCGTTAGGAATGATGACATCGGGAAGAATCTTCGGCGCGGCGCCCGAGCTTGTGGTGACATCGGGCCGCGCATAAATGCGCAGGTGATCGCGCTCCGAGACGTTCGCCCACGGTCCCTGGATCCAGACGCGGCTGAATGTGAGCCAGTCCTGGATGGGCCAGTACCAGTCGATATCGCGGATGGCCATATTGAACATCACGATATCGCCCGAAGCATTGTTGGTTTTGTAGCCGAGCGAATCGAGGTTGATCCGCATCTCCACCGTGTAGCTCGTATCGGGCTTCGAGTCGTCGTTGGTGACGCCCTTGACGGTCGTCGCCGTCTCGAACCGGTTCTTCGTGTAGCGGTTCTTGGGGCCCGTCGAGGGGCCGGCGCCGACGGCCGAAACGTTCGTTTCGGTATTCATCCAGTCGGCCTTGATCCAACCCCACAAAAATTCAGTGGGCGGCGATGGGCGCGCCGAAGGATTGGATTTGTCGCGGACATTGAAGATGATCGCATCGGCCGCGCCGAAATTATCGGGTGAAAGATTCGCGCCGCCGATCGAACTGTCCTGCACGGTGATGCCGAGATAGAGCTGATTGCCGGAGACGAGAAATTTCACGACGGCGCGCACCGGATCCTTCGGGATGCCGGTCTCTGCCGTGTAGCCGCTTCCGGGAATGCCGGCGATCTTGCCGTATTCCACATAGATCGACTCGGCCGACGCCCATGCCGCTTCGTTCATCCGTCCGTCGACGGTGAGCGAACCCGCAGGCGCCGTGCGCGCCCAGATCGCGTCGGTCCTCTGGGGTTGGGCCTGTGTCACAGCCCCGAGTCCGGCGATCAGGAGCGCAAGCACAATCAAAAGTTGTCGCACATGGTTCATAATGCCTCTTTGTGTGATGATAAGCGAGCCGGCGCCATTTTCTTTCTCAGCGAAGGAATCGGCGCCGGCTCCTGTGTGTGCATAAACGATGGATTGCTTACTTCAGCAGCATGAGTTTCTTCGTCTCACTGAACGTCTTCGATCCTGCAACCGACGTCGATGTCATGCGGTAGACATACATGCCGCTCGAGAGACGCTCGGCGTTGAAGGCCACCGCATAGTAGCCCGGCGCATATGTGCCGTTGGCGATCGTGGCGACTTCCCGGCCGATCAAGTCGTAGACCGTGATCTTCACGACGCTCGGTTGCGGAACGCTGAATTTCACGGTTGTCGACGGGTTGAAGGGATTCGGATAGTTCTGCGAGAGCGAGTAGACCGTGGGCACGGCGGAATTTTCCGCATCGACGCCGGTGATCGTCTGCAATTTGATGGTCTTGAACGCGCTGCCCCACTCCGAGCCCCACCAGGATTTATAATAGCTGCCTCTGGCAGAATCCCACGGCGCCATCGGATGCTGGAATCCGTCGGGATCGAAGACGGCCATCGAGACCTGAAGATTCTTCACCGTCGCATCGAATCCGAGCGCGGCAAGCTTCACCTGAAGCTCCGCCGTATAGCCGTTATCGACGCCCGTCGTGTCGTTCACCTTCGAGCCTGTGCCGAGCGCGCCCGCGCCGCTTCCCGAATTGAGCACGCTTTCTTCATAGCGGATCGTGTCGTTCAGGTTCTGATAGTAGAGCTTGTATTCCTTCGTGACGCCGGCCGCATTCTTGATCTGCAGGAAGAGACCGTCGCCTTCCCAGTCGAATTTGCAGATCGACTTGTCGTTCGACTGGATGCCGATATAGAGGTTCATGCCCTTCTGCAAAAACTTCACGCGCGCATAGCTCGTGTCCTTATACGGCACGGAATACTTCACGCCGTTGACATCGAAGAGCGCCTTGACGTCGATGCCGTCGGTCACGGTTTTTTCGGTTGCGCTCTTCACCGCATTCGACGGACCGAAGACCAAGGCCGGAGCCGACGCCCATTCGGGTTCTGTGAGCTTGCCGTCCACGGTCACTGCCGATGCCACGACGGTCGTCATCGTATCGGGATTGTCATATTCCGGCGTGAGCTTCAGCGTGCGGTATGTGCCTCCCCACTCACTGCCCCACCAGGATTTGTAATAGCTGCCTCTGGCCGAATCAAACGGCATCATGCCGAAGGGCCAGGGAAGGGCGGGATTGAACTGGAAGCCGTCCGGATCGAAGATCGACATGGCCACCTGGAGCGATGTCGTCTTGGCGTCGAATCCGAGCGAAGGAAGCTTCAGGCGGAATTCGGCTGTATAGCCGTTGTCGACATTGGTCGTATCATTGACCGTCGAGCCTGTTGCCAGCACGCCCTTGCCTGAACTCGAATTGAGAACGGCTTCTTCCAGGCGCATCGTCGATGCCGTGGTGTCGATATTCTGATAGTAGAGCTTGTATTCCTTGTCTTCGCCTGCAGCATTCTTTATCTTCAAAAACATGCCGTCGCCTTCCCAGTCGAAGCGGCAGATCGACTTGTCGTTCGATGAGAGTCCGATAAAGAGGTCGGTGCCCTTGCGCAAAAATTTCACGCGTGTCACCGAGCTGTCCGTATTCGGCTTGTGATAGGTCACGCCGTAGGAGTCGAAGGACGCCTTCACATCCAAACCGGAGGTGACGGTGTATTCGCCCGACTGTTTCTTCATGAACGCGCCGTTGCCGAACACCAGCGTCGGCGCGCCGGCCCAATCCGCCTCGTCGAGTTTGCCGTCCACGGTGACCGCTGCACCGGCATTCTTCACCGTGAGCGACTGCGGATCGTCGAACTTTGTCACTTCCGGATCGAACGTGATGGACTTGAAGGCGCTGCCCCATTCACTGCCCCACCATGACTTGTAGAAGCTTCCCCTGGCCGAATCCCACGGAGCCATCGGATGCTGGAATCCATCGGGATCGAAGATCGCCATCGAGACCGGCAGCGACGAAATTTTCGCGTCATAACCGAGCGAGGCGAGCTTCACGCGCAGTTCCGCCGAATAGCCATTATCGACTCCGGTGGTGTCGTTGACTTTCGATCCGGCAAAGAGGTAGCCCGCGCCGCTTCCCGAATTGAGCACATCTTCCTCATAGCGGATCGTATCGTTCGGATTCTGATAGTAGAGCTTGTACTGCTTGGCGACGCCCGCGGAATTCTTCACGATCAGAAAGAGTCCGTCGCCTTCCCAGTCGAATTTGCAGATCGACTTGTCGTTCGATGTGAAGCCGATATAGAGGTCCGTGCCCTTGCGCAGAAATTTCACGCGCGTCACCGAACTGTCGCGGTTGGGAACGGAATACTTCACGCCGTTCACATCGAAGTTCGATTTCACATCGACTTCGCCCGTCACCGTCTGCTCGGAGCCCGTCTTTTTCATCTGCGCTCCGTTGCCGAAGATGAGCGTCGGGGCCGTGGCCCAATCGGCTTCATCCAATTTGCCGTCCACGGTCACCGCACCGTCGGCGTTCTTCGCCTTGATCGTTGCGGGATCGTCGAACTTCGCGATTTCCTTCGTGAATGTGAGCGTGCGGTATGTGCCGCCCCACTCCGAGCCCCACCAGGATTTGTAATAGCTGCCTCTGGCCGAATCCCAGGGCGTCATGCCATAGGGCCAGGGAAGTGTTGCATTATACTGGAAGCCGTCCGGATCGAAAATGGACATGGCCACCTGGAGCGACTGCACATTGGCGTCGAATCCGAGCGAGGCGAGCTTCAGGCGGAATTCGGCCGTATAGCCGTTGTCGACATTGGTCGTGTCGTTCGCGGTCGAGCCCGCGGCAAGGACGCCTTTGCCCGCGCTTGAATTGAGAACGGCCTCTTCCAGGCGCATCGTCGACGCCGTGGTGTCGATATTCTGATAGTAGAGCTTGTATTCCTTATCCTCGCCTGCCGCATTTTTCACTTTCAAAAACATGCCGTCGCCTTCCCAGTCGAAGCGGCAGATCGACTTGTCGTTCGATTGGATGCCGATATAGAGATCGGTGCCCTTGCGCAGAAATTTCACGCGCGCCAGAGAGCTGTCCGTATTCGGCTTGTGATAGGTCACGCCGTAGGAGGTAAACGAGGCTTTGACATCCGTGCCGGATGTGGCGGTGTATTCGCCGTTCTGCTTTTTCACCGAAGCGCCGTTGCCGAAGACGAGTGTCGGCGCGCCGGCCCAGTCGGCTTCGTCCAGTTTGCCGTCCACGGTGACCGCTCCGTCGGCATTTTTCACCCTCAGCGAAGCCGGATCGTCGAACGTGCTGCCGAAGGCGGCCAGGTCCTGCCACGCCGCGGCGCTTGTCGTGCCGAAACCGACGCGGATGCCGTCGAAGGCGCCCACGGGGTTCGTGGCGTTCCTCGTATGCCAGACGAAATTGCCGACATCATACGGCGTGGGGTTCGGGCTGAAGCCGTCGAAATCCGTTCCGCCCGTGCCTGCGGGCACCTTGCATTCGGCCACGGCCGTGTCGGGTTCGCCTGCGGAGGAAGGATTGACCCAGAGGTAGACCGCATCATCGGACGAGCTGTCGGCGCCGAAGCCGGGATTGTTGAATGAGTAGCGCACGACAACGAGATAGGTCTTATTCAGATCGAGCACCGAGGAGCCGAAGGCCGCCGTGTTCGATGTTTTGGACACGCCGAGATTGAATCCCGCACCGCTTGAGCGCGCAAAGAGCTTGCCGCCGTATTGCGTGCCCGTGCCCGAATTGCCGAACGACATGAAATACCCGTTCGATGAGGCCGAGACGGCCGAGAGCCGGATGAGCACGGAATAATAGAGCGTCGAGTGGGCGAAGTTCGTCTTGGGAGCAGCGAACGTTTTATAGACGCGGGCCGACGTCGCGGTGCCCGTGGGCATCACCGCGTATTCCGATCCGCCCGAGGCATAGCCTGTGTATGTCAGGGGCTGTGTGTTGGCCACCGTCAGTTCCGGCCCCGTGCCTCCCTTGGTCCACGACGACTGTCCGGCCAGGTTCTGCCCTGCGGAGAGTCCCGAAAAGTTCTCAGAAAAAGTCTGTGCCTGTGCCGTCGCGCAAACGGCACACAGTACCATAAAAAAGAGCATCAATTTTTTCATGGTTTCCTTCCTCCTGTTGGTTGTGTTGTGATTATGGTGTGGGTCGTGCTGTCTGTTCCTCTTCAGTATCATGGGAGCCGCAGGATTCGCGCATCACGATCGTGGCCGGAATGGCCTTATGCTGCTTGCGGTAATCGTTCTTGTGCTCGATGGCCAGGAGCAGGCGCTCCATCGCGCACTCGCCCAGCTCCGCAATCGGCACATGGACCGATGAGAGCGGAGGACGGATGAATTTCGAAATCGGTATGTCATCGAATCCCGCCACGGCCACATCCTTCGGCACGCTCAATCCCGCTTCCCTGAGCGCGCTGATGGCGCCGATGGCCATTGAATCGTTCGAGGCGAAGATCGCCGTGGGCCGCGGCTGCATGGCGATGATCGTGCGGGCGGCCTCGTAGCCTTCCTCCTCGGTGAAGTTGCCGACGACTTCGACCAGGTCCCGTACATCGAATCCCGATTCGATCATCGCCTTGCGGTAGCCGTAGAGCCGCTGATCCGCATCATAATTCGATTCGGTGCCTTTGATGATGGCGATGCGCCGATGCCCGTGCTCGAGCAGGTGGCGCACCATCTGGTAGGCGCCGCTGTAATTGTCGACGTTGATCGAATCGTACGACGTGCCTTCGACAAAGCAGTTGAGAAGGACCACGGGAAGCGAACGCGGGATATTCACCTGCAGCGTGTGCGCGTCGATCTGCGGACTCATGATGATGAGTCCGTCGACTCGTCCGCGCATGAGGCGGAGCGCCGCTTCGATTTCATGCTTGTTGTTGTGCGAGCTGGAGACGATCAGGTGGTGGTGCGACTGCTGGGCTTTCTGGTCGACGCCGCGGATGACTTCGGAATAAAATTCGCCATGGAGGTCGGGAAGCAGGAGGCCGATCGTGTCGGTCTTCGAGCGGCTCAGATTGCGCGCGGTGATGTTGGGCACGTATTGCAGCTCGCGCGCCGCACGGATGATCGTCTCGCGTGTTCTGTCGGTGACGGAGCCCGAGTTGTTCAGCACACGCGAGACCGTGGCGATGGACACGCCGGCGCGTTCGGCGACTTCTTTGATCGTTATTTTCATGGACAGATCCTGCACAGAATCGAGTGTGGTAACGTCTCTCTGCCGCGTTGCATAAAGAAAGAATGCCTGGTGAATCGGCCGGTCAATAACGAATGGAAGAGCAAAGGATGTAAACGCTTACATCAAAGCCGAAAAAGAAAGCGAATTCGGCATCATTCGCGATGTAAACGTTTACATTGTACGCAAATTTCTTCGTGGTGTCAAGCGATTTTTTTCTCCCGCCCTGCCAGGCTCCAGGGGGCACGCACCCGCGCGGGCGGTGCCCATTGTGATACAGGACACAAAATACCGTTTTTTTCCGACAAATATCCCCCCGGCATCACTGACATCTTGCAATTCGAAGAATGTTTCTGTACACTATCGGCACACGATGCAGGGGCGCGCCTGCGCGCCTTCTTCTCTATTATTTATGCGACGCATTGAAAATCGAAACGGCACCCTTATGAAAACACATTCCGGCATTGTTCCGTTCGTCTGTCTGTGCCTGGGCCTCCTTCTTGTGCAGCAGGAAGCATCGGCCATCGGCCGCGTCTATGCACGGTTCCCCAATAATCCGAACAGCCCGGTCTACAATCTGCGCATCAAAACGCTCAAGGCAACGGTCACCATCAAGGACCAATTGGCCGTCACCTCCGTCGACCAGGAGTTCGCCAACGACAACTCCTCACGGCTCGAGGGCTTCTATATCTTCACGCTGCCGGAAGGCGCACAGGTCCACGAGATGTACTTGTGGATCAACGGCATGCGCGTTCCCTACCAGGTGAAGAAGCGCGAGGATGCCGTGATCAAGTACGAGGAAATCGTCTCGCGCATCGCCGATCCGGCCATCCTCGAGTCGCTGGGCTCGAACACATTCAAGCTCCGGATCTTTCCGTTCGAAGCCAAGGGCACGCGGCGGCTTGAAATCTCGTACTCGCAGCCTCTGACCTACTACAAGGGCAAGATCCAGTACACATTCCCGCTCGATATGAAGGACTACACGAGCGCGCCGATCGAGATGGCGTCGATCGCCATCCGCTTCGATTCGCAGTTTCCCCTGACATCCGTTGAAACGAGCGTCGATCAGTTTCCTGCCGCCGTCAAGGTGACGAAGCCCGGCCCGCAATCGGCGACGATCGACTACGGCGTGGAGCGCGTCGCTTTCTCGAAGGATTTCCAGGCGACGTTCTCGCTCAACCGCAGCGGCCGCTCGATGTCCGTGCTCACCTATGCCGCCCCCGACTCGCTGCACGAGCTTCCGTATTTTCTTCTCTGGAGCGCGCTGCCCGACACGCTCGTGCGCGACTCGGTGAAGACGCGCGAGCTGACGTTCATCGCCGATATCTCATCGAGCATGGAAGGAGACCGGCTCTCGCAGCTCAAGGATGCGCTCAACTCGTTCGTCGATCTGTTGACGGAATCCGATAAGTTCAACATCATCGCCTTCAGCACCGGATCGCTCTCCTACCGGCCGAACATGGTCCATGCGACGCCGGCAGAGAAGGATTCCGCGCGGCGTTTCATCACGCAGCTTGCCGCGCTCGGACTCACCAATATCGAGGATGCGCTCCGCACATCGCTTCTGCAGACGTATTCGGACAATGTGCACTCGGCCATCATCTTCGTCACCGACGGGCAGCCCACATGGGGGCAGACCAATGCGGATTCGATCTGCGCAATCACCTCGCGCCTCAACACCGGCCGCATCCGGCTCTTCCCGATCGCCATCGGCAACGAGCCCGACTATACGCTCATGCAGCGCCTTGCCCGTCAGGAAAACGGATCGTTCACGCGCATCACTTCAGACGACAGCATCTATGTGAAGATGAAGGACCTCTACCGCCTGCTCTTCCTTCCGCAGGTCACATCGATCGCCGTGACCATGCCGGCGCTCACCATAAGCGACATGCACCCGACGCCGATTCCCGACATCTTCGCCGGAGACCAATTGCGGCTCACCGGACGCTTCCTGAAGGGCGGCACATCAGCCGTGTCGCTCACGGGCAAGGCGGGCATGACGCCCGTGAAGCTCGAAGAGAGCCTCGCCTTCTCCGCCGCAGATCAGACATTTCCCGCCGTGGCGCGCTATTGGGGATCGCAGAAGATCAAAAGCCTGCTTGATCTCATCGCCATCACGGGCGAAAAAAAGGAACTCGTCGATCAGGTGATCGCGCTTTCGATGCGCTACAGCGTGCTCACGCCCTATACGGCGTTTCTGATCGTGGAGCCGACCAATGCGGGCACACCGGTCGAGCAGGAGCCCGGCATCGCGCGCTCGTTCGCACTCGAGCAGAATTATCCGAACCCCTTCAATCCGTCGACGCGCCTGCGCTATCATCTCATCGAAGCCTCACATGTGACGCTCACCGTGTATGACGCCCTGGGCCGCACGGTTGCCGTGCTGGTCGATGAACACATGCAGCCCGGCATCTACACGGTCGAATGGACGGCGAAGAATCTGCCAAGCGGCGTCTACTTCTGCGTCCTTCGCGCCGGAAGCCATACGGCCGCGCAGAAAATGATTCTTCAAAAATAGAGGCACGTTTTTTTCTCCGCACGCAGGCGGATTCACTGAAGAGTACGCCTGCGTGCGTATCCAATTCACACACACACATCCCGCGCACACGTATGAAACGACTGTTGCTTCTTGCTCTCGCACTGCTTTGGAGCCTTCCCTGCCCCGCGCTTTCTTCGGGAGAAAAAACGAAGTTCGATCTCGACGCCCCCTCAACCCCGCCGGCGCTGAACAAGACGGCCGATATCTGGGGAGGACGGCTGCTTCTGACACGGCCGGCGCTCGAAGCATCGATGATCGAAGGCGGCTATTTCACGCTCGGCACGAAGGCCGGGCTCTCGCCCGGCACGCTCGATGATGCCTGCACGCTCACATTCGGGCACCCGTATGCCAAGACCTCCTATCCGCTTGTGTATCTCGACGGAACATGGCTGAAAGCCGAAGGGATGACATCGTCCTCCGCGCTTCCCTTCCCCGAACGCGCAGGCGACAGCCTGATGCTCACTCTGGCGCTCGAGGGCAGAATGCGTCTGCGTTTTGTGATCCGGTTCGAAACCGCAGACGGCTCGCAGCTTCGCATCTCCTCCATGCTCACCAATATCGACTCGGCGCCCCACACGCTCGGCGCCGGCCTGGTGATCGATCCGGCCCTCGGCAAAGGCGGAGATGCCGCGCTGTCGATCGGCGCATCTCGGATTGTGCGCGATACGATGCTTTCCTCGCCGCAGCTTTTTTCTTCTCCCATCATGATGTCGGAGCGCTCATCGGCGCTTTCGGGACTCAGGGCCTCGGTCTCGTTTCCTTCGGAGCTTCCATCGACCGTGATCGTGGCCAATTGGAATGATGCATGGCAGATCAATGCGCCCACCTTCACGGCCTCCGACGTGCGCACGCTCTATGATGCGCTTGTGAAGATCTTCTGGACTCCCGTTTCGGTGCCGGCGCAGGGCACGATCACGCGCGATGTCCGCGTGACGCTGCTTGATCCCGTTTTCGGGCAGGGCGCCTTCTGCCGCTGGGATCTGCCGCAGACGCAGTCGGTGGAAAACGGCATCCCGTTTCCGAAATCCTTCACGTCGACCGTGACGGTGGCCAATATGAGCGGACAGACGAAAAACCTGATCGAGGTCTCCCTTGCTCTTCCGGCCGAAGTGCAGGCGTCACCCGCCTTGCGGACACTGTCGCTTTCCACATCGGCCTCGTCCTCCTGCGCCTTTGCGCTTTCGACCAAGGAGCTCTTTGAAAACAAGGTCGTCACGCTGCGCGCGCTTGTGAAAGAAGGCCAGACCGTGCTCGATTCGATCGCCATGCCCTTCCGCATCTGCAACGCGCCGCTGTCGGATACGGGACTCGTCGTGACGATCGACTCGGTGATCGCATCGCGCGCTCCGTCGATGAGCGTGATCTTCAGCGTGCAGAAAAAATCGCCGCTGCAATATGTCTTCGGACTCGAACGCGACAATGTGTTTCTCTACGAGAACCAGGCGCGCATCACCGATTTCACGCTCGGCAAGGACACCACCGGCGGCGCGGGCTCGGTCGACATCGTCTTCGTCTTCGATGTGACCGGCTCGATGTCCGGCAGCATCACCGGCGTGAAAAACAACATCATGGAATTCGCCGACACCCTTGCCCGGCGCGGCATCGATTACCGGCTCGGCATGGTGACGTTCCTCGACGCCGTCGAAAACGTGTACGATTTCACCAATGACCCGGGCGTGTTCAAGACGCGCGTCTCGCAGCAGTATGCCCACGGCGGAGACGACATGCCGGAGAACTCGCTCGATGCGCTCTACCGCGCGACCGAAATGACGTTCCGCCCGACGGCAGCCAAGGTCTTCATCTGGATCACCGATGCGACGTATCATGAAAAGGATGTCTTCACCAGGCGCACCAGACAGGAAGTGATCGACCGCCTGCTGGCCACCGGCGTGAAGGTGCATGCGATCGGCACGCAGTCCTATCAGACCGACTGGTACAATCCGATCACCAATGCCACAGGTGGCAATTACTACAACATCTACGGCAACTTCCGCGACATTCTTCTTGATATCGGAAACCTCCGCGGCTCATCGCGCTACCTTGCCACCTATCGTTCGGCCGTGCAGGGCGCGCGCCAGCTCACGCTCACCATCCACTATGCGGGCTACGGCGGCACGGCGTCGCTCTTTTCTGCGCGGACAGATGCCGCATCGCGCAGCACCGTGCCGGGTTCGACGCTTGCGTGCTATCCGAACCCGTTCAATCCGCAGACGACGATCGAATTCTCGATTCCGAAGGATGCCCATGCCGAAGCCTCGATCTATAATATCGCGGGCGAGGAAATCGAACACTTCAGCGTGAAAGGAAACGGAACACGGACGCAGTATGTCTGGAATGCGCAGAACGGCACGGCGGCTGCAGGCGTGTATTTCATTCGCGCGCGCATCTTCTCGTCTTCGAACGCGCTTCTGCGCGTCGATGTGGCCAAGCTGCTGTATCTCAAATAAGCGCCGCGGCGCGCGCGCACGGCTCTAGCAGGAACGGATTCATCATACACACACAGGTTCGATCAACAGATTTTTTTTCCCGATCATACAGGATGTTGCCCATGAACTTCCACACGACAACGCTTCGCATCGCTCTCATCCTTCTCATCGGCGCCTCCACGCTCAGCGCCGACGGCCTCTTGCGGCCCACGAATGCAAGCTATCCGAAAAATTTTCTCCGCTCGCGCATGACGCGCGTCGATGTGACTCTCCACGGACAGATCGCCGTCACGAAAGTCTATCAGGAATTCGTGAACGAATGGGATAAGCCGACCGGGTCGGTCTATTCGTTTCCGCTTCCGATGGATGCGCGCGCCACGGACTTCTTCTACTGGTCCAACGACACGATGTATCAGGCCGTGCTGAAGGTGAAGGAGCAGGCCACGAATCCGGGCACGGGCGAAGGCGGCATCGATGCGCTCGTGAACGCCTATATGGGAAAGAACGCGCTTCGCGTGCTCCTGCCGGAGGTTTCCGGCGGCGCCATACAGAAAACGCAGATGGAATACATCTCGCTCTGCACGTATGAGGGAGGACGCATCCGCTATACGTTTCCGTTCAACACGCAGGACTTCGTGACGGCGCCCCTTGAATCCTTCACGTTCGCCGTGCACATCGATTCGCCGGACGACATCACCGATGCCTCCATCATCGAACGCTCAGGCGCGCGCACGACGAAGACCGACGCCCGGCACTGGGATCTCACGCTCGATCAATCGAAGATGTTTCCCTCGAGCGATCTCACACTTGAATATGGCACATCCGATGACGCCGTCAATGTGGAGATGTATGCGGCATCGAACGACACGATGGACGGCCATTTCGTGATGATGGTCAAGCCGCGCCAGACGCTCGACTCCGCGGGCATTCTGCCGAAGAACGCGGTCTTCACCATCGATGCCTCGGTCTATGCCGCGGGCACGGCGCTCACCGCATCGAAGGCCGCGGTTGCGGAATGCCTGAAGAAGCTCCGTCCGGGAGATTTCTTCAACGTGGTCATCTTCAATTCCAGCGCCTCATCCTGGAGCGTGCAGTCGCAGCCGGCCACCTCATCGAACATCGCCTCGGCCTCCTCCTACATCGCCTCGGTCTCGGCCACGGGAAGTCCCGCGCTTTCTGCCGGCATCACGCGCGCCCTTTCGATGTTCACGAGCGACACGCTCAACAATCTCATCATGCTCTTTTCCGACGGACAGGCGCTGGCCGATCCGAAGCAGATCGCCGCGCTCAACACGCGCAAGGCAGCGATTTTTCCCATCGCCATCGGCGCCTCGGCCAATCGCCCGCGCATCGAAGCGATGGCCTATGAGAACTACGGATTCCCGACGTTTCTTTCGCTCAGTGATCCGCTCGTCGACCGCATACTCGGTGTCTTTGCGCAGGTGAATTATCCGGTCATGAAGGATGTCCGCATGGAATTCGGCACGAACGTCTACGGTCTGCTCCCCCGCACGCTTGCCACCATGTACCACGGCTCGCGCTTTTTCATCACCGGCCGTTATAAAAAATCCGGCACGAGCGCCCTTTCGCTTGCCGGCTACAGCGTGAAGGGGCCTCAGGTGTACAATTACATGCTCGCATTCCCCTCGGCACCCGCGCAGAACAAATTTGCCGAGCGCTTCTGGGGCAAGGAGCAGATCGATGCGATCGAGCGGCAGATCGCGCTTTACGGACAGACGGATTCGCTCAAGGCGCTCGATATCAAATACAGTCTCCTGTACAATATCCGCTGCCAGTTCACATCCTACATCGCCGATAAATCGAAGCCCTCCACAGGAGTCGAGGATGCCGAACAGGCGATCGAAGCGGTGACGATCGTGCGCTCGGGCGTGCGCGCTCTGACGCTTTCCTGGACGATGAAAACGGGCGAGGCGGTCGCCTCCTGCACGGTGTCAAAAAGCGCGAGCCCCAATGGTCCCTTCACAACGCTCGGCGAGGCGTCGCCTCGTGCCATGACGTATACCGATTATGATGCGCCCTCGGGGTCCGTCGCCTATTACAAGCTCGAGATCACGACGCGCTCCGGGCGCCGATTGACGCGCATCGTCTCAAGCGAAGCGGCGGCGCTTCCCGGCGCCTTCGCGCTCAGGCAGAATTATCCCAATCCGTTTAACCCCGAGACCTCCGTGCGCTTCGATGTGGCGCGAACAAGCGACGTGCGTCTTGCGTTGTATGATATCATGGGGCGCGAAGTCGCGCTTCTCGTGAACGAGCGCCTCGCGCCGGGGGCCTATGAGCGGACATGGAACGCCGCGAGACTTCCGAGCGGCATCTATTTCTGCCGCATGCAAGCCGGAAGTTTCACTTCGGTGCGGAAGATGATTCTTCAGAAATAAGCGGACTCTTTTTATTGTGCAGTCACAGACACGGTCGATCCTGAACAACAGGAATGTCGTGGCGCTCGGACTCGTGAGCCTCTTCAACGACGTGGCCTCCGAGATGGCCTATCCGATCATTCCGATCTTTCTCACCGCGGCGCTCGGCGCGCCCATTGCCGCGGTGGGACTGATCGAAGGGACGGCCGAAGCCACGGCGAGCTTTTTGAAAGTCTTCTCGGGCCGCCTCTCGGACCGGCTCAGAAACCGGAAGCATTTCACGGCCGCAGGCTATGCGCTCTCGGCCGTCTCGAAGGTCGTGCTCTCGCTTGCCGCATCATGGACGGCCGTCTTCGGCGCGCGCTTCATGGACCGCTTCGGCAAGGGCATACGCACGGCCGCGCGCGATGCCCTCATTGCCGATTCGTCCGAGGAAGGATCGCGCGGCGCGGCATTCGGACTGCATCGCGCCATGGATACTCTCGGAGCCGTGATCGGTCCGCTTGCCGCCTTGGCGTTGCTCTCGCTCCTTAAGAACAATTTCTCGCTCATCTTTCTTCTCTCGGCTCTTCCGGCCTGTCTGGGCGTTGTGATCCTGCTCGTTTTCGTGCGCGAGCCCGCGCATGAGCGCACAGGTGCGCTGCGCCCACTCACATTCTCGCTCTCACACTTCGGTCCGGATTTCCGGCGTTTCCTGCTTGTGAGCATGCTCTTTTCGCTCGGCAACAGTTCCGACGCCTTCCTCATCCTGCGCTCGCAGCATCTCGGATTTTCGACGCAGGAGAGCGTGCTCCTGTATGTGGTGTTCAATGTCGTCTATTCGCTGCTTTCGTATCCCTTCGGCCGGCTCTCGGACCGCTTCGGCGCGCGGCGCGTCCTGCTTGCCTCGTTCTTTCTCTTCGCCCTGGTCTATGCGGGCTTCGGCCTGGCACGAGAGGCTGCCGTGTTGTGGGCGCTCTTTCCCGCCTACGGCGTCTTCATGGCGATGAATGAAGGCGTAAGCAAGGCCTACATCTCCAACCTCGTTCCTACCGAAGAGCGCGGCACGGCGATCGGGCTCTATTACACCGCCACCGGCATCACGACATTCTTCTCGAGCCTGATCGCAGGATTTTTCTGGAGCGCACTGGGTGCGTCGTCGCCGTTTTTGCTCGGCGGAGCGCTCGCGGCCGTGTCCGGTCTCTTGTTTCTCATTCCCCAGCGCACACTCGCGCGCTAAACTTTTCCCCTCTTCTCAGCGTTTTAAGCCATAGGGACCGTTTTTTTGTCCGAGACGTGTGTTTTCAGAGAGAGACTGGGAAAGGCCGCCATGAATGATGCACGCTTATCTGTCCTGATCATCGATGACGAGACCGCCTTCTCCCGCGTGCTGGCCATGGATCTGGAGGCAAGCGGAAAGTTTTCCGTCTCGCTGGCCGATACGGCCGAAGACGGCATGCGTCTGGTGAAGGAGTCCGCGCCCGATATCATCCTGCTGGATTTCCATCTGGGAGCGATCTCGGGCCTCGCGTTTCTCGACTGGATGACGGAATCCGGTATCGAGTCTCCGGTCATCATGCTCACCGCCGACGGCAGCGAAGAGCTCGCCATTGAAGCGATGAAGCGGGGCGCCTACGATTATGCGAGGAAGGAGCGCCTGGAACTGCGCCATTTCCCGATACTGATCGAAGGCGTCCATGAGCGGCATCTCTTCAGAAAGGAAGCCAAAGCCCGGGACGTCCAGCGCATCGAGGAGGAAAAGCAGCGCAGTGCCATGCAGATGTTTCAGACCACGGTGCGCACGATTGCGCATCATGTCAATAACTCGCTGGCCATCGTCATGCTGCGCTCCTCGATTGCCGAGCGGCACATCAAAAAGATGCTCGACGAGGAAACGGCCTTGCCCGTTCTGCAGCTCATCACCGATCTGCGGAAGCAGTCGTCGGTGATCGAAGCGATCGTGCGTTCGCTCGTCGAGTTGTCCGATGTGGTCTACACGAAATACGCGGGCGACCAGACGATGATCGACATTCACGCGCAGGTGGAGCAGAAACTGGGCCAGATCGCGCCCGTTGCTCCCGAGAGGCCGGGCGTGGCCGTGCCGATGCCGCCCCCCAAAGGCGCCGGCGACGCGTTTCTTGACAACCGTGCTAAAAATTTGTAATTTTTATTGCTCTATCAGATTCACAAAAAGCGCTATTCGAAAGTATTTATGCAGGAACAACTGAACGATCGTGAACGAACGATCCTGCGAAGCATCATCTACAGCTTCATCCAGACGGCGACGCCGGTCGGCTCCCGATACATTGCCAAGCAGCACGGCATCGGACTCTCGCCGGCGACGGTGCGAAACGTCATGTCCGATCTGGAGGATTTGGGCTACATCGGCCATCCCCACACATCGAGCGGCCGCGTGCCGACCGACAAGGGGTACCGGTTCTATGTCGATTCGCTCATGGAAATCGAAAAGCTCTCGGACGAGGACCGTTCGATCATCCAGTCGCAGCTGCAGTCGGGCATCGACCAGGAGAATCTCTTCCGGCTCACCTCGAAGTTGATCGGCGCCATTTCGCATCAGCTCGGCGTCGTCTCGGCCCCGAGGCTCAATACGGGCATCTTGGACAAGCTCGAGCTTGTGCCCCTGAGCGGCACGCGCATCCTGGTGGTGATCTCGATCCGCTCGGGACTCCTCAAGACGATCACGATGGAAGTGAGCACGGAGATCCCCCGCACAAAGCTCGAAGATGTGAGCCGCATGCTCAACGAACGGCTCTCCGGCCTGCTGTTGGCCGAGATCCGCTCGACGCTCCATGACCGGATGCAGGACATGCGCGATGAGGAGACCGGGCTCATCCGGCTCTTTATCGATTCGGTCGACAAGCTCTTCGACGAACAGCGCACGATCGAGAAGGTGCATATCGGCGGGACAAGCGGGATTCTTTCGCAGCCGGAATTCGAGCACGCCGATCAGTACAGAAGCGTGATCGAGCTTCTGGAAAATGAAGACATGATCGTGCACGTGCTCGAAAAGACGGAGACGAAGGACGGCGTCATTGCCGTTTCGATCGGTCATGAAAACGCCATCACGCAGCTGAAGGAGTATTCGATCGTCACATCGACATACAGCGTCGGCTCGAGCACGGGCTCGGTCGGCATCATCGGCACCAAGCGCATGAACTATTCGAAGATGATACCGCTGGTCGATTACGTGGCCAAGACGATTTCAGGCATGTTCTCGGCCTGACACAGGAAACACGCACGACCGCTTCCGGCGGCCGCAGAACATCCCATACATATGATGCGATACAAGCGTGAGGGTCCGCAAGATCCTCACACTTATTTTTCAACGAATATAAAGACTCCACATGGACCAGACACAGGAACCTCAGCTGACTCCGGAACAAGGCGCTCAAGCCGGCGCTTCCGACACACAGGCGCAGAACGATGCGCTTGCCGCCCGTCAGGCGGAACTGGAAGCGCAGGTGGCGCAGCTCAAGGATCAGCTGCTCCGCAAAGCCGCAGAATTCGACAACTACAAGCGCCGCACCGAAAACGATTTCCTGACATTCACCAAATACGCCAGCGAAAATGTCATCGCCCAGCTTCTGCCGGTGCTCGATGATTTTCACCGCTCGCTCAAGACGGGAAAGGATTCGATCGGCGAGGATCCGTTCTACAAGGGCATCGAGATGATCGCCGCCAAGTTCCTGAAGGTGCTGCAGGCGCAGGGCCTGAAGCCGATCGAAAGCATCGGCAAGGAATTCAACGTCGACTTCCATGACGCGCTGCTGCAGGTACCGCGTTCCGACGTGCCGGCGCATACGATCGTCGAAGAAGTCGAAAAAGGCTACATGCTTCACGACAAAGTCATACGCCACGCAAAAGTGATCGTCGCCTCCGAGGCGCCGAATGACACCGAGAAGCCTTCATCTCCATCGGAAATCGATTAACCCTGAATCACAACGGATTCTAATTCTATTATCACATGGCAACAAAACGAGATTTTTATGAAGTGCTCGGCGTGAGCCGCAATGCCTCGCCCGAGGAGATCAAGAAGGCCTACCGCAAGCTCGCGCTGCAGTACCACCCGGACAGAAATCCGGACAACAAGGAAGCCGAAGAGAAGTTCAAGGAGGGCGCCGAGGCCTACGAGGCGCTGAGCGATCCGCAGAAGCGCGCCCGCTACGACCAGTACGGGCATGAAGGCATGCGCGGCACTGATTTCCGGAGCTATCAGAATGTGAACGACATCTTCTCGAGCTTCGGAGACATCTTCGGCGGCGGTTCGATCTTCGAGGAAATGTTCGGCGGCGCGCAGCGCCACCAGCAGCGCCGGCGCGATGTCGGGCAGCCGGGCTCCGATCTCCGGATCAGGCTCAAGCTCACGCTCGAAGAAATCGCATCGGGCACGGAAAAGAAAATCAAGGTCAAGAAGTGGAAGACCTGCTCGGTGTGCAGCGGTTCGGGCGCCAAGCCCGGAAGCTCGAAAACGACGTGCCCGCACTGCAACGGCACCGGAGAGCTCCGGCAGGTGTCGCGCTCGATGTTCGGGCAGTTCGTGAACATCTCGACGTGCGCCCATTGCGGCGGCACCGGCACGGTGATCAAGGATCAGTGCACGACGTGCGAGGGCGAGGGCCGCGAGCACGGAGAATCGACGATTAAAATCCAGGTCCCCGCGGGCGTCTCGGAAGGCAACTATCTCACGCTCCAGGGCCAGGGCAATGCCGGCAGGCGCGGCGGTCCCGCAGGCGACATCATCGTGGAATTCGAGGAACTGCGGCATGACAGCTTCGTGCGCAACGGGGACGATGTGATCTTCAATGCGCTCATCAGCTTTCCCGAAGCGGCGCTCGGCGCCGATCTCGAAGTGCCGACGCTGACCGGGCATGCGAAAATCAAGATCGAACCCGGCACACTGCCGGGCAAGATGCTCCGGATGAAGGAAAAAGGCATCCCGCATCTGAACTCGTACGGCCGCGGCGATCAGCTCATCCGCATACAGATCTGGGTGCCGTCGAAATTGAACTCGAAGGAGAAGGATCTCCTGAAGCAATTGGCCGCAAGCGAACATATCATCCCCACGGATGAGGAAAAAAGCAAGAACAAGAGCTTCTTCGATAAGATGAAAAGCGTGTTCTCATAATCATAGAGCAGGTCGAGCGGCACACAGGCAGCCCCGGGGCCGGACCCATGATGCATGCATGGAAGAAAGTGCGCGAGCTCTTCACATTCACACGGAATGAACAGCGGATCTTCTTTTTTCTTTCCGTTGTCTTCGTGGCAGGCGCCGCTTTGAAGCTCTACCGCTCAACGACCGAGAGCACGCGGCATCCGGAAGCGGCCTTCGACTACCGGCAAACGGATTCCGTCTTTGCGGCACGCTCGGCGGCCGGACCTGTCATGACGAGATCCGAACCGGCAGCGATGCCGGTCGATCTCAACCGCGCCGGCCGCGCCGAGCTGATGCGTCTGCCCGGCATCGGCGACTCGATGGCTTCCCGCATCATCGCCTACAGGCGCGCGCATCCGGGCGGCTTCCGCACGGTCGACGAGCTGAAGCGGGTGCGCGGCATCGGCGCAAAAAAATTCGAGAAGCTGCGGAGCGCCGTCACGGTGAAGCCCCGCGCCGCCGTGCGGCCGTAAAAACCGATCAGCGATAAAAAAGCGAAACAATATTTTTTTAACACCACAGACCACATGCTCACCGCCTTCAAAAAAAATCAGGACCGCCATATCGCCGTCATCCTCGAGCGGTCGCATGTGACTGCCGTCGAGCTCACACACACGATGAAAGGCTATGTCGTGAACGCGGCCGGCTCGTTCGAATCGCAGACGAATTTCGAAAACCAGTCCTCGCTCTCTGACCGCGGCGCCAGGACCAGGGAAAAGTCGTTTGCCGGAGAGCTCGGAAGCTTTTTGAAAAAAATCGGCGCCGAATCGAAAAAACTCTCATTCGGGCTCAACACGAGCATGCTCATGCTGCAGAGCATACCGATGGATTCTTCGCTCGACCAGACAGGCCGCATGCATCAGGCGCTGTGGGAGCTCCGCCACTTCGACAGCGATGCCACGGAGACGTCGCACGCGCTCATTGCGCACGAGCTTTCCCCCGATGAGCGATCGAAGCGGGAGACGGCGCGCTCGGTCATCGTCGGCGTCCGGCGCAATCTCATGACGTTTCTTGAACATACGGCCTCGCATCTTTCGGCCGCGTTCGCCATTCTCGATGTCCAGCATTTCTGTGCCGAGAACGCGTTCACGGCCAATTACCCGGCCGCGCGCGAACAGCGCTCGCTCGTGATCGGCATGGATGATCACGGGCTCACATCGAGCACGCTTGTGGCCGGGCAGACCGTCGATGTGCAGGTGCGGTCATTCACGGGCGACGATCTGCGCATCATCCATGATGCCGCGCGGGATTCCCATGCCGACGCGGTCTATCTCCACGGCTCGGCGGCAAGCTATCAGATGTGCGAATCGATGAAGCAGTCGCTGGAAATCCCCGTGGAGCTCATCGATCCTTTCCGCGTCGTCATGGTTCCGGCCTCCCTCAAGGGCCTGGCCGACATCAAGGCGCGGCGACATGAATTCACCGCCGCCGTCGGGCTGGCCATGAGAACGGAATAAAAACGATGCGTGTTATTGCAGGAAAATACAAAGGACGCCGGCTTTCGACCGTGACGGATCTTTCGGTGAGACCGGCCACAGACCGCGTAAAAAGCGCCATCTTCAATACGCTCCAGACCAGAGTCGACTGGCGCACGGCTTCCGTGCTCGACCTGTATGCCGGCAGCGGTTCGGTCGGCATCGAAGCCCTGAGCCGCGGCGCCGTCCATGCGACATTCGTGGAATTTGACCGGAAGGCCTACGGATTTCTGGAAGCCAATATCCGGCTCATCAAGGCGGAAGCCGATGCGACGCTCGTCTTCGGATCGGTCGACCAGTTCCTTGCTGTTCCGCGCCGGCAGTATGCGGTCGTCTTTGCCGACCCGCCCTATGCCATTGCGACATTGTCGCAGCTGCCGGGAAAAATTTTCGCCTCCGGCGTCGTCGCTCCCGAAGGCATCCTGGTCATTGAACATCCGGCGCATCACCAATTTGATCATTCGCCGCTCTGCCGCGTGCTCGTGGAACGCACGTACGGCCGCACGGCGGTGACGTATTTTACACATGCACATGAAGACAGCACTCTACCCGGGAACATTTGATCCGGTCACAAACGGCCACCTCGACATCCTCGAGCGCGCGCTCGACCTCTTCGACCGCGTGATCGTGACGGTCGCGAACAATTCGCAGAAGACGACGCTCTTTACGGCCGATGAGCGCGTCGAGCTGATCGAAGAGATCATCCGCGAGCACCGGTACACGAACGCCTCGGTGATGCGCTTCGACGGGCTGCTGGTCGATTTCGCCCGGAAGAACAACGCCGTGGCACTCATCCGCGGACTGCGCGCCATTTCCGATTTCGAATACGAGTTCCAGATGGCGCTCATGAACCGCAATCAGGCGCCCGAGATCGCCACGGTCTTTCTCATGCCGCACGAGCGCTATACGTATCTCAACAGCAGCATCGTCCGTGAGCTCGCCCGGTTCCAGGGCGACTACAAGGAATTCGTTCCGGAATGTGTCTATAACAAAATGAGACTCCTTTTTCCTCACCCATAAATCGAAGGATTATCGCCCCAGTGAAATCGTTATCAAAGAAAGTCGCCAACGCCGAAGCATCGCAGACGCTCGCGCTTACGGCCATCGCCAAACAGATGAAGGCCGACGGCATCGACGTCGTGAGCCTCACCGCCGGAGAGCCCGATTTCCCGACGCCCGCGCACATCAAGCGCGCCGCCATGCAGGCGATCGAGGAGAACTTCACGAAGTATACGGTCAATGCCGGCATCCTGGAACTGCGCTCGGCCATCGCCGACAAGCTGCGGCGCGATAATCAGATCTTCGTCGAACCCTCGCAGATCCTCGTCTCGAACGGCGCGAAGCATTCGATCTTCAATGCGCTGCAGGCGATCTGCAACAAGAACGATGAAGTGATCGTCCCGTCTCCCTACTGGGTCAGCTATCCCGAAGCGGTCAAGCTCGTCGACGCCGTTCCGGTCATCGTCAGGACGACGGAAAAGACCGATTTCAAGATCACCCCGTCGCAGCTCAAACGGGCGATCACCCGAAAGACCAAGGCGCTGATTCTCTGCTCCCCCTCCAATCCGACGGGCTCGGTCTACACGCAGCAGGAGCTCGAGGCGATCGGCGAGATCGTCCGCACGACCGGCATCTATGTGATTGCCGATGAGATTTATGAGAAGGTCATCTATGACGGCGCGAAGCATTTCAGCCTCGGCTCGATTCCGATGATCAAGGATCTTGTCATCACCGTCAACGGCGTCTCGAAGGCGTATTCGATGACCGGGTGGCGCATCGGCTATCTTGCCGCCGCAAAGCCGATTGTGGAAGCGGCCGAGAAAGTGCAGAGCCAGGTCACGAGTGCTCCCTGCTCGATCTCGCAGCGCGCGGCCGCCGCGGCCATCTCCGGCCCCGAGGAGGAAGTCCACCTGATGACGGCCGAATTCAGGAGCCGGCGCGACTTCATGCTCCGCGCGCTCCAGCAGATGGAGGGCCTCGCGTGCACGAAGCCCCACGGCGCCTTCTATCTTTTCCCGAATGTGAGCGCGCTCTACGGCGCATCCTTCAACGGAAAGAAGATCAGAAGCGGCGACGATGTGACGCAGTTTCTGCTCGAGGAATGCCGCGTGGTGACCGTGCCCGGAAGCGGGTTCGGCGCCAAAAACAATATCCGCCTTTCCTATGCCTGCTCGAAGGAGGAACTGCAGAAGGCAGCCGAACGGATGGCGGAAGGTGTCTCCCAAAAGCCGACCGACATGACCCAACCGCTCGTTCGGTCCACAAGCAGTCGAGCGCTATGGAACCCCTTTTGTTGTGGGACCGAACTCGCGACATTATTTCGCCAAAGTTGGATGGCTTCATCCAACCTC
>JBLMZA010000128.1:0-73865 GCA_050258555.1 Acidobacteriota bacterium | reverse complement strand
GAGATTGTACTCCGCATCGGTCACGTAATAGACGCACTCGAAGATGAGCGCCGAGTCGCCGAAGCGGCTGAAATGCGCGCGATCGAATCTCGTGCGGGCGCACGATTCGATGATGCGCCGGAGCTCGGAAGGAATGTTTCGGAGCCGCGATGGGGGCGTGTCGTATTTCACGTTGACGGTGAAGACCACGCGCCGCTCCTGCATGCGCTTGAAATTGCGGATCCGGCTTTTCAGCAGATCCGTATTGGAAAAGACGAGCTGCTCACCCGAAAGGCTCCGCACGCGCGTCGTCTTGAGCCCGATATTCTCGATCGTGCCCATATAGTCGTCCACGACGATGAAGTCGCCGATCACGAAGGGCTTATCGATGATGATCGAGAGCGATGCGAACAGATCGCTCAGGATGTTCTGCAGTGCGAGCGCCACGGCGATGCCGCCGATGCCGAGTCCCGTGACGAGCGCCGTGATGTTGAATCCGAGATTGTCGAGCATGAGCAGGAGCACGACCGTCCAGATGAGCACCTTCCCCAGAATCCCCACCGCATTCAAGACCGTTTCGTTGCCCGGCTCCTGATCGATTCGCTTCCGTCTGGCAAAGGAGATCGCATACGCGATCACCGCCCCCGCCCAGAGCGCGCCCTGGATGATGAGCGCCACCATGCCCGTCTTGTTCAGCACATCCTGCACGACCCAATTGACGCGGAGCGTGAGTGAGGCGATGAAGAGCGCCGCGATGAAGAGCGCCGCGGCGCTCGTCTTTCCGATCAGGCTGACGACGAGGTCATCGATCGTTGTGGCCGTTTTGCGCGCGATGGCGCCCGCGGTCCTCACGGCCACATTCCGCAGCAGGAGCAGTGCGGCGTAGCTCCCGATCAGCAGCAGCGCCGCGATGATCCAGTCATGATAGTAATTGTCCGCAAGCAGTCTGGCAAATGCATCCCCCATAGCCGATCGCCTTTCCTTCGATTCGTTTCCATCTGTGCACGTGCTGCAATAGAGTATAACAGAAAAATGCGGCGCGGAGTGCGGAAGCGGTCACACCGTGTGATCGCATGGACCGGGTGCATGAGAATTCTGTGGCATTTCAGGGAAGAGTTTGCTACACTATGCTCATGATCCGCCATTTCCCAAGAATCCTTCTCCTGCTTGCGCTTGCCTTCGCCGCCGCTGTCGCATCGGCCGCTCCGGGCACACGGACGTTCACGGTTGCCCGGGACGGATCGGGCAATTATCCGTCCGTGCAGGAGGCCGTCAATGCCTCTCCGAATTACCCGGAGAAAGACATCGTCATTTTCGTGAAGAACGGCGTTTACCGCGAGAAGCTCGTCATTCCGCCCACGCAGAGCCGCATCACGATCGTCGGCGAAAGCAGGGACGGCGTCGTGATCACCAATTCGGATTATTCGGGCAAGACGGACAGCGCCGGCAGAAAGTTCACGACATTCACCTCCTATACCTGTCTCATCCAGGCGAACAACATTACCTGCGAGAACATCACATTCGAGAACGCATCGGGTCCGGTGGGGCAGGCGGTGGCGATGCATGTGGAAGGAGACCGGTGCATCTTCCGCAACTGCCGGTTTCTCGGAAATCAGGACACGCTCTTGGCCGCGGGCGAAAGCAGCCGCCAATATTTCGTCGACTGCTGGATCGAGGGGACGACCGATTTCATATTCGGTCCGGCCACCGCCGTCTTCGAGCGCTGCACGATCGAAAGCAAAAAGAATTCGTATGTGACGGCGGCATCCACGCCCGCCACGCGCGAATACGGGTTTGTATTTCTCGACTGCACGCTCATCGCGGACAGCGCCGGGCGTCAGGTGTACCTCGGCCGTCCCTGGAGGCTGTATGCCTCGACCGCATTCATCCACTGCAGTCTCGGCGCGCATATCCGTCCCGAAGGATGGCACAACTGGAACAAGGCCGAGGCGGAGACCACTGCCCGCTATATGGAATACGGCAATACCGGTCCCGGCGCCGACACGGCCGCCCGCGTCCGCTGGGCGCGCAGGCTCACGCGCCGGGAAGCCGCGGCCTTTACGGTGAACGGGATCCTGAAGGGCGCCGACAAGTGGCGGCCCGGGGCGGCGCGCCGCGACTGAACCGGTCGTTTCTCCTTTCCGCTTCATGCATCCTTCCTTCCACCCCGACTCATTCCAAAGTATTAGTTCCATTTTCATCCCTTCGACCGATTACGTTTCACCGCTCTCATCGGTATCTTTTTCCAACGATGTCCGGAGCAGGGAACTTTTTGCACGGGCGGGGAGGAAACCGCGTATAAATTTCCAACAACGAAAGGCAATCGTATGCTGCTGCGCAACGTGTTTGTGTGGTCCGTCATGATCTGTCTTTTTGCCGGAATAGGATACGGTGAGGGGCGGGAGGACTTGAAGAACTATTTCAACGATGCGGCCGTAAGAGTCCGGAATGCCGCCACTCCGCAGGAGAAGCGCGAGATTCTCGGCACATCGCTGTCGCGGATGTCGAAAGCGGCGGAAATGGCCGGTCGTTCGCCGCTGGTTTCGGCGGCGGATCGCGAGGCGCTTCGTCGGTTCGAAGCATCGATTCGCGAGAAGCAGAACGAACTCTCGGGTGAAGCCGGATGCGTGCGCGTGCCGGATGAGCAGCTCGATGCGTTCGCCTCGTATACGGTGCAGGAATCCGAACAGGCAGCCGAGACGATCACCATCAGCGTGGTGACGCTTCTGCTGATCATCATCCTCGTGGTGCTGCTGGTGAAATAAGAAGGAACCGTCTATGCCGCCCCTGATCAGCTTGGAAACATCCGCACTGAAGTATGAGGCGCTGCCCCGCGTGTCCGGTGACGGCAGAAAGGCCGGGTTTGAATTCATCAACACCATCAGGATGGATGACAGCAACGTCATTCAGTTCTGCAGTCCGGATACGACGGCGCTGCGGGAAAGTTCGGAGCCGGAGGCGTCTTCCGATCCGAGGCTGTCGTACTTCAGGCAGCTCTATGAGAATTCGCCCGCCGCGATCGTCCTGCTCGACACGTATGATCACGTGATCGATCTGAATCCGGCCTTCACAAAAATATTTCAATACACGCTCGACGAGATCCGTAATCTTCCGCTCACCGATTTCATCGTCCCCAAGGGGCACATGAGGGAAGCGATCGAGATGACGCTCAGGACGCTGCGCGGCGAGCCGGTCCTTCAGACCATACAGCGCAAGCGCAAGGACGGCATGCTGGTGAGCGTGGAACTGACGGCCTTCCCCATCAAGCTTCAGGGCAGCCGCATCGGCATTTACACGATTTACACCGACGTCTCGCAGAAGAAGGCCATGGAGCGCCGCATGTCCGAGTGTGAGCGGCTTTCGAGTCTGGGCATGGTGGCGGGATCCGCGGCGCGTGAGATCAATGCCGTGCTCGGCATGCTCATGGCCGGCATCAAACAGATGGCGCAGGGATCGTCGGATGCGCGGGCGCTTCAGGAGATGAACGCGGCGATCGACCGGGGAGTGGAACTCGTCGGGAGGCTGCTGGCCTTCGCCGGAAAAGCCGACGTGCATGCGGAGATGCCGAATGCCGACGCCATGATACAGGAAGTCTCTCTGCAGCTGCGATCGATCGTGCCGCACGAGAACGTTTCGTCGTACCTTACATCTATCCGTTAACAAGCAGGAAGGAGTGCATTATGGGAACAATCAAATTACTGTTGGCCGGAATCGCCGCCGGAGCAGTGGCGGGCATTTTATTCGCTCCGGCAAAGGGAACCGTGACGCGCCGGCGCATCGCCCATCAGGCGTCGAATTATGCCGGCGAAGTCAAAAACACGTTTGAAGAAATGATGGACATGATGACGCAGCGGATCGACTCGATCAGGGGGGATGTGATCCATCTGCGAAAGCAGCTGATGCATTAGCAAGCGGTCCGGACATACACACGTCAACGATGCTGATCACATGACACCAAGAAAGGGGCGGCTATGACAAACGGAAAGGCTTTTTGGGGCGCACTCGGATTGTTTGCCGGCGGAGCGATGGTCGGAGTCTTGTTTGCACCTGCCAAGGGCAAGGATACGCGAAAACGGATTGCCGACACCACCAACGAATATGCCGAGGAGATCAAGGAGAAGGTTGACGATCTGATGGCCAACATCACCGAGACGATCGACATCGTCAAAGACGAGACCGAGAAACTGACAAAAAAACTGAAGCGGTGAACGGAAGAAAGGGTCAGCATCATGAGAATGGCGGGGATCGTCATCCTGATCATCGGACTGATCATGACTATCTACACCGGCTTCACCTTCGTGACGAAAGATAAGGTCGCCGATGTCGGTCCGATTGAAATCACAAAAGAGAAGGAGCATTCGGCAGACTGGTCGCCGTATGTGGGAGTGGGTCTGATCGTGATCGGCGGGGCGCTGGTCGTGCTGGGAAAGAAAAAATGACGGAAGAGGCGCACGGGCGCGGTCCCGTCCCGGCTGTTGTCTTCCTGCTGACGCTTCTGGCCATGGTGTCGTGCGCGTCGGCGCGTGCATCCGGAACCGGCGCCGGCCGCATGGCCGGGGAGCCGGAGGCCGCAGTGCGCGTCTCCCTCGTTTTTTTCATCCATGGCGACGGGGACTATCTCTATCATGATGACGCGGGCCGGGCGCTCAGAGCGGATGAAGCGGCGCTGTCAGGGGCGCAGCATGCCGCGGAAGCCAATCCGCAGGCCGAAGTGTTCATCTTCCACGAGAAGAGAAAAACCCGCGCATGGCTGTTCTTTCCGAAGCACGACGGAGAGTTCTTTTATTATAGAGGGGGCGTGCTTGCGGCGCACGAGGAATACCGCCGCGGCAGCCATCCGTCGCAATTCGCCTATGCAGCCGGGCGCTACCGGCGCTTCCGGTCACATGGAGAGGGCGATGTGACGACGATCGTCCTGTATTACGGGCACGAGATTCCGGAAACCGGCGGTGAAGGCTATCACGCTTCGTACGAAGACATGCCCTTCACGATCGATACGCTGGCTGCGGGTCTGCGCCTGATGCAGGAGGGCGGAGCACCGTTCGACATCGCCGTCGTGTCGACATGCTATAACGGGACTCCGCGTTCGATTGCCGCTCTTGCGCCGTATGCGCGATACATCATCGCTTCTCCGGACAATCTTCATCTTTCATACTTCACATTCCATTCGTTCGCGCTTCCGGAGTCCGCCGCCTCCGGCGCAACGAGTGCTGCGTTGGCCAGGACCATGGCCCGCGATGCCTTCGAAACGCTTTCCCGGACGGTGCAGACGGCTGTCAGCGTTGCGGTCTACGATGCGCAGCTGGTGCAGCCGTATATCCAATCGGTCGATTCGCTCTATGCACGGTCGCTGGAGGCGCTGAAGGAGCATCCGGACGCCGTGCGTGACCATTGCGACTGCGCGCAGCGTTCCGGTTTTTCCGCGCCCGACATGGGCCGGGGAGTCGACATCTTCTACAGGCCGGCACGCTTCGGACAGAAGAAATCGGCCGCAGCGCATTCGGGATGGGAATGCTGGAATATACCGGACGGCCGAAGTGAATGATCTTTTCCAAAAAGCGTTGACAGCCATACTGATCTCGGCGGCATGCGTGGCGGGAACTTCCGCGCAGGTGCGCACGTCGTTTTTGGTGCAGACCACCGTCGACGACGAGTGGATCACGCTCTCGGTCGACAAGGTGGTGTATTTCGCCGGCGACACGGTGCACCTTTCGATCCGCAGGACGGACACCTCGGCGACGGCCGTGATCGTGCCGGTGCTGCCGATCGAGGGGACCCCGCTCAAGGTTTCGGGCAAGCGCGCCTATTGGGCGGTGCTTCCCATGAGCGTCACGCCCGGCGCGTATGCCGTCAATCTGCGCGTGCAGGACGCCCAGGGCAGACGCTTCTGGTACAAGACCGACTGCATGGTCAATGTGGAGGAGCATCAGGAAGTGGCCCGGCTCGGATCGTTCGTGCGCATCGTGCCCGTCTCCGGCGGCACGGACATGCGATCGGCCGTTCCGCTGGACCGCGAGGTGATAGAGAATCTCGAGGTGCAGTTCGATCGTGACAGCATCGGTCCGGCGATGGGACCGCAGTTTGTCGTGATACGAACGACGATCATCGGACGCGACGGGAATCCGGGGCATACGATGGAGCGGCGCGTGGTGACATTCCGCAGCCATGGCGATGAAAACAAGGACCGCATGCTCTTCATCCAGTACCGGAACGCCTACAGCAAATATGCGACGCTGAGCCCGGAGGAAGTCGACCATGTGCGGCTGCCGGTCGATTCGCTGCCCGACTGGGCGCAGCTGATCGTGGAGATCGAGCCGGACTATGCGATCAAAATCGGCGCCGTCGACCGCTCGAATACGATCACGCACTATTTCCGCGTGCGGGGACCGGCGCTGGAATTCGGATTTCTCCTCGGCATTCCGAAAGTGCTCTACGATTCCCAGGCCGGGGACCCGATCGAGTACGGCAACACGAGCGCGATGGTTCGCGCGTTTTATGTGAGCGAAAAGACGGGAAACCGGTTTCCGGTCAATGCGGGCGTCGGCACATTCGGCGTGAATTCGCCGATCGATGTGGGAAAAGGAAGGGGAGGCTTCGCGCTCTCGCTGCTTATCGACATGGCCGAGGTCGTGCGGATCGTCAACATCGGCTTTACGAAGAAGGTGAACATCGGGCTCGAATTCACGCCGCTCTTTTCGATCGGGAAGAAACCGCGGCTGCTCATCGATACGCAGGTGAGCGTGTCGTTGTGAAATGAAAGGCATCTGTCATGGTCAACCAGGCATCACCGGACGGTGAACAGGCACTCGATCGTCAGGCGGCGGAGAGCGAGGCATCCCAGCCGGCACCGGGTGAGTTCACCGTCATGGAAAAGTTCTTCGACGATGCGGCGGGGCTCGCGCTCTTTACGGGGCGCTTCTTCGCGCACGTGCTGACGCCGCCCTATGAGGTGGGCGAATTCCTGAAGCAGTCGTACCTGATCGGGAACAAGTCATTGTCGCTCGTGGGCATCACGGGATTCATCATGGGTCTCGTGCTCACGCTGCAGTCGCGTCCGACGCTCCGGCAGTTCGGCGCCGAGTCGTGGCTTCCGGCCATGGTCGCCGTCTCTGTGGTGCGGGAGATCGGACCGGTGCTCACGGCGCTCATCTGCGCCGGCAAAGTCGGCTCCGGCATCGGGGCCGAGCTTGCGTCGATGCGCGTGACCGAGCAGATCGACGCCATGCAGGTCTCGGGCACCGACCCGTTCAAGTACATCGTCATCACGCGCGTGCTGGCAGCCACGATCATGGTGCCGGCGCTCACCGTCTTCAACGATGCCTTCTCGTTCTACGGATCGTTCCTTGCGGTGAACCTGAAGGCGGACGTGAGCTTCACGCTGTTTTTCTCGCAGGCGATGACGAAGCTCGTGTTCCTCGACCTGTTTCCGGCATTCATCAAGACGTTCTTCTTCGGCTTTGCCATTGGAATCATCGGCTGCTACAAAGGATACAACTCGAACACGGGCACCGAAGGCGTGGGCCGCGCGGCGAACTCGGCCGTCGTCACGGCGTCGCTGTTCATCTTCATCATCGACATGATCGCCGTGCAGATCACCAGCATCTTCATGGAAAAATAGACGGAAGCGCCGGACGAATGGACAATGTCATCGAGATCAGACATCTGCAAAAATCGTTCAACAGCCACGACGTGCTGAAGGACGTCTCGATCGATGTGGGGAAGGGAGAGAATCTCGCGGTACTGGGAAAATCGGGCGCCGGCAAATCGGTCCTCATCAAGTGCATCGTGGGACTTCTGGAGCCGGACGGCGGAACGATTTCGCTCTTCGGAAGGGACGTGGCCGGACTGCGTGCGGCAGAACTTGCGGAAGTGCGGAAGAAGATCGGGTTTCTCTTCCAGGGAGCGGCGCTCTACGACTCGATGAGCGTGCGCGAAAATCTTGAGTTCCCGCTGCGCACGCTGCGCCCGAAGCCGTCGCCCGGCGAGACCGATGACCGGGTGGCGGAGGCGCTCAAAGGCGTCGGGCTTTCCGATGCGATCAACAAGATGCCTTCGGAACTTTCGGGGGGCATGCGGAAGCGCCTGGGACTTGCGCGGACATTGATACAGAAGCCGGAGATCATGCTGTATGATGAACCGACGACGGGACTCGATCCGATCACCTCGCGCGAGATCAGCAACCTGATTCTTGAAGTGCAGGAAACGAACAAGACATCATCCATCATCATCACGCATGACATCGAATGCACGAAGATCACCTCGAACCGCATTGTGGTGCTCCGCGACGGCTTGTGCGTAGCGGGCGGAACGTTCGAGGAGATGGCGCAGTCGGATGATGCATGGGTGCGGTCATTCTTTCAGTGGCATCCCTGAGGAGCGCCGGATGAAGAAAAAGACGGCAACGAACATCAAGCTTGGCATCTTCGTCACGATCGGATTCATCCTGTTCATCGTGGCGGTGTATTTCATCAGCGCCAAACAGCAGCTCTTCAACAAGACGTTCAGCATCAGCGGCGTCTTCAGCGACGTGAGCGGCCTGCAGGCCGGAAACAATGTGCGGTTCTCGGGCATCACCGTCGGCAT
Source organism: Acidobacteriota bacterium (assembly GCA_050258555.1). Lineage (GTDB taxonomy): Bacteria > Bacteroidota > Ignavibacteria > UBA10030 > UBA8401 > CAISDA01. The sequence goes on along the minus strand of JBLMZA010000128.1, from coordinate 65,303 downwards.
CATCGAAGCCGTGAGAATCGAGACCGACACCACCGTTCGCGTGATGGCGCGCATCAACGAGGAGGCGCGGCAGTTCATCAAGAAGGACGCCGAGGCCTCGATCGGAACGGAAGGGCTGATGGGCAACAAGATCCTCATCATCACGCCGGGCACGGCGGGCCAGGCGCCCATCGAGGACGGCGACGAGATCCGGACGAAGGCGCCGCTGAATCTGGACCGCGCGCTCAATACGCTCAAGACGACGAGCGACAACGTCGCGCAGATCACCGGAGATCTGGCCGATATCGTCCACACGATCCGGCAGGGCAAGGGAACGATCGGACAGCTCTTCATGGACAGCACGTATCTGAAGGAGATGCGCGACAACGTGACGCAGATATCGGGCGACTTCGCGGCGATCTCCGGATCGATCCGCACGGGCAAAAGCGCGCTCGGGAAGATACTGATGGACAGCGTGTATCTGAAGACGCCGGTGGACAATGCGATACGCATCACGAACGACCTGACGGAGATCATCGAATCCATCCGCCGCGGGCAGGGGGCAGCCGGGCGCATGCTGATGGATTCGGCGACCGCGCTGACGCTCGATACGACGCTCGTCAATATCAAGCAGGGAACATACCATATGAAGCGCGTCATGGAAAAAGCCCGGAAAAGTTTTCTTCTGTGGGGATTTTGAGCATTGCGCCTGCCGCGCCATCCGGATGGACGCATGCTTCCGGGCACACGGCGGGAAATTTTACTGTTAGTACAACAGCGGAAAAAACAGGCGGAGAGAGAGACAAGAGACAGCGAGTGAGAAAAGGTGCGAGATGGAATCTCTTGAACCCATGCAGGTGTTATTTGATGCAGCCGGCGGAAACGATGTGCCGCTTCCGGGGCCGCTTTCCGAATTCTACGGCCGGCTGGCCTTTCCCGTTCGGCCCGGACGCCCGTACATCATCGGCAATTTCGTCAGCTCCATCGACGGCGTGGCGGCCCTGAACACACGGGGTGAACTCACGGGCGATGTGATCAGCGGCGGCAGCGAGCACGACAGCTGCGTGATGGGCATTCTTCGCGCCGTATCCGATGCCGTGATCGTCGGCGCCGGCACGCTTGCCGCATCGCCGGCTCATCTCTGGACGCCCGACTATATCTATCCTCCCTCGGTCTCTTCCTATAAAAAGCTGCGCGACAGTCTGGGCAAACAGGAGCCGATGCTCAATGTGATCGTGACCGACCGCGGCACGATCGATCCGAGCCTGCCGCTGTTCCAGTCCGGCAGCGTGCAGGTGCTCATTGTCACCACGCGCACGGGCCTATCGCGCCTGAGCAAGATGGATCTTCCGGCATGGGTGCGCGTGGCGGCGGGCGACAACGCGAAGGCGCTCACCTCGCGCCAGATCCTCGAGGCGGTCGTGAATGTGCGTCCCTCGGCGTCGACCATTCTTGTCGAAGGCGGACCGCATCTGATGGCCACGTTCTTCGAGGAACGCTCGATCGACGAACTGTTTCTGACGCTTGCTCCGCAGATGGCGGGACGCTCGCGCGAGGAAGTCCGGATGAGCATCGTCGAGGGTCTGCTGCTTGCGCCGCAGTCGCCGGCCTGGGCCGATCTGGTGTCTGTCCGGAAGGCCCGCCACCATCTCTTTCTCCGGTATGCATTCGAAACAAAGGACGACACAATCAGCTAATCACTCATCCTCAAACCAACAAAAAGGAGGCCGACATTGAAAGGGAACGAGAAGCTCATCGCAGTCCTGAACCAGCTGCTGGCCGATGAACTGACCGCCATCAATCAGTACATGGTGCATGCGGAGCTCTGCAGCAACTGGGGCTACGGAAAGCTGCACAAGGCCATCGAGAAACAGGCGATGGATGAGATGTACCATGCGGAATGGCTCATCCGCCGCATCATCTTTCTCTCCGGCATACCGATCGTCTCGAAGCTCAATCCGATACGCATCGGCAAGACGGTGCGCGACATTGTCACCAACGATCAGGACGCCGAAGTGGCGGCCATCGCCGCCTACAACAGCGCCATCGCTCTGGCCCGGGAAGTCACCGACCAGGCATCCGTCGATCTGCTCACGAAGATCCTGAAGATGGAGGAAGGGCATGTCGACTGGGGCGACGCCCAGCGCACGCAGATCGAGCAGATGGGATATGAAAACTATCTGGCCAACCAGAGCGAAGGCGCGGCCGATATGCCGAAGGAATGACGGCGCCCGGCATCCGACTGATGATGCCGCGCGGACAGGAAGACCGAAACACCATCACAGATTCATCGCATCTACAACCAACTATGAAGGATATCATCATGAACTCAGGGAAAGTGATCATCGGAACACTCGCCGGCGTCACGGCCGGAACGATCATCGGAATGCTCTTTGCGCCCGAAAAGGGATCCGTCACACGCCGGAACATTCAGCAGAAAGGGGCGGATGTTGCCGATGCCATGAAAGAGAAGATGCACGAGTACAACGACGCGATCAACCACAAGCTCGACGACCTGCGCGAGAAGGCGGTCGAGTGGCTCGAGCGCGACAAGGAAATGATGACCGAGATGCAGTCGACCATCGAACCCGAAGCCAACCGGGGCAGCAACATTTAACCGCCCGGAGGCACGCAGGCAGCCGTGTCACAGTCGGCGGCGACATCGGGATTGTCCGGCATGAAGGCGTTCTGGCAGCTGGTGAAGGACGCCGGCCTTGCCTGGGACCAGGACAACGCATGGCGGCTTGGTGCGGCACTCGCCTATTTCTCCGTCTTCTCCCTTGCGCCGCTCCTGATCATCGCCGTCGTCGTTGCCGGCGTCGTCTTCGGACAGGATGCGGCGGAAGGGCATCTCGTTGCACAGATCAGCGACATCATCGGAATGGACGGCGCCCGGTTCATCGAGTCGATGATCAGGAAGGTCTATACGTCGGACTCGACGATTCCTGCGACGGTCATCGGCGCAGCGACCATGCTGCTGGGCGCCACGGCCGTCTTTGTGGAACTGAGAGACGCGCTCAATACGATCTGGCACATCAGGGAGAAGCCGATCGGGACGGTGAAGGCATTCCTCCGCGCCCGGTTCTTCTCCCTGCTCATGATCCTGGGCATCGGCGCGCTCCTGCTTGCCTCATTGATGCTCAGCGTGGTCATGGCGGCCTTCAGCGGAACGATGACCGTCATGGGCGGGCTGATCGACTTTGTGGTCTCGTTCTGCGAATTTGCGATGCTCTTCGGGCTCATCTTCAAGTATCTGCCGAATGTGCTTCTGAAGTGGAGGGATGTGATGATCGGCGCCTCCTTCACGTCGCTGCTGTTTTCCATCGGCAAGCTCGGTATCGGCCTCTATCTGGGCAGAAGCGCCGTCAGCTCGACATTCGGCGCCGCCGGCTCTCTTGTCATCGTCATGCTCTGGATCTTTTATTCGATACAGATCTTTCTCTACGGCGCCGAGTTCACGCGCCTCTTCGCCAAGCGCTTTGGCTCCGACATACGGCCCGGAAAAAACGCCGTCATCATCATGTAATCAAGACAAAGGATCGTGTGCAATGGACGAACGCATTGCTCCTCCGGGCTTCGAGATCGGAATGATCGGCCTGGGAACAATGGGGCGCAATCTGCTGTTGAATCTCGCCTCGCGCGGATTTCCCGGCGCGGGCTACGACCGCGATCCCGCGCAGCGCACGCACCTCGAGGCCGAAGCGCGGACCGGAGAGGCCGCCGCCGATTCGATCCATGAGCTGGTGCAGATGCTTCGCATTCCCCGCGTCATCATGCTCCTGGTCCCCGCCGGTCCCGTCGTCGATATGGTGATCGACGAGCTGCTTCCGCACATTCAGCCCGGGGACCTCGTGATCGACGGGGGAAATTCATATTTCAAAGACACGAGCGCGCGCATGCGCCGGCTCAACGCAAAGGGCATCGAGTTTCTCGGCGTGGGCATCTCGGGCGGAGAGGAGGGAGCGCGGCTCGGACCGAGCATCATGCCCGGCGGCTCGAAGCCCGCCTACGAGTATGTGCGGCGGATGCTCGAAGCCGTCGCCGCGGAGGTGGACGGAGAGCCGTGCGTGACCTATCTCGGGCCCGATGCGGCCGGGCACTTCGTGAAGATGGTGCATAACGGCATCGAGTATGCCATCATGGAGCTGATCGCCGAAGCCTACGATCTGATGAAGCGCGGACTCGGCATGAACGACGATGAGCTCCATGAGACGTTCGTGCGGTGGAACGAAGGGCGCCTGAAGAGTTTTTTGATCGAGATCACGGCGCAGATTTTTCAAAAGACGGACGACAAGACCGGGCGCCGGCTCATCGATGAAATCCTCGGCGTGGCTCGACAGAAAGGAACCGGCATGTGGACGTCGCGGAGCGCGATGGAACTGCATGTGCCCGTGCCTTCGATCGACAGCGCCGTGATGATGCGCGATTTCTCGGCGCTCGAGCTGCTGCGGCAGAAGCGGATCCCTCTCCACACCTATGATATTCCCGCATTCAAGGGGGAAAGGAAGGAGCTGATTGCAAGGCTCGAAGATGCGCTCTATGCGGGAATGATCGTCTCGTATGCGCAGGGCATGCATCTGCTGGCCGAAGCATCGCAGGAGTATGAGTACGGAACCGATCTCGAAGCGACGGCGCGCATCTGGCGCGGCGGATGCATCATCCGCTCCGCCCTGCTCGAAGATGTGAGGAGCGCCTTCCGGCGCGACCGGTCGCTCACGAATCTTCTTGCCGACACAGCGATCTCGGAACTCATCGGCGCATGCGAGCCCGCGCTCCGTTCGATCGTGTGCGATGCGGCGCAGATGCGTATTCCGGCGCCGGGATTGATGAGCGTGCTTTCATACATCGACACATTCCGCAGCGGCTGGATTCCCGCCAATCTCATCCAGGCGCAGCGCGATTATTTCGGAGCTCACACGTATGAACGAATCGATGAAGATGGAGTCTTCCACACGCAGTGGAACAAGTGAGCCGCTTCCGTCCGAATTGCTGGAAAAGATCAACCGCTACTGGCGGGCTGCGAACTATCTGTCGGTCGGACAGATTTATTTGTATGACAATCCGCTTCTGAAAGAGCCGCTGCGTGCCGAGCACATCAAGCCGCGGCTCCTGGGACATTTCGGAACGACGCCGGGGCTGAATCTTCTGTATGTGCATTTGAACCGCATCATCAGGCGCTACGACCTCGACATGATCTTCATTGCCGGTCCGGGCCACGGCGGACCCGCGCTCACGGCGAACACCTACCTTGAAGGCACGTACAGCGAACTCTATCCCTCGATCACGCAGGATGAAGAGGGCATGAGAAAGTTCTTCAAACAATTTTCGTTTCCCGGCGGCATACCCAGCCACGCGGCGGCCGAAACTCCCGGCTCGATCAATGAAGGCGGAGAGCTCGGCTATTCGCTTGCCCATGCATACGGAGCCGCCTTCGACAATCCGAATCTCATCGCCGCATGCGTGATCGGAGACGGCGAGGCGGAAACCGGTCCGCTTGCCACGAGCTGGCATTCGAACAAGTTCCTCAATCCCGTGCACGACGGCGCCGTGCTTCCGATTCTACATTTGAACGGCTACAAGATCGCGGGACCGACGATCTTCGCGCGCATCAGCGAAGAGGAGCTCGACCAGCTCTTCCGCGGGTACGGCTATACGCCCTATGTCGTGGAAGGCGCCGATCCGATGTCGGTGCACACGCAGCTGGCCTCGGTGCTCGATGAGATCGTCCGGACGATCCGAGCGATCCAGTCGGATGCGCGGGCCAACGGCTTTTCGCAGCGTCCTTCGTGGCCCATGATCATCCTTCGCACGCCCAAAGGCTGGACCGGTCCGGAGGAAGTGGATCATCATCCGGTCGAGGGTTCGTTCCGTTCGCATCAGGTGCCCGTCACCGATGTGCGCGAAAATCCGGAACACCTTGCACTGCTCGAATCCTGGATGAAGAGCTATCATCCCGAAGAATTGTTCGACGAGACGGGCCGTCTGAAAGCAGACCTGGCCGAACTCGCCCCTGCAGGAGAGCGGCGCATGGGAGCCAATCCGCATGCCAATGGGGGACGCTTATTGAAGGATCTGCACCTTCCCGATTTCCGTTCCTATGCCGTCCCTGTCGGCGAGCCCGGACGCCTCGAGGCCGAATCGACGAAGGTGCAGGGCGAACTGATCAGGGACGTGCTGAGGATGAACGATACGGAGCGCAACTTCCGCATCTTCAGTCCCGATGAGACGGCGTCCAACCGCTGGATGGCCGTGTTCGAGGCCACATCGCGCACGTCGACGGCGAAGATCCGTCCGTCGGATGTCTGCGTCTCGCCCCGCGGCCGCGTGATGGAAATGCTGAGCGAGCATCAGTGCGAAGGCTGGCTCGAGGGATATCTGCTCACCGGGCGGCACGGATTTTTCTCGTGTTACGAGGCGTTTGTGCACATCGTCGACTCGATGTTCAATCAGCATGCAAAGTGGCTCAAGGAAGCCGCCGGCACGCCGTGGCGCGCGCCGATCGCCTCGCTCAATTATCTGCTCTCGTCGCATGTGTGGCGGCAGGATCATAACGGATTCAGCCATCAGGATCCGGGATTCATCGATCATGTCGTGACCAAAAAGCCGGCCATCGTGCGCGTATATCTTCCGCCCGATGCCAATACGCTGCTGTCGGTGACCGATCACTGCCTGCGAAGCCGCAATTATGTGAACGTCATCATCGCCGGCAAGCAGCCCGAGCCGCAGTGGTTGGAGATGGATGCGGCGGTGAAGCATTGCGCCGCCGGGCTGGGGCGCTGGGAGTGGGCGTGCACCGATGAAGGCCGCGAGCCAGATGCCGTGCTTGCCTGCTGCGGAGACGTGCCCACGCTCGAGACGCTGGCGGCGGTCGATCTGCTGCGCCGTCAGGTTCCGGCAATCAGGCTGAGCGTCGTCAACATCGTCGATCTTCTTGCGCTGCAGCCGCCGGAAGAGCATCCGCACGGACTCTCGGACGAGGCGTTCGGCGAACTCTTCCCGGAAGAGGCGCCGGTGATCTTCGCCTTTCACGGCTATCCGAAGCTCATCCATCTGCTCACATACAAGCGTTCATGCCATGAGAATATGCACGTGCATGGATACAAGGAAGAGGGAACGACGACGACGCCGTTCGACATGGTGGTCAGAAACGAACTGGACCGGTTCCATCTCGCCATGGATGCGCTGAACCATATCCGGGGAATGGAAAAGGAAGCGGCGGTGTTTAAAGGCATTGCGGAGGCGAAACTGGCCGAGCATGCCGCATACATCCGCGAACACGGCGAGGATCTGCCGGAAGTGCGGGACTGGAAGTGGAATCAATGAAGGGGGGACGAATCGATGAATGTGCTGACGGCATCGGAGAAGGGAACCGGCATCGACCCGGCATCGGCCGCGCTTGTGTCGCTCAACAGAGGATTTTCGCAGACATCGGCGTTGCGGCTCGAGGACACCATCCGCGCCCTCACATCGGAAGGCAAGGGCCTTTTGGCGATGGATGAAAGCACGCCCACATGCAACAACCGCTTTGCGCAGGCGGGCATCAGCCAAAGCGAGGACATGCGAAGGGCCTACCGCGAGCTCATCGTGACCACGCCCGGCCTTTCGGAATTCATCAGCGGAGCGATACTGGTCGACGAGACCATCCGCCAATCGACGAAGGACGGCGTGCCGCTGATCAGGCTTCTGAGCGAGGCGGGCATCGTGCCCGGCATCAAGGTCGATGCCGGAGCAAAGGACATGCCGGCCTTTCCCGGTGAAAAGATCACGGAAGGGCTCGACGGATTGCGCGCCCGTCTGGCCGAGTACGTCCGGCTCGGCGCCCGCTTCGCCAAATGGCGCGCCGTGATCGCCATCGGCGAAGGCATTCCGACATCCGGATGCATCCGGGCCAATGCCCACGTGCTGGCGCGCTATGCGGCGCTGTGTCAGGAAGCGGGACTCGTGCCGATCGTCGAACCGGAAGTGCTCATGAATGGAAGTCATACGATCGAACGCTGCTTCACGGTGACGGAAGAAGTGCAGCATGCGGTCTTTGCCGAACTCTCCGCGCAGCGCGTCGCCTTCGAATACATGATTCTGAAGCCGAATATGGTGCTGCCCGGTCTGGAGCAGACGCGGCAGAAGTCCTCCGTCGCCGAAGTCGCCGATGCCACCGTCGCCTGCCTTCTGCGCGCGGTGCCGGCCGCCGTGCCCTGCATCGCCTTTCTCTCGGGAGGCCAGCCGGCGGTGCTTGCCTCGGCGCGGCTCAATGAAATGAATCTGCGGTTCCGCACGCGCATGCCCTGGGCGCTCACGTTTTCATACTCGCGGGCGATCCAGCAGCCGGCCCTCGAGGCATGGAAAGGCGACGAGGCCAACGTTCCTGTGGCGCAGCAGGAGCTGCTGCACCGGGCGAAGTGCAACAGCGCGGCGCGCAGAGGGCTCTATAATGAATCGATCGAACAGGATAAGAACTCCGTCATTCCTCCGCCGCTTCCCACGGGATGGAGCGAATGATGCGAGCGTGTGGAGACCAATGTTTTCAACCTTAGGATGTAAACCGATTTTCATCCCTATGGTCGATACCATCTGAGGACCGGGGTGTGTATGTTACACAAATCAATAAGGAGGGAAGGAAGGAAAGCGGCCACACGCATGTCGCTTCAATCAATCAAAACAAAATCTGAAAGGATGTTCTATGAAAACGAAACATGTGTTTCTTTCAGCAGTCCTGGCAGGGTTATTGGCAGTTCCGGTGTTCGCGCAGTATGGCACCGACAAAAATACTTCCGGCTCCGGATCACAGAGCCATCAGCACAGCACGATGATGGGGAAGCCCGTTCACGAGGCGACCGTGCAAGGCACGCACATTCGTGTCTGGGTGATGAGCGATGCAGAGCATGAGAAAATGATGGATACAAAAGGAATGAAAGACAGTGCGGGTATGAATGACAGGGGCGGCAGGATGGGAACGGATAACCGTTCGGGCTCCGACCGCATGGGCACGGGCACCGGCACGGATAGGACCGGCACCGGCACGGGCATTGGCACCGGAACCGATCGCAGCGGCACCGGCTCAACCGGTACCGGCACGGGCATCGGCACCGACCGTCGCGGAACGGGGACCGGAACAGGCACGGGAACGGGTGTGGGTACGGGTTCAACCGGCACCGGCACCGGCTCGATGGGAACCAACCGCAGCGGATCGGGCACCAGCGGCTCGAGCGGCAGCGGAACGTATCATGTGGTGGTGGAAGCGACCGACGGGTCGTCGAGCAGCCGCCCGATGAGCGATATTTCCGGCACGGTGCAGGTCACGTCACCGTCGATGAAGACCACATCGGCCGATCTGAAACCGATGGGCGACCATTATGACGCACAGGTGGACCTGGATGAAAAAGGCCAGTATTCGTTCACGCTGAATCTGACGGTCGACGGAACATCGAAAACGACGCAATTCCAGTATACACCAGGCAGTACGGGCCGCAGCAACAACCGGTAAACAATGAATGGGGTGGAAACGAAGGGCCTGAATGAAGGCGGTTCAGGCCCTTCCTGTTTCACAAACGATATACGCGGCGCCGCCCCGTGCGGCCCCCATGCGCGCGGCGCGTGAGAAGATGCGGATATGGCCCACAAAGACTACTATGCGATCTTGGGCGTCGATAAAAATGCCTCGGCCGACAAGATCAAAAAAGCATACCGAAAGCTTGCCCAGCAGTATCATCCCGACAAGACCAAAGGCGACAAAGCCGCCGAAGAAAAATTCAAAGAGATCAATGAAGCCAATTCCGTTCTGAGCGATCCGGAAAAGCGCCGGAAATACGACCAGTTCGGAGCGGACTTCGAGCGCTATGCCGCAGAGGCGGGCGCCGGCGGAGAGGCCGGCGGTGGCTTCAACTGGGGACAATACGCCGGAGGCGGCCAGGGCCAGTCGCGTCCCATGAGCGAAGAGGAGTTCAGTGAAATCTTCGGAGGGGAAGGGCTGGGCGACGTTTTTGAATCGATGTTCGGAGCACGAACCGGTGAGCGCTCGCGGCGGCGCCAGCGAAGCGCGCGGGGACAGGACGTCGAAGCCGAGGCCGTGCTCTCGCTCGAGGAGGCATACCGCGGCACGGTGCGCCTGATCTCGATACGCAACCAGACGATCAAGCTGACAATCAGGCCCGGCATCGCCGACGGGCAGGTGCTGCGCGTGCCGGGCAAGGGAAGCCAGGGAACGGGAGGGGGGACACCGGGTGATCTTCTTATCACCGTGCGCGTGACTCCCGATGAGAAGCTCGAGCGCAAAGGCAACGATGTCTATCGGACGCAGCCGGTCGATCTCTACACCGCCGTGCTCGGAGGCAAGGTCCGATTGAAAACGCTGAAGGGCACGATCAATATGGAAATTCCCGCCCGCACGCAGAATGGAACGGTGCTGCGCCTGCAGGGGCTGGGAATGCCGGTCTACGGATCGAAGTCCGGGTTCGGCGATATGTATGTGACCGTTTCCGTCACGCTTCCCGAACAGTTAAGCGAGAAGGAAGTCGAACTCTTCCGACAGCTTCAATCGCTCCGCCCATAAGCGGCGAGGAACCATCCTGCCAGAACTTTCTGTTGTCACATGCGACACTCACCATGGGGAGGAAATGCGATGAAACCGGATTCCGGTGAATCAGTCCCGGTGTGGGCGGCAATGGAAGAAGCCGCGCCTCACACGCAGCTCTTCGGCACCGCCACGGCCGATGTCTGTGTCGTCGGCGCAGGAATCGCCGGGTTGACGACGGCGTATCATCTGGCGCGCGAGGGAAAGTCCGTGATCGTGATCGACGACGGTCTTGTCGGGGGCGGAGAATCGTGCCGCACGACGGCCCATCTGGCCAGTGCGCTCGATGAGCATTATGCGGAGATCGAAAAATCCTTCGGCGCCGACGGAGCGCGTCTGGCCTATGCCAGCCACAGCGCCGCCGTCGACCGCATCGAAGAGATCGTCGGACGCGAAGCGATCGCCTGCGAATTCACACGGCTCGACGGATATCTCGTGCTCCATGCGGGCGGTCCATCCGACATGCTGAAGAATGAATTCGAGGCATGCAAGCGCACTGGCATTCCCGGCATGGAATACCCGGCATCGGTTCCGTACGCACGCTACGACTTCGGAGCGGCGGTCAAATATCCGATGCAGGGACAATTCCACATCATGAAATATCTGAACGGCCTTGCGCATGCCATCCGCCGCATGGGCGGAGAGATCTATACCTATACGCATGCCGATACGGTCAAGGGCGGAAGCTCGGCGATGGTGCAGACGAGCACGGGGGCGGTCGTTTCCTGTGCGGCCGTCGTCATCGCCACCAACACGCCGTTCAACAATCTTGTGGCGATCCATACGAAGCAGGCGCCCTACCGCACGTACGTGATCGGCGCCCGCATTCCGAAAGATTCCTATCCGCTGATGCTTTTATGGGACACGGGCGATCCGTATCATTATGTGCGCCGGACGCCTTTCGACGGCTACGACATGCTGATCGTCGGCGGAGAAGATCACAAGACCGGCCAGGCGCACGATCAGGAACTCCGATTGAACAACCTTGAAGGCTGGGCCCGCGAGCGCTTTCCGATGATCGAGTCGGTGGACTACCGATGGTCCGGACAGGTGATGGAGCCCGTGGACGGACTGGCCTATATCGGCCGCAATCCGATGGACGAGGAAAATGTGTATATTGCAACGGGCGATTCCGGCAACGGCATGACGCATGGCACCATTGCCGGCATGCTGATCACCGATCTCATCATGAACCGCGAAAATCCCTGGGCGAAGCTCTACGATCCCTCGCGCATGACGCTGGCGGGAGCGGGAGAGTTCGTGAAGGAGAATATCAATGTTGCGGCGGAATACATGGAACTCATTACGGGCGGCGAGGCGAAGCATAAGGCGGACGTGATGCCGGGCGGCGGTGCGGTGATCCGCGAGGGACTGAAGAAGCATGCGGTCTATCGCGATCTTGAAGGCGATTTTCATGTGCATTCGGCCGTCTGCACGCATCTGAAATGCATCGTCTCCTGGAATCCTCTTGAAAAAACATGGGACTGTCCCTGCCACGGATCGCGTTTCGATAACATCGACGGCCATGTGATCAATGGCCCGGCAATCTCCCCTCTCACACCCGTCGAGGAATGATGCATGAAATATTTTCTGTTACTGTTGTGTTTCGTTCAGCAGATCGTCGTCGCTCAGGCACGGCAGCCGGCGCCCTCGCGCGCACAGGGCATCGTGCTTGGGCAGGAGGCGGCTCCCGCCGATTCCATCGCTCCGGTCATCGTGGAATTCAAGGAAGCGCCGCTCTTTCTTGCGCGGCGCACGTCGGTTGCCGCAAGCGATGCCGGGTTTTATGAAAAGCGCTTCAGCGATTTTTCCTCGCACCTCACGGGCGCGTCCGGCCTTAAAAAAAGCGGCGTTCAGGCCCCGGCACTCATGAAGAAGTATTATAAGGCGTTCTTCGGCGCCGCCGTGAGCGTGCCCGCCTCCGAGATTCCGGCACTTGCGCAGCTGCCTTACGTCAAGGCGGTCCATGCCGACCATCCTGTTGCGGCGCATCTTGAAACCAGCATCGTGCAGACGCGGACGGATCAGGCCTGGACGGCATTCGGCACCAGAGGCCGGGGCGTGAGAATCGGCGTGCTCGATACGGGAATCGATTACCGGCATCCGGCCCTGGGCGGCCACATCGGTCCCGGATACACGGTGGAAGGCGGATACGATTTCGTCAATCGGGATGCCGATCCGATGGATGACAACGGGCACGGCACGCATGTGGCGGGCATCATCGCCGCGCACGGAAGCGGCGTGCAGGGATTCGCTCCCGAGGCCGCGCTTGTCGCCTACAAAGTGCTCGATGCGCAGGGCAAGGGGAAGGAAAGCGATATTCTCGAGGCGATCGAGCACGCGGTCGATCCGGACGGAAACGGAGACGAGAGCGACCATCTCGATATCGTCAACCTGAGCCTGGGCTCGGACAACGGCGATCCCGATGATGCGAAGTCGACCGCCGTCGATCAGGCGACGGAGCTCGGCGTGACATTCTGCATTTCGGCCGGCAACAGCGGCCGGTTCGTTCCCGTACAGGGCAAGGAGCATAATTATTATTTCACGTCGATGGAAACGATCTCCAGTCCGGGCACGGCGCGCCGCGCGATCACCGTTGGCGCGGTCGACGCCTCGGACAAAGCCGCCGACTTTTCCTCGAAAGGACCCTCATCGCGCACATTCGGCATCAAGCCGGATATTGCCGCGCCGGGCGTGAATATCCATTCGCTTGCGATCGGGGGAGGACTCGCCTACAAGAGCGGCACATCGATGGCGTCTCCGATGATCGCGGGCATGGCGGCGCTCCTCAAATCGGCCGATCGGAGCCTGACGCCGGACGAGATCAAATCGGCGCTCGTGAATTCGTCGGCCGATCTCGGCACGGATGTGATGCTGCTGGGCTCGGGCAGGGCCGACGCCATGCGGGCGCTGTCGCAGCGCACGTTCGCCGTGCCCAGTTCGATCGAGTACGGCTTCGATGATCCTTCGCTCCCGGTCTGGACGGCCTCCGAGACGCTGCGTGTGACAAACCGGCGCCCCGGTCCCCAGCAATTTGAGATCGCATGGACCGGCATGAGAGGCGGCGTCACGCTTTCGGCGCAGCCGCGCTCGTTCACGCTTGCACCGGGCGCCTCGCTTGCCGTGATCGTCTCTCTCTCCGTCGACAATGCGGCAGTGCCGATTGCGGACGACGACATCTTCATATTCGGCGGATCGGCCGTGGTGGCCGGTTCAGCAGACACGCTGCGCATTCCCTGGGCCTTCACGCGGGCGCGGCAGATGCTCCTCGAGTTCAGCGACAGCGATGTCCGCTTTGTCGGATCCGGCAGCGAGTATCTGATCACCTCAACCTACGGCCGGACCGACTCGAAGGTCATCTGGAAGGATAGGACGACGGCGCGCGTGATCGGTCTTCCCTCCGACGCCTACGATTTCGCCGTCTATTATCCTTCGCTTCGGAAACTGGTCACAAAGGAACACGTCGCATTCCCGGATCTGCAGCGCATTGCCTTCACGCCCGATGATGCGCGCCATATCGTCTCGCTTGAAGGCGTCGATGACAACGGCGTCGCACTGCGCGGCAGAAAGGGATCGCAGGCGCTGCTCCGCGTCGATTTGCCGACCACCATGTGGCTGTGGATTCCGTTCGAGGAAGGGCAGCATTCGCTTTTGGTCACGCCGGCATCGCCGGCGGTCACATTCTACGGCATGGAAAGCCTCGTCGACTGCTCGGGATCGAAGCGGGTATTCATTCCGCAATTTCCGGCCGTGAAGGGAATATCGTCCGATCTCCGGATGACGAACGATCCATCGCTCTATAAAAAGCAGACCGTGCGCTTCATGCTGCCTTCTTCTGTGCAACGGGCGAAGATCTATGCGGAAGTGGATGCCGTCCTGCAGAACGGCGGGAGCGAATTCTTCAATGCGGCGCAGGTGGCCGTCGATACGGTCGATGCTTCCGATGGCAGCGCCGAGGTGGCGCTGCATCTGATGAAGCCGGTTGATCCCGTTTACGGCTCATCGATCCGCTTCCATGTCAATCATTCGGATCTTTCGCGGGATGTGGTCGATTACGCGTCGCCCCATTTTTCCATCGTCAACGACAGCGTCCTTTCGGGACTTGTGACCGGGCGGACGATCGCCTCGTTCTGTTCGCCGTCCGGAGGCACCACGACGCTCGGAGCAGGGCCCGTGTCGATCCTGAACCGCTCCTATAACAATGCAAGCGGAACATCGATACAGTTCGATCCGATCTTTCGCGGTCCGGTTTCGGAGAACCGCTACGGCGATGTCGTGTCGGCGACGTACGTCATTGCCGATAAACACGGAAGAACGCTGTATCAGGGAAATCTTGCCGAAGCACATGCGCCGTTTCCCGTGCCGGCCGCCGCATACGACATCCGCTACGAGGCGGAGACGTATGATGTGGGGGACGTGCGCGCCCGGCTTCGGATGACGAATTCCGTCGATCTGACGAAAGCGGTTCCCGATCCGCCCGTCTTCACATCGATGCGCATCATCGGAAGAAACGGATCGATCGCGCAGCGCGTGAAACAGAACGATGCGCTCACGCTCGTCTTCGCATCGAAAGTTTATGCGTATCCGTTCCAGCTTCCCGTGCCCGAATCGACCGTCGTCGAGATGCGCCGCTACGGCGCGCCGAACTGGGCGCGCATACCCGTCGCATTGGTCCGTTCGGATCCCGGCACATCGGGCGCGCTCTTTTCGGCGGATCTTTCCGCCTGGACTTCGAAAGATTCCGCCGCCATCGATCTGCGCGTGCGCGTGGCCGATGCGTACGGCAACGCAAGCGAGCTGATCGTGAGTCCGGCCTTTGCCGTCGGCCCCTGGAAGCGCGGTGCAATAACGGACATAGAAAATCCGCCGCTTGCCGCGTTCACATTCGGCCTTGCGCAGAATTATCCGAATCCGTTCAATCCCTCGACCACGATCACCTATGAGATTGCCGAGAAGGGCCGGGCAGAACTGGCGGTCTTCGACGTTCTGGGCCGGCGCGTGAGAACGCTCGTTGACCGGGCGCATCTGCCTGGACGCTACACGCACAACTTCGACGCATCGGGTCTGGCAAGCGGCATCTACATCTGCCGTCTCATCCAGGAATCGCGCTCGGCGGCAAAAACGATGATGGTGTTGAAGTAGCCGGCGGCATCCGGCATACCGAGAAGGGAGAGCTCCATCATGAGTACAATCATCGTCATATTCGGCGCATCGGGCGATCTGACATCGCGGAAGCTCATTCCGGCGCTGTATGCGCTGCATGTCAAAAAGCGGCTTCCGGAGGACACGGTGGTGCTCGGCGCCGCCAGGAGGAAGATGACGGATGAGGACTTCCGAAGCCAGATGCATAAAACGGTGAAGGACAAGCAGGACGACGCGGCATGGGACGAATTCGGTCGTCTGCTTTTTTATCAGTCCGCCGATATCGCAAAGGAAGAAGACTATGCGGCGCTGGCAGAACGGATGAAACAGCTGAAGGGGGACTCGTTCAACTGTCTCTTCTATCTTGCCATCGCGCCCGACCTGTACGCATCGGCGATAGAACATCTGGGAACATCGGGACTTGCCGCCGAGAAAAACGGACAAGGGTACCGCCGCGTGGTTATCGAGAAGCCCTTCGGTTCCGATCTGCAATCCTGTCTCGATCTGAACAGGAACATTCTGCGTCATCTCAGCGAGCAGCAGATCTATCACATCGATCATTATCTCGGCAAGGAAACCGTGCAGAACGTCCTGATCTTCCGGTTCGGCAACGCGATCTTCGAGCCGCTGTGGAACAGGAACTACATCGATCATGTGCAGATCACGGTCGCAGAATCGGTCGGCGTCGAGCACCGCGCCGGGTATTACGAAAAGGCCGGAGCGCTGCGCGATATGTTCCAGAATCATCTCCTGCAGCTGCTCACGCTGGTGGCGATGGAGCCTCCCGCATTGATCGAAGCCGACGCCCTCCGGAATGAAAAGGTGAAAGTGATCCAGGCGCTGCGCGAAATCGCTCCGGAGCATTCCTCGCGCAACACCGTGCGCGCGCAGTATGAAGGTTACCGAAACGAAGAAGGCGTCGCTCCCGATTCGGGCGTGGAGACCTATGCCGCGCTCCGGCTCTACATCGACAACTGGAGGTGGCAGGGCGTGCCGTTTTATCTTCGCTCGGGCAAGATGCTGAAGGAAAAGGCGACGGAGATCATCATCCAGTTCCGCCGCCCGCCCACGCAGATTTTCGATACGCAGACCGGCATGACCGAACTCTACACGAACAGGCTCAGCATCTGCATACAGCCCGATGAAGGCATTCATCTGCGTTTCATCACGAAGGAGCCCGATCAGGGAATGAAGACGCTGCCGGTGGCGATGGCGTTTCAGAATCCTCATGCACGCGAAACGGATTCCTCGCCCGGCGCCTATGAACGTCTGCTGCTCGATGCGCTCAACGGCGATGCCTCGCTCTTCACGCGCAGCGACGAGATCGAGCTGGCATGGAAGTTCATCGATTCGATCCGTGCGGGCTGGGCAAGCATCTACGGTCCGAAGCTTGCCGTCTACGCTCCCGGATCATGGGGGCCTGAAGCGGCGGACGAACTGTTGGCCCATGAAGGCCATTGGTGGATTGTCGGATGCATGGAGGGAGGGCGCGATGCGTAAAACATTCATCACACTGAATTCGCTCTACGAGCTCGAGGTCGCCGCCGCGGGCGAGATCGTCCGCACCATCGGCGAGGCCGTTGCCGCGCGCGGCGTCTGTCACTGCGCGTTTTCGGGAGGCCATTCGCCCCAGGGGCTTCACCGCATGCTCGGAAGCGAGCCCTACAAGCAGCAGATCGACTGGAATGCGCTGCACGTCTATTTCGGCGATGAGCGCATGGTGCCTCCGACCGATCCCGAAAGCAATTTCGGCATGGCGCACAGTTCGCTGCTTTCGCACGTGCCGCTGGCCGCCGATCACATCCACCGCATACACGGCGAGATGCCTCCGGAGGATGCGGCCGTCTTGTACGAGCGGGAGCTTGCCGCATACATGCCCGATCGGACATTCGATCTGATGATGCTCGGCATCGGCGAGGACGGGCATACGGCATCCCTGTTTCCGGGCACCGACATCCTCGATGAGAAGGAAAAGACGGCGGCGGCGGTCTTCGTTCCGAAGCTGAATGTCTGGCGCGTGTCGCTGACGCTGCCGGTGATCAACCGTTCGCGCCACATTCTCTTTTTCGTCTCGGGCAGGAGCAAGGCGCCGGTGATCAGGCGCCTCCGCTCCTCCGAACCCCCGACAAAGGAGATGCCTTCGACGCTCGTCCGCGCCGAATCGGGATCGCTCGTGTTCATGTGCGATGCCGACGCCGTCTCGGATGAATAAACGGAACCATCGCATTCCCGGGTCGTGTTCATCATAGAGGCAGCAAGGGAATGCACCGCAGGATCTCTCCGGAATAACTCACAGCATCGAAAAAATTGTACACATTAATCCCACAGGGCATCGCCTATGCAGACCCGAGTCGGAGAAATTAATGTCAAGCAGTTCCGCGCTCTTCCCATCGGCGCGGAAGTGACGGACCAAGGAGGCGTGCATTTCAGAGTGTGGGCGCCCGGCCATAAAAAAGTCGAACTCGTTCTCGAAGAAAAAAGCGGCGCAAAGCATCCCGTACAGAAAAGCTTTCCATTGAAGGATGAGCGCAACGGATATTTTTCGGGAGCCATCACTGAGGCCCGCGCCGGATCGCTCTACCGCTACAGAATCGACGAGAAGCCCGAACTCTATCCCGATCCCGCATCACGGCTCCAGCCCGAGGGTCCTCACGGGCCGTCCTGCGTCGTCGATCCGACGAAGTTCGAATGGAGCGACGGGGAGTGGAAGGGACTCACGGCCGAAGGGCAGGTCATCTATGAACTGCATATCGGCACGTTCACGCGCGAAGGCACGATCGCCGCGGCGATGCAGGAACTTGAAGAACTCGCCCGGCTCGGCGTGACGGTCATCGAACTCATGCCGATCGCGGATTTCCCCGGACGCTACGGATGGGGATATGACGGCGTCGATCTCTTTGCTCCCGCGCGCATCTACGGCGAGCCGGACGACTACCGGCGGTTCATCGACCGGGCCCACCAACTCGGCCTCGGCGTGATCCTCGATGTCGTCTACAACCACTTCGGCCCCGACGGCAACTACCTGCGCGCATTTGCCAAAGATTATTTCACGGACAAGTATCCCAACGAATGGGGCGACGCCATCAACTTCGACGGAAAGAATGCGAAGAGCGTCCGCGAGTTTTTCGTTTCGAATGCGGTCTATTGGATCGAAGAATATCACTTCGACGGATTCCGTTTCGATGCGACGCATCAGATCTTCGACGAGTCGCACACGCACATTCTCGCCGAAGTCTGCATGCAGGCCCGCTCGGCCGCCGGGCGCAAGCGCACGCTCTTCATCGCGGAGAACGAATCGCAGAAGGTGCGGCATGTCCGGCGCGTGACCGAAGGCGGATTCGGCTTCGACGGATTGTGGAACGACGATTTCCATCATTCGATCATGGTGCGTCTCACGGGACGCGCCGAGGCCTACTACACCGATTATGCCGGCAAGGCGCAGGAGCTGCTCTCGGCGCTTAAATGGGGATATCTCTATCAGGGACAGCGCTACGCATGGCAGCATCAGCGGCGCGGCACGCCGACATTCGGCCTCAGGCCGTCGAACTTCGTCGCATTCCTTCAGAACCACGACCAGGTCGCCAATTCGGGCTGCGGCATGCGCATACATGCGCAGACGGCTCCAGCCATGTTCCGCACGGCAACCGCGATGCTGCTTCTTTCCCCGGCTACGCCGATGCTCTTTCAGGGACAGGAATTCTGCTCGCGCGCGCCGTTTCTCTTTTTCGTCGATCACAATCCGGAACTCGGCAGGCTCGTGAAAAAAGGAAGGGAAGAATTCATGGCGCAGTTTCCGAGCGTCGCAACTCCCGAGATGCAGGCGCGGCTGGACGATCCGACCGATCCGGCGACATATGAAAAGTGCAAGCTTGACTTCTCCGAGCGGAAAACGCATGCACCGATATACGCACTGCACCGCGATCTGATCCATCTGAGGAAGGAAGACGCCGTGCTGCGCTCGCTCCGCGCCGGCATGATGGACGGAGCCGTGCTGAATGACGACGCGTTTGTCATGCGCTTCTTCGCCGATGACGGCGCGGACCGTCTGCTCATGATCAATTTCGGAAGCGACTTTACTCCTTCGATTGTACCGGAGCCGCTCCTGGCGCCTCCGGAAGAGATGCGCTGGACGATCGGATGGATGAGCGAAGATCCGAAATACGGCGGATGCGGCTACGCACCGTGTGAAACAGACGAGGGCATATGGAACATCATGGGACATTCGGCCACATTCCTCGTTCCACGCAAGCATGAAGAAGGAGCCCGCCATGCCTGAACACACGCGGACAATGCCCTGGATGGGCGTGGGTGAGACCGGCACGGAGCCCTTGCTGACGCGCGAATGGCTCGTCACGAACGGTCTGGGAGGCTATGCCTCGGGCTCGATCTCCGGGATCGTGACGCGGCGCTATCACGGCGCATTGATCGCCGCATTGCCGTCACCATTCGGACGCATCGTGATGCTCAATCATCTGTCGGAGCAGGTGGTGCTGCCGGGCGGCGCCATTCTGCATATCGGCGCCGAACAGCGTGCCGAGAGCGTCATGGAATTTCCGGGCGCAGGACATCTGACCGGCTTCCGTCTCGAACACGGACTGCCCGTGTGGCGCTATGAACTCGACGGCGTCATCATCGACAAGCATATCGTCATGCTGCATATGCAGAACACGGTCCACGTGTCGTACGAGCTCGTGGCCAATCCCCATCCGGGATCCGTACGGCTTGAGCTGCGGCCGTCGATGCATTTCCGCTCGCACGAATCGGCGGTCTCATCGAAACTGCACGAACCGTATGTGCTCACGGTCACCGGCGATCACTACGAGATCGGATCATCGGATCAGGGGCTGCCGCCGCTTCGCATGCTGATGCACGGCGAACATGCGACGTTCGTCTCGGACAAGGGGACGCTGCGCGAAGTGTTTTACCGGATCGAAGCCGAACGCGGTTACGATTCGCGCGGACTGCTCTGGAGCGCCGGATATTTCACCGCCGAGATTTCGGAAAACAAGCCCGCCACGCTCGTCGCCTCGACAGAGCAATGGTCGATCATCGAAGCGCTGAATCCGACGGAAACCATGACGGCCGAGCGCGAACGGCGCAAGCGCATTCTCGGCATCGCCAAGAAACCCGCGCAGACGGGCTTCGCAGCCGAACTCGTGATGGCGGCCGATCAGTTCATCATTACGCCCGCAGGCCGCGTGGAAGATGCCGCGCGCGCGCATGCTTCGGGCGATGAAGTCCGCACGGTCATCGCCGGCTATCACTGGTTCACGGACTGGGGCCGCGACACCATGATCAGCCTCGAGGGACTCACGCTCACCACCGGGCGCATGCATGAAGCCGGATGGATCCTCAGGACGTTCGCGCATTATGTGAACGAGGGATTGATCCCGAATCTGTTTCCGGAAGGGGAAAAAGAGGGATTGTATCACACGGCCGATGCGACGCTGTGGTTCTTTCATGCGCTCAACAGGTATCTGGAAGAAACCGGGGACCGCGAGACGCTGAAACAGGTGCTTCCGAAGCTCGAGTCGATCGTGCAGTATCACTTGCGCGGAACGAAGTTCGGCATCGGCGTCGATCCCGCAGACGGGCTTCTGAAGCAGGGGCAGGAAGGCTATCAGCTCACATGGATGGATGCGAAGGTGGAAGGCTGGGTGGTCACGCCGAGGCGCGGCAAGGCCGTCGAGATCAACGCCTTGTGGTACAACGCCCTGCGGCTGCTCATCGGCTGGCTCAAGGAGGAGCGCGGCGACGAAGCGGCAGCAGAGCTGGAAGCCCATGCGCAGAGAGCGTATGAATCGTTCAATAAGCGCTTCTGGTATGAGAAGGGGGGCTATCTGTACGATGTTGTGGACGGAGAGAAGGGGGATGATGCCTCGCTCAGGCCGAATCAGATCTTTTCGATCTCGCTGCCGTATCCGGTGCTCGATCAGGCCCGCTGGGCGCCGGTCATGACCACGGTCGAGGAGCGATTGCTTACGCCGATGGGATTGCGCTCGCTGGCGCCGGGCGAAGCCGACTACAAGCCGAAGTACTTCGGCGATCTCCGCGCGCGCGACGCGGCCTATCATCAGGGCACCGTCTGGGCATGGCTCATCGGTCCGTTCATCGATGCATGGCTCAAGGTCAACGGGGACAGGCGTGCGGAGGCGCGGAAGTTCCTCGAACAGTTTTCGAACCATCTGAACGAAGCCTGCATCGGCTCGATCAGCGAAATCTTCGATGCGGAAGAGCCGTTCACGCCGCGCGGATGCGTGGCGCAGGCCTGGAGCGTGGCCGAGGTCCTGCGCACTTGGGTGAAGACGACATCCGACGCACAGGAAGAAGAAGGAAGCGCTGCAGCGGCTCATGCCGACTCGGAATCGGCCGGCCGGGCGAAAATAATCACTTGACTTTGTAAATAATAGTCGCTACATAGCACACAGATAAAATCGCACACAACACCGCATTCCACATTTTTTTCATCGCAGTACGGGAAGAGAAGTTCGCAGGGTCCTGATTCATCGTATCGTCGCAGGCAAGACTCCGGTTTTATGTTCATGATATTCTGAGCGTTCATGAAGGCGCCGTTTCGTACGCCGCATTGAAGCACTGTATGCGCATGTGGCCGAAAGGGCGGAGCCGTCGGAAAGGAGCATGAAGAGCATGGCAACGACGTCAACAAGGAAACCCGCGCATGTGCCGCCGCAGCGGCAGCAGAAAGAATCGCACGGCGAGCAGCACCGGATGCATCCGGAGCCCGAGGTGATCCGGCATGGATACAAGGGCAGCGGAAAGCTGATGCACAAGGTGGCCATCATCACCGGCGGCGATTCGGGCATCGGACGGTCGATCGCGGTGCATTTCGCGCGCGAAGGCGCCGATGTCGCGATCGTCTATCACGAGAACCACCGGGATGCCGAAGAAACGCGCGACATGGTCAAGAAGGAAGGCCGCGAGTGTCTGCTTCTGGCCGGCGATATCGGCGAGAGGGAATTCTGCGCGCGCATTGTGCGGAGGACCATCGAACGCTTCGGCAAGATCAACATCCTGATCAACAACGCCGCCGAGCAGCATCCCGAGAAGTCGATCGAGGAGATGGACATGGAGGTCATGGAGCGGACGTTCCGCACGAATATTTTTTCCATGTTCTATCTCGTCCAGGAGTGCGTCGGCCACATGCACGAAGGCGACGCGATCGTGAACTCCACGAGTGTTACCGCCTACCGAGGCAGCCAGGAGCTGCTCGACTACTCGTCGTCGAAGGGAGCGATCACCGCCTTTACCCGATCTCTCGGCAAGAATCTTGCGCCGAAGGGCATCCGTGTGAACGCCGTGGCGCCGGGTCCGATCTGGACGCCGCTCATCCCGTCGACGTTCTCCGAAGAAAAGGTGGAGAATTTCGGCAAGGACACGCCGCTTGGCCGTCCGGGCCAGCCGAGCGAAGTCGCGCCCGCATTCGTCTTTCTGGCAAGCGACGACGCATCGTATATGACAAGCCAGGTGATTCATCCGAACGGCGGCGAAGTGGTGAATGCGTGAGAGGTTCTTACTTTTGAAGTGTGGAGGAGAGAGGCATGGCCGATTCAACAGCGAAAACACCGGATCCATTGTGGTACAAAGACGCCGTCATCTATCAGGTTCACATCAAAGCGTTCAAGGACAGCAACAACGACGGCATCGGAGATTTCAGAGGACTCATTGAAAAGCTCGACTATCTTGAAAACCTCGGTGTGACGGCAATCTGGATACTGCCGTTTTATCCATCGCCGCTCAAGGATGACGGGTACGACATCGCCGATTATTACGGCATTCATTCCGATTACGGAATGATGGACGATTTCAAGGAATTCATTTATGAAGCGCACAGGCGGAACCTGAAAGTCATCACCGAGCTTGTGCTCAATCACACATCCGATCAGCATGCGTTTTTCAAGCGCGCGCGCTTTGCGCCTCCGGGCTCGATCGAGCGCGACTTCTACGTCTGGAGCGACACCGCTGACAAGTACCGGGAGGCGCGCATCATCTTCCGCGACTACGAGATCTCGAACTGGACGTACGATCCGATCGCCAAGGCGTATTACTGGCACCGCTTTTATTCGCATCAGCCCGATCTGAACTTCGACAATCCCGAGGTGCACAAGGAATGCTTCGACGTGGTCGACTACTGGTTCAACCTCGGGGTCGACGGCCTGAGGCTCGATGCGGTTCCGTATCTCTATGAGCGCGAAGGCACCAACTGCGAGAACCTTCCGGAGACGCATGCGTTTCTGAAAACGCTCAACGAGCATGTTCACTCGTCATTCCCGAACAAGATGCTCCTGGCGGAAGCCAACCAGTGGCCGGAGGATGCGGTGGCGTATTTCGGCGACGGAGACGAATGCCATATGGCGTTCCATTTCCCGCTCATGCCGCGCATCTACATGTCCATACAGATGGAGGACCGGTTTCCGATCACCGACATCATCGAGCAGACGCCGCAGATTCCGGAGAACTGCCAGTGGGCGATCTTTCTGCGCAACCACGACGAACTGACGCTCGAGATGGTGACCGATGAAGAGCGCGACTACATGTACCGCTATTACGCCAAGGACAAGCGCGCGCGCATCAACCTCGGCATACGCCGGAGGCTCGCGCCGCTTGTGGAGAACAACCGGCGGAAGATCGAACTGCTGAACATCCTGCTCTTTTCCTTTCCCGGCACGCCGATCATTTACTACGGCGACGAGATCGGCATGGGGGACAACTACTATCTCGGCGACCGCAACGGCGTGCGCACGCCCATGCAGTGGAGCTCGGACCGCAACGCGGGATTTTCGGAAGCCAATCCGCAGAAGCTCTATCTTCCCGTCATCATCGATCCGGAATACCACTACGAGGCGGTCAACACCGACGTGCAGACGCGCAATCCCTCGTCGCTTCTGTGGTGGATGAAGCGCGCGGTGGCGCTCCGCAAGAGCCACAAGGAGTTCAGCCGCGGTTCGATCGAATTCCTCACCGCGGCCAATACGAAGGTGCTCGCCTTCATCCGCTGCTACGAGGGCGATGCGATTCTCGTCGTGGCGAACCTTTCGCGCTATTCGCAGGTCGTGGAAATCGACCTTGAGAAGTACGTCGGCTATACGCCGATCGAAGCCTTCAGCCGGAACAAGTTCCCCGTCGTCAAAAGCGGCTCCTACATGCTCACAATGAACGGGTATGATTATTACTGGTTCATCATGTCGAAAGAGAAGCGCGAGGTGATGACCGACGAGGCCGCCGAGCGTCCGATTCCCGAGCTGCGCGTGCCGCACGCATGGAAGGACGTCTTCAAAGGCGTGGACCAGGAACTGTTCGAGGAGAATGTGCTTCCCGGCTACATCAAGCAGCTCGAATGGATGGAGGGCAAGGAGAACGAGTTTCAGGAAGTGACGATCTCGGATGTGATCCCGCTGACCGACGGAACGTCGGAGGAGGTCATGCTCGTGCTCCGCATCCATAATTTCTACAAGGCGCATGAGTACTATCTTCTGCCTCTGGCGGCAGCCACGGGCGAGAAGGCCGAGCGGGTGCACAAGGAATATCCGAAGACGGTCATCGCGCGCGTCTTCGTGCGCGATGAGGAATACCTGCTCTACGACGGGGTGTATGACGAGCATTTCCGGCGCGTGCTCTTTGCCGCGCTGACGCATTCGGTGCATGTGAAGACGCGCAGCGGCGAGGTCGTCTGCATGGTCGATAAGCGCGTGCGGGATCTTGCCGGCGCCGATGCCTCGACGGTGGCAAGCACGCTGCTGTCGACCGATGACAACCTGAGCCAGCTCATCTACGGAGGAGCGATCGCCGTGAAGCTCTATCGGCGGCTCGAGGAGGGCGTCAATCCCGGCATCGAAATGCTGAAGACGCTCGGGCAGCGCGGCACATACACGAACATCCCGCCCTATGTCGGCGAAGCCAACTATCGTCATCCGGGCACGGAGCCGGTCTCGCTCTGCCTGCTCAAGGACTATGTAGCCAATCAGGGCGATGCCTGGACGCTGGTGCTCGATTCGATCAAGAATTATTTCGACAATGTGATCACGAAAAACGAAGCCGAGGAAGTGGCCTACATCCCGGGACGCACGATCTTCAGTCCCCAGGAGACGCACGACATCGACGTGGAGACCACAGAGCTGACCAAGATCATCTATGCGGAGACCATCCGATTGCTCGGTAAACGGACGGGCGAGCTCCATGCGGCCATGAGCGCGATGCTGTACGATCCGGCGTTCACCCCCGAGCATTTTTCGAATCTCTATCAGCGTTCGCTCTATCAGTCGGGACGGAATCTCATCAAGACGACGCTGCGCGAGATGCGCCGCAATGCCGCGCTCTTTGAAAACGGCAATGAAGCGGCGCTGAAGACGGTCATCGCCGGCGAGAATGACATGCTCGCCTTCGTGCACACGCTGCTCGAGCGCAGGATCGACGCCATGAAGATCCGCGTGCATGGCAATTACCATCTCGCGCAGATGAACTACACGGGCAAGGATTTCGTGATCATCAATTTCGAAGGATCCTGGGACCAGTCGCTGGCCGAGCGCAAGCTGAAGGCATCGCCCCTGATCGACGTGGCCAGCATGGTCTGGTCGTTCTACTATGCGGTCTACACCGGCTTCCATCAGTACAAGACGACGCGTCCGGAAGAGATCGCCTATCTCGAGCCCTATGCGAAGCAATGGTGGCTGTGGGTGAGCACGATCTTCGTGCGCGAATACTATGAGACCGTGAAGCCCTACAATCTGATTCCCGCCTCGCGCGACGATATCGGATATCTGCTGAAGTTTTATCTGCTGGAAAAGCTCCTGAAAGAAATGAATTACTTCATCCGCAAGCGTCCCCAGAAGCTCTCGACGCCGCTCAATGCACTGGCTTTCCTGGTGGGGCAGATCACGCCGGAGGCGGAGGAAGTGATGCAGGAACAGACGCATGATGCACACGCATGAAGCGCCAGGGCGGAGGAGCCCGCGTCCCTTTACCGACAGAAAGACAGGAGACCATGAACAAATATATCTGCATACACGGGCACTTCTATCAGCCGCCGAGGGAGAATCCCTGGCTTGAGAAGATCGAGGTGCAGGATTCCGCCTATCCGTACCGTGACTGGAACGAGCGCATCACAGCCGAGTCGTATGCTCCGAACACCGCATCGCGCATCATGGCCGAGGACCGGAAGATCACCGACATCGTCAACAATTACGCGCACATGAGCTTCAACTTCGGCCCGACGCTTCTGTCGTGGATGCAGACATTCTCGCCCGATGTGTATGCGGCGGTCCTTGAAGCCGACAAGGAAAGCATGAAGTATTTCAGCGGCCACGGTTCGGCCATCGCGCAGGTGTACAACCACATCATCATGCCCCTTGCCAATACGAACGACAAACGCACGCAGGTGATCTGGGGCAAGGCCGACTTCGTGCACCGCTTCAAGCGGGAGCCCGAGGCGATGTGGCTTGCCGAGACCGCAGTCGACAATGAGACGCTCGAGATGCTTGCCGAGCAGGGCATCCGCTACACGATCCTTGCGCCGCATCAGGCCCGGCGCGTCAAAAAGATCGAAGATCCGGATGATGCCTGGACCGACACACCCGATGCCAGCATCGATCCGAAGATGCCGTATCTGTGCGTGCTGCCGTCGGGAAAGGAGATCGTGCTCTTTTTCTACGACGGCCCCGTCTCCCATGACCTGTCGTTCGGCGACATGCTCAAAAGCGGCGACAACTTCGTGAACCGGCTCATGGCCTCGTTCCGCGAAGGGGATGATTCGCCGCAATTGGTGCATATCGCCACCGACGGCGAGACATACGGGCATCATGCCCGCTACGGCGACATGGCCCTGGCCTACTGTCTGCATACGATCGAAGCCGGCAATCTGGCCGATGTGACAATCTACGGTGAATACCTCGAGAAATTCCCGCCGACCACTCAGGTGGAGATCAACGAAGATACCTCGTGGAGCTGCGCACACGGCGTCGAGCGCTGGAGAAGCGACTGCGGGTGCAACTCGGGCCGACAGGGGTGGAACCAGCAGTGGAGGGCGCCGCTTCGCGCCGCGCTCGACTGGCTGAGGGACACTGTCATTCCCATGTATGAAAAGGCGGCGAAAAAATATGGGGCCGATCCATGGGCGCTCCGCAACGATTACATCAGCGTCATTCTCGACAGGAGCCAGGAGAATGTCGACGCCTTCCTTTCGCGAAACATGAAGGGTGAGCTTTCGCCGGCCGACCGGTCGAAGCTGCTGACGCTGCTTGAGATCGAGCGGCATGCGCTCCTGATGTACACGAGCTGCGGCTGGTTTTTCGACGAAGTCTCGGGCATCGAGACCGTCCAGGTAATCCTGTATGCCGCACGCGTGATCCAGCTGGCGAAAGAGGCGCTCGGCATCGACCTCGAGCCGGAGTTCGTGAAGCGCCTGAAGGAAATCCCGAGCAACATTCCGGAACTCGGCACCGCGGCGCGCGCCTACGAACTGTATGTGAAGCCGTCGGTGATCGATTTCTACCGCGTGGCCGCGCATTACGCGATCTCCGCGCTCTTCGATGGGACCGAAGACCGCCATATCATGTATTCGTATGAGGCGACGGAGGAATCGGTCGAGAAGCTGGAGGCCGGCAAGTGGAAGATGGTCGTGGGCAAGGCACTGCTGAAATCGAGGATCATACAGGATGAGAGCGCGATCAGCTTCGGATTCATCCACATGGGCGATCACAACGTGATCGGAGGCGTGCGGAGCTATGAAGGCGACGCGAGGTTCGAGGAGATGAAGACGCAGATGAAAGACGCCTTCGCCAAGCTGAATGTCGCCGAAGTCATGACCGGTCTCGATGCACAGTTCGGCAACCACAGCTACACGATCTGGCATCTGTTCAAGGACGAGACGCGCAAAGTCTTCCTGAAGATCACCGAATCCGCGCTCAAGGACATCGAGACCTCGTTCCGGCAGGTCTATCAGATCAATTATCCGATCATGCAGGCGATGCGCGAGTCGATGATGCCCCTGCCGACGGCCTATACCATGGCGGTGCAATACACCGTCAATCAGGACCTCAAGCAGATGCTCGAGAGCGAAGAGGCGATCGATCCGGACAAATTCCGGAACATGGATGAAGAGACGAAAAAGTGGAATGTCCCGCTCGACAAAGAGGGGCTCAGTTATGCCGCCGAAAAACGGATCAACCGCCTCATGGAAACACTGATGATGATGCCGATGAATGAAGCGGTGATGAAGGAGCTCCAGACAACCATCGAAACGCTGAAAACGCTCGGTATCGACGTGAATCTGTGGAAGGCGCAGAACATGCTCTTTTACATGTGGCACAAGCAGTTCCCGGTCATGAAGGAGAAAGCTGAAAATGACACCGCCGTGCAAGAGTGGGTCGGTGCGTTTTATAAGCTTGCAGACGATCTGCAGATAAGGCTTGAATGATGATCATACCTCGTTCGACATACCGCCTCCAGTTCAACAAGGACTTCACGTTCGCCCAGGCGCGCGAGATCGTCGAATATCTCCGCGGCCTCGGCATCACGACCGTCTATGCCTCTCCCATCTTCAAGGCGATGAAGGGATCGATGCACGGATACGACGTGCTCAATCCGACGCTGCTCAATCCGGAGCTCGGCACGGAGGAGGAATTCGCGCTCCTGACGGATGAATGCAAAAAAGCCGGCCTGGGATGGCTGCAGGATATCGTGCCCAACCACATGGCGTACAACGGCGAGAACCTGTTTCTCATCGATCTGTTTGAAAACGGTCCGAACAGCCGCTTCTATTCCTTCTTCGATATCGAGTGGAACCATCCGCACGCCAGCGCCAGGCAGGGCGTGCTCGTGCCGTTCCTCGGAAAGTTCTTCAAGGAGGTGCTCGAGGACGGGGAGATCGTGCTCAAGTACGATGCCGAGGGCTTCAGCGTGAATTATTTCGAGAAGCGCTTCCCGATCAAGATCGACTCGTACCCCGATATCCTCTCGTTCAACTTCGTGAAGCTGCGCAACAAGCTCGGCAAGAACGATCCGGATGTCGTGAAGTATTCGGGACTGCTCTACATCCTGAAGTCGCTCTCGTTCTCCGAGGACATGGACGAGCGCTACTCGCAGATCAAGTTCGCCAAGGGCCTGCTGCACGATCTCTACACGTCGAATGCCGAGATCAAGATGTCAATCGACGAGACGCTCAAGGTTTATAACGGCGACAGAAACAAGCCCGAAAGCTTCACGATGCTTGAAAAGCTCCTGGCCGACCAGTATTACCGGCTGGCCTACTGGAAGGTGGCCGCCGAAGAGATCAACTACCGCCGCTTCTTCAACATCAACGAGCTGATTTCGCTCCGCATGGAGCTCGAGGACACGTTCAACCGGACGCATTCATTCATCTTCAAGCTGCTGAAGGAGGAGCGCATCGATGCGCTCCGCATCGATCATGTGGACGGACTCTATGATCCGGCCTCGTATCTGAAGCATCTGCGCGACCGGGCGAAGGACGCCTACATCGTTGTGGAAAAGATCCTCGATGCCGACGAAGCCCTGCCGTCCTGGCCGGTGCAGGGGACGACCGGGTATGATTTCGCCTCGAAGCTCAACGCGCTGTTCGTCGATCGGGAGAGCGCCGGCGATCTGAACCGGCTCTACATCAATTTCGCTCATTTCAATTATTCGTTCGAGCGGACGGTCTACGAGAAAAAGAAGTTCATCATCCAATCGCGCATGGCCGGCGATGTCGAGCGTCTGGCCTTCCTGGTCGAAGCCGTGTCGAGCAAGGACCGGTACGGCATCGATTTCACCATGCACGGCCTCCAGCGGGCGCTCGAAGAGCTGCTGGCGTATTTTCCGGTCTACCGCACGTACATCAACGCGACGGAGATCACCGAACAGGACAGGAAGTACATCGGGATTGCCCTGAAGCGGGCGCACGACGAGTATCCGCGGTTCTTCAACGAGTTCAACTACATCGGGCACATGCTCCTGCTCGATTTTGCGGCGCAGATGAGCGAGGAACAGAAGGCCGGCGTGTTGAACTTCATCATGAAGTTCCAGCAGCTCACGAGTCCGATCATGGCCAAAGGATACGAGGATACGGCGCTCTATGTGTACAACCGCTTCCTCTCGCTCAACGAAGTGGGAAGCAATCCCGGCCGCCTCGGAATCGGGAAAGAGGAGTTTGACACGTACATGGAGGACATCGCCCGCTCGTTTCCGCATACGCTCAACGCCACGAGCACGCACGATACGAAGCGGGCCGAGGATTTCCGCGCGCGTCTCAACGTGATCTCGGAACTCTCCGATGAATGGGAACAGCTGGTCGATACGCTGCACGGACTGATCCTGACATTGCGGCGCGAATCGCGCGGAAGGCTTGTGCCCGACGCCAACGACGAATATTTTCTCTATCAGACGATCGCCGGCAGCTATCCGGTGATCGATGAGGAGAAAGAAGACTATCCACAGCGGCTGAAGGATTATATGATCAAGGCGCTGCGCGAGGCGTCCGTCTTTACGGCCTGGGTCGGTCCCAATGAACAGTATGAGGAAGGGGTGACGGCGCTGATCGACCACATCCTGTCCAACAGGAACGGATTCATGGACGCCTTCCTGCCGTTTATCGGGAAGACCGCGTATTACGGCGCCTTCAATTCGCTTTCTCAGGTGCTGATGAAGGCCGCGAGCGTGGGCGTGCCCGATTTTTACCGCGGATGCGAGCTGTGGGACTTTTCGATGGTTGATCCCGACAACCGGCGCCCGGTCGATTTCGAATTGAGAAAGAAGTATCTCCGCGAGATCCTCGCTCAGGGCGAGCGCCCCAGTCCGGCGTTCATCGACGGGCTCTGCCGCGATCTGCCGAGCGGACGGATCAAGATGTTTCTTACGCAGCGGCTCCTGCGTCTCCGCAATGAACACGCCGAGCTCTTTGAAAGCGGCGTCTATGAAAGCGTTGATGCCGGCGGCGTGCATGCGGGCCGCATCCTCGCCTTCACGCGCAGGATGGACGGCCTCTGCTGTGTGACGGTTGCGCCGCGCTTTGTCTCCGGCATTGTCGATCAGAAGACGCTTCCCGTGGGCGGCGTCTGGAAGGATACCTGCATCAATCTTCCGGAAGGGGTGAGCCTCTGGAAGAACGCCGTGACCGGCGAAACGATCACGGCCGAAAAGAGCGTCAGAATCGCCGACATCTTCACGCACTTCCCCGGCGCGGTCCTCATCGGCGCCGCTGAACAGCGGTGATTTCCGCAGCCGGGCGTGCACACACCAACTCATCACTATCACAAAGGGAGAGAGCATATGCCCAGAGGAAAATGGACTGAAAAAGATGAGCGTCAGTACGAGCACATCAAGGAATCGGCCGAAGAGCGCGGACAGGGAAAGCGCGCCGAAGAGATCGCCGCGCGCACCGTCAACAAGCGCCGCAGAACGGAAGGGCGGACACCGAACCGCCGCACAGAGGGGACCGGGAATCCGCAGCACCGGCTCGCCACGCGGACGAAGAATGAGCTGGTCAATGTGGCGAAAAAGATGCATATCACCGGAACAAGCCGTCTCACGAAGGACGAGTTGATCGAAGCGATCGAAAAGAAGCGGAAATAACGGCAGGGGGGAAGGAGGGAGGAACAAGCGTGGACCTGAAAAAATACTGGCAGGTTTTAAAAGATACATTCGGCAAGTTCGTCGATGACAATGTGCCGAAGCTCGGCGCATCGCTTTCCTATTATACCGTCTTTTCGATGGCCCCCCTGCTGATCATCATCATCGCGGTGGCCGGATTCATTTTCGGCACCGACGCCATACAGGGGCGCATCTACGGCGAACTGAAGGGGCTGGTCGGCAAGGACAGCGCGGAGCTCATACAGACGGCGATCAGAAAATCGGCCGATACGGGGGCGGGCATCGTTGCGACCATCATCAGTTTCGTCACGCTGGTGGTGGGCTCGATTACCGTTTTCATCGAGCTGCAGGATTCGCTCAATATCATCTGGAAAGTGAAGGCCAAGCCCACCGGCAAGGCGATCAAGGATTTTCTGCGGACGCGGCTCATCTCCTTCGCCCTCATTCTTGCCATCGGATTTCTGCTGCTGGTCTCGCTGGTGCTCTCGGCGGCGCTGGTGGCGATCAGCACGTTTTTCGGCTCGATCATTCCCATCCCCGCCTTCGTGCTCGAGCTCGTCAACAACCTCTTTTCCCTCCTGGTCATCACCGTGCTCTTCGGCATGATCTTCAAGATCCTGCCGGATGTGGAACTCTCGTGGAAGGATGTCCGCATCGGATCGTTCGTCACGGCGCTTCTGTTCGTGATCGGCAAATTCCTCATCGGGCTGTATATCGGCAACAGCACGCTCGGCTCGACATACGGAGCGGCCGGATCGCTTGCCATCATCCTGGTATGGGTCTTCTATTCGTCGCAGATTCTCTTTTTCGGCGCAGAATTCACGTTTGTCTATGCCGAGCGCCTGGGAACGAAGATTATTCCCTCGGAGCATGCCGTCAAAGTCACGGTGGAAACCGTGGAGCGGGGCAAGGAGCCGGCCACGAAGAATGAGGGCCACCATTAAGGATTAGTTCCATTTTCATCCTTTTGGGCCATTTCGGCTTTCGGGAAAATATGGCATGTTATTCAGCATAGGGACTTTTCATCAACAATACGAAAGGGATAATGTGTTATGGGACGAAAACTTCAGATCTTCATGATCGTTGCTGCACTACTGGCACTTGGAATCCCGCTTTCGGCGCAACAGCCGACAACACAGGACCGAACGAAGACGCACCGCATGCAGCGCGACAGCGCGCGGGGCACATACGACAATAACGGAATGATGAAGCAGTCGGATACGATGGACAAGTCGAAGCACGGCCGGCATCCCGGAGATACGACGCGCGTCCACAAGGGGACGAAGCGCGGCACGATGAAGCACGATACGACCGGCACGCACCAGGCGCCGGATAACACCGGCCGCAACAAGCGCGACCGGAACGAGAAGAACGTGACGCCGATGGATCAGAGCAACAAATCGGAGGATTTGGAAATCACACGAAAGATCCGCGCAGAGATCATCGATCAGGAAGGCATGTCCGTCAACGCCCGCAACATCAAGATCGTGACGGTGGACGGACGTGTGACGCTGCGCGGGCCGGTCAACACCGAGGAGGAAAAAAAGAAGATCGAGGAGATTGCCGAGAAGGTGGCGCAGGCCGGCAATGTGGAAAACCAGCTCGAAGTGAAGCAGTGAATGCCGATGCGGAGCATCGGTTCCGGACACGCATGACAACGACAATGCAATATCATTCAAAGGAAGGATTTCGCAATGGCTAAAAAATCAGTGTTCTGCATCGCACAGTCCGAAAGTCAGGCTGACAAGATCGTTGACAGTCTGCGTTCTGCCAACTTTTCGAACAACGATATTTCGGTTCTGTTTCCTGATAAGAGTACCACGCGTGACTTTGCTCACGAGAAAAATACGAAAGCACCTGAAGGCGTTGCGACCGGTGCCGGCACGGGAGGAGTTGTGGGAGGAGCACTTGGGTGGATTGCCGGCATCGGCGCATTAGCCATTCCCGGTATCGGTCCCTTCATCGCGGCGGGACCGATCATGGCCGCATTGAGCGGCGCAGCCATCGGCGCGGCCGTCGGCGGCGTCGCCGGAGGCCTGATCGGGCTTGGAATTCCGGAACTGGAGGCCAAGCGCTATGAGGAAAAAATCCGCAAGGGCAACATTCTGATTTCGGCGCATGCCGACAATTCGGATGAAGTGTCCTTGGCCAAGGAGATCTTCAGTGCGGCCGGCGCCGAGGATATCTGCACGACCGGCGAAGCGGCCGCGCCCAAGGACAGGGAGCCGGAGCGTTCCTCGACGACATCCCGTTCGGTGGGACGGGGCGTCGGCAACACCGACCGCTGAGTCACAATCCGACACAGACAGGGGAAGAACGCCTGCGGCTGTACCGGAGCGATCCGGGACAGCCGCGGGTGTGTCTCACATGCTTCCAGCCATCCGCGATCATCCTCCGAACTGCGCGTTCTTGCACACAGAAATGTGACCCATGAAAAAGATTCACATACTAGTCGTCGAAGACAACAGGCTTCTGCGTGAGAGCATTGCTGCGCTGCTCGACAAGCAGGCGGACATGAGGGTTGCCGCAGCCATCGATGACGGCGATGCGGTGCTGAGTGCGTTGAACCGGCTCCCGGTCAGCGTCGTTCTGCTCGATCCGGGTGCCGATCACGAGGAACGGCTCCACCTGGTGCGGGCCATCAAGAAGAGCCGGCCCGATGTGTGCATCGTGATGATGGACCTGATCGAGTTGTACGCGGAGATTTATGAATTCGCGAAGGCGGGCGTTTCGGGATTTATCGTCAAGGACGCCCGTTCGAGGGACTTTCTGCAGACAATCCGCTCCGTATTCGTCGGGGGGAGGGTGCTGCCGCCGTCGATGGAAAAATCGCTTTTCTCGAAGATTGTCGATCATGCGGGGCGCCTGTCGCTGCCGGCGGTCTTTGCCGAAGCCGTGCGTACGACCAAGCGTCAGCGTCAGGTGATCGAGCTGATCGCCAGCGGCCTCACGAACAAGGAGATCGCCCGGCGGCTTCATCTCTCGCCCTATACGGTCAAAAGTCATGTGCACAACATCCTCGAGAAGCTGTCGCTCCATACACGCGTGCAGATCGCCAACCGCGTTCATACCGCCAATCCGTACAGCGCGGTGATGAGTGCCATGACGCTCATGAAAAACTGAATGCGGCCGGAGATGTAATTCCTTTTTCATCCTTTTGAGCGATTGATTCACCATGGTCCGGTTTGTAGTTTGCCACTGACATCTCATCATCAGTCAAGAGAAAGGGTACAATCATGCTATATACGATCGCCGTTGTTCTCGTCGTGCTGTGGTTATTGGGACTGGTCACGTCCTATACCATGGGCGGATTCATCCATGTCCTCTTAGTGCTTGCCGTCATCTCCATTCTCTTCAACGTTTTTTCGGGCAGGGGGCGCCACGTATGAAACACAGGGGTTTCACGGGAGGTAGAGCGTTCGTTGTCATGGTGCTGTGTCTTGCGCTCGCCGGGATCGGGTGCGGGGCCAGCAATGCGGTCAAAGGCGGCGCCATCGGTGCAGGAACCGGTGGCGTCGTCGGAGGCATCATCGGCAAGGCGGCGGGCAATACCGCCGTCGGGGCGATCATCGGCGCGGCTGTCGGTGGGACAGCCGGCGTGCTCATCGGGCGCCATATGGACAAGCAGGCTGACGAGATGCGTGATGATTTGAAAAACGCCAAGATCGAACGCGTGGGCGAAGGCATCAAGATCACATTCAATTCGGGCATCCTTTTCAAGACGAATATGTATGATCTTCAGCCTGCCGCGCGCGAGAATATCGAAAGCCTGGCCAAGACGCTGAAAAAATATCCCGATACGAACATCCTGATCGAAGGCGATACGGATAATCAGGGAACCGATGAGTACAATCAGAAGCTTTCGGAACGGCGGGCGGCATCGGTCGCCGAGTTCACGCGCAGTCTCGGCGTGGAAGGAAGCCGGATCAAAACGGTGGGACTGGGCGAGACCAATCCGGTCGCATCGAACGACACGCCCGAAGGCCGGCAGCAGAACCGCCGCGTTGAGGTCGCCATTTTCGCCAACGAGAAAATGAAGCAGGCCGCCGAAAACGGGACGCTGAAGTAACCATGCAAAGCGAATCCATCTAACCCACAGGATGTCCGGCCGCTCAACTGCCGTGCGGATATCCAATCCAATCCACCCAATCATGCAGGAGCTGGAGTTATGAAAAACACACGATCGAACGAATCGCATTCTTCAATGCGCAAAGGCTCAATGAACAAGAATGTCGAGAATCTCCGGAAGCTGTACGAAGAGGACCTGAAGGATATCTACTGGGCAGAGAAGCATCTCGTCAAATCGCTTCAGAAGATGGAAAAGGCGACCACGTCCGAAGAGCTGAAGCGGGCGTTCGAAAACCATATGGAGCGCACCAAAGAGCAGATCATGCGGCTGGAGAAAGTGTTTGAGGCCAGCGAGATGAAGCCCGCGGGCAAACGCTGCGAAGGCATCGAGGGCATCACGAAGGAAGCCGATGAGGTGATCGAAGAGTTCGAGAAAGGATCGGTCTGCGATGCGGGACTCATCATCGCGGCGCAGAAGGTCGAGCATTATGAGATCGCATCGTACGGATCGCTGCGGTCGCTGGCGCAGATTCTCGAATTCGATGAGGCCGCGAAGATGCTGCAGGAGACGCTTGAAGAGGAAGGCGAGGCGGACAAGCTGCTCACCTCGATCTCGGAGAGGATCAACACGCAGGCGTTTGCACATTCGGAACGTGAATGATGCCCCGGCCGCGCGCGCGCATTACGAAGCCGTAACCTCAATTCCTGACAATCAATCCCGGTGACCGACTATGGAAACTCAAGAGCATACATTCGAGGCTCTCTTCGAACAGGCTGTCGAATACGGACAGACAACCATCGAACTGGCAGCGCTGAAGGCGGTCGACAAAGTGTCGGATGTCGTGTCGACGACCGTTTCAATGACGGCCGTCGCCGTGACATTCATCCTCGCGTTCTTCATTCTGAATATCGGACTGGCCCTTCTGCTGGGCGATGTGCTGGGAAAGTCGTATTACGGCTTCTTTGCGCTCGGCGGTTTCTATCTCCTCATCGGGATTCTTTTCTATGCCCTCAGGCATACATTCATTAAATCGATGGTGAGCAATGCGATTATCTCTGGTGCGTTCAAATAACCTCCTCCACACGGTCAAGAGCACGGCGAGCCTCAGGGACGCCATCCGTGTGCTCGAGGAAACGAAGGCGGTGCAGGAGAAGGAACTGAAGTATCAGTTCGAGGAAACGCTCGAAAGCCTGAAGCCGAAGAATCTGGCGCGCAGCGCCGTCACCCGTCTTTCTGAATCGCCGCGCGTGCGGCATTCGCTCCTGTCGGGGGCGGCAAGTTTTTTCACCGGATACCTTTCACGGCGCCTGCTTGTCGGGGCGGCCCGCGGACCGTTCCGCAAGATGATCGGATCGGCGCTCCAGTTCGGCGTGACCGCACTCATCGCCAAATACAAGGATGAACTCGAGGTCGCATTCAGAAATCTTCTGCTTCGCCTGCTTGGCGGCAGAAAGGAACACATGCACATGCAGCATGTGTGAAAGGCGAGCCTCATGAGCAAAAGCAAGATCCATCAGAAGGAAACGAACGCGAAGCTCGGCAGCCTTTCGGCGTTTCATGAAGACGTCACCGGCGAGTATCTGACGACGAACCAGGGTCTGCATGTGAACGACGATCAGCACTCGCTGAAAGCCGGAGCCCGCGGACCGACGCTGCTCGAGGATTTCCAGCTTCGCGAGAAGCTGATGCATTTCGACCATGAGCGCATTCCCGAGCGCATCGTGCATGCGAGAGGCGAAGGGGCGCACGGCTATTTTAAGGTGTATCGGCCGATGGCTGATGTGACGAAGGCCGGCTTCCTCCAGGATCCGTCGAAGAAGACGCCGGTGTTCGCCCGCTTTTCGACGGTCGCCGGCAGCCGCGGATCGAGCGACCTGGCGCGGGATGTCCGCGGGTTCGCCGTGAAATTCTATACCGATGAAGGCAATTACGATCTGGTGGGGAACAACATTCCCGTTTTCTTCATACAGGATGCCGCGAAGTTTCCCGACTTCGTCCACAGCGTGAAGCCGGAGCCGCACAACGAGATTCCCCAGGCCGCCTCGGCGCACGATACGTTCTGGGACTTCATTTCCCTCATGCCCGAATCGATGCACATGATCATGTGGGTCATGTCGGACCGGGCCATTCCCAGAAGCCTGCGCATGATGGAAGGCTTCGGCGTCCATACATTCCGATTCATCAACGAGAAGAAGGAATCGCGCTTCGTGAAGTTTCACTGGAAGCCCGTGCTCGGCGTCCACTCGGTGCTGTGGGATGAGGCGCAGAAGATTTCGGGCGCCGATCCCGATTTCCACCGCCGCGATCTCTGGCAGGCGATCGAGATGGGCGACTATCCCGAATGGGAGCTCGGCGTGCAGCTGATCGAAGAAGCCGATCAGGACAAATTCGGGTTCGACCTTTTCGATGCGACCAAGCTTATTCCCGAAGAGCTCGTGCCGGTCGAGCGCATCGGACTGTTGACGCTGAACCGCAATCCGGATAATTTTTTCGCGGAAACCGAACAGATCGCGTTCAATCCCGGACACCTCGTGCCGGGCATCGACCTGACGGACGATCCGCTTCTTCAGGGCCGGCTCTTCTCCTATACGGACACGCAGCTGTTGAGACTGGGCGGCCCGAACCACATGGAAATTCCCATCAACCGTCCGCTGGCGGCGGTGCACAACAATCAGCGCGACGGACTGATGCGGCAGATGATCAACAAGGGGCGCGTGGCCTACGAGCCCAACACGCTCAGCGGCTGCTGTCCCGTGCAGGTGAAGGAATCGATGGGCGGATTCGTGACGCACGCAGCGCCGGTGGAAGGCGCGAAAGTGAGGACGCGGAGCCGGACGTTTTCCGATCACTTCTCGCAGGCGGCGCTGTTCTATCACAGCCAGTCGGATATTGAGCGGCAGCACATCGTCAACGCGCTCCGGTTCGAGCTCGGCAAGGTCGAAACGCCGGCCATCCGCGAACGCATGGTCGGCATGCTTGCCTATGTCGATCAGACGCTTTCCAGGCAGGTGGCCGAGGGACTCGGCATCAGCGAGCCGGTGAAAGTCCCGATGCCCTTGAACCAGGGCGTGCCTGCCGATGCAAAGCCGGATGAGTATCAGCCGGAAACCACGGTGAAACCCATGGACCCGTCTCCGGCGTTGAGCATGGTCCGGACGTTCACGCCGGGCATCCGCACGCGCACCGTGGCGTTTCTTGCATCAGACGGGTTCGACGGCGCCTCGCTTGCCCACCTGAAGGAGGCGCTGAACGCCGCCGGCGCCTATGTGAAGATTGTGGCGCCTCACCTTGGCACGGTCGCCGGCGAGGCCGGGGCGTCAGAAACCGCCGACTTCAGTCTGCTTACCGCCTCTTCGGTGTTGTTCGATGCGGTCTATATACCGGGCGGCAGGAAGAGCATCGACCGGCTCAGGCAGGAGGCGAAGGCCGCGGAGTTCATCGCCGAAGCCTACAGGCATTGCAAGACGATCGGTGCCGCCTCCGAAGCGGAAGACTTGCTTGATGCCGCGCGGCTTCACATGTCCGGCCCGGATTCGGATGCCGCGCGCCCTGAAGAGATCGAACCGGAAGAGGGCATCATCATCGCCCGGGACGGAGGGGGCGAGGAATTCACACATGCATTCATCGCAGCCGTCTCGAAGCACCGGCATTGGAATCGTGAACTGAAGGCAGCGGTGCAATCCTGAATATTGCAGAGGACGTATGGCAGAACAGTCGGAAAACGCCGGAACGCAGGAACAGAAAATGGAACACCCCGCAGACAGCGCTGCGGGTGCGGAACAATCATCCGGAAAGAAGAAGCATGATGCCGGTTCACCGCGTTCGGCCCTGGAATTGATGCGCCGCAATGTGTCGACCATCCGGCAGCTCGAAGAAGAGGCGAACAAGCATCAGACACGGAGCGACCGGATCTCGGACGCCATCGCGGCCTTCTGCGGCAGCATGACGTTCGTTTACGTGCATGTCCTCCTTTTTGCGCTCTGGATCATCGTCAATGTCGTTCCCGGCATCGGACATATCGATCCGTATCCGTTCGAATTTCTCACGCTCGCGGTTTCGCTCGAGGCGATCTTCCTCTCGACATTC
Source organism: Acidobacteriota bacterium (assembly GCA_050258555.1). Taxonomy (GTDB): domain Bacteria; phylum Bacteroidota; class Ignavibacteria; order UBA10030; family UBA8401; genus CAISDA01. The sequence goes on along the minus strand of JBLMZA010000128.1, from coordinate 24,864 downwards.
ATTCTGATCAGTCAGAATCATGACATGCGCCTGAGCGAACGGCGCAATCATCTCGATTTGCAGATCAACTTGCTCACCGAACAGGAAAACACGACCATGCTGTCGCTCCTGCGCCAGATCGCCGTGAAAGTCGGCGTCGATGTGAGCCGCGACCCGAATATCGCCATCATGGAAGAAGTGACCGATCCGAAGGATCTGGCCGGACAGATCGAAGAAACGATGGAAAAGGAAAAAAGCACACCACAAAAATCATAATAAGAAGAGAGATGAGGTATGAAAACACGCACATTGATACGAAAGCGGGCTATGTCCGCTGCAATGCTTGTGACGCTGGCGCTTCTTCTCACGGTTCTGGCGGCTGGGCGCGTCGAGGCGCAGTATTCATCGTCGTCGGGCGACCAGTTCAGCATCGGGTTCGGGCCGCAGGTCGGACTCTATAAGGCGCAGGATGCCGATAACATGCGGGTGATGGGCGGCGTGGCGCTGCGCATGAAATTCGGTCAGGCGCTCGGCGTCGAAGGATCGATCAACTACCGGCAGGAAAAATACGCCGACGGTGTCGTCGAAGTCAAAAGCTGGCCCGTCATGGTCACCGGACTGGTCTACGTGCTTCCGGTCGTCTACGGAGCAATCGGTGCGGGGTGGTATAACAGCACGATCAGCTACAACGTGCCGGCCAACCAGATCACCGGTCCCGCCATCAACCTCGGCGATGAGACCAAGCAGGAATTCGGGTGGCATTTCGGCGGCGGAGTCGAGCTTCCGCTCGGATCGGTCGGGAAGCTGGTCGGCGACATCCGGTATGTCTTCCTGAATTATGACTTCAAGCAGGTGCCCGGCACCGGAGACGTCAAGAGCAACTTCTACGTGATCGGCATCGGCTTGCTCTTCGGACTGCAATGAACAGGACCGATGACACCGCACCCGCACCGCGCCGGCGCCGGATCGCAGGAAAAAAATGGTGGATCATCGGAACGGTCATTGTTCTGCTGGTGGCGTTCCGCCTGGCGCTTCCGTCGATCGTGCTGCATTATGTCAATAAGACGCTCAACGAGATGGAAGGCTACAGAGGGCATGTCGACGATGTCGACATGCACCTCTACCGGGGCGCCTATGTGATCAAAGGCATCACGGTCGAAAAGATGAATGCGGACGTGCCCGTGCCGTTTGTCTCGATCGACAAGCTCGACCTGTCGGTCGAGTGGAGGGCGCTCTTTCACGCCTCGCTCGTCGGCGAGATCGAGTTCGTCCATCCGAAGATCAATTTTGTGCAGGGACCCACGAAAGCACAGTCACAGAGCGGGGAAAAGGGCAATTTCACGCAGACGATCAAGAAACTCTTCCCCCTTCGCATCAACCGGTTCGATGTGACCGACGGCGAGGTGCACTTCCGAAACTTTCACAGCGATCCGAAGGTTGATATCTATATCGACAGCATCTTCATCAACGCCCGGAATCTGACAAACAGCGAAAAGCTCTCGAAAACGCTCATTGCTTCGATCGATGCCCGCGCCAGGGCCATGGGATGGGGATCGATCAAGGGGCATCTCGATATCGATCCCTATGCGGAGCGGCCGACATTCAATATGGATGTGAAGATGTCCGAGATTCCGCTCAAGCGCCTCAATGACTTCTTCAAGGCATACGTGCTGGTCGATGTCGAATCGGGGACGCTGGAGGTGGCCAGCGAGATGGCCGCATCGAAAGGCGCCTTCAGAGGATACGTGAAGCCGCTGTTCAAGGATATGAAAGTGCTCAATCTGAAAGAGGATATCAAGAAGCCCTTGAAGCTGGTCTGGGAAGCGATCGTCGAAGGCATCACCAAGCTCTTCCAGAACCCCAAGACGGAGAAGATGGGCACGCGCATTCCCTTCAGCGGAACATTCGAGGATCCTTCGACCGATATCCTCTCGGTCATCGGAACGCTGCTGCAGAACGCGTTTATCCGCGCGCTCTCGCCCGGCATCGAAGGCACGATCAATCTGAACGCGCCGAGGACGAAAAAATAGCCTGCGGCGATCTTCCGTCCCGAACGAACAGCCGGCGCGCGCGGCACGCACCGCGGAGGACGGCACGAGTATGGCCGAACTATCAACGATATCAGCAAAGAGGTTGCATTTGACGAGCATGAAGCCGGGAGAAAAATCACCCGCACTATCCGATCTCCATTACCGGACACTGTTTGATTCAGCGCAGGACGGGCTCATGATTGTCGGCGCGTCGACTGGCATGATCCTGACGGTGAACCCTTTTCTGACATCCTTTCTCGGCTATGCCCAGGACGAGCTCATTCATAAAAAACTGTGGGAAGTGGAAGCCTTCCGCTCGGTCGACGAGATCAGGACCGCATTCGATTTTCTGAAGAAAAACGATTTCGTCCGCTACGACTCCCTTCCATTGAAGACGAAGGAGGGACGGACGGTCGAGACGGAATTCGTCAGCAGCGTCTTTCATGCGGGCACGGAAAAATTCATCCATATCGGCATACGCGACATCACCGCCAGGCGTGCGGCGGAGCGGCGTCTGCACCAGCGCGAAAAGCTTCTGGAACAGCAGCTGCTGCAGGCCCAGCAGATGGAATCGCTCGGGACGCTTGCCGGCGGCGTGGCCTTCGAATTCAACAACATTCTGGCGATGATTCTGCCTTCGGCCGAGATGATCGCCGCCGCGGCCGAACTGAAATCGAAATCCGCCGTCTATGTGCAGCGCATCATCGAAGCGGCCAACCGCGGGGCCAGCGTCGCGCGTCAGCTCATGGTCTTCGCCCGCGCCGAGAAAGCGGAGTTCAAACCCATTTCGCTGCAGCGTGTGGCGCTCGAAGTGGCCTCGCTGCTCGAACACAAGTTCAGCAGGGACATGAAGGTGCTGACCGACATCGCAGCGCCGCAATCGATGATCCTCGGAGACAATGCCCTCTTGCATCAGGCCGTGCTCAATCTTGCCCTCAACGCCCGCGATGCGATGCCGGAGGGAGGGGTGGTCACGCTCGAACTGGCCGAGGCGCGCGAGGAGGAAATGCAGGCGATTCTTCCCGATGCGGAAAAGCGTCCGTATATCGCGCTTCGCGTGCGGGATACGGGACGAGGCATCGACGAGAAGACCAGGCGCCGCATCTTCGATCCGTTTTTCACGACGAAGGAACCCGGCAGCGGCCTCGGGCTGGGACTCTCGATCGTGCATTCGATCGTGAACAGCCACAGCGGCGTGATCGATGTGCAGACGATGCCCGGAGAAGGCACGACCGTTGCGCTCTATTTCCCGCTTCTGACGCATCATGAACCGGCCGCGGTTCCCTCGAAGAAGAAGGATGCCGTGAGCGGAAGCGAAACGATTCTCATTGTCGAGGATGAAGAATCGATCCGCGACACGATTTCGGAACTGCTGACCGGGCACGGCTACACGGTGCTCACCGCCGCCGACGGCATGGAGGGGCTGGAACTGGTGCAGACGCACCGCAACGAGATCGATCTCGTGCTTTCGGATCTCGGCATGCCGCGCATGAACGGAGAGCAGTTCTTTACGGCGGCACGCAAGCTCAAGCCGTCGCTCAAGATCATCATTACGACCGGATATCTTCATTCCGCCACAAAGTCGAAGCTGCTGGCGCTCGGCGTGACGGACATGATCGCCAAGCCCTTCAGCACCGAAACGCTGCTGCCGGCCGTGCGGCAGGCGCTGGACAAGAAATGACGGAACACGGGGAGGACGGAGAGGACGCCGTCGTATGCAGGCGCCGCATGGACACATGAATCCATGCGGCGCCTTCTGCATTTAAAGGCCCGCGCGCATAAATGGCGTGTATAAATGGCGGGGCAAGCCTTGAGGAAATTCCGTTCTTTTCGTAAATTTGAACCGACAGTGACATGGATTACCACAATTATTGGGGAAGCATCGACAATGACAGCACATGCACAAAAACACGAATTCAAAAGCGAACTGAAACAGATCCTCACGCTCATCACGCATTCGCTCTATTCGCACAAGGAAGTCTTCCTGCGCGAACTCATCAGCAACGCGAGCGACGCGATCGACAAGATGCGGTTCGACTCGCTGAACAATGAAGAGGTGCTCGGGAACAACCGCGAATGGAAGATCAGGATCACGGCCGACAAGGACAAGCAGACGCTGACCGTGTCCGACAACGGCATCGGCATGACGCGCGATACGGTGATCGACAACCTCGGCACGATTGCCAAATCGGGCACGAAGGAGTTTCTTGAGCAGCTCAAGAACGCCGATGCCGCCTCGCGTCCCGAGCTGATCGGCCAGTTCGGCGTGGGCTTTTATTCCGCATTCATGGTCGCACACACGGTCACGGTCGTCACACGCGCCGCCGGTCCCGATGCCCAGGCCGTGAAATGGGTGTCCGACGGCCAGGGCGAATATACGATCGAAGACACGGAGAAGGACGGACGCGGCACAGACGTGATTCTTCACCTGAAGGATGAGGAGAAGGAATTCCTGGAGGAGTGGAAGATCCGCTCGCTGGTGAAGGAGTTTTCGGACTTTATCGAGCATCCCATCGTGATGGATGTGGAGAAGGAGGAAGACGAGAAAAAAACCGTCGTCGAGGAGACGCTCAACTCGCGCAAGGCGCTGTGGCTGCGCTCGAAGAACGAAGTCTCGAAGGATGAATACAACCACTTCTACAAGCAGATCACGAACGACTTCAACGATCCGGCGCGCGTGATCCATTATACGGGCGAAGGCACGGTGGAGTTCAAGGTGCTGCTGTTCATTCCGGCAAAGAAGCCGTTCGACATGATGTTCGGAGAGGTGAAAGTCGGACCGAAGCTCTACATCCGCCGCGTGCTGGTGATGGACCACTGCGAGCAGCTTCTGCCTCCGTACCTGCGCTTCGTCAAGGGCGTCGTCGACTGCTCCGATCTGCCGCTGAATGTCTCGCGCGAAATGCTGCAGCAGAATCCGATGCTGGAAAAGATCAAGAACAATCTCGTCAAGAGCGTCCTCAAGAATCTCGAGGAGATGAAGACCGCGGCGTACGACGAGTATGTCTCGTTCTTCAAGGAGTTCGGCATGTTTTTGAAGGAGGGGCTCACGCAGGATTATGCGAACCGCGAGCAGATCTCGAAGCTCCTGTTGTTCGGATCGATGAAGACCGAGGAGGACAAATTCATCACGCTGACGCAGTATGCCGAGGCGATGCCTTCGGAGCAGAAGGAGATCTATTACCTCACCGGCGAGAGCCGGGAGACCGTGGCGCATGCGCCTTATCTTGAAGTCTTCCGAAGCAAGGGATGGGATGTGCTCTTCATGACCGAGCCGATCGACGAGTTCATCCTGCCTTCGCTCTATGAATTCGAAGGCAGGAAGCTGACGGCGGCCGATAAGGGCGATGTGACGATTCCGGATGAGGGCGGGAACAAGGAAGCGGAGAAGGACTATGCCGGGCTCTTCACGGCGCTCTCCTCGAAGCTTGCGGGCGTGAAGGACGTGCGCATGTCGACGCGCCTGAAGGAAAGCGCCTCGTGCCTGGTGAGCGACAAGGATGCCATGAGCGCGAACATGGAGCGGATCATGCAGAAGCTCGGCCAGATGGGCGGGGAAGTGCCGAAGCAGGAGCGAATCCTCGAGCTCAACGTCGAGCATCCGGTCGTCAAGGCGCTCAAGTCGATGCATGAAGCCAATGCGGAGGATCCGCGCATCGACACCTACGCGCAGCTGCTCTACGACCAGGCGGTGATCGCCGAGGGATCGAAGATCAAGGATCCCGCGGCGTTCGCCCGGCTCATCAACGACCTTCTGGTGCAGCAGGCGGGAGCGTAAACCGAAAGACGCACGGTGCGGTGTGGCGGACGCACCGTGCCGTCAGGTGCCGGCGTGCAATAACGACAAGGCGCATCGGGGATTGAAAATCCCTGGATGCGCCTTGCCGCTTTCCACCCATTTTCCCCTCAATCGAGCACGACAGGCATGCGGATGGCGAATGTCGTGCCGCGTCCAACCGCAGAGCTCACCTTGATCGTGCCGAAATGGTTCTCGGCGATCTTTTTGCAGATCGAGAGTCCGTATCCGTGACCGTCGGCTTTCGTCGTGATCTTCTCGTTGAAGAGCCTCGAGACGACATCCTCGGGAATGCCGGGACCGTCGTCGTTCACCTTGATGAGAATCTCACGCGTCATCGACAGCAGCTCGGTCGTGATCGTCAGCGTCGCTCCGCTGCAGGCTTCGACGGCGTTGTTCATCAGATTCAGCAGCAGCTGCTGCATCTGCTGGGGATCGAAGCAGCAGTAGGGGATTTCCTTGTCGAACGACGTCTCGATCTTCGCGAACTTGAACTTGCGCAGCGGCTGCAATAGTCCGACTGTTTCGCTGATCGCCTTGTTCAGATCGCCGATCGTCTTGTTGACCTTCATCGACGAATTCTCGAGCAGCCCCCGGGCAAAGAGCTCGATGCGCTTGACGGAGCGGTGCGCCTCCTTGATCCGCTCAAGCGACGCCTCCTGCGACAGGCGCAAAAAGTTCCTCTCGAGCGAATCGAACTGCAGAAGCGTGACCTGAAACAGGTTTTTCAGCTCATGGCTGACCTCGGCCGCGATCTCGCCCTTGATCGCGAGCCGGTCCATCTTCAGCAGCACATCGTTCGTGTTCTGAAGGTCGTTGTAGGCCTTGGTGACGCTTTTGTAGAGCTGTGCGTTTTTCAGGGCGATCGCGGCCTGTCCGGCGAGGATCTCGAACAGATTGATGATCTCGTTGCGGTTGACCGGCTGGATGTGTTTGCTGTCGACGTAGATGACGCCGATGATCTCGCCGCGCACGATCAGCGGGGAGCAGAGGATCGTTTCGAGCGACAGGGAAAGGATGCTTGAACGCGAATCGTACAGCTTGTCGTGCTGCGCGTGTTCCACGCAGATCGATTCGCCTGTCTTGTAGACGTCCTTTGCGATCGATTCGCTGATCGTATACTGGTCGGAGTTCAGCGTGTTGTCCTTCGAATCGCGCGCCATGACGGTGCGCAGTTCCTGCTGTTCGTCGGCCAGCAGCAGGAAGCCGCGCTCGGCCCTGGCAATGCGGATGGCATTGTCGAGGACGAGCACGATCACGTCGTCGAGAATGAGCGACCGGTTGATCGTCTTGAACACCGTCAGCAGCTGTTCGAAGTCGATCGAGCGGCCCGGCATCAGCTTTTTGCCGCTGCCGGGCGCCGGTGTCTTGTCGCCATGATACTGTTCAACAAGTTCATGAAGCTTCATTCATTTATCCTGATCTTTCTGGTGCGGTTAATTGAGCGCTCTGAGTTCGATCTGTGCCCGTCGAAGGTCCTCTTCGGCCCCGACGCTCCGGAAACAGCCGATCGAACGGCGCAGCGTCTCGGCCGACTTCGCCCGATCGTTCCGGGCCTTATAGAGCAGTCCGAGTTCGTAGAGAGATTCGCCCAGATTGAGCTTGTTATGATGTTCCTGGTTGAGGCGTATGCTCGTCTGGAAGTACATCTCCGCGATATCCAGATTCTTCATTTCGCGCTGCACGATGCCCTTGATCTTGTAGGCGTCGGCGATGCTGAGATGATCATTCAGCTTGCGGAAGATGTTCAGCGCATTGTTCGTATAGGCGATCGAGAGCACGCTGTCGCCGTACTTCGCGTAGGCCGAGGCCTTCCCCAGGAGCGAAATGCCGATCATCGGCTCGAATGAGAGCTGCGTCGAATAGGTGAGGCTCTCGTCGAACTGGGTGATCGCCGCTTCATAATCCTGTTTCGAAAGAAGGGCCATGCCGAGGTTGTGGTGCACTTCGGGCAATCGGGCCATGTCGCCGGCTTTTTCGAACTGCGGCAGCGCCCGTGTGAAGTACGAGATGGCGTCGTTCGACTGTCCCTTGATGTTGGCGACGATGCCGAGGTTCATCAGCGTCGTGCTGATCATGTCGGCATCCTTCGCCTTCTCGAAGAGCGCGAGCGCCTTCTTGAAATGGTCGTAGGCTTTGGCCATGTTGCCCTGCGATGCATAGAGCACGCCCGTGTTCGATTCGACGCCGGCTATGCCGGCGATATTCCGCGGCTTCTGATACAGATTCCTGGCCTCCCGCAAATCCTGAAGCGCCTGCTTCCATGCGCTCTGCCGGATGGAAATCTCGGAGCGTTTCACGAGCGCTTTTCCTGCGATGGCATATGTCCGCGTGCTGCCGTTGGCCGCTTCAACGGCCATGGTGTAGCATTCGCGCGCCTGGTCGAATTCGCCGAAGCGCAGGCAGAGGCTGCCGGCGTCGCAGGCAAGCTCGGCGAAATCGCGCGCGGCCATCTTCGCGCTGCATTTGGAAAGAATGTTTTCAAGATGACTCGCATCGACGGCATTTAACGGTTCTGTCTGAACGCCGGGAGTCTTTTCGGCCGCCGCTTTTTCGAAGACGGACATGCATTGGATGTCACCTTCAAGGTCAGACAGCAGGGCCTGGCTGCATGCTCTCTGCAGCAGACAACCCAGGCTTTCTGCAAAACTCAGCTTCTTGTTCATAGGTTGTCTCTCTCATTGGTTGGGAAAATTGTTCGCATCATGATGCGCGATGCATTATTTTGTAAATCCGAAACCATAGAGGGAGAAATGCGGAATTTCACCGTCGGCAAGCGTGATCGTGCCGTCCTGACGGTTGGCCGTGATTGTGCCGTTCATTTCCTCGAATGAGAGTCCGTTGATGTAATAGAGCCGGAGATCCTTGTCCTTGGGAATGAAGAACGAGGGAATGCCGGAGACGGTGGCCGAGAGGATCGCCGGCTTTTCAAAGACCAGGCCGTCGGGCGAAAAATCGGCCGTCAGCGTGCGGCTGTCGAGCGCGATCGTAATGAGTTTGGGTTCGGTCACCGTGCCCGGTTCGAAATGCAGGTTCATCTCGATTGTCACGGTCGTGCCGAAAATGGACGTATAGGAATTCGAGACGGGAACGTCGCCGCCCTTCTCGGGCGTAATCCAGACTTCGACTCTCGTGGCTTTTGCCATCGACTGCGGCGCCGTGCTTGCAGGAAGCTGTACCAGGCTCACATTGGTGATCGGCGACTTCATGGCCGGTTCGTCCGGCCCCATCTGTGCGGTCGGATTGGATCCGTTTGAACAGCTGCTGAATACCGTGACGAACAGGATGAGCGTACAGTACAGGGTAAACCGTTTCATGGAAACCTCCTGGAAGAAAATGATGATATGTGTGGGGGATGATAGTACGATAGATTCGTTGCCTCGTTGTATGAGTTCTGCATCAACTCCAGAAGGTGCAACTGCCGTGCCAGAATCCCGCACCCGAAAAACCGGCGTGAATCGGCCTGCAGCGGGGATTTCCGCCGCCCCGGAAAAGCGGCCGCGGCGCCGTGTAACGAATCGTTACACTTTGCTGTATTGTTTCTTTACAAACACCTGTAACGAAACGGTGCACCGGCGTTTCTTCCTCCCGTCACTTCGACGGCTGTTTGAGCAGGCGGTCGAGCCTTGGTCGCGAGATGCCGAGCATCGCCGCGGCCTGGCTTTTGTTTCCGTTCACGCTCTTCAGTACGGCCCGGGCGTACTGCCGCTCGACATCGGCAAGCGTCGTCTTCTCGATCGGCGCGGAAAACAGCTTTTCTTCCTGCTTTTTCGATGGCGAAAGGCGCTGCGACGCCGGCATTTCGAAGTGCGCGATGCCGAGCATCGCTTCCTCGTTCAGCACGACGGCCCGCTCGATGGCGTGCCGGAGCTCGCGGATGTTGCCCCGCCACGGCTGCCGGCGCAGGTGCTCCATCGCTTCGGGCGTGAAGCCCTTGACCGCTTTGCGGTGTATGCGGTTGAACTGCGCGAGAAAATGATCGCAGAGCAGGGGAATATCGCTTTCCCGTTCGCGCAGCGGCGGCAGCACAAGCGGTATGATGTGGAGCCGGAAATACAGGTCCTGGCGGAATTGGCCCTTCTGGACCAGCTCCTCGAGGTTCCGGCTTGTCGCGGCCACGATGCGCGCCTGTACGGGGATATTGTCGATGCCGCCGAGCCGGCGCACCGTCTTCTCTTCGATCACTTTCAGAAGCTTCGACTGCACCAGCGGATTGATATCGCCGATCTCGTCGAGAAAGATCGTGCCTTTACCGGCCAGCTCGAACAGTCCCATCTTGCGTTCGCGCGCATCGGTGAACGCCCCCTTTTCAAATCCGAAGAGCTCCGATTCAAGCAGTGTTTCAGGGATGGCCGAGCAGTTGATCTCGACGAAGGGATGTTCACGGTTGGCGCTGTTGTAATGGATCGCCTTGACAAGGAGCTCCTTGCCCGTGCCCGTTTCGCCGAGGACAAGCGCCGTCATGTAGTCGCTTGCGATAACCTTGCGCGCGAGGCGGAAGGTCTCGAGCAGCTGGGGGGACTTACCGATGATGTTGTCGAATCCCGAGGCTGCCGTCTTCTGGCCGATGAACTCCTGCTGCTGCGCCTTCGTCTTCTTTTCGTGGAACGATGTCTGGATGAGTCCGTAGAGCCTGCGCTGATCGCCGGGCAGCACCAGATAGTCGGCGATCTTCATGCGCAGGAGTTCGACGGCCGCCTCGTATTCCGCGTGACGCGTCACCACCACGATCGGAAGCGCAGGGATCATCTCCTGCAATTCTGCGATATGCTCTTTGAGCTCGTCGACGCAGCCGTTGGCCTCATAGATGAGCACGTCGAGGCCGGCGTTCTTCTTTGCCGTGCGCATCGTGACCGGCTGCAGCAGGACATCGTCCATGTCCGCGCAGAAGGGCCGGATGTCACGCAGCATCGACGGCGATGAATAGACGCCGATGGTGAACGGCTGCGCGTGAAGGGAAACGGGCATGGTCATTGCTTTCCCTTCCCGGATATGAGGGCATCGATTTCGGCGAGGATCGCTCCGCGCCGCGATGCGGTATAATAGCGTTCGCGAAGGGCGGGGGAGGAGATTTTACCGCCGATATATTCCAGCGAATGCTTCGCGTAGCCGAGATAGAGCGCGCCTTTTTCGTGCAGGCCGCGCTTCATGTATTCCTGCCCGAGCGTATGGCAGATCTGCCATGTCACCTCCGTGACATTCTGCGACTGTATGACCTCGAAGGCCCGCATGTAGAGAAGAATCGGCGGCTTCTGTTCCTGCAGCGCCTGGCGTGCGGCAAGACCGCCCAGCAGAAAGAGCGCCTCGGCTTCGATGAGCGGATAGCAGTGCTCGATGCTGAGGAGACGGACTTCTTCAAGCAGCGCCGAGGCCGCATCCGCGGTTCCCAGCGCATCTTCGACTTCCGCAAGCTTCAGCATGGCAAGACAGCCGCTGCGATGATCTTTCGCATCGTGATAGAGCGCATGCGCCTTCTTCAACGCTTCGCGCGCTTCAGCGAAGGACTCGCAGGCAAGGTCGATGCAGCCCTTTACATACCGGGCCAGGGCGTGCTGTGTCGTGATTTGGTTGGCGCCGAGCAGCGCCTCGGCGTCGGCCAGCAGCCGGCGGGCCTCTTCCGTTTCGCCGAAGATCAGGCGCACCCCGGCAAGCTGCAGGTTGATCTCGGTCATGCCGTGTTCATCCTGCAGCGACGCATACAGCTGCAGGTCTTTTTCCCAGCATTCGATGGCGCGCTCGTAGTCGACGGTCGCCATGTGGACCTCGCCGATATTGGTGAGGCAGAGCGCCATGCCGGGCACGAAACCGAGGCGGGAGAAGATGCCGTACGCTTTTTCATAATGCAGCGCGGCTTCCTCGTTGTTGCCCTGATTGAACGCCGCGATGCCGATGTTGTTGTATGCGCGCGCCTCCTGCTGAAGGTTGCCCACTTCCTGCGCGAGCAGAAGCGCGTGCTGCCAGTGGCGGGCCGCCTCGGCGAAGCGTCCCTGTGCGCTGTGCACGTTGCCCAGATTCAGGTAGGGGCCGATGAGCTTCGACTTCTCTCCCTCGTTCTGAAGAATCGTGATCGACCGGCTGAAGCACGAGGCCGCATCGTCATAATGGTTCTGATAGAAGTGGATGATGCCGAGATTGTTGATGATGCCCGTGACGGCGACCGAGTTCATGGCATCGGAATGCTCGGTAAGCACGCGCGTGCAGCGCTCGTAGGCTTCGGCGTAGCGGCCGCGAGACATGTCGATGATGGTGAGCTCCTCTTCGACGTCGATCGTTTCTTCAACCGTTCGCGCAAGGCCCGATGCCTCCGAGAGGCAGGAGACCGCCTCTTCCAGCCTTCCTTCGCGGTTGTGGATGAGTCCGAGCTCCTTTGCATACGTGTAGCGCTTGGCATCGTCGGAGGCTTCCGAGCGCAGCTGCTCATAGAGCAGCACGGCGTTGCGGTAATCGCCCGCCTGGCTGTACGACTGCGCCAGATGCTCGTAGAGCGAAAGGTCGTTCTCTTCGGGCGGCATGCACATGCATGCCTCGTTCAAAAGGGCGATCGATTCGTAGAGCGCGTAATGGGCGCGCTTGAGTTCGGCCGCCCTGCGGAAATACGTGTACGCATTTGCCGGATCGCCCGCATGCTTGTAGTGATTGGCGATCGCTTCCGGATTCTGAAACGCGCCGGCGTTTTCCTTCGCCATCGTCTCGGCGATCAGCGCATGGAGCATCGCTTTCTCTTCCCCGAGCTGGGCGTAAATGTATGACTGGAACTGCGACTGCGCCAGATAATAGCGGCTGGCGTTTTCAATCGGCCGGACGATGCCCAGGTTCACGAGCAGATCGAGAAAGTTCTTCAGCCGGCGCTGTGTAAAAGGCGAGATCGCCTCGAGCAGCTTCAGCGGCACCGGCGAATCGAAGCAGCTCATGAGCCGCAGAAGGAAGAGCTCCTCCGGCTTGCGCTTCGAAAGTTTCTGCTCGTAGAGACGCGCGATGGTCTGGGCGAACGATCCGGAGAGATGGGCGATATCCGCTTCAATGGCCGGGACGACCTCTTCGGGCGCCGTCGTGGCGTACTGGGAAATGAATTCTCGCACGATCGAGGGCGCACCGCCGATTTTTTGCGTGATGGCATGGGAGAGCGGAGCGGCGGCGGAGCCGACATTCAAGTGGATCGCAAGCAGCTGTTCGACGGCTTCTTCGTCGAGCGCGCCGAGATCGAGCGTCTCGGCCGGGGCATCGGGCACGGCCTGGAGCAGCGGCGCGGTCTTGGCATCCGAAATGCCGGCGATGAGGAACCGGACCCTTCGCGTGCGCGCGTTGCGGATGAGGTACTGCAGCAGTTCGAGCGTCGATTCGTCCGCGTTGTCGATATTGTCCACGAGCACCGCATAGGGCGAGACGGAAGCGATATCGAAGAAGCAGTCCGCCCACATGTCGACGAAATGCACGCGCTTGGACGGATCATCCGTCTCGCGCGCGATGGAGTCCTGCTCTCCTTGCGCCGAAGGGAACGCAATGGAAAGGAACTCCTGATGACGGGCAAGCAGCGCATCGCCTTTCGCGCCGAACGAACGGACGTAGGCCGTCTGATCGCGCAGCACCTTCAGCATCGGCTCGTAGGGCTTTGAATGGCGCGCGAAACACTGCGTATCGAAAACGATCATGCCGCCGGCCTGGCTGCGCCGGCGCACTTCATGCAGAAGCGAGGTTTTGCCGATGCCCGTTTCTCCGGTGATGAAATATGCCGGATGGATATTCTTATCGGCGTCGCTGCCGAGTCCGTCTGCAAGGAAGCGCTGCAGGCGCGATGTTTCCTCGTCGCGTCCGACCAGCGCGTGCAAGGGAATGTGCACGAGCACCGTGTGATAGAGCGCATCGCGCGTGAATGTGCCGCGAAGTCTTGCCACGATCTCATCGGCGGAGGAGGGACGCCGGGCGGGATCTTTCTCCAAGAGCTGCGCGACGAGGCGGTGGATATGCTCCGGAATATCCGGCCGCTTCCGGTGCGTCGGCGGCGCCGGGCACGACAGATGCTGCTTGATGATGGCCGTGGCCGACTCGCCGCAGAAGAGCGGCTTCCGCATGATGATCTCGTAGAGCGATGCGCCCAGCGAATACAGATCGGCCCGTCTGTCGTACTCATCGCCGCGCAGCAGCTCGGGGGCAATGTAGTTCAGCGAACCGCGGATCGGTTCATCGAGACTGGCGATGGTCGATGCGGCGAATCCGAAATCGATGATCTTCACCATCGGCACCGCTTCATCACCCCAGAGCGCATTGGTGACAATGATGTTCGACGGCTTGATATCGAAATGGATCAGGCCGTGCTTGTGTATGTACGAAAGCGCATGGGCGGTCTGGAAGAGCAATTCGGCCATGCATTCCGGATCGGCATTCTCCGTGAAATGATAGAGGTCTTTCCCTTCAATGTATTCGAGCGTGAAGAAGAAGTTGCCTTCGTATCCGGGCATGTCCGTCGAATGGATCGTGCCGAAATCGAACACCTGCGCGATGTTCGGATGCTTGAACCGGCTGAGCGTGAAGAATTCTTCGCGCAGCTGGTTCAGATGGCGGTCGTCGATGCCGGTGGAGCGGATCGTCTTCAACGCGACGTGCGTATTGGCGAAGAGCGTGTCTTCGGCAAGGAAAACGCCGCTATCGGGATTTTCGCCAAGCACGCGGATGATGCGGTACCGTGAATTAATGTGAGCCATACGGATCGAAAAATTGATGACTGAAAATGGGGTTCTTTCTGCTGCGCAAGGATTGGTCCCGCCGCGGACTGCCGATCACATGGACCGCCACGATGAGCGCCGAGAGGGCAAGACCGGGAAAGATTCCGCCGCCAAGCCCGGCATTGCCATGGTCCATCGAGTCGGCAATCATGTTTCCCCAGCTCGGATTGGGCGCGAGCACGCCGAGTCCCAGAAAGCTCAACGAAGCCTCCGCAAGAAAGATATTTCCCAGCTGGAGAATCGCCGTGTTCATCAGTGCCGGACGGATGTTGGGAAGGACATGCATCCATAGAATGCCCGGCGTTGAGGTGCCGAGCAGCCGCGATGCCGAAATGAACTCCCGTTCCCGCAGATGCATCACTTCTCCGCGCACAATGCGGGCAATGCCCATCCACTCGGTGGCGGCGAGCACCGCGATCATGGCGGCCACGGATTGTCCGAGGATTGCCATGAGCGCAAGCACGAGAAAGAGTGTGGGAACCGACATGAGGACATCGATCGTCCGCATGACAAGCGTATCGGCAATGCCTCCTGTGTAGCCGGCCGCCATCCCGATGCCTGATCCGGCGACAACAGAGATGAGCACAACCATGATGCCGATACCGATCGAATAGCGGGAGCCGTAGACCACGCGGCTGAAGATGTCCCTTCCGACGGCGTCCGTGCCGAAAAGGAAAATGATGGGGAAGGAATGTCCTTCCGGGCTCTTCAGCGGGTCCGACGTTCCCGAGAACACGGTCGATCGATGAAGCAGCGCCGCGGCCGCTTCGGCCGACATGCGTTCGGGCAGACTTGCGTTGTCCGAGATGGCCGTGTGGGCGCTAACGACCGTACAGACGCCGCTGCTCAGCGGAGGCAGAAAGCGTGTGTGCAGAAGATCACCCTGCGCAAGGGGAGGAAGCGGCGCAACGATCGGCGCACACAGCGCCGTCATCACGAAAAGAGCAAGCACATATGCCGCCGGTGAAGCGGACGGCGGCGCCGCCTCATCTCTCAGTGACGCGCGCCTCCTCCGGAATATCATAACCGCCAACGGGACGGGGGCTGCGCACCAGATGAACGCGGCGACCCAGTATTCGACGAGCGCCGGATCGATGACCGAAGAAGCCGAAGAGGGATGCTGCAGCACCAGGACGGCGGACCAGAAGAGGGATGCGAGACCGGAAGCGATCATGCCGCTTCGGGCGGCAGTGATGAGCGCATAGAGCAGAATGCCGACGAGCGCTGCTTCAGCGCGCGCCGGTGACGGGAACATCCTTCTCAGGACGCTCCGCTGCGCTCTGTCTTCGGCCTCATGCATGATGCCTCGCGATACGCGGATCGATCAAGTGATGCACAATGTCGGTGACCATATTGACGCCGATGTACAGGAACGACGCCGCGATCACGCAGCCGACGACAAGCGGATAATCGCGCGCAAAAATCGCCGTGACGATGAGCCGTCCCATTCCGGGAAGCGCGAATATGCTTTCGGTGATCAGGGCGCCTGTGAGCAGCGATCCGAGCGACATGCCGCTGACGGTCAGAACCGGCGACAACGCGTTGGGAAGAATGTATGAATAAAAGATTCTATGCCCGGCGATTCCCATGGACCGCGCAGCCAGGACGAACTTTTCCTTTTCAACGACGATGAGCGAAGAGCGCAGAAACCGCGCCGTCCCCGCCGCTCCGGGGATCGACAGCGTCGCCACCGGCAGCACCAGATGATAGGCGTAATCGAGCATATACGACGCTGCAGGCAGCGTCTCGGCGGAAACGGAATGGAGATGGGACGACGGGAAAATGGGAAGCCGGACAGCAAAGACATGGATCAGTATGAACGCGATCCAGAACGTGGGCAGCGTGTAGGTGACAAGCCCGGCGGCGGAAATGAAGCGGTCGGCAGACGTGCTGCGGAACCGGACCGAGAGAAGCGCGATCGCGATGCCTGCGGCAAGTTGTACAGCGATCGTACAGAGTGAAAGCACGATCGTCGTCGGGAGCGCATCGCCGATCACCGAGAAAACGTCACGCTGGAATGTGTATGAATATCCGAGGCTGCCGGTGAAGACCTCTCTGATCCAGAAGGCATATTGCACCCACAGCGGCCGGTCGAGACCGAAAGCATGGCGGAGATGGAGTGCGACATCCTGCGGAACAGACGGGGAAATGAACAGCAGTGCGGGATCGCCGGGAAGCAGCCGCACGATAAAAAAGACGACTGTCGCTGTTCCGAACGCCAGCAGAGGCAGCGCAAGCAATCGTTTCAGAATGAAGTGACCCATAGTGACGGCCGCCGGCGTCGGCGATGACAATGAAAAAATGCCTACATCATTGATTCTCTGCAACAGACCATCGGTATGCGCTGCCGAAGACGGAAAGGCGGTTGATGTCTGCATGCCCGATCCGCCTGTTCACCGCAATCAGCCTGTTCTCCCAGAAGAGAAATGTGCACGGCTGGTCCTCGTCGATGATGCGCTGAAACTCCTGCCACGACTGCGCAGCAGCGGGTGTGCTGCCCATTCCATAGGCGCTGTTCACGATCTGGTCGACGCGCGGATTTCTGTATGAGAAGATGTTGAAGGGGCTCTTCTGCAGATCGGAACCCCAAAACCCTTCCAGACGCAGCTCCATCGGGACTTCAAATCCGGCGATCCAGGCATCGAACTTTTTCTCCAAGAGGCTCTGCCAGTATACCGAGCGTTCGGCCTTCGCCAGCCGGGCATCGACGTGAACATCCTTCAATTGCTTCTGCACGATCACGGCAAGCTCGGCCCAGAACTTCGACCCGGCGGGGGTATACAGCTCGAACGAAAACTTCCGGCCGTTCTTCTCAAGAATCCCGTCGCCGTCCGCATCCTTCCATCCGTCCTCCGCAAGAAGCGCCATTGCCTGCTTCGGATCATAGGGCACCGGGCGAATGCTCCGGTCGTATGCCCAGCGGAAAAACGGGGCGACGGGGCCGTTGGCAATTGTGCCGTAATTTGACAAGAGCGCACGAAGAAGTCCCGCACGATCGACGGCCAGCGTGAGCGCCTTTCTGGTTTTTGCACTGCCGAAGAGCGGATGCGGGACGATCATTGTTCCCTTCGAGCGGAGATAAGCGTTCTGGTCGATGTTGTTCCAGCCGATGAAATGGTATCGGCGCCCTTCGACCGAGAGGATATCGACGGCGCCGGACTCCTTCAGCTGCGGCACATCGGCGGCATCGACATCCATCACCATGTCCACTTCCTTGTTCTTCAGCTGTATGAGCTGCGTCTGCATGTCGGGAATGATGCGGAAGACAAGCGAACCGATCTCGGCCGGAGCGGGCAATACCGATAGGGGATTGGGACGAAGCACGATCTCCTGCATCGGCTTCCAGGAGGCAAGCACGAACGGTCCGGCTGAAAGCGGCGTTTTGTTTGCCGGATGCGTCCGGAGTTCGCTCACCGGGATTGATTCGTAGACATGGGCGGGCATGATCGGCAGCGCCGCATCGAACAGCTGTCCGGGAGAGTGTTCCGCGAAATGAAAGAGCACGGTCGAATCGTTGATGATGTCGATGCTCCTGTCGATGCCGGACACGCCCGAGGCGGAAGAAGCAAGGGACGCGGTCTGCTCCTGATGCACGCTGCCTGCCTCCGGATTTCCATAGAGCAGGAAGGAGAACTTCACATCGTGCGCGGTGACCCGTGTCGAGTCGGACCATCGGGCATCGGACCGGAGATGGAAGAGAATGTCTTTGCCGCCGTTTTGATAGTCATAGGAGCGTGCCAGAGAGGGAGAGAAGGCAATCGCCCCGGAAGAAGTATCGATCGATGCGCGCACGAGCGAAGGATACATGAGCTCGACGATTTCCTGCGCGGCGGCGTCGGTCGTGTAAAGAGGATTGAACGTGTCGACATCGCCGCTCAGCGCCACGACGATCGCCGCCTGCGACGAATTCTTTTTGTGAGAGCATCCGCATGAGATCAGGAGTAAGAGCGAACAGACAACGAGGACGTATCGGGCCATTGGCATTTCTCTTCACTGCTGGAATGGCGTCAGCCGGCACAGATCATGAGGCGAACACGCGATGAATATGTTGTTGAGATTGATCGACGGATTTAATATACTTCATTCAAAAAATGAAATCAACATGAATGATGGACGAAACGAGAACCGCCGATACACTCATCCCGACTGATTCGTCCTTCATGCCTCCGGATGAACTGCTCCGCGTCAACCGCCTTCATGTCGCAAGATCCGGCGTGTCACCTGTGAATGTATATAGCGAACCGATTTCGTTTTCCATCCGCGCGCGCGAAATCTTCGCCCTCACCGGCCGGAGCGGAAGCGGCAAGACCACGCTTGCCTGCGCGATGATGAAGCTGCTGCCGTCCGACCGTTTTCACGTGGAAGGGAGCGTCCTGTTCGGAAGGAACGATCTTCTTGCGGCGGAGAGCGAAACGCGGCGCGTTCTCTTGCGCTCGACGATCCGGTATGTGTTCCAGGAGCCGGGACAATCCTTCAATCCCATCGCACGCATCGGCACGCAGGTCGGGTTCATGACCGATGGCAGTGAAGAGGCGAATGAACGCTTTCATGCGCTGCTCACATCCTTTGGGCTTTCGGAGCACCGGAGGCTGCTGCGGTCCTATCCGCATGAGCTCAGCATCGGCACGCTGCAGCGCATCATGATTGCCGCCGCTGCGGCTCCTCGTCCGTCGCTGCTGATTGCCGATGAGCCCACAAGCGCGGTGGATTTCGTGCTGAAGCATGCGATCATGGAGCGATTGTGCGCGCTGTGCCGGGAGGGCATGTCCGTTCTCTTCATCACGCATGATCTGCCGCTTGCACGCCGGTATGCGCATCGCATTGCGCGTCTCTCTGACGGCAGGCTTACGGAGGAGCGATGACGGACGCGCCGGTGCTGGAGGTGTCAAATCTCGTCTGCGGCTATGACTCACACCGATGGCGCTTCGGTGCCCAAGAGAAACGCCGGGTGCTCTCCGGCGTCACCTTTTCACTTCGCAAGGGAGAGTGTCTCGGATTGCTGGGCGACAGCGGCAGCGGAAAGTCGACCATCGCCTCCTGCATCGCCGGATTCACGAAGCCGGAATCGGGCCGGATTGAGATTGCGGGTGTGAATGTGTTTCCGCACGCCGAAGGCCGGCGCACGATGAAGGGCGCGATCCAGATGCTCTATCAGGATCATACGGCATCGCTCGATCCGGTCCTGACCATCCGACAGTCGCTCAAAGAAGCGCTCCGCCTGCGCCGCGTGCCGGAGGGCCGGATGCCCCGCATGCTGGAAGACGTCGGACTCGATCCCGCGCTGCTCGATCGCTTTCCCGGCGAATTGAGCGGGGGAGAGCGTCAGCGTGCGGCGCTTGCCCGTGCGCTGGCAGCCGATCCGCTCCTGCTGGTGTTGGATGAGCCCACATCGGCGCTCGATGATGCCGCACAACGGCAGATGCTCGACCTCATTGCGTCCATCCAACGAAGGCTCGGCATGGCGGTGCTCTTCATCTCCCACGATGTCGAAGCGGTCGCCCGTCTCTGCTCGCACATTGCCGTGCTCTGCGACGGATGCATTGCAGAAACCGGTCCGGCGCATGCGGTCCTTTCCCATCCGTCCCATCCGTACACGAAGCGCATTGTCGAACTCTACACTGCACTCTGATCCGCGCATTTCTTCCGTTGATGCTATTGCTGTGTGCCGAGGAACCGAACGATGCTCAGCGACAGGGGCCGGATATCGTCGAGGTCGATATTGCCGAGAACGACGACATAATAATCGTTCTTCCAGACCATCTCTGCATCGGCGCCGATGCCCGAATTGCTTCCTCCGCCGCTGTGTCCCCGCATCTCCGTATTCCACATGCTGACGTCATAAAACCCGTATCCGTATTTTGCAGGGGCGCCTGCCGATACGAACACTTTTCCCGCCGTCACTGTATCGACCTTCGGCAGCGGCAGCAGCGCGCCGCTTCGCAAGGCGCGCATGAATCGATAGATATCGTCTGCGGTCATGTATCCGAGACTGAAACCGGAGGTTTCAAGGCGCGGAGTGTCGAGGGATGTCCGGTTCGGCGTGCGTTCATCGATGCCGAGCGGGTCGAGTTCCGGATCGTGCCTGTATCCGATCGCCCACGGCTTTGATGCATATGCGTGTGTGTCGGCGATCTCCATTCCGGCAGGAATGAAAATGTTGTCGCGCAGATATTCGTCGAAGGCCGTGCCGCTGCGCCGTTCGACGATCGAAGCGAGCACGGCATAGTTGCCGTTGCTGTAGCGGTGGCCGCTTCCGGGCTTCATGGTCAGGGGAGCATCGGCAAACAATGGTAGATTGTCCGAAGGCTTCGGATATTCCGCACCCGGCTTCCGGCGTCCGAGCTCGAACGGGTCGGCCACTCCCGACGTATGTGTCAGGAGCTGATGAACGGTGACGGAGGCGGCGGCATCATGGTTCGGATAGTCGGGAAGAATCGACCCGAGCGTGTCGGTAAAGCGAAGCAGGCCGCGTTCGACCAGCTGCGCCGCTGCGACGGCCGTGATCATCTTGCCGATGGAACCCGAATGAAAGCGCGTTGAAACGGTGTTGGGCATATGCCGTCCGGCATCGGAAAATCCATAGGCTTTTCGGAAAAGGATGCTGTCGCCTTTGGCGACCAGCACGACGCCTGAGAACAATCCTTTCGATGTCTCCTGCTCGATGCGGTGTTCCAGCGCTTCGGCAATCGCCGCAGGAGCAAGTCTTCCGGCAGGCCACTGATACGGTCCCGCCGGCATCGACATCGGATGGAATTCGATCGAGCGAAGCATTCCATCGGCCGTATCGAGAAGAAATTCCGCAGCCAGCAATTTCGGTGTGCGCTCGGCGCGGAAGATGACGCCGAGATATCCCGGCATATCCTCTCGTCGGATATCGACCGCTTCAAGCGTTCCCGCCTGCTTCTGCAGCATCGTGAGAGCGGAGCGATAGCGCTGCGCCGACCACGGCTCGGGTCCGACATGAAAGAGCCTGCCGCCGAGGTACGTCTCCACGAACGCACGGACGCGCGATGTATCGTGTGAATTCACCGCGCCGATAAAATCGCGGACCGCCATGCCGACGCGTGTATCGGGAAGCTGAGGCTTCTGTTCGGGCTGAGCGGACAGAGCTCCGGGCATGAGCAGGAAGAGCAGGGCACAAGCGGCGGATCGTATGCGCATTGTCATCATCGGGTGTTCTCCTTCTTTTTTTCATTAGACCGGAAAAGAGCGGCGCGGGTTTCCGGAGAAGCGGATATTCCATATGGATTAATTCTTTTTTCATCCTTAAGGGCGATTTCCATTGAGAAGAATCATTGGTATTCTTTTTTCATAACTCCTGCCTGGAACGGCATGCGTCCGAAAAAGGAGCGTGAACGATGAAAGCGATTGCAGTTTTTCCGCGCGCCAAAAAAGTCGACCTCATCGACCAGCCGTCGCCGGCCATCGAGCAGCCGTCGGAAGTGAAACTGCGCGTGCTCGAAGTCGGCATCTGCGGTACGGACCGGGAGATCGCCGATTTCAAATACGGCACTCCGCCTCCGGGCTCCGACCATCTGATCATCGGTCATGAATGTCTTGCGGAAGTCCTGGAGACCGGCAGCGACGTGAAATCGCTGTCGCCGGGTGACCTGGCCGTTCCCATCGTGCGCCGGCCCTGCGGCCGGCCCGATTGTCCGCCGTGCCGCGCCGGCAGACCGGATTTCTGCATCACGGGCGAGTTCACCGAGTGCGGCATCAAGGAACGCAACGGCTTCATGAGCGAAGAGATCGTCATCGAGGAACGCTACCTCGTGCCGGTGCCGAAAACGCTGCGCGACATCGCCGTGCTCACCGAGCCGCTCTCGATCGCAGAAAAGGCGATCACGCAGGTCTGGCAGATGCAGGACCGGCTGCCATGGATCGCCTCGGCCGTCAAGGAGCACACGCCCGTTCAGGGCTATCATGCCGTCGTGCTCGGCGCCGGTCCCATCGGACTCCTCGGCGCGCTGCTGCTGGTGCGGGCGGGATTCGCCACGACGGTGTTCTCTCGCGAGAGCGACACGAGTCCGAATGCCAAGCTGGTTCAATCGATCGGCGCCGCGTACGTCTCCTCCGGAGAGGAGAACGCCGAAGAGCTGACGCGCTCCATCGGCAATATCGATGTGCTGTTCGAGGCGACGGGGGTCTCGGCATTTGCCTTCAAGATGATGGAATTCCTCGGAAGAAACGGCATCTTCATCTTCACCGGAATTCCGGGCTCGCATACGCCCATCAAAGTCGATACGGACCGCTTCATGAAGAACATCGTACTGAAGAACCAGGTTCTTTTCGGCACGGTCAATGCGGACAAATCGGCGTACCGTTCGGCGATCGAGGATCTTTCCGATTTCTTTGAGCGATGGCCGCATGCGGTCAAATCGCTCATCACGATCAGATGCAGGCCGGAGGATTTCGACAAGATCCTGCTCGAAAAGAGAAGCGGCATCAAGAATGTCATTGCATTTGCATAAATCATCAATCAACGGGGGTAAGTATGCTGCATTCTGTCGACACGATCGGCGGCTATACGCTTGCCGCAACCGACGGTGAAATCGGTAAGGCCAAAGAGTTTTACTTCGATGACAAACACTGGACGATCCGCTACCTTGTCGCCGATACCGGCAACTGGCTCACCGGACGGCGCGTGCTCATCTCTCCGTATGCGCTCATCGGCGTGAACGATGAGAAGAAGATCATCGATATTGATCTGACCAGGAAGCAGATCGAAGAAAGCCCTTCGCTCGAACAGGACAAGCCGGTCTCGCACCAGTTCGAAGAATCCTATTACGGCTATTACGGATGGCCCATGTATTGGACGGGTACGTACCCCTGGGGCATCACCCCGATGCTTGTGCGCGATCCGGCGCAGTGGAAGGATCCCGCCCATCCGACCAAGGATGCGTGGGATCCGAACCTCCGCAGCACCGACGAAGTGATGGGCTACAAAATCCACGCATCGGACGGCGAAATCGGACATGTGGAGGACTTCGTGCTCGACGACACCACGTGGACGATCCGGTACATGATCGTCGATACGCAGAACTGGCTGCCGGGCAAGAAGGTGCTCATCTCTCCGCAATGGATCGACCGCGTCAGCTGGGACGATTCGACCGTGTATGTGAGCATGCCGCGCGCGGCCATCGAGAACGCGCCGGAATATACGAAGGATTCGCTCATTACACGCGATTACGAAGAAGAGCTCTATCAGCATTACGATATCGACGGATATTGGGTTGAAGGCCCTTCCGCCGATGATGCGATCAATTCACGCTGACCATTTTCCCCATGGCCGTTCAGCAGGAAACAGGAAGCGAGACCGGCTTCAAGACGCGCATCCATGAACACTCGATGGCGTTCATGACGGTACTGGGCATCGGTGTGTGCATGCTGATGGCGGCGCCGTTTGTGCCGCCGATGATCTGGGCGTTTTCCTTTGCCGTGCTTTTTGCGCCGGTGCAGACATGGCTCGAAAAAAAGGTGCATCGTCCGGCCTTTGCCGCCGCCATTTCGACCGCGGTGATCGCGATCATCATTCTCGGTCCTCTTGCCTTTGTGGGCGGCCAGCTCATCTCTGAAGGAAAGACGGCGGCCGAAGCGATACAGAAGGCCGTCGAATCGGGAGAATGGGAAAAAATTCTCGAGGAGCGCCCTGAATTTGCGCCCGTGCGTCCGTGGATCGAGCAGAACATCGATCTCAAAGCGCTTGTCAACAATGCGGGCCAGTGGATGGGAGAGATCGCGGCGGCATTCGTGGCAGGTTCCTTCATGCAGATCCTTTCGTTCGTGATCATGTTCTACGTGCTCTTCTATTTTCTCCGGGATCGGGACAAGGCGCTCCAGTCGGCGCGGAGCTATCTGCCGCTGCGCAGAAACGAAACCGACAGACTCTTCCGCCGCATCGGAGACACGATCTATGCATCGGTCTACGGCACGATTGCCGTGGCGGCGATCCAGGGCGCGCTCGGCGGATTGATGTTCTGGTGGCTGGGACTTCCCGGAGCACTGTTGTGGGGAACGGTCATGGCGCTCTTGGCGATTGTTCCCGTGCTCGGAGCGTTCTTCGTCTGGATTCCGGCCGCGGTCTTTCTTGCGCTCGACGGCAGCTGGGGGAAGGCGCTCATCCTCACCGGATGGGGCACGATCATCATCGGCGGCATCGACAACGTCCTCTATCCGATTCTTGTGGGCAACCGGCTGAAGCTGCACACCATTCCCGCCTTCATCGCCATCGTCGGCGGCCTGGCGCTCTTCGGCGGTTCGGGCATCATTCTGGGACCGGTCGTGCTCACGATTACGCTCGAACTGATCGAGATCTGGCGCAAGCGCACGGAGGAAGCGC
>JBLMZA010000127.1:0-6898 GCA_050258555.1 Acidobacteriota bacterium | reverse complement strand
CATTCGATGCGGGCGACAGAGTCTTTGGAACCGAACAATGAGAAGCCTCTTCCTGGCGCTTGCGGCGCTTGTCTGCGCCTTCCAGAGCGCATCGGGACAGAAGATCGCGGATGAAAAGCTGCATCAGAAAGTCGCCGCCGGCATCGAATGCACCGTGAAGCAGGATTATGCCGGCGCGCGCCGATACTTCACCGCCGCCTCGGCCATGAATCCCCAGCATCCCGCGCCCTACATCTACATGGCGGGAGCCGTGCAGGCGCAGGCCACCGATTACGGCCGGCCGCTCGAGCGGCGGCTCTACGATTCGCTGCTGACGATGGGGGAGCGCTGCGCCGATGCGATGATCGAGCGCTTTCCGCAGTCGGCCGACGGCTATTATTATGCCGGAACCGTGCTTGCCTACCGGGCGTTTACATCTTCAGAGAGCGGAAATTGGGCCGGAAGCGCGTATCACGGCATGGGGGCGGCCTCGAAATTCGAAAAGGCCCTCGAACTCAATCCCCGGCATTACGATGCGATGAACGGCCTGGGCACCTATCTGTACTGGCGCAGCAAGCTCTCCTGGATTCCGTTTGTTTCGGACCGCAAGGCCGAGGGCATTGCGATGGTTGCTGAGGCTGCGCACAAAAGCCAGTACGAGCAGGGCGTGGCGCTGAACAGCCTGATGCTCATTCTGATCGAAGAGAAGCGCTACATCGAAGCCGCACAAACGGCGTACGAGATGCTGTCCGAAGTGCCGGATCAGCGCGCCTTCCTCTGGGGACTCATGACGCTGTATGAACAGACCGGCAACGCGGCGGAGCTCAGGAAGATCGTGCCGCGCCTGCTGCACAGCGTCGTCAGCGCCCCCGTCGTGAATTATTACAACGAAGCCGCCTGCCGCGTGAAGCTGGCCCAGTATGCCTATGACGACGGCAACTTCCGCCGTACGATCGAGGAGTGCGAGAAAGTGCTGGCCCTGAAGCGCGTTGCCTCGCAATCGGTGCGCTCGCTGAAGAAGAAATATGCGATGGCCGAAGAGCTGATGAACAGCGCCCGCATGAAACTGGTGCAGAAGTAAACAGAAAGCTGTGATGATGAAGAGATGATTCAACAGATCTATCAAAAAAAACTGGACGATCTGCTTCTTGTCTGCCGCGAAAACCTGCGGTCGGTCAACGAAGAGATGATCACGCGCGCATTCGAGTTCAGCCTCGAGGCGCACAAGCACGACATCCGCGATTCGGGCGAGCCGTACTTCAACCACCCGTACGAGGTTGCGATGGTCGTGGCCAAGGAGATCGCGCTCGACGACATTTCCGTCGCCTGCGCGCTGCTGCATGACGTGGCCGAGGACACGGAATTCACGATCAAGGACATCCGCGCCGAGTTCGGCGATACGATCGCGGACATCGTGGACGGCGCCACGAAGATCAGCGACATCTTCAGAAGCCACGAGATCACGCAGGCGGAAAATTACCGCAAGCTGCTTTTGTCCATGGTGAACGACATCCGCGTGATGATCATGAAGTTCGCCGACCGCCTCCACAACATGCGCACGCTCGAATACCTTCCGCCGGACCGGCAGCAGCGCATCGCAAAGGAAACGCTGGACATATACGCGCCGTTCGCGCACCGCTTCGGTCTTGCGAAGATCAAGTGGGAGCTCGAGGACCTGGCATTCAAATACCTGCAGCGCAAGGAATACGAGGAAGTGGCGCACGCGCTGAAGTCGAAGCGCCGCGAGCGCGAGCAGTACGTCCGCAAGTTCATCGTGCCGATCGAGCACCGGTTGAGCGCCGAAAAGATCCGCTTCGTGGTCGAAGGCCGCCCGAAGCACATTTTTTCCATCTACAACAAGATGGTCAAGCGCGGCAAGCCTCTGGACGAGATCTACGACATGTTCGCCGTGCGCATCATTCTCGACACGAACGACAACAACGAGTGCTTCACCGTCTACGGCATCGTTTCGGAAATCTACAAGCCGATCCCCGAGCGCTTCAAGAACTACATCTCGATTCCGAAGAAGAACGGATATCAGTCGCTTCATACGACCGTCGTCGGTCCCGAAGGCAAAATGGTCGAGGTGCAGATCCGCACGCGCGCCATGCACGATGTGGCCGAACGCGGCGTTGCGGCGCACTGGCTCTACAAGGAGCACGGCTCGGCGCCGGCCCTGGATTCCGACCTTGAAAGCTGGGTGAACTGGGTGCGCGAGATCTTCGAGCAGAAAAGCGGCGACGAGGCGGCCAAGGAGCTCAAGGAAAGCTTCAAGCTCAATCTCTATCAGGACGAAATCTACGTCTTCACGCCGAAAGGCGATCTGAAGATCCTGCCCAAGGGCGCGACGCCGATCGACTTCGCCTTCGAGATCCACTCGAACGTCGGCCAGCACACGATCGGCGCGAAGGTCAACGGCCGCATCACGCCGCTCAACACGATACTGCAGAGCGGGGACCAGGTCGAGATCCTGACATCGAAGAAGCAGACGCCGAACCTCGACTGGGAAAAGATCGCGGTCACGCACAAGGCGAAATCCCACATCCGGCGCTGGGTGAAGGAGGAGATGCGCGCGAAGATCGAGCAGGGCCGCGAGATCTGGGACAAGAAGATCAGGAAGGCGAAGCTCCATGTGAACGACGACGACCTTTCGAAGTTCGTCCATTCGCAGCGCATCGACAACACGCAGAACTTCTACCTTGCGATCGCCAACGAGGAGATCAATCCCGACGACATGATCGACATCCTGAACCGGAGCGTGAATCCCGCGGAGCCGGCGAAGGAGGGCGGCGGCGATCTTTCAAGCAAGCTCTTCACGAAGTTCGTCGAGACCGCGCGCGGCATCACCGGGGGCATTTCGCTCTTCGGCACGCAGGCGAACTTCATGCACAAGTATGCGAAGTGCTGCAATCCGATTCCGGGCGACGAGATCGCGGGATTCATCACCGTGGGCGAAGGCATCAAGATCCACCGCAAAACCTGCCGCAACATACAGGCCATGCGCGCGCACGGCGACGAGCGCATCGTCGATGTGCAGTGGCCGTCGGTCGGGGGCGCCGACTTCATCGCCGGCATCAAGCTCTCCGGGCAGGACCGGTCGGGACTTTTGAACGACATCACGCAGACGATTTCGGGATTCAACAACACGAACATCCGTTCGGTCACCATCAACACGAAGGATTCCATGTTCGACGGCAACTTCATTCTCTGGGTGAAGGACATCGGGCATCTGAACGGCATCATGGACAAGCTGAAAAAAGTCAAAGGCATCACGAAAATTGAACGCTTCGAAGAATAACACCGGCGTCTCGCGCGTGCTCGGCATCGATTACGGATCGGTGCGCGTGGGGCTCGCCGTGAGCGATCCGCTCCGGATTTTTGCGCAGGGACTTGGAACGCTCGACAACAACGAGCGTTTGTACGAGAAGCTGCTTGGCGTCATCGACGAAAAAGAAATTACGCTGATTGTCGTCGGGCTGCCGCTCACGCTCAAAGGCGAGCGCGGATTCAAGTCCGATGAAGTGGACCGTTTCATCGCCGAGCTCGGGAAACGCACCGATGTGGAGATCGTGCAGTGGGACGAACGCTTCACATCGAAGATTGCGCAGCAGACGATTCTGAGCATGGGCACGAAGAAGATGAAGCGGCGCGAGAAGGGGAAGGTCGACGAGATCGCCGCGGCCGTGATGCTGCAGGGATTTCTGGACCAGACCAAGCCTTCCATCATCTGTTGATTCATTTATTCACCACTCCTTTTACTGTTCATGGATGTCAAGGACAAATCGGCGAAACTTCTTGCGTGGATGCGCGCCCATAAGCTGAAGACCGCTCTCTATGCGGTGCTCGCGCTCGTGCTCCTGCAGTATGTGATGCTTCCCAACAACAGCCTGCAGGATCTTCGCAAGGGAAATCCCGGCGAAACGGCGCTCATGAAGCAGCGCGAAAGCGAGGCCGCAAGCGACGGCAAGCCGTATTCGATACAGCAGCAGTGGGTCCCGATTTCGCGCATCTCGCCGCATCTTGTGCATGCCGTGATCACCTCGGAGGACGGCACATTCTACGAGCATGCCGGCATCGACTGGTACGAGCTCGAGGAATCGATCGAGAAGAACATCGAGAAGGGCAAGCCCGCCCGCGGCGGCAGCACGATCACGCAGCAATTGTCGAAGAATCTCTTTTTCTCCACATCCAAAAGCTACGGCCGCAAGGCGAAGGAGCTCATCGTCGCGCTGCGCATGGAGCGGCAGCTGTCGAAGAAGCGCATCCTCGAGCTGTATCTGAACGTCATCGAATGGGGTCCCGGCATCTTCGGCGCCGAAGCCGCATCGCGCCGGTATTTCGGCAAGCCCGCATCGGCGCTCTCGCGCGAGGAAGCGGCGCGCATGGCGGCCGTGATCCCGAGTCCGCTTCGTCACGCGCCGAATGTCGGCTCGGCCTACGTCCAACGCCGTGCGGGACTCATTCTGGCACGCATGGCATCGCGCGGATATTAACGATTACTACACCACATGAGTGAAGAACAGGTCATACCTGGAACGCTGTACATCGTCCCCACGCCGATCGGCAATCTCGAAGACATCACCGTGCGCGCGCTCAAGGTGCTCGGCGGCGTGGATGTGATCGCCGCCGAAGACACGCGCACGACCAAGGTGCTGCTCGATCACTACGAGATCCGCAAGCCGATGATCAGCTACTTCTCGCACAACGAGGCCGTGCGCACGCCGCAGATCATCGACAGGCTTCTGCAGAAGCTGTCGGTTGCCGTGGTGACAGATGCCGGCACGCCCGGCATTTCCGATCCCGCGCATGCGGTCATCACAGGCGCGATCGCATCGGGCATTCCGATTGTGCCTCTGCCCGGCGCCACGGCATTCATTCCCGCCCTCATCGCAAGCGGACTGCCCACGCATGCGTTCGTCTTCGAGGGATTTCTTCCCCATAAGAAAGGCCGGCATACGCGCCTCATGCAGCTGAAGGAAGAAGAGCGGACGATCGTCTTCTATGAATCGCCGCACCGCATCGTGCGCACGCTTGCCGAACTCGAAGAAGCGCTCGGGGACCGCAAGGCGGCCGTCGGCCGGGAGCTCACCAAAAAATTTGAGGAATTCCTGCGGGGCACGCTTTCATCCATCAGAAGCGAACTCGAAACCCGCACGATCAAAGGCGAATTCGTACTCGTGGTGGAAGGCGCCGAGCCGCGCTGACTATTTCCTCACGCGTTGAACACATCGGGAAAGGATGACAATGAAAGCCCTCTGCTGGTCCATCATCTGCTCATTCATGATAAGCGCGGGCGCATCGGGCGCCGTCGACAGCACCGGCATCAGACTCTACCGCAGCGGCAGCCTGAAGAAGGCGCAGAGCTGGTTTGAATCGGCGGTGAAGAAGAATCCGCGCGATGCCGAATCGTATTATTATCTCGCCATGTCGCTTTTGCGCCAGGAGAAAAGCGACGAGGCCGAAGACGCGATCGACGAGGCGCTCGAGATCGACGAGAACGTGTCGAAGTATCATTACGCGCGCGGCGCGATACTGGGAGAGCGCGCCATGAAGGCCAACGTGCTCAAGCAGGGCCTCCTTGCGCCGAAGATCAAGAACGCGTTCCTGCGCTCGGTCGAACTAGACCAGAACAACATCGACGGACACATCGGACTCTTCAACTATTACATGCAGGCGCCGGGCTTCATGGGCGGCAGCGAGGAAAAGGGAATGGAAGAGGCGAAGATCATCACGGAACTCAATCCCTACCGGGGACATTCGACGCTGGCGGGCTACTACGCGAGGAAGAAGGAGATGGCATCGGCCGAGGCCGAATACCGGAAGATGGCCCAGTCGGAGCCGAAGAATCCCGAAGGATGGTACCGCCTCGGCATCTTCCTGTTCAACCAGAAGAAGCAGGATGAGGCGCAGGCGCAGTTCAGGAAAATTCTGGAGATCGATCCGAAGTCGGCCGAGACGAATTATTTCTACGGGCGGGCGCTCTATACGATGGATGAGTGGGACAAGGCGATGGAGAAGTTCCAGTACGTGCTCTTTGTCGAGAAGAACGATCCCGGCGCGATCTGGATGCTGGCCAACTGCTACGAGAAGAAGGGCATGACCGCGCGCGCGAAGGAGACCTATCAATGGCTCCTGCAGGTCGAACCCGAAGGCCGGCGTTCGGACATGGCGAAGGAGAAGGTCAGGACTCTCCGGTGACCGCAGCCGAAGAGCCGTTTTTCAATTTTTTCCCTTCAAGAATCGCGCGCACCACGGGCAGCTTCACCTTGTCTGCCAGCACGAGCACCGTGTCGCCGCCCTGCAGCGTCGTGCTGCCGCTCGGCACGAAGAAGACTTCATCCCGGTTGATCAGCGCGATGAGGCAGTCGTGCGGCAGCCGCAGATCGACGATGGCCCGTCCCGCCGCAGGCGAATGATACGGCACGAAGAGATCGGTGAGTTCGGTGTTGGCTCCCTCGGGCGGAGTGAACGAGATAGGGAAGCGCGTCGTGCGCTCAGGCGGGACTTCCTGGCGCAAAATCCGTGCGGCCGCAGGCAGCGACCACCCCTGCAGAAGGGCGGATGTGAGCACGATGAAGAAGACGACGTTGAAGATCAGTTCCGCATCCTTCACGCCGGCAATGAGCGGAAATGTCGCCAGGATGACCGGCACCGCGCCGCGCAACCCCACCCACGAAATGAACATCTTCTCCCTCCATGCGAACGAGGAAAACGCGAGCGAAAGGAAGACGCTGAGCGGACGTGCGGCGAACATGAGAAACGCCGAGACCACAAGGCCGATGCCCATCACCGGCAGGATGTGCGAGGGGAACACGAGCAAGCCGAGCGTGAGAAACATCGCGATCTGGCTCAACCATGCCAGTCCGTCGAAAAACCGCAGCAGGCTTTTTTTCTGTATGAAGTCGCTGTTGCCCGCGAT
>JBLMZA010000126.1:0-4960 GCA_050258555.1 Acidobacteriota bacterium | reverse complement strand
ACACGGACAAGAGCTCGATGAGCGCAAGACCGGCGATCATCTTCTCTTCCACCGAGGCGATGTTCTTCAGCGGCACGGCGATTTCGCTTTTCGAGAGCAGTGAAAGCTCCCGGTTCTCCTTTTTATAGAAGACGACGGACGAAATCGTCATCGGCTCAAGCGACGCGCCGGCATGGCTCTTCGCCGAACGGACGCCTTTGGCGATCACTTTCTGCTTTCCGTACCGGCGGGTATACAGCGTCACGATTTTGCTTGTGTCGCCGTATTTCATCGATTGCAGAACGATTGCGTCTGTCGAGACGATCACAATGCACTCCTCCGTGTGAACATTGCCCTGATCGATTCGGCATAGGGAGGCCTCAGCACGCCGTGTTCGGTGATGATGCCGGCGATCAGCTCATTCGGCGTCACATCGAACGACGGATTGAAGACGTCCACGCCTTCAGGTGCCGTCCTCACCGGTCCGATCATGGTCACTTCGCCGGGGGAACGCTCTTCGATCGGGATGCCGTCGCCGCTTTCCAGCGCACAGTCGAATGTGGAAGTCGGAGCGGCCACATAGAACGGAACGCCGTGATGACGTGCCATGATCGCCACGCCGTAGGTGCCGATCTTGTTCGCCGCGTCGCCATTGGCGGCGATGCGGTCCGATCCGACGATGACCATCGAGCAGCGCTTCTTCTGCAGCGCGACGGCGGCCGCCGTATCGGGAATCAGCGTGACGGGAATGCCTTCCTTCTTCAGCTCCCATGCCGTCAGACGCGCGCCCTGCAAAAGCGGACGCGTCTCGTCGGCGATGACGGAAACCTTCCTGCCCTGCCGGTGCGCCGTGATCACCACACCGAGCGCGGTGCCGATGCCTCCTGTGGCCAGCGCGCCCGTATTGCAGTGCGTGAGAATCACGGCTTCATCCGGAACGAGAGCCGCGCCATGCGCTCCCATCGCTGCGCACATCTGCTCGTCCTCTCGATGGATCAGAAGCGCCTCTTCCTCGAGCAGCGCAGCAAGTTCTTTCCCCTGCTTCTGAGAATGTAGACGCGCAACGGCCTGCATTCGTTCCGCGGCCCAGAACAAATTTTTCGCCGTGGGACGTGTCGACGTGATCAGCCGGCATGCCTCATCGAGCGCTTCAAGAAATTCGGCGCCGTTTTTCGCGCGTGACGCGCGCACGCCGAGCGCGATGCCGTATGCCGCCGCGATGCCGATGAGCGGCGCTCCGCGCAGGCTGAGTCGCCGGATGGCCTCGGCCACGACATCGATCGAATCCGTTTCAATGTACTGTTCCTCATTGGGCAGCAGGGTCTGATCCAGAAACCGGACGCGCCCGTCGATCCATTCAATGCTTTTCATATGCCGTTCCTTGTACAGAGAAGCCCGCCGTGTTCGGGGCGGGCTTTGTGCTCTGCGGTTCATAAAAATAATATTGCGATGACGCCACGGACTCAGTCTTCGAATCTCGACAGCATCCGGAATTCGCGGTACCGGTCCTGGATCTTCAGATACGTCAGGTCCTTGAGCGCCTCAAGTGAGAACTGTT
Source organism: Acidobacteriota bacterium (assembly GCA_050258555.1). Taxonomy (GTDB): domain Bacteria; phylum Bacteroidota; class Ignavibacteria; order UBA10030; family UBA8401; genus CAISDA01. Next base: position 3,423 of record JBLMZA010000126.1, on the reverse strand, counting down.
CGACGCAGAACGATGCCATCGTGCTGCCGTAGATGACGGCCTTCTTCAGCGCCTCGTCCGAGGTATCGTCCATTTTCGCGAGATATCCGATGAATCCGCCTGCGAATGTGTCGCCGGCCCCGGTCGGATCGAAGATGCTCTCGAGCGGATACGCCGGCGCCGAAAAGATCGTGCCGTTCGTGATGAGCAGCGCGCCGTGTTCGCCTTTTTTGATGATGAGGCTCTTCACGCCCATCGCGAGGATTTTTTTTGCGGCCTTGAAGAGGTTCGGATCGTCCGCGAGCAGGCGTGCTTCCGAATCGTTGATGATGAGCACATCGAGCTGCTCGATCGTCTTCGCCAGCTCTTCCTTCTTGCGCTCGATCCAGAAGTTCATCGTGTCTCCAACCACGAGCTTCGGCCGTTCGATCTGCTCGAGCACGCGGCGCTGCAGCACCGGGTCGATATTGCCGAGGCACACATACTTGCTCGTGCGGTACGAGGCGGGAATTTTCGGATCGAAATGCTCGAACACGTTCAGGTGCGTATACAGCGTATCGCGCATGTTGAGATCATAATGATAGCGTCCGGACCAGCGGAATGTCTTTCCGCTTTCCTCGACTTCGATGCCTTCGGTGTCGATATTGCGCGAGTTCAGAAAGTCGATCGCATCTTTCGGAAAATCGCCGCCGACCACGCCGACGACGCGCACCGGAGAAGCGAAGTAACTCGATGCGGTGGATATGTATGTTGCCGATCCGCCGAGCGCCTCTTCCACCTTGCCGAACGGTGTTTCAATGGTATCGAACGCCAGCGAACCTACGACTAAAAGACTCACGCAAACCTCCAAATGTTGATAATCGATGATGATGAAAAAATGTTCTTCACTCTGTCTGCGCCCGCGTGGGAAGAGGAATCTCCGACAGGGGCGCCGCGCTTTTTCCCCGCACGATGTAGGCGTGCGTGATGTCGAGCGCCTGAACCTGACCCGGCCACACCAGCAGCTCATGTGCCCGCTCGCGCGTGCACCATTCGTACATGTAATGCTCCGCCGACAGCACCGGCTCGGCATCGGGCGCCGTCTGGATCGCAAAGACCGGATCGTGATGGACGACGTCGTTCACTTCGTCGTAGAAGACATTCATGTGCGGCACCACCCACATGCGCTCCGGCGGTATGCCGGTTTCCTCGAATGCCTCTCGAAGCGCCGTCTGCACGGCGGTCTCCCCCGGCTCGATGCCTCCGCTTGCAAGCTGCCACATGTCCGGGTAGAGTTCCTCCTCAACGGCCCGCTTCAGCAGGAGATACTGCGGCACGTTTTCCCGGAAGCGGAAGATGCACACTTCAACGATGCGTGAAACAAGCTCTGGCATGGTCTCACCGTAGTAATGTGTGTATGTCATCCCGCGAAAGCTCGCGCCACCTGCCCGGGGGGATGCCCTCGACGCTCAGCGCTCCGATCGAGATCCGGTGCAGCGCAACGACCGGATGCCCGACCGAGGCGAACATCTTCCTGATCTGCCGGTTCTTTCCCTCGATGATCGTGATCGTGCACTCCGTTCCGCCCGGACGGACAGTTTCGTCTTCAATTTTCGCAGGAAGCGTTCTATAGCCGTTATTGATAGTGACGCCCTCTTCGAGCATGCGGAAATCCTCCGGTCCCATCTCTCCTTCCGCCAGCACCCGGTACGATTTCGGCGTGTGCGTTTCGGGATTGGTGAGCCGTTCTCCGAGCTGCGAATCGCTTGTCACAAGCAGCGCGCCCGATGTGTCCTTGTCCAGGCGCCCCACCGGAAACACGAAATGATTCTGCGGAGGCAGCAGATCGTAGATCGTCTGCCTTCCGCGCTCATCCACGCGCGTGGTGATGTAGCCCACGGGCTTGTTCAGCAACAGATAGATGAACCGCTTTTCCGGCTCAACGGCCTTCCCGTCCACGCTGATGCGGTCGCGCTTCATATCGACGCGCTGTGCGGCGTTCTCCGCCGGCCGCCCGTTGACGCAGACCCTTCCCTCGGCGATGATAGATTCAGCCTGCTTCCTGGAACAGCAGCCGAGCTTTGAAAGCGCGCGCGAGAGGCTTACTGCGGGCATATACGTGGATTGCTTCGTCACTGACGGTGTGGAATATAGAAAATCGATTCATGGAATTCAACTTGAACGCCGTTACGGCTGCGAAAGTTACGTCTGCGAAAGACGGACCGCCCCGAGCATCACGGCGGCGGCCGTTGCGGCGTTCAGCGACTCGGCCTTCCCGAATTTCGGAATCATGATGCGCGCATCCAGCACGTCGGCGGTGCCTGACGAAAGGCCGTGCGCTTCGTTGCCGATCACGATCAGCGACTTTTTCGGCCAGCGTACCGTCCGAAGATCGGCGGCGCCATTGACATCGGCCCCGAAGAGGGAAAATCCCGCCTCATGGCACAGCCTCAGCGCATCCAGAAAACCGGTCTTCGACTGTGCATCGTCCGCGCTCCGGGCGCATTCGATGATGGGAAGATGAAACAGGGAGCCCATCGTGGACCGCACGACTTTTGGATTGAACAGTCCGACGGACTCCTCGCTCAAGAGCACCAGATCGGCGCCGAACCAGTCGGCTGTTCTGATGATCGTGCCTGCATTGCCCGGCTCCGACACTCGGTCCAGCGCGACGATGATGTGAGGAGCCTCGTCGTTCAAACGAGAGAGAACGCCGTGCAGGTCGTGGGAAAACTTCGGAAGGACCATGGCGACGCCCTGGGGCGTCACGGTTTCCGTGACCGTCTCAAGCTCGCGTACCGACACTTCGAATGTTTCGCCGGACAACCCGGCGGCACGTGTGAACACGGAACGGAAGTGTGCGTCTTCCGCCGCTTCCGCCGTATGGAGGAACATGCGCGCCTTCATGCCCGCGGCGCAGGCATCCTCGATGGCGCGCCAGCCTTCGATCACAAACAGCGATTCCTCTTCGCGGACCTTTTTTTGTGAAAGGCTGCGTACGAATTTCAACTTCGCTTTGCTGATATGCGCTTCCGTATCCATGCGTTCAATATACGCCATTGTTTCCACTCTTGAAACCGATGCACATGAAAAAGGGTGCCGCATGGGCACCCTTTTTATCATTCAGGGTTGTATCAATATACGGAAAATCGTCCTGAGAGGAAAGAACCTTCCTCGATTCCTGAACGCGCACCGCAGCAATCGTCCTTACCGGCTCAGCTGAAGCCGGCCCTGCTGTTTTGCGGAGCCGAGCGTGAACTGGCTGAGGAGCTCCTGCAATGCCTGCGTCATGCGATTCAGATCCTCCGCCGCGCGGGCGATCTGCTCTGTTCCTGCGGCCGATTCGCGCGTGACGCTTGAAATCGCCTCGACATTCTTGCTGATTTGCTCGCCGGCGGTGGACTGCTCTTCGCTTGCGGCGGCAACCTGCGTGATGACATCGACGACTTTCTGCGAGCCGACGAT
>JBLMZA010000125.1:0-23622 GCA_050258555.1 Acidobacteriota bacterium | reverse complement strand
CTGTCCGACGATGCTCGGCGATCCGATCGCAAGCGTGAGCGCAAGCGCGATCCAGGGCCAGCGCGTGGCAAGCAGCTTCCGTTCCTTCGTGGCAAGCAGTCCGATGAGCACGCCGAAGCCGAAGATGAGAATGCTGAACTTGGTGAGGAGTCCCATGCCCAGGACGAGGCCGAGCGCGATCCACCAGCGATTGTCGGAGCTTTGACGCCATCGGAGCAGGCACCACATGCCGAGCGTCCACCAGAGCTGGTCGAAGATCACGGGCTGAAAGAGAGCGCCTGTGCGGAGAAACAGGATCGGCACGAACTGGAACACGGCGGCAAGCACCTGAGCGGATGCGCCGCCGCCGAGCCGGCGCGCGAAATCGGCCGCAAGAACGATGAGGAGTCCGGCGGTCACTGCCGGGAAGAGACGGATCGCGCGGAGCGAATCGCCGAACCATGCGCGCGACCATTCGGCGATCAGGGCGATGAAGGGCGGAAAATCCATCTGCCAGAGCCGGAGCCGTTCGCCCATGGCGAGATACAAAAATTCATCACGGTGTATGCCGTAGGGCGTGATGTAGTTGACGACGACATGGAGAAGAACGCCGGACAGCGCGATGATGACGGCGGCGGCCGAGAGACGTTCGGAACGCTTCTGTGCGGGCATAGTGATCCGGATGCTGTGAGACGATCGTATTGATACGGAATGAGCCGGGAAAAAGTTGCATAAGAGTATACGTCGGCGCGGCTTCAGAATCAAGTCTGAAGAAAAATCTGTATATTATGCCGACTGCATTCCGCGTCTACAAACAAGAAAGGAACATCCGCGCATGAACATCCGAGCGATCGTCACCGGTTCCACAGGCATGGTGGGCGAGGGCGTTCTTCATGAATGCCTGCGGCATCCCGTCGTCGAGCGCGTGCTTGCCATCAACCGCCGGCCCTGCGGCATTGTACACGCGAAGCTGCACGAGATCATCCATCCGGATTTCTCCGACTTTTCCGCAATTGCACAGGAACTCACAGGATACAACGCCGCATTCCTGTGCATGGGCGTCTCATCGATCGGGATGAAGGAGGAGGACTACCGGCGCATCACATACGATTATACGTTGTCGCTCGCCCGGGCGCTCTCGCTTGCGGAGCCCGATGCGGCGGTGACGTATGTGTCCGGCGCCGGCACCGACAGCAGCGAAAAGGGGCGAAGCATGTGGGCGCGCGTGAAGGGGAAGACGGAGAACGATCTGATGGCGCTCTTCCGGCGGGCATACATGTTCCGGCCCGCCTACATACAGCCGACGCCGGGACTCGCGCACGCCTACAAGATCCACAAGGTGATTGTGCCCTTATATCCGTTATTGAAACGGCTCGCGCCGAACTACACATGCACGCTCGAGGAGATCGGGCTCGCGATGATCAACTGCGCGCGGAACGGATATGCGAAGCGCATTCTCGAGGTTCCCGATATTAAAGAAGCGGCAGAGCGGTCCTTTTAAGCCCGGAATTATCGGCATAGTTGCCGTGTTGAGTGAGTGAATGCACACACGCTTCAGGGAGAGAAGACGAAAGAGGAGGGGAGCATGGATACGAGCAGGCGAACATTCATCACACAGGCCGGCATGGTCGTAGGATCGGGGCTGTGGGCGGAAGCCCTGATGCCGAGTGCCGTCATGGCGCGCATGCGCGCGGCCGAAGAAGAGGAAGTTTCCGCTACCGAGGATCTGATGCGCGAGCACGGGCTCCTGAACCGGGTGCTGCTGATTTATGACGATGTTGTGCACCGCATGAATGCGAAGAAGGAGTTTCCGCCCGATGCGCTGAAAAATGCGGCCTCGATCATCAAGGAATTCATCGAGGAGTATCACGAGAAGCTCGAAGAGGACCATCTCTTCAGCCGGTTCGAGAAGGCGAAGCAGATGACGGAGCTGGTCGACACGCTCCATACGCAGCATGATGCCGGAAGGGACCTGACCGGATTCATCATCAAGCATGCCAACGCTTCGGATCTGAAGGATGCCAAAACGGCGAAGGATGTCGCAGGAAGTATTGCATCGTTCAACCGCATGTATCGGCCGCATGAATCGAGGGAGGATACGATCCTCTTTCCCGCATTCAAAAAGCTCGTCTCGAAGCATGAATACGACGCTCTCGGCGAAGAGTTCGAGAAAGAGGAAAAGAAAAAATTCGGAAGCGACGGATTCGAGAGCGTATTGCACCGCGTCGAAACGATCGAGCGCACGCTCGGGCTCTACGATCTTTCACAATTCACGCCGAAGCTCTGAGCGCCTGCATCGCCGCATCGTCATTGCGGCTGAATCGCATAGGAGAGGCCGCAGTAGGTGCTGAAGCGCCGGGCGGGAAGTGAGAGCGCGCCGAGCTCCTTCTTCGTGAGCGCGCGGAACGGTTCGAGCGTGATGACGCCTTCTTTTTTCTTCATTGCTTTCTTCCAGACGCCCTCCACGCGTCCGTCGATCACGATCGTGGAGAGAAACATGCCGTTGCTGCCGGGGACGATCTTCTGCGCGAATGCCGGATCGAGAACGGCGCTGCGGTCGGCATAGCCGAGCAGGTATTCATCGAAACCGGGAAGCAATAGCGCCTCGATCGGGCCGGCAGGAGGTTCCGACGCATTTGAGGAAAGCAGATAATCCGTGCCGTCGATCGTTTCCTGCACGAGCGACCGTCCGGCCAGATGCACAGCCTGGCGCGCTTCGCCGGCGGTGAGTCCCGACCACCAGATGAAATCCTTCAGCGTTGCGGGACCGCGGCTTGTGAAATAGCGCGCTGCAATGCGCGAGAGCATTTCCTCGCGCGAGAGGCCGTGGTTCGCTTCGGGCAGCCATTCATCGAGCAGCACGAATGAATGCTGTTTGCCCTTCAGCGGACCGAAGCAGATGAGCCGTGCCAGAGCCGCCTGCCACAGAAGATGATAGCCGCGGTTGTTTGCCGTCGAGATGCCGGCTTCTTCGAAGGCCTGCATCACATCGGGACGCGCAACGATCCTGCCGCCTTCGAGCGTTTTTTCAAGCGTTCTGAACGCCGTCTTTAAAACCGCTGCATCGATTTCCAGCCGCTGATTTCTTCGCGCGCTTCCGGCGATCGTGCGCGGCGCCAGCAGCTCGAGCATCCACCGGATGTCGCCTGCTGCGACGAAGTGGAGCGTTCCGCGCTGAGGCCATGTGCGGACGATCTCTCTGCGCGCGATGGCGGATTCCACATCGGCATCGGTGGCCGATTCAAGTCGAAGCGCGACCGACCATTTCGCTCCCGCGTAATCCTGCGCCTGCATCGCTCCCAGATGCCGGACGACATCAACCGGAGACGCATGCTGTGTGCCGAGAATCTGCTGGTGAAAAAGGCGCATGCGCACGATGCGCGATCGGGCATCGGAATTATTTTTCATGGAATGACGGCTCCTGAATGATGAATGAGGCAATATACGCAGATTCTTCGTACCTTCCGAAAAGAACCAGGACACTATGAGCAGATTATTTTCCACCCTTCGCATACGCGGCCTCGAATTCAGAAACCGCATCGGCGTTTCTCCTATGTGCCAGTACAGCAGCGTTGACGGCCTGCCGAACGACTGGCATTTCGTTCATCTCGGCAGCCGCGCCGTGGGCGGCGCCGGCTTCATCATTCAGGAGGCCACGGCCGTTTCACCCGAGGGTCGCATCTCTCCGGACGATGCCGGCCTCTGGAACGATGCACAGACGGAAGCCTGGCACCGCATCACCGGGTTCGTGCACGCATATGGCTGCAGGATCGGCGTACAGCTCGGTCATGCGGGAAGAAAGGCCTCCACGTATTCGCCGTGGAAAGGAACAGGCGAAGTGAAGAAGGAAGACGGCGGATGGGACGTCGTTGCGCCGAGTCCCCTTGCCTTCACGGAAGGGTATCCCCAGCCCCGCGAAATGACGCGTGAAGCAATTCAACAGGTCACGGATGATTTCGCGGCCGCGGCGCGCCGTGCGATCGATGCGGGATATGATTTTCTTGAACTGCACATGGCGCACGGCTATCTCATCCATCAGTTTCTTTCGCCGCTGTCCAATGGGCGAAGCGACGAATACGGAGGCTCGCTCGAGAACCGGTGCCGCTTCGCGCTCGGGATCGCCCGCGCCGTCCGGGCGGTAATACCGGATGCGATGCCGCTCTTTGCGCGGGTGTCGTGCACCGATTGGGTGGAGGGAGGCTGGGATTGCGATCAGACGGTTATACTGGCGCGCATGCTGAAGGAAGAAGGCGTGGATCTCATCGATGCATCGAGCGGAGGCAATGCGGCTAAGGCATCGATTCCCGTCGGCGCCGGTTACCAGACGGAATTTGCCGAGAAGATCAGACGCGAGACGGGCCTCATGACCGCGGCCGTGGGAATGATCACCACCGCCGAGCAGGCCGAAACCATCGTGCGCACGGGGCAGGGCGATGTCGTGCTGCTGGCACGCGAGATCCTGCGCGATCCGTACTGGCCTCTCCATGCGGCCAAGGCGCTTCGCGCCGATGTTCCGTGGCCCGATCAGTACCTGCGCGCCAAATCCTGACAGAAAAGCCCCACCCGCACCTGTCCTGCATGCGAATGGGGCTTCGGAGCGAACACCGTTGTTCGAGTCTTACTTCATGCCGCCCGACCGCAGCTGGCTTTCCGAATCGATCAGATAGCCGCCTTCGGTCACCACGATCTCTCCTTCATGAAGGCCGGATGTGATTTCATATCTGCCTCCGGCCTTGATGCCCAGCGTCACCTCGCGCGGCTCGAACCGTCCTTCATTGTCGGTCTTCACATACACGAGATTGCGCTTGCCTGTCACGAGCACGGCCGTCGCGGGCACGGTGAGCGCCATGCGCGGATGCGCGTCGAAGACCGTCTGCGTGTACATGTTCGGACGCAGCGCGCCGCCGGCATTATTCACCGTGAGGCGGACGCGCACCGTGCGCGACTGCGGATTCACGACGGGATAGATGAACGTCACCGTGCCGGTGTATGTGCGGCCGCCCTGATTCTGGAGCGAGATCTCCGCCTTGTTTCCTTTGCGTATGAGCGCGGCGTCGGCTTCATAGACATCGGCGATGTTCCAGAGCGTGGAAAGATCCGAGATCTCGAACAGCGGCTGCCCTTCCGATACATACATTCCTTCCACGATCTTCTTATCGACGACGATGCCGGAAGCGGGGGAATGGTACGTAAAGACAAGCGAGGGTGCGTTGCCTGTCTCGAGCGCATGGATCTGACCGGCGGTGAATCCGAGCAGCTGCAGCTTCGAGCGCATTGCCGAGAGAAGCTGCGCCTGCGCCGCGGCGCCCGAGCCGGTCTGTGCCGCAGGACCGGAAGACGGTGCGGTTTCCTGCATGGTGGTCAGGCCGCCGGCGTTTCTGTATGCCTGCGCATAGTCGTTCCCGGCCTGCACGATGTCCGGACTGTAGATGTCGAAGAGCGGCTCTCCCTTGCGCACCGGCGTGCCGATTGAAGAGACACGAAGCTTTTCGATGCGTCCGCTGAAGCGCGCGCTGATGACCGTGCGGTTCGGTTCGGGGATCTCGAGCGTACCGAATGCGCGGATGGGCTGTCCGATTTCCGTCATCGATACGGGAGCGGTGGAGACGTTGGCGAGCGACTGGCTCCGCTCGTTCAGCGTGAGCGCTCCGCCGGCCGACTGTGTTCCTGCGACCGAGCTTGCCTTCACAAGATCCATATGGCAGATGGGGCAGGACCCGGGCTTGTCCGAATGCACCTGCGGGTGCATGGGGCAGGTGTAATAATCTTCGGCGGCGGCGGTCTTCGTGCTGTCGGCGCCGTGTTCATGCGTTTCCGTTGTCTTTCCGCATGAGGAAAGAATGACCGCCGCGGCGAGCGCCGCGACGATCATGCGTGTGCGTGTTATGGTCATGATGATTGGTTGAAAGTCCATTGCAATAACGGTTAGTGGTCTGTATTCTTTTTCACGAGATCCATCTTGCAGCGCGGACACTTGCCCGGCTGGCTCGATGTGACATCGGGATGCATCGGGCAGGTGTAGACGACCGATGCGGTATCGCCTGCCTGCGCCGCCCGCACGCCCGAGTTCTGAGCGGGGGCCTGCTTCGAGGGCGCGCTCTTTTCCTGCAACGCCGGCGCCTTCTTTTCCTTCTGCTTCGAGGGAGCGGATTTCTTTTCCACCTTCACGAGGTCCATCTTGCATTTGGGACATGTGCCCGGCTTATCGGATGTCACTTCCGGATGCATCGGACACTGGTAGATGACTTTGGATTTCTGTGTCTTCGTCTTTTCCTTCGACGGTGACTGCGCGAATGCCGCCGTGGAACCGGTCATGACCGATCCGATCAGCATGAGTGCTGCAACGATAACTGCCGCTGTTTTCATTGTATTCTCCTTTTGATATAAAGCGTTACTGAAGAGGGACTCCAACCATCATTTCAAGTTCAATCAATGCCATGTGCTGATTCATGATCGCCATCAGGTAATCGTCCTGCTTCATGATCACCATGCGCCGCGCATCGATCACCGACTGGAGCGGCGCCTGGCCCGTCTGATAGGCAACAGTCTGCGCCTCGGCAGCCTGGAGCGCCAGGGGAACAACGCGGCTGCCGTAGCGGCGCGCGAGCGAATCCTGCATGCGGTACGTATTCAGCGACGAGCGCAGCTGTGCGAGCATCTCACGCTGCATCGTGCGCTCTTCGGCATCGACGCTCAGGTTCAGCGAGCGCATCTCGTCGGCCCGCGCGGTCGAGCGCTGCGAGGACCAGGGCATGAACGGCAGCGTGACGGAGGCCATGAGGCTGTACATCCATTCGGTCTTTCCCATGGGCATCCCCATCGCCGATTGCGCGACCGCTTCGGCCGAACGTGCGCCGCTTGTGAGGATCATGCCGTTCGGCATGCGCATGACCATCGCCTGGAGCATAACATCGGGAATGAGCTCTTTGTTCGCGGCGGCGATTCCCGCCTCGTTCATGAGCTTCATATGCTCCATCGCCTGAAGCGAAGGATTGTACGCCAGAAGATTCTCGGCCAGCGCTTCCTCGGAAAGCTCGGCAGGCGGCGCCGGAAGCACGCTGTCCGGGACGATCGCATAGCCGCCGTTCAAGGAGCCGAGCAGCCTGCGAAGGTCGGCGCGCCCAGAGCCGCGCCCGTTCATCTCCATGCGCGCGGTATCGAGCGTGCCCATGCGCATGGAAGGGCGTGAGGCCTGCACCTGCGGGGCGCAGAGCGCGGCAAGCGCATTCTGCGCGTTCATGCGCTGAGCCGAGAGTTCATCGAGCCGGGCGCGTTCCGACTCGATCTCCGATTCCACAACGAGCACGTCAGCCGAACGCGTGCGGTTCGTCGCGAGGCGCGAGCGCAGCGACGCGCCGAGCTCCTCGAGCAGACGAATCGTGCGGTGCTGGAATTCGATCTGCCGGTCGATGCGCCAGAGACGCACGTAGTTCATTTTCACATTGGCGCGGATCCGGACGAGCAGAGACTCCTGGACGTGTTCGAATCTCGAGCCGCGGATTTTTTCCATCTCCTGCATGGCCGATAGCTTGCCTCCGAGCATGAGCATCTGCGAGAAGGAGATGTTGTTCGAGACGGCGCCGTTGACGATATCGGCGCTGCCGAAGGGCACCTGGCTGAACTCGATGCCGAGCGACGGAGCGGGAAGCGCCCCTGCCGCCGCGGCGCGCGAGGCGGCCGCCTCGATCTGATGGCCTGCCGACTGCAGCTGCGGATTGTTCCGGTATGCGTCGCGAAGCAATGAATCGAGCGACTGCGCCGATGTTATTCCGCTCGTTGCTGTGATCGAGAAAAGCAGCAAAAGGACACATGTGATCGTTTTCATTATTCGCCCTCCTTCATGAATCCGGCCATCTTCGAAAGCTGGAGCCGTCCTTTTTTGAGCGCGTGCTGCTTCATGATGACAAAGAGCACGGGGGTCACCACGAGCACATGCACGGCCGACGTGAACAGTCCGCCGATCATCGGCGCGGTCAATGGTTTCATGACATCGGCGCCCGCGCCCGACGCCCACATCACGGGAATGAGTCCCATCATCGAAGTGGCGACGGTCATGATCTTCGGACGGAGACGGAGGACGGATCCTTCAACGGCCGCATCGTAAATATCGTCGACAGTGATCGGTCCGCGCTCGCCGTTCAAGTGTGCCTTGAGCTTCCGGTCCAGCGCCTCGTGCAGATACACGACCATCACCACGCCGGTTTCCACCGCGATGCCGTAGAGCGCAATGAACCCGACCCAGACGGCGACGGAGAAGTTGTATCCCAGGAAGTAGATCATGTAGACGCCGCCGATGAGCGCAAAGGGAACCGAGAGCATGACGACGAATGCTTCCAGATAATCCTTGAACGTGAAATACAGCAAAAGGAAGATGATCAAAAAGACGATCGGCATGATGTACATGAGCGTCTGCTGCGCGCGCACCTTATGCTCGTACTGTCCGCTCCATGTGTATGAATAGCCGGCGGGGAGATTCAGCTTCTGCGCGATCGCCGTCTTTGCATCCTCCATGGTCGAACCCATGTCGCGTCCGCGCACGTTCATGTAGACGATCGCGCGCAGCTGGCCGTTTTCGGAACTGATCATGGGCGGACCCGAGACGATATTCACATCGGCCACTTCGGAAAGGGGAACATAGGCCTGCGACGCATCGCCTCCGGCATCGGTGAGCGATGAAGCGCCGAATGACGACGTCGACGCTCCCGCGCCGGCATTCATCGAAGCAGACAATGCGCTCATCCCGGAAGAGGCGGAGGCGCCCATCGATCCAGCGCCCATGCCACCCGATGCGCCGCCCGAGCCCATGCCGGCGGGCGCGACTGCCGAGGCCATTGGGGAGAGGCCGGCAGCCGATGCCGTCCGGACGGGAATTGGCAGTCGCCGCATCTCCTCGACGTTGTCCCTGTACTCGCGCTGAAAGCGGAGACGGATGGGGAAGCGCATGCGGCCTTCATAGACGATGCCGAGATTCTGTCCGCCGATTGCCGTCTCGATCAGATCCTGCGCGTCGCCGACATTGAGTCCGAAACGCGCCAGTGCATCCTTCTTCGGCACGATATCGACATAATAGCCCTGTCCGATGCGTTCGGCCACCACGTCGGCCGCGCCGGGCACCGTGCGCAGGATGTTTTCCGCCTCGATCGAGAAGCGCTCGAGCGAATCGAGATTCGGACCGAAGATCTTGAAGCCGATATCGGTCCGCACGCCGGTCGAGAGCATGTTGATGCGGTTGATGATCGGCTGCGTCCAGCCGTTGCGCGTGCCGGGGATCTGCAGCTTCGAATCGAGCTCCTGCACGATGTCGTTTTTCGTGATGCCGGGCCGCCATTCGCTCTTCGGCTTCAAAAGGATGATCGTTTCGATCATGCTCGTGGGCGCGTTGTCGGTCGCTGTTTCGGCGCGGCCCGCCTTGCCGAGCACATGCGCCACTTCCGGCACCTCATGGATGATCTTATCCTGCAGCGCCATGATGCGGCTCACTTCGCCCACCGAAGCGTTGGGAAGCGTGACGGGCATATAGAGCAGCGAGCCTTCATCGAGCGGCGGCATGAATTCGGAACCGATCGAGAGCACCATCGGGATGGTGATGAGAAGCGCCAGGACATTGATCGCGATCGTGATCCGGCGGTGCTTCAGCACCCAGTGGATCACCGGCTCATAGAGACGGATGAAGAAGCGCGAGACGGGATTGGCCGTATCGGGACGGAACGTGCCGCGCATGAGCATCGTCATCAGTACGGGAATGAGCGTGATCACGACGCCGGCCGAGGCGATCATGACGAATGTCTTGGTGAATGCCAGCGGATGGAAGAGCTTGCCTTCCTGTCCGGTGAGCAGAAAGACCGGCAGGAAGCCGACAAGGATGATCAGTTCGGAAAAGAAAATCGCGCGTCCGACCTGCTTTGCCGACATGATCGAGATCCGCTTGTATTCCTCGTTCGTGAGCGATCCTTTTTTCGCCATCGCATTGGCGATGTTGCGGTACGCGTTTTCGACCAGCACGATCGAGGAGTCGACGATCACGCCGATCGCGAGCACGATGCCGCCGAGCGACATGATGTTGGAGGTGATGCCGAAGAGCCGCATGAGGATGAACGAAAGGAGCACCGAGACCGGAAGCTCGATCAGGATGCGCACGATCGATCGGAAGTGGAGAAGGAACACGGTGACCACGAGCGCCACAATGAGGCTCGCCTCGATCAATGCGCGGTCGAGCGTGCCGACCGCCGCTTCGATGAGCGTCGAGCGGTCGTACGAAGGCACGATTTTGACGCCTTCGGGAAGACCGGGTGAAATCTCGTTGATCCGCTCCTTGACCTTCTCGATCACCTCGCGTGCGTTTTCATTCTGGCGCATGACGACGATGCCGCCCACGGCTTCGCCCGTGCCGTCCTTCTCGAGCACGCCGCGGCGGATTTCGCCGCCCAGCTGCACGACGGCGACATTTTTCAGCGGAACGGGAACGCCGCCTGCGGTCTGCTTCACGAGGATGTTGCCCACATCCTCGGTGGACTGGATGTAGCCCTGGCCGCGGACGAAATATTCGGCGCTGCTGATTTCAAGCAGCTTGCCGCCGACTTCGTTGTTGTTGCGTTGAATGGCGGAAGCCACGTCGCCCACGGTCAGTCCGTAGCCCCGCAGCTTGTTCGGATCGATGTCGACCTGATACTGCTTGACGAATCCTCCGATGCTGGCGATCTCGGCGACGCCTTCGACCGAGACGAGCTTGTCGCGCACATACCAGTCCTGTATCGATCGCAGCGCGGCAAGGTCATACTGCTTTCCTTCGATCGTATACCAGAAGACGTGGCCCACGCCCGTGCCTTCCGGACCCAGCACCGGCGTGACGCCCGGCGGAAGCGTCGTGCGCACGAGCGCGAGCTTTTCGATGATTTTATTGCGCGCAAAGGACAGGTCGGTCTTGTCGTCGAAGATGACGAAGATGAACGACATGCCGAACATGGAGGAGGCGCGGACGGCCTTCACCTGCGGCAGTCCCTGCAGCGCCGACGAGAGGGGATAGGTGACCTGCTGCTCGACGATCTCGGGCGAGCGTCCCATCCATTCGGTAAACACGATGACCTGGTTTTCCGAAAGGTCGGGGATTGCATCGACCGGCATCGTCGCCACGGCGTAGATACCGGCGCCGGCAAGGAGCACATAGATAAGAATGACGATGAAGCGGTTGTTGGCGCTCCAATCGATGATACGTTCGATCATTGTTTTCTCCGAAGTGAAATGGATTTCCTTTCACATGGAATGCGAAGCGAGCGCGGTGACGGCGTGGCCGTACGCACCCCTTCATCCATGTGAAACACATGAAAAGGAAAACGATTCGGAGAATCTTAAATCAGAAATGAGTTGACGCGTATGTAGATGTCGACGCCGGGCGGCGCGGCATGATCGAGCGTGAACAGCGGGCAGGGGAATTCCGGCGCCGCCATCTGAGAGGCATCGTATCCGGAAAGGACGACGTCCAACGCGGGGGCTGCATCGGCCGCGATCGATTGCACGGTCGCATCGATTTCATTCCGGCCGCCGGCGATGGTCTGCACGTTGCACGACATCTCGGGCGCCTTCACCGTCGGAGCATCCGGAACGGGAACCGTCTGCATTTCTTCGCAGCAGCACTCCGCAATATCCCCCATCGTGCAATAACGCACGACCGCCGTGAAGCCCGTCGAGGTGAGCGTCATGACGGCAAGCGTCAGCACGGTCAGGAATGTATGGAGCGTCGTGGTTTTCATAAACAGACAGTTTGGTCCTTTATCCAAGATACCAGAAGGAACGGCAAAACGCAAGAGGGAGCCGGAAAAAAAATGTGCGGCACCGGATCGGGAACGAGCGCCGCACACTGTGAAACCGTACGAGGAAGAGAATATTAAGTGCTTGATATTAATGGACTTGTGCTATCCTTATGAACCGTGAATATCGTACGTGTCGTTCATCAGTCCCGCCCGGTGAAGGGCATAAAAAATAATCGAGAGCACGACGCCCGAGACGGCGGCCAGTGCCATGCCTTTGAGTTCGACCGTGCCGATGGTGATGGCCGCGCCGCTCACGCCGATGACGAACGTGACGGCCGCGAGCACCATATTCGCGCTCTTCGAAAAATCCACTTTCTGATCGACGAGCATGCGGATACCGGAACTGGCGATGACGCCGTAGAGCAGGAGCGAGATGCCGCCCATGACCGCTGTGGGAATCGACTGGATGGCCGCGGCGACCTTGCCGATGCCCGAAAGCAGGATCGCGATCACCGCCGCTCCGCGGATCACCCACACCGAATAAACGCGCGTGATGGCCATGACGCCGATATTCTCGCCGTATGTCGTGTTCGGCGGCGAGCCGGCCGCGCCCGAAAGCAGGTTGCTTAAGCCGTCACCCAGAAGTGAGAGATGCAGTCCCGGATCCTTCATGAGATCGCGTTCGGTCACGTTGCCCGTCACGATCAAATGTCCGATGTGCTCGGCCAAGACGACGAGGCAGGCCGGAGCGATGATGATCATCGCATTCACGTCGAAGACCGGGGCGGAAAACGCGGGCAGCTTGAACCATGGCGCATTGGCGATCGTCGTGAAATCGACCATGCCCTTGGCGAGGGCGAAAACGTACCCGATCACGACGGCCGTGAGGATCGGAATGATCTTCATGAAGCCGCGGAAGACGATCGAACCCAGAATGCCGACCAGGAGCGTGAACATCGAAACCATGACGACATCGATGTTCATCGGCGCGGCCGCCGTGACGACAAGACCGGACATATTGGCGGCGACGGGCGCCAGCTCGAGGCCGATCACCGCCACGACGGCGCCCATCACGGGCGGCGGCATGACGATGTGGATCCAGCGAATGCCGACCCAGCGGATGATGAAGGAGACGACGATGAAAAAGCATCCGAAGAGGATGAAGCCGCTTTGCGCATGGGAAAATCCGCCGTAGGAGTTGATGATGAGCGTGGCCGGAGCGATGAAGGCGAAGCTCGAGCCGAGATAGGCCGGAATTTTCCCTTTGGTCACGAGCGTATAGAGCAGCGTGCCGATGCCGTTCATCAGGAGGGCGACCGCGGGATCAACGCCCAGAAGCAGGGGGACGAGAATCGTGGCGCCGAACATGGCAAAGAGATGCTGAAAACTCAAGGGGATGGATTTGGCGATGGATAGTTTTTCTTCGATACCGACGAATGTGCTCACGCGCAGACTCCTTTTTTGAGAATGGGAAGTGGAAAGGGGTGAACGGTTAACAAAACGGCATAATATAATGAAAAATGACTTAATGAGTAAAGAAAAAATGCGCGAAGACTGAATTTATTTCAGCCTGCAGCGTCGATGCCCGATGGCGGAAGGAGTAATTACAGAGAAGGGAAATTATTTTCCCCTGTGGGGCGGCCTCCGGAACTTGACAATCCGTTTCGAGGTTCGTATATTAGCACTCGTTGAAGGCGAGTGCTAATCAACGCGCAGCCCTGTCTTGTTATCTACTGTCCCTTAAGTTCGTTACACCATAACACAATCTCATAGGAGGATGCAATGAAATTAAAACCATTGGCAGACAGAATTGTTGTGAAGCCTGCTGTTGCAGAAGATAAGACAAAAGGCGGCCTGTTCCTTCCCGATACGGCAAAAGAGAAACCCGTGTGGGGCGAAGTCGTCGCTGTCGGTCCCGGCAAGACGACCGATGACGGCAAGAAAATTGCGCTGGAAGTGAAGGTGGGAGACAAGGTGCTGTATGGAAAATATTCGGGGACGGAAGTGACAGTCGAAGGCGAGGAAGTCCTCATTATGCGTGAAAGCGATATCTTTGCGATCATGTAATCACACGGTCTGAGATCAAATAATAATTGAAGGAGTCGATTCCAATGGCAGCAAAACTTATCCAATATGAAGTTGACGCTCGTTCCGCTCTCAAGCGCGGTGTCGATCAACTCGCCAATGCAGTGAAAGTGACACTCGGTCCCAAGGGCCGCAACGTCGTGATCGACAAGAAATTCGGCGCACCGACCGTCACGAAGGACGGCGTCACGGTGGCGAAGGAAATCGAACTGAGCGATCCCGTTGAAAACCTCGGCGCGCAGATGGTGCGCGAAGTCGCCTCAAAGACGTCCGATGTGGCCGGAGACGGCACCACGACGGCAACCGTGCTTGCGCAGGCGATCGTGCGTGAAGGACTGAAGAACGTCACCGCCGGCGCCAATCCGATGGATCTGAAGCGCGGCATCGATCTCGCCGTGGCCAATGTGGTTGAGGATCTGAAGATGATCAGCCGTCCGGTCGAAGGCAAGAAGGAAATCGCCCAGGTCGGCACGATCTCGGCGAACAACGACGAGAAGATCGGCAACCTGATCGCCGATGCGATGGAGAAAGTCGGCAAGGACGGCGTCATCACGGTCGAAGAGGCGAAGGGAACCGAGACGCTGATGGATGTGGTGGAAGGCATGCAGTTCGACCGCGGCTATCTCTCGCCGTATTTCGTGACCGATGCCGACACGATGGAAGCGGTGCTTGAAGATCCGTACATCCTGATCCACGACAAGAAGATCGGCTCGATGAAGGACCTTCTTCCGATTCTCGAGAAGGCGGCACAGTCCGACCGCTCGATCATGATCATCGCCGAAGAAGTGGAAGGCGAAGCGCTCGCCACGCTCGTGGTGAACAAGCTCCGCGGCACGCTCCGCGTGGCAGCGGTGAAGGCGCCGGGATTCGGCGACCGCCGCAAGGCCATGCTCGAAGACATCGCTGTGCTCACCAACGGCAAGGTGATCGCCGAAGAGATGGGCTACAAGCTTGAGAACGCCACCGTCGCGCAGCTCGGCACGGCCAAGAAGGTCGTGATCGACAAAGACAACACGACGATCGTCGAAGGCGCCGGCAAGAAGGAAGACATCAAGAAGCGCGTCAACGAGATCCGCGCACAGATCGAGAAAACCACGTCGGATTACGACAAGGAAAAGCTGCAGGAACGCCTTGCGAAGCTCTCGGGCGGCGTGGCCGTGCTGAAGATCGGCGCATCGACCGAAGTGGAAATGAAGGAAAAGAAGGCCCGCGTCGAGGATGCGCTCCATGCCACGCGCGCGGCTGTTGAAGAAGGCATCGTCCCCGGCGGCGGCGTCGCGCTGCTGCGCGCCATTCCGGGACTCGACAACGTGAAGACGACGAACATCGACCAGAAGACCGGCGTGCAGATCATCCGCCGCGCCCTGGAAGAGCCGATCCGCCAGATCGTCAACAACGCCGGCCTCGAAGGCTCGGTCGTGGTCGACAAGGTGCTCTCGAGCAAGGGAGACAACGGCTTCAACGCGCTCACCGAGACCTACGAAGATCTCGTGAAAGCGGGCGTCATCGATCCGACGAAGGTTACGCGCATCGCGATCGAAAACGCTGCCAGCGTCGCATCGCTCCTTCTCACGACCGAAGCAACGATCGTCGAGAAGCCGGAAGAGAAGAAGCCGGCAATGCCTGCCATGCCTCCGGGCGGCGGCATGGGCGACATGTACTAAGAAGCATGCTGCACTAGATAGAACCACACTGAACACGCGGTTTCCGGATCCCCGCGCCTGCACGAACAGGCGCGGGGATTTTTTTTTCCGTATGAAATTGCTATATTCAACAATTCACCCTTCACCTTCTGGAGACTATTTTCATGCCGACATCAACCGCACTCGCCCAAAAGATCGAACACATTCAGCAGCGGCTCCGCGACACAGGACTGGACGGATGGCTGCTCTACAATTTCAGGGGGACGAATGTCTTCGCCACGAAGATCCTCGAGATGCCCGCTGATGTGTTCCTTTCGCGGAGGCACTTCTACTTCATCCCCGCCATAGGCGAGCCGCGCAAGCTTGTGCACGGCATCGAACAGTTCGCGCTCGATCATCTTCCGGGAACGAAAGCGGTCTACAGCAAATGGACCACGCTTCAGGACGGCGTGAAGTCGCTGCTTGCCGGAGCGGGCACGGTGGCCATGGAATATTCTCCGGGCAATGCCATTCCGTATCTTTCAAAAGTGGACGCCGGCACGATCGAATTCATCCGCTCCTTCGGCACGACGGTCGTCTCGTCGGGCGACATCGTGCAGTATTTCGAGGCCAGGTGGACCGACGAGCAGTATCAGGATATGCTCGAATCGGCGCATGTACTGCGCCGGACGGTCGATGTGGCATTCTCCTTCATCGGCGATGAGCTGCGCGCCGGAAGGACGGTCACCGAGTATGATGTACAGCAGACGATGCTCCGCGAGTTCGCCGCGCACGAGATGATCACCTATGCCGATCCGAACTGCTCGGTCAACGGCAACGGCGCCAATCCGCACTATGAGCCGACGAAAGAGCGTTCAAGCGTGATCCGAAAAGGCGATTACGTGCTCATCGATCTCTGGGCAAAGAAGAAGAAACCGGGCGCGGTCTATGCCGATATCACCTGGGTGGCCTACGTGGGCGAGACGATCCCCGAAAAATACCAGCGCGTGTTCAATGTCGTGAAGGGAGGACGCGACGCGGCGGTCGAGTATCTGAAGCAGGAGTTCGCGGCGGGACGGAAAGTGGCCGGCTGCGACGTGGACGATGTCACGCGCCGCTACATCGAGGAGCGGGGATTCGGCGAGTATTTCATTCACCGCACCGGGCACAATATCGGCGAGGAAGTGCACGGCAACGGCGCCAATATCGACAACTTCGAAACGCATGACGAGCGCGAGCTCATCCCGCGCACCTGCTTCTCGATCGAGCCCGGGGTGTATCTGCCGGAAGAGTTCGGCGTGCGTCTCGAGATCGACGTCTACATCGGCGATAAGGGCGAGGTGACCATTCCCGGGCTTCCCATACAGCAGGAGATCGTGAAGATCGTCTAAGTCAGAACACCCGGACGGCGATCTGCAGCACGAGATTCGTATATACAGCGGCGATGACATCATCGAGCATGATGTTCCATCCGCCGCTTTTTTTATCGAACCACCGGGCCGGAGACGGCTTGATGATGTCGAAGAGTCTGAACAGGAAGAAGGCGGCAGCGGCCGTCGTCACCGTCAGCGGCACAAGCCACAGGCTCGTCCACATACCCACCACTTCATCGACCGTCACAAAAGACGGATCCTGCCCGAGCAGCGCTTCCGCCTTGCCGGCTGCACGCCCTCCAAGCGCGAAGAGGATCACGGATGCGGGAATGAGCACATACCATGCGGAAAATCCGGGAATGAGAAAAAAGAGCAGCGCCGCGGCGGAGCCGGCCGTGCCCGGAGCAACAGGGAAGAAGCCTGAAAAAAAACCGGTCGCGATGAACCGGTCGAAGAACGAAAGCCCTGAAAGTCCCGGCTTACTCTGATTCGGGGAGGCGGCCATTGGAAGAGAACAGTTCCTTGAGAATCGTGCGGTTGTTGATGAAATACATCACGCCGGTCCATGCCGTGAGGAGCGTGACGACGAGCATCGACGAGGTGATGACGACAGGCTGGCCCACGGTGTCGACGAGCGCGCCGAATTTCGCATAGAGCGATTCGTCGCCTCGGACGATATAGATGATGAGAAGAAGATAGATCACCACCAGCTGCAGCATCGTCTTCGTCTTGGCGAACATGCTGGTGTCGATCGGCTTGTTCCTGAGCTCGGCATACGAGCGGAGCGTCGTGATCACCAGATCGCGCACGACGATCACCCACACCATCCACCAGGCGGCGTAGCCGATGACGGCAAAGGAGACGAATGCGGCGGAGGTGAGCACCTTGTCCGCCAGAGGATCGAAGAATTTTCCCCAGCGCGTAATGTAGCCCCAGCGGCGGGCGACGTATCCGTCGTACCAGTCGGTCAGCGCAGCGATGATGTACACGCCGAAGCCGATCTCGCGGCTCGAGGAGGAATCGGAAAACAGGAGCACGATAAAGATGGGTGTCAGCAGTACTCGAAGCAATGTGAGCTGATTGGGAGGAGACATAGGCTCAGGGAACGTGACTGAAAATAAGAAAAGGTCACCGTGCGTCGATGACCTTTTGCAGTTCAAAACCGTGCGTTCAAAAATCAGACAGCTTTCTGGATCTTGTCCGCTTTCAAGCAAGAGGTGCAGATGCGCACGCGCTTCACAGAACCGTTGACGATGGCACGAACTTCCTGCAAATTCGGCAGCCAGCGGCGCGGTGTTCTGTTGTTGGCGTGGCTGACGTGATGTCCTGCAATAGGTTTCTTTCCGCACACTTCACAAACTTTGGCCATGGTATTGTTCAGTCCTTTCTCTAGTAGGATATAAATCGTATAAAATATATCGAATATTTGCCGGAAATGCAAGTCCATTTTCGCGCATGCATTACGAGAGCGGGATTTCTTTCCCGATCTCGGCCGCGTGGACCTTCATGTCCGGATACGCCTCCAGAATGGCGTTTCCCATCCAATGGACGGCCGATTCCTCGCCGTGCACGAGAATGACCCGTTTCGGCATGAGGCTCGAGACGATCGAGAGCAGATCCTCGCGCCTGCCGTGCGCCGAGAAGCGGAATGGCACGATGTCGCAGAGCACCGGACGCGGCTCGTCGCTCTCTGTCAGCCGGACCATGGAGCCGAGCCGCGCCGAAAGGAGCCGGTATCCGGGCGTCTCAGGATCCATATAACCCACCGTGAAGATGGCGCTTCCTTTCTGCTGCAGCCAGCGCTTCGTGAGCGTGAAGGAGGTCGTGCCTTCAACGACCATGCCGCTCGAGACAAGGACGATCGAAGGAGTGCGAAAGAGATCGTCCGAGCGCTGAATCTCGAAGATGCTTTCCTGAGGATACTCAAGCAGCTCGATGTCCGTATCGGTCACAGGCACCACGAACCGGTTCTTGTCGTAGACCATCGAGATCTTCCTGCCCAGCCCGCCTGTGTAGACGGGCACTTCAGGAATTGCCCCGGTTTCCATGAGCCCGAACACGGTGGCGAGCATCTCCTGCATCTTGCCCAGGGCGAAGACGGGGATGAGCACCGATCCGCGGTTGCCGAAGACGCGGTTTGCTTCGCGCGCCAGGCGCCGCGCTTCGGCGCTCCAGAGCGGAAGCGTCGCGGAATCGGTCGCGCCGTGCGTGCATTCCAGCACGAGCGTGTCGACCGCATGGCGCGGAAGCGTGCATCCGGGAAGGATCTTCTGCCGGCTCAGACTGATATCGCCGGTGAAAAAGAGCGACTCGCCGCCATGGCGGAGCAGAATGCCGGCCGATCCGAGAATGTGCCCGGCATCGTGGAACGAGGCGACGACGGGACTGTTGCCGTAATGCCGGTAGCCGCGGATCTCGAATTCCTCTTCGTAGCTCCGCCACTCGATGCTCTGCACGAGCAGATCGATTTCTTCATGCGTATACGGCTTGATCGAGGGATGATCGGCGTACTGTTCCTGCAGGATGCCGGCGGCGTTGTGAAGCGTCAGCTCCGCCAGCGCGCGCGTCTGCGGCGTGGCGACGATGCGCACATGCGGCGCCTTCTGCACAAGAAAGGGAAGCGCATCGAGGTGATCCTGGTGCGCATGCGTGATCAGCACGGCATCCACCGGAAGCTCGTCCAGCCGGCCGAGCTGCGGAAGCGCATCGGCGCCCGTCTTGCGCGGATGCATGCCGCAGTCGAGGATGATGCCCGTTCCCGCGCTGTCGATGTAGTAGCAGGATGCGCCGATATCGTCCGCGCCGCCGAGTGGAAGAAATTTCATCGCATGATCGTTGTTGGCGTGTCAGATGCTGTATTTCTCGATGACATCCTGCGGAAGCTTCTCCGCTCTGCCGGTCCGGGCATTGATGAGCGTATAATCGAAATAGCCGTCCGCCGAAAGCTTGCCGTTGGCTTTCTTCAGGATCTCGAAGGCGACCTTCGCGTGCGTATCGGCGACCTCGGCGATGTGCGTGCGCACACGGATCGATTCGCCGAGAAAGAGGGGACGCTTGAACTGGATGAAGCAGGTGTTCACCACCCAGCTCAAGCCCCGCTCAAGAAACGAATCCATCGCCATGCCGTAGCAGCGCTTCATCTGATCGTAGCGCGCCGCAAGCACATAATCGAGATACTTCGTGTTGTGGACATGATTGTTCATGTCGATGTCGTCCGGCCGGACCGCGAGTTCAGTTTCAAATGTGGAATATGTCATCGTATGCGAGTATTGTAGTCAATGAAGCGTGCGCAGGTATTCAATGAGCAGACGCACGCCGACGCCGGTGGCGCCTTTCGGGATGTAGTCCTGCGCCTCTTCGAAGAACGAGGGGCCGGCGATGTCGAGATGCACCCATGGGTGATCGCCGACGAAATGCTTGAGGAAGGCCGCCGCGGTGATCGCGCCGCCCCAGCGTCCGCCCACATTCTTCACATCGGCGACGTCGCTTTTGATCTGTCTGTTGTATTCCTCGAACAGCGGCAGCTGCCACACGCGTTCGTACGTGAGGTCGCCCGCTTTCTTCAGGTCCGCCATCGCCGTCTCGTCGGTGCCGAGCATCGCCATGGCATGATGTCCCAGCGCCACGACCGCTGCGCCTGTGAGCGTGGCCAGATCGATGATCACATCCGGTTTGTATCGCGCGGCATAACTCAGCGCATCGGCAAGAATGAGACGGCCTTCGGCGTCCGTGTTGTCGACTTCGGTCGTCATGCCGTTGTAGTGCGTGATGATGTCGCCCGGCTTCAGCGCCGTGCCCGACGGCATGTTTTCGACGGCGGGCACGAGTCCCACCAGATGCACCGGCAGCTTCAGGCGCGCCGCCGCTTCGAGCGTGCCGATCACGCTCGCGCCTCCGTGCATATCGGCGCGCATTTCGCCCATGCCGGCAGAGGGCTTGATGGAGATGCCGCCGCTGTCGAATGTGACGCCCTTGCCGACAAGCACCACGGTGCGCTTTGACTTCTGCGGCTTGTAGTCGAGAATGATGAAGCGAGGATCGTGCGCGCTTCCTTTGCCCACATTCGTCACTCCGCCCATGCCGAGCTGTTCGATTTTCTTCCTGTCCAGAACGGTCGCCCGTATGCCGGTCTCGCGCGCCATGCGCCGCGCCGCATCGGCCAACGATGCTGGATAGACCTCGATGGCCGGCGCATTGGCCAGATCGCGCGTACGGATGACGGCTTCGGCGATGATCGTTCCCTCGGCGATCCCTTTCCTGAATTCCCGTGCCGTCTCGTCCGAATCGAGGAGGATGGAGAGCGATCGAAGGGTGTTGGGCTTCGTCTCCTTCGTCTTGTGCCGGTCATAGGCATACAGTGCGAGGATCGCGGCTTCGGCCATGGCCTGTCCGATCTGTGCGGCCGGATAGGCCGCAAGCTGCGGAGCATGGACGGGCAGGAGGAGCGCGGCGGAGACGGCCTTGCATGCCTTCGCTTTTTTCACGGCGGACGCCGCGCTTCGGCGCAGATGCTCGAGCGTGTAGGCGCCGGATGTTCCCGCGCCCGCAATCAGGAGGCGCGGCGAAGGAATGGCATTTTCCGTGTACACGAGAACCGCCTCGTCCTTCTTTCCGGCGAAGTCGCCGAGCGCGCGTGCGTGGGCGATTTTCGATTTGACGCCGGAGGGAAGACGGCGCATCATTGCTGCATTGGCCGCATCGTCTTCAAATTGGACGCAGGCCGCGAGATCCCATGAGCGGGAGGAGAGAGAGACTGCTTCGGCGGAAATCTTCATGAGCACGTTGTCTTCTATGGTTAGTGGATGTATGTTTTTGCGCGTTCGGTCACATGGTCGATCACATCGTCGAGCGTGCGGCCCGTGACGCGCGCGCCGGCGGCATGCTTGTGTCCGTTGCCGCCGAATTCCTTGGCGAGGTTGTTGATCCAGATATCGCCTTTCGAACGGAAGCTGACTTTGACCACGCCTTCCAGTTCGACAAAGAGAAGCCCGACCTTCACGCCGCCCACCGAGAGCGTATAATTGATGAAGTTGTCCGTATCGGCCGGAACGGTCGATGTTTCGGGAAAGTCTGCGTTCCTGATCACCATCCAGGCCAGTGCGCCGTTTGACGCGGTGGTGAGCGAGTCGAGGGCCCGCCCCAGCAGCTGGAGCTTATTCACGGGACCGCTGTCGTACACCTTCTGATAGATCTCGTAGGGATCGGCGCCGATTCTCACCAGCTCGGCAGTGATCGTATGCGTCTCGGCGTCGGTCTTCGGGAACCGGAACGAGCCGGTATCGGTCATGATGCCCGTATAGAGCGCGCGTGCCACCGGCAGCGTCACGGCCTCCGCACTCATGAAACGGATCAGCGCGTAGAGAAGTTCGCTGGTGGCGGGCGCTTCGGCATCCACGATGTAGAAGTCGGCGAACTGTTCGGGTTCGAGATGATGGTCGATGCAGATTTTGAACGCCGTGGCGGCGGCCCAGTCGTCGGCCATCGCGAAGAAGCGGTTCGTCGCATTCGTATCGACGACGATGAGGCAGTCGGCGCTTCGTATCACCGCCTGATGCACGGAGGGATCGAATAGCTCGACGGGAAAGATCTCTTCCGAAAGAAACCGGAGATTGTCAGGCGTGATGCTCTGGTTGATGATGCGGACGGATTTCCCCATGTCCTTCAGTACAACGGCCAGGGCGGTCTCGCTGCCGATCGAATCGCCGTCCGGATTGATGTGCGAGGTGATGACGAATGACTGTTTGTCCGCGACGATGGCGCGGAATTGTTCGAACAGCTCGTTCATGGCGTTCCGTTGAATGTGTGTGATCTCCAATAAAAAACGCCCCCGTTGCCGGGGGCGTCGCGTTGGACAGCGATGCTTCTCTTACTGAATAACCCAGGTGTCGCCGGAAGCGAAGAGCTTGTCGAGCGATCCGCGTCCGCGCTTCGAGACGGTGGAGTCGATCTGCTTGCTCATCTCTTCGTCGTACGTGGGACGCGTGATCGCCTGGAAGATGCCGATCGGGCGGGGGAGTCCCGGCATGTATGTCATGTTCGCCATGATGAAGGCGAGCGTCGAATCCTTCTCGTTGTGTATGAGCAGGTCGTTCACCGAATGCATGCCGTCGGCGAGCGAGACGACGACGGGGGAGAAGCCGTCGAGCTTGATGCCTTTGTCCTTGTTCTTGCCGAAGACGAGCGGCTTGCCGTGCTCGAGATACACGACCGTTTCATCGCGCGTCTCTTTCTCCGTGAACTGGAAGAACGCTCCGTCGTTGAAGACGTTGCAGTTCTGGTAGACTTCCACGTACGACGTGCCCTTGAATTCGGCGGCGCGCTTGAGCACCATCTGCAGATGCTTCGGGTCGCGGTCCATCGTGCGCGCGACAAACGCGCAGCTCGAGCCGAGCGCGAGCGACGCGGGATTGAACGGGTAGTCGATCGAGCCCTGCGGCGTCGACTTCGTCACCTTGCCGAATTCGGATGTCGGCGAGTACTGGCCTTTGGTCAGTCCGTAGATCTGGTTGTTGAACATCACGACGTTCACATCGATGTTGCGGCGCATCAGATGGATCATGTGGTTGCCGCCGATCGACAGACCGTCGCCGTCGCCGGTGATGACCCAGACCATCAGGTCCGGCCGCGCCAGCTTCAGACCGGATGCGATCGCCGTGGCGCGCCCGTGGATCGAGTGCATGCCGTAGGTGTTCATATAATAGGGGAAGCGGCTCGAGCATCCGATGCCGGAGATGAAGACGATCTTTTCCTTCGGGATGTTCATCTCGGGCATGATGCGCTGCATCTGCGCAAGGATCGAATAGTCACCGCATCCGG
>JBLMZA010000124.1:0-12710 GCA_050258555.1 Acidobacteriota bacterium | reverse complement strand
CACCGTCTGCGGACCTTCCGATCGTCGTAATATAACCATGTACGGCATTTTCTCCAACAAGTTCGCCGCCATTTTCGCCTTCCGGCACAGCCGAGAGCCGCACGCGGCAGAGCACGCGCTGGACCTTGTCGTACGTGGAAAGACGGGCGATCACTTCCTGGCCGATATAGCATCCCTTCCTGAAATCGACGAGGCTTCGAAGTCCCGCCTCAAGCGGATTGGTCTTCTCTGTGATTTCGGCGCCCAGGACGGGGATGCCGTGCGCGATGCGATCGTCAAGGACGGCATCATGGTCCATGAGCGCGATCTGCCGGTCCTGAAGAAATGCCTGCAATTCATCGCGTGATGAGCCGAGAAGAAGCATCGCAGGACGATCGATGTATGTGAAGCCGGAAATACGCTGAAGAGGAGCATCCGCGCTCCAGGCTTCGGCGCCCTGCAGCGCTTCGGCCGTGCCGACGATCACCGCCGCGGCATGAGCCGATGTTTCATCACGGACCGCGATGTCCTCCATGATAATGTAGCGTTCGAGCCATTCCTTCACGACGGAAGCGGAACCTTCGCTGGTCAGCAGCAGAATGGATGCATCGCGGATGACGGCCGTGACGACGTCGACGACGCGGCCCTTTTCGGTGGTGAGCACCGTCTGCACGGCCGATCCGGTCCGTGCAGAGGCGACATTGTTGGTCGAAATGCGCTGCAGAAAATCCTTCGATTCACGTCCTTCGAGCACAAGCGCTCCGCAGGATCCAAGATCGATCGCCGCCAGAGGCGAAGCGCCCTGCTGTGCATTGCCGGTATTGAGAGCGGGATTGTTTACCACACTTTCACATCTCCGAATACTTCGTTCATATAAATCTTCAGTTTCTTCGGTGCCTCATCGTAGCCGTCGGTCTTGTGCACGATTTCCTGCGCGAAGCCCTGCTTCTTGACGCCCATGACGCTCACATCGCCGAAGACCGTCTTGCCGGTCACCATGATGGGCGTGTTTTTCGGCGCGAGCACATGCACATCGCCGAAGACGCCGTCGATGCGGAGCAGGCTTTCTCCGAATGCCATGTCGACCTCCGACAGATCGATATGCGAATCGCCGAATGTCGTGTTGATGAAGCCGCCGCGGAATTCCTTCGACGTAACCTTAACATCGAGATCGCCGAAAACGTTCGAATACGAGACGGCGTTCGAATTGATCGTCTGCGTCGTATCGCCGAAGACCGCATCGACCGTGTCGCCGTAATGTTCGCGCTTCTCGTGGCGCTGCTTCGTCAGAATATTGATGCCGATGAGGATGAGGATGAGCGGCCACCATGTGGAAATGAGCTGGCCGAAATGTGCGATGTCGAGCGTGTCCAGAAGAAACAGGACGCCGAGTATAACGAGGATCAGTCCGCCGTACGAGATTTGATTGCGTGTGCCCATGTGCGCTCCAAGATTACCGTGTTGTTAGAGTTTAAGATAGTGTTCCACTTCGCGCAGCGATGATGCATTGAGAACATTCTTCGGTTCAAGCCATCCTTTCCGGGCCACCCCCACTCCGTAGCGCACGTCGCGCAGACCGTCCGTCACGTGCGCATCGGGATTGATCGCAAACATCATTCCCTTCTCCTTCGCATCCCGGCAGAGCCGCCAGTCCAGGTCCAGCCGCGTCGGATGCGCATTGATCTCGATGATCGTTCCGGTATCCGCCGCTGCGTCGATGATCTCCTGCTGGTTCACCGCGTATCCTTCGCGCATCAGCAGCAGCCGGCCCGTGAGGTGCCCGATCATCGTCACATACTTGTTCTTGACGGCCTTGAGGATTCGTCTGGTCATTTCGGCTTCCGGCATCTTGAAGCCGGAATGAACCGACGCAACCACATAATCGAATGTCGACAGCACCGCATCGCTGAAATCGAGATCGCCGTTCGCCAGAATGTCGACTTCGATTCCCTTGAATATACGGAAACCGTCATACTTTTGATTCAATAAATCGATCTCTTTGTGCTGTTTTTTCACGCGCGCCTCGTTCAGGCCGTTGGCGTAGGCCGCCGCCTTGCTGTGATCGGCAAGGCCGATGTACTCCCAGCCGAGCGCCCGGGCGGCGTCGGCCATTTCCTGGACGGTGTTGGCCCCGTCGCTGTAATTCGTGTGACAGTGGAATGTGCCGCGCAGATCCTTCTCTTCGATGAGGCGTGGAATGTTCTTCCCGGCGGCGGCTTCGAATTCGCCGTTTTCCTCGCGCAGCTCGGGCGGAATATATTCGAGCCCGAAATGCCGGTAGATATCGGCTTCCGACTGCGCCTTCACTTCCTTCTTCGCCCTGCCGCGCGTCTGCTCGGCGCCGATCACGGAAAAGCCGTACTCGTTCAATGTCAGTCCCTCGGCCCGCGCCATATTGCGCAGGCGGATGTTGTGCTCCTTGTTGCCCGTGAAATACACGAGCGCGAACGGGTACTCGGAGGGCTCGACCACGCGGACGTCGCAGTTGATGCCCACATCGAGCACGACGCTCGCCTTCGTCTCGCCCACGCCGATGATGCGCTCGACGGTCTCGTGCGATGTGAACGCCTCGAGAATCCGCGCGGCATCCTTCTTCTTTGCCGAGACGAGTATGTCGATGTCGCCGATCACTTCGCGCCGCCTGCGTATCGAGCCGCCGATCTCGGCATGGAGCACGCCCTTCTCCTCCAGAATGCGGTCGAGGATCCGCCGCGCGGCGGCCTCGGCCACCGAATAGAGAAACTTCGCGCTGTTTTTTTTCACCTGCTCGATGCCCGCAAGAATGTTCGCCTGCGTCTTCTTTCCGAAGCCCTCCACATCGCCAAGGCGGTTCTCCCTGCATGCCTTCTCGAGTTCGTCGATCGAGCGGATCTTCAGCACTTCGTTGAGGAGTTGCACTTTCTTCGGACCGACGCCGGGAATCTTGATCAGGTCGAGCACGCCGGGCGGAATGGACGCCTTGAGCTCATCGTAGTACGGAAGCCGGCCGCTTTCTGTCAGCTCGATGATTTTTTCGGAAAGGCCTTCGCCGATCCCCTTGGTGTGATGGATTTGGCCGGAGGAGACGATCTCCTGAATATCGCCCGAGAGTCCGGCGACGATCCTCGATGCGTTGTGATAGGCGCGGGACTTGAAGACGTTCTCGCCTTTGATCTCGAGCAGCGTGCCGATCTCATCGAGCACGGCTGCCACGCGGGCCTTGTTCATTGGAACCATGAGGGCATCCCATCCGATCCTCCCGCATGCGCACGGACCGGATGCGGGATTGTTTAGAAGTTTGGAGTATGCTGCTTGGATTCGTAGAAATGTTCGATCGTGCTGACGGCAACGGCCGGATCGTCGGTGATCGTGATGAGCTTCAGCTCGTTCGGCGAGACCATGCCGTCGTCGACCATGCGCGTCTTAATCCATGTAACGAGGCCGCCCCAGTACTCCGTTCCCATGAGCACGATCGGGAATTCGCGGATCTTTTTCGTCTGCACCAGCGTCACGACTTCGAAGAATTCGTCGAGCGTGCCGAAGCCTCCCGGCATGGCGATGAACCCTTGAGCGTACTTGGCGAACATCACCTTGCGCACGAAGAAGTGGCGGAATGTCATCGACTTTTCGGGATCGATGTACGGATTGGAGCACTGCTCGTGCGGAAGCGTGATATTGAATCCGACCGATGCGGCGCCCGACTCTTTCGCGCCCTTGTTCGCCGCTTCCATCACGCCGGGGCCTCCGCCGGAAATGACGCCGTAGCCGGCCGCAGCAAACGACTTTGCCACCTGCACGGTCAGTTCATAATACGGAGAGCCTGGTTTCACGCGCGCCGAGCCGAAGATCGTCACGCACGGCGGGATCGTCATCATGAGCTCGAAGCCGTCGACGAACTCGCTCATCATGTGGAAGACGCGCCAGATGTCCTTCTGCGCCTTCATGAGCCGGTAGAGCTTCTCATCCTGCATCATATCGTGTGTGGAACGTTCGGGAACTGCAAGATTGCCTGACCCGTATTCGCGGTAAAGATCCTGGAACATATCGGCGCGCATCAATATCTCCTGTGTATGAAATTCTCCAGCATCTGCCTGCCATGCTGCGTTGCTATCGATTCGGGATGGAACTGGACGCCGAACACGGGGAATGTCCGGTGCCGCACCCCCATGATCGTATCATCGTCAGAGACGGCCGTAATCTCAAGGGCTTCAGGAAAATTATTTTTCGCGATGACGAGCGAATGGTAGCGCGCGGCGACGAACTCCCGGGGGACGCCCCGGAAGATGCCGGCTTCGCTGTGACGCACGATCGAGGTCTTTCCGTGCACCACGGCATCGGCCCGGACGACCTGCCCGCCGAAGGCTTCGCCGATCGACTGATGTCCCAGGCAGACGCCGAGTATCGGGATCTCGCCCGAGAATTCCCTGATCACCGGCACGGAAACGCCCGCTTCCTTCGGCGTGCAGGGACCGGGGGAAATGACGAGGCCTTCGGGATGCAGCGAGCGGATCTCGCCGAGCGTGATCTTGTCGTTGCGGACGATGCGGAGCTCCGCATTCAATTCGCCCATATACTGGACGAGATTGTATGTGAACGAATCGTAATTGTCGATGATGAGAAACATGGCTTTTGCCGCTTATGGTTGAACGTGGAGCTGTTGTACCGCCGCAAGCGGCGCCGACATTTTATGCAGCGTTTCCTCATATTCATGCTCGGGCACGGAATCGTAGACCACTCCCCCGCCCGCCTGGAAGTAGGCGACCCCGTCCTTCACCACAATCGTGCGTATGGCGATGCACGAATCGAGGTTGCCCGAAAAGTCCACATACCCGATCGCGCCGCCATAGATGCCGCGCCGCACGGGTTCGAGCTCGGCGATGATCTGCATCGCGCGGATCTTCGGCGCCCCGGTCAGTGTGCCTGCAGGGAAGCAGGAATACAGCGCATCGAGCGCGGTGAGCTCCTTCTTCAGCCGGCCCTTCACATTCGAAACGATATGCATGACGTGCGAATAATGCTCGATCGTCATGAACTGCGTGACCTCGACCGAGCCGAATTCGGCGATGCGCCCGATATCGTTGCGGCCCAGATCGACGAGCATGAGATGCTCGGCGCGTTCCTTCTCGTCGGCCAAGAGCGCCGCTTCGAGCGCCGCATCCTCCTCCGGCGTGGCGCCGCGCTTTTGCGTGCCGGCAATGGGACGCGTTTCGACTTCGCCGTTTTCCACGCGCACGAGCAGTTCGGGCGAGGATCCGATGATGAAGAGATCCTTCAGCGTGAAGAAGTAGAGATACGGCGAGGGATTGATGATGCGCAGCAGCCGGTAGATGTTGAACGGATCGCCGTCGACCTTCGCCTTGAGCCGCTGCGACGGGACGACCTGGAAGATGTCGCCTTCGACGATGTACTGTTTCGCCTTTTCGACCATGGCGCAGTATTCAGCCTTGGAGATTGTCTGCTCTATCTCGCCGACCGTCACCGGCGTCATCGATGTTTCGATCGGCTTTTTCAAAAGCGCGATCATGCGCCGGATCTCATCGGATGCTTTCTGATATTCGGCGCGGCATTCGGCGTCCGATGCATTCCCGCCGAGATAGCCGTTGGCGATGATGATCACCTTGCGCTTCAGCGCATCGAACACGAGCAGCGTGTCGAAAAACATGAGCGTCGCATCGTCCACGTTCAGCTCGTCGACAGGCGCCGCGGGAATATCCTCGATCAATCGGATCGTCTCGTAGCCGAAGTATCCGACCGCTCCGCCGGTGAAACGCGGAAGTCCCGGCACGGGAACGGTCCGGCAGTGAGCGAATATTTTCTTCAGCGCCTCGAGCGGATGCATCTCCGGCGTCACAAGAGACGGCAGCACCTTCACGTCCTCATGCCGCGGCGTGACGGTAAACGAACCGCCGCGGATCTCGAAGATCATGAACGGATTGTATCCGATGAACGAATAGCGTCCCAGATGCTCGCCGCCTTCCACGCTTTCGAGCAGGAAGGAGTACGGGCTCTCGTCTCTGATCTTGAGATAGACGGAGACCGGCGTTTCGGTATCGGCGATCAGCTCCTCATACACCGGAACGATCGTGCCTTCCGAGGCCAGGCGCGTGAATTCTTCGTATGACGTCATAATAATTTTTAAGAAAAGACAGCTTGTATCACATTCACGGCTTCTTTCACCTGCTCCATCGACACGTCGAGATGCGTGACGGCGCGGATGGTCGTGTATGTGCCGCCCGAGACGAGCACGCCCTTCTGTTTCAGGATCGCGATCACGTCGTCGGGCGTCTTTCCCGTTCCGCTCACATCGACCAGCACGATGTTCGTCTGCACGGCCGAGAGATCCACCGAAAGTCCGGGCACGGCGTTGACGGATTCGGCGAAGTAGCGCGCCTTCTCGTGATCTTCCTTCAGCCGGTCGATATGGTGGTCGAGCGCGTAGATCGCGCCTGCGGCGATGATGCCGGCCTGGCGCATGCCTCCGCCGAAGACCTTGCGCCATTTGCGCGCTTTCGTGAGCAGCTCCTTCGTGCCGCAGAGCGCGGAGCCGACCGGCGCGCCCAGACCCTTCGAGAAGCAGACCGACACAGAATCAAAATACTGCGCATACTCTTTCGGCGCAATACCCGATGCGACGGAAGCGTTCCAGAGCCGCGCTCCGTCCAGGTGCATGATGATGCCGTGCGCGTGCGCAAATTCGCTGATCTTCCGGATCTCGTCGATGGGATAAATCGTGCCGCCGGCGCGATTATGCGTGTTTTCGAGCGCGATCAGGCGTGTTTTCGGCATGTAATATGCCGGGGGGCGGATGGCGGGCGGAAGCTGCTCGACGGTGAACGCGCCGTGCACGCCCTGGATGGTCTTCACCTGTATGGCGGACATGATGGAGGGCGCCGCGGTTTCATAATTGAAGATATGCGCGTCGGCTTCGACGATGATCTCGTCGCCGGGCTCGGTGTGCGATTTGAGCGCAATCTGGTTGCTGGCGCAGCCGCTCGGCATATAGAGCGCCGCTTCCTTGCCGAGCAATGCCGCCACTTTTTCCTGCAGGCGGTTCACTGTCGGGTCTTCGGCGAAGACGTCGTCGCCCACTTCGGCGGCGCACATCGCTTCGCGCATGGCTGGTGTCGGTCTGGTGACCGTGTCGCTTCTGAGATCGATCATGGTATTGGTCCTTTCCTAATATCCCCGCCCCCCTTCGGGGGTCAATATGATGAAGAATACATCCGATGTTCTGAGAAATCAGACCGTGGCGCGGCGAAGGAAACGTGCGGCCTCGGCCGCGCACAACAGGAGGGCGCACACTGCTGCGATGATCTGCGCAAGCCAGTCGCCGTGCTTCGCATAGAATGTGAGTTCCGTTCTCGGCACGATCCGGTGTTGAATCGATGCTTCCGTGTACATGTTTGTGGCGTCATACATCGTTCCCCACGGATCGATGAACGACGAGATGCCGCCGTTGGCGCAGCGCGCCACCCAGCGGCGGTTTTCGATGGCGCGAAGCACCGCATACTGGTTGTGCTGGCGCGCGCCCGATGTGTTGCCCCACCAGCTGTCGTTCGTGATGAAGACGAGAAACTCGGCGCCCTTCTTCACATACCGTCGCACATAGTCAGGATAAATGGATTCATAACAGATCATCGCGAGAAACTTCGCATGGCTGCGCTCATCGGTGAAGACCGTGCTGTCCTTCCCCTTCCCCCAGTTGCTGATGCCGACGCCCCAGCGAAGCGGCTCGATCAGAAACGGCACCTCATCGGCGTATGGAATGCGCTCGGCAAACGGCACGAGGCGCATCTTGCTGTAGGTCTGCACAAGAGGATTGTGCGGCTGCAGATAGAGCACAGCATTGTATGCATCGTAATGCACGGTCGATCCGCGGAATGTGCTGCTCGAGGGCGGCTCTGTGCCGGGCGTGTAGATGTGCATCGCCGTGTATCCGCTGATGAGGCCGATGCCGAGGCTGTCGAGGGTGCTTTCCACACTCTGGAAATATTCGCCGGATGTCGGCAGATTGAACAATATGGCCGATTCGGGCAGAATGGAAATATCGACGCTGTCCGCTTTCTGGAGGCGCACCATCTCGAGATAGCGCTCGGTCTGCCTCCACCTTCCTGCAAACGTTGCCGAGCCTTCCCACTTGTCCCACGGATCGATATTCGGCTGCACGATGCCGACCGTGATCGGCTTCGCCTCCGAATGCATGATGCGGCCGCGGTCGACCGTCCATCCGTACAGATTCGGCAGCAGGAAAAGCGCGGCGAACGCAAGAGCGGGCACGATGAGCCGTTTCGACGATCCTTCCTCCATTGCGCGCTTCACAAGCAGATAGGCGATCACGTTCAAAAGCAGAATCCAGAACGAGAGTCCGTAGACGCCGGTGATCTCAATGAACTGAATCGTCGTGAGATAATACGTCTGCGTATTGCCGATCGTGAGCCATGGGAAGGAAAGTTCGGTCAGCGCATAGAGCCACTCGAACGTGACCCAGACAAACGGCAGCGCCCAGACTCCGCGCACGGTGCCGAATCGTTTGCGTATGAAGACGAACACCCATGCGGCCGCGGTGAAATACACCGGCTGCCAGATAAGCAGGATGCCTCCGGCCATCATCAGATACGGATCGCGCAGATGCGTGAATCCGCCGACCCAGTAGAGCGAGATCACGCAGAAGATAAAAAACGTGAGATAGGAATACCGGAGCATCCTTCCGACTCCGGGAAGACGCTCGAGCAAAAGCAGAAACGGCACGAAGCCGACGCAGGCAAGCACACCGAACGGAAACGGCGGATAGGCGAATCCGAGCAGCACGCCAGAGAGTGCGGCCAAAAGCAGATTCTGTTTCGTATCCGGTTTGAATGTCAATAATTTTTTCACGTGTCAAAATAAGTTAGTGATCTACTGCCGCGCGGTTCATCCAGCGGCGGTCGATTTCCCGCCACAGAAGAACGAACGCGTAGCCGCATCCCGCGCCGATGAGCGCACCGCCGGCGATGTCGGACGGATAATGGACTCCCACATACGGCCGCGTAAATGCGATAAGCGCCGCGATGCCGAACCACAGCCATCGCTTTGATCCATAGAAGGACGACAGAATCGCCGCGGCGCAGAAATTATTCACGGCATGCGAGGATGGAAACGACAATCCACCGCCGCACTCGACGAGCAGCCGCACATTGGGAAGCACATGACACGGCCTGATGCGTCCGATGAGCGGCTTAAGCGCGAAACTGCTCAATTGATCGCTTGCAGCGATGCCGGCGATCAGCAGGATTCCGGCCGCGCGTCCGTTCCTTCCCCCTTTGATCATGAGCAAGACCCATGCGGCAAGAAAGAATCCCTGACCGATGCGGATCTTGTTCAGATCCGTCAGAAACGGCATGAGCACATCGAACACCGGATTGGCAAGCGAATGATTGATGAAGAAGAACACCGCCACATCGATGGAATAGAGAAAGTCCGTCACGAATTTTTACTCCTGCGGTAGAGCCAGATGAACAGCGAGACGACCACGATGACCGCCAGGGCCGCGGTGATGAACTGGCTGTATGTGGCAAGATAGAGCCCGATGAGATGCCAGTTTTCCCCCAGGAGCATGCCGGCAGAAACGAGGATCCCGTTCCAGAGAAGCGAACTGACCAGGCACAATGCCGAAGTTTTTTTCAGGTCGAGTTCGGAGAGTCCGGCAAAGACGCTGACCACCGCGCGCGTGCCCGAAAGGAAGCGGTTTGCCACGATGATCCAATAGCCGTATTTCCTGAACCACGATTCGACCGTATGGATGCCTTTTTTCGGGATGAATGTCCATTTGTCCTTCTCGACGATCGATTCGCCGAACCACTCGCCTGCTTTATACATGACAAGAAAGCCGGCCGTGCTGCCGGCCGAAGCGAACAGGAGCGCCGGAAGGAAATGGATCTCTCCCATGCCGATGAGCGAACCTCCGGCGACAATCATCAGGTCGCTCGGCGCGGGAGGGAAAATGTTTTCGATGAATGCGATGCCGAAGAGCGTCACATAGACCCAGAACGGATTGAGCTGATGAAAGAATTGGACGAAGTTTTCCACGGAGCGGCGCCCTTACAGAGAATGGGAAGTGATCGATGCAACCGCATGCGCCACTGCGCCTTCGCCCGCTC
The DNA here is from genome assembly GCA_050258555.1 of Acidobacteriota bacterium. Classification (GTDB taxonomy): domain Bacteria; phylum Bacteroidota; class Ignavibacteria; order UBA10030; family UBA8401; genus CAISDA01. Next base: position 2,616 of record JBLMZA010000124.1, on the reverse strand, counting down.
CGATGAAGCCGAGTCCTTCATTCGTCGTCGCCTTCACCGACACCTGCGACACATCGATGCGGAGCGCATGCGCGATCGCGGCGCGCATCGCATCGACGTATGGGGCGATCTTGGGACGCTCCATGACGAGCGTGGCGTCGACATTCGAGATGGAATACATGCGTCCGTAGAGCAGTTCGGCCACATGCTCGAGCAGCGTGAGGCTCGAGATGCCTTTGTAGCGCGCATCGGTGTCGGGGAAATGATGGCCGATGTCGCCCAGCGCCGCCGCGCCCAGAAGCGCATCCGCAATCGCATGCAGCAGCACATCGGCGTCCGAGTGCCCAAGCAGGCCCTTTTCATACGGGATCGTGACGCCGCCAAGCACGAGCGTTCTGCCTTCGGCAAAGCGGTGAACGTCGAATCCGTGTCCTATTCGTACCATAAGAAATGCGCTCCTGATTGCGTTGTGTGTGCTAGCGGATGCGGAAGCCGGTGAAGAGATGCTTCGCTTCGCTCCATTCCACCTTCACATCCTGCACCTGCGAAGAGCGCGGCCCCGTTCTGAGCTGTCCGATCAATTCCTCGATCACCGGCTTCTCGCCTTCCACTTCGACCGTGACCGAATCATCATAATTGTTTTTCACATATCCGGTCAGACCGAGCGCCTGTGCATGCCGGTTGGCAAACCACCGGTATCCCACCCCCTGCACCAGACCGCTGACCGTAATCATCGCATGAGACTGCATGGTTCTCACTCCTCCTCGCGAACAGGTTTTGCCGTCCACATGATTTTTTTCCCCAGATCTTCCGCAAATTCGGAAATCAGAATGCCTCCCACAATCAGCGCGCCGCCTGCGGCGCCGATCCATCCGATCACTTCATGAAGAACGGCGTAGGCAAGCACCGCGCTGATCACGGGCTCGACAGAAAAAATGATCGCCGCACTGGTCGGCGTCGTGTCCTTCTGATACCGGTTCTGCACGTATGTGGTCAGGACCGTCGCAAAGAGCGCCAGGAAGAACACGATCGCGGCCGACGCCGGGGTGAAATCGAGCCTCACCGTCTCGAACGGCCAGAAGCCGAGGCTCACCACGGCAACCGACAGCACCTGCACGAACGATATTTTGACCACGTCCTCCTTCTTCGTGTAAATATCAAGGAAGACGATGTAGATGCCGAACAGGATCGAAGAAAGCAGCACCAGCACGTCGCCGAAGTTGATGCCGGATGATCCCTCGGGCTGCGTGAGCAGATAGAGTCCGTATGTGACAATGGCGATGCCCACCAGGTTGCCGGCTTTCGGCTTCTTTTTCAGAAACACGATCTGCGCCAGCGGCGTGAAAATCACCATCATGCCGGTGATGAAACCCGCGTTCGAGGCGGTCGTCAGGTAGAGACCGAAATTCTGTATGGCGATGCCGACGCCGAGCAGAACGCCGAGAAACGCGCCGCGCTTCCATGTGCTGGCCGGGATGCGGCGGAGCTGCCGGAAAAATGCGAGACCGAAGAGCACGGTGCCGATGGAGAATCGGACGGTGATGAATGCAAACGGGGACAGATCGTTCATGCCGATCTTGTTGAGCACGAACGTGCTTCCCCAGATGAATGTCGTCAGAAACAGATAAAATTCAGCTTTTCGTCGCGCGGTCATGAGCACACAAGAACTTTCGCATGGGTCAAAATCAGAATGTCCTTGTAATCTAAAAAATTTCGCGCAGAATTGAAACACGCGGAAATGAATTTCTCAACGGCGGATTTCACGAGGACGCAGGGGTTTCACGCGGAGCGCGATAACGGCGCGCATCGCCAGTAGCAGCACGACGGCCGAGGCATAGAGAATCTGCGGAAGCGTGATCACCTTGACGAGCCAGAGGTAATGGACCGCGCCGGCGATGGCCGAAACATACACCAGACGGTGGAGAAGATTCCATTTCCTCCCTCCCAGTCTCCTGATCCATCCTTTGGTGGACGTTATGGCGAGCGGAATCATGAGTGAAAATGCGAGCACGCCGGCGGTGATGAACGGGCGCTTCGGAATATCGGCGAGTATCTCATTCCATGCGAAAAATTTGTCGAACCAGACATACGTCATGAAATGAAGCGAGCCGTAGAAGAATGCGAAGAGTCCGAGCATGCGCCGGTAGCGCGTCAGTTCGGCGAGTCCGGTCAGGCGCCGGAGCGGCGTGACGGCAATGGTGAGAATGAGGAAGCGGAGCGTCCAGACGCCGTTCTCATTCGTGAGGTCGGAAAGCGGATTGGCGCTCAGCGTATCGGTCAGGAAACCGTACGCGAGGAACGCCAGCGGAAGAAGGCCCGCACATACAACGGCTGTTTTTATTATGGCGCGGCGGCGCATGAGTGAGGACAGTTAAAAATTTTTCCGCAGGTCCATGCCGGCATACATGCCGCCTACGATGTCTCCGTAGCCGTTGAACATGAGCGTCTTCCGCTTGAAGAATTCGCCGATGCGGCGCTCGCGCGCCTGGCTCCAGCGGGGATGGTCCACATCGGGGTTCACATTCGAATAGAAGCCGTATTCGTTCGGCGCCGACAGATTCCACGTGGTGCGCGGCTGCACATCGGTGAACGTGATGCGCACGATGGACTTGATGCTCTTGAACCCGTATTTCCACG
>JBLMZA010000123.1:0-14684 GCA_050258555.1 Acidobacteriota bacterium | reverse complement strand
TAATAGGGGAAGCGGCTCGAGCATCCGATGCCGGAGATGAAGACGATCTTTTCCTTCGGGATGTTCATCTCGGGCATGATGCGCTGCATCTGCGCAAGGATCGAATAGTCACCGCATCCGGGACACCAGCGCACTTCCTGGTCCGATGCGAAATCCTTGGCCACGTACTTTGCGGAGATCGGTCCCGCCTGCGTCACAACTTCTTCGACTAATTTTCCCATGGTTATAAACCTCCTAACAGTTCATCAATTTTTTGTTCGATCTCCGTCGACTTGAACGGCAGACCCGCAACGCGGTTGTATCCGACCGCATCGACAAGGAATTTTTCGCGAAGCACTTTGATGAGCTGGCCCAGGTTGATTTCGGGCACGAGGACCTTCTTGTACTTCGACAGGATCTCTCCGATATTTTTCGGCAGCGGATTGATGTATTTGATGTGCAGATGGGCCACCGATTTTCCCTCGGCGCGCTTTTTTTCCACGGCCGTGCGGATGGCGCCGTATGTGCCGCCCCATCCCACAACGAGCACGTCGCCCGATTCGGGACCGTCGACCTGTGCAAGCGGAATGTCGTTGGCGATGCGCTCGACCTTTTCGGCGCGTATGTGGATCATGAGGTCATGGTTCTCCGGATCGTAGCTGATCGATCCGACCTTGTCCTTCTTCTCGAGTCCGCCGATGCGATGCTCGAGTCCGGGCGTGCCGGGAATCGCCCAGTCGCGCGCCAGCGTCTCGGGATCGCGCTCGTAGGGCAGGAAGCCTTCGGCGTTCGTGCGGAAGGGATGCGAGATGTCGGGAAGCTCGTTTTCCGCGGGCACAAGCCACGGTTCGGAGCCGTTGCCGAGATAGCCGTCTGTGAGCAGGAAGACGGGCGTCATGTATTTGAGCGCGATGCGGGAGGCTTCGAAGGCCATCGCGAAGCAGTCGCTCGGCGTCGATGCCGCCACAACCGGCACCGGGGCTTCGCCGTTGCGTCCGTAGAGCGCCTGAAGCAGGTCCGCCTGTTCGGTCTTCGTGGGAAGGCCGGTCGAGGGGCCGCCGCGCTGGACGTTCACGATCACCAGCGGAAGCTCCGTCATCACGGCAAGTCCGATGGCTTCGGTCTTCAATGCGACGCCGGGGCCGCTTGTTGTCGTGGCCGCAAGCGCGCCGCCGAATGATGCGCCGATGGCGGAGGTGATGGCGGCGATTTCGTCTTCCGCCTGGAACGTCTTCACGCCGAATGTCTTGTAGGCCGAAAGGTCATGCAGAATGTCGCTGGCCGGCGTGATGGGATAGCTTCCCAGAAACAGATCGAGCTTCGCTTTTTCCGCCGCGGCCACGAGTCCGAGTGCGACGGCCGAATTGCCCGTGAGATTGCGGTAGCGGCCGGGCTTCAGCTTCGCGGGCTTCACGTCGAAGCGCACGGTGAAGATATCCGTCGTCTCGCCGAAATTCCATCCCGCCTTCAGCACGCGCATGTTGGCTTCGACGATGTCGGGCTTGGTGGCGAACTTCTTCTTCAGCCATTCGGCGGTGCTGTCGATCTGGCGGTTGAACATCCAGTACATCATGCCGAGCGCGAAGAAGTTCTTCGTGCGGTCGACCACCTTCTGCGTCAGGTTCATGTCGGCCAGCGCGAGCTCCGTGAGCTTCGTGATGTCGACGGGGAAGACCTGGTATTTCGAGAGCGAGCCGTTCGAGAGCGGGCTTTCGTCATAGCCGGCCGAGCGAAGGTTCTTGTCGTTGAAACCATCCGTGTTGACGATGATGACGCCGCCGTCGACGAGGCTGCGCAGGTTCACTTTCAGCGCCGCGGCGTTCATGGCCACGAGCACATCGCACATGTCGCCTGGCGTGTTGATCTCCGTGCTTCCGAAATGGATCTGGAATCCGCTGACGCCGCCGAGCGTGCCCTGGGGCGCGCGGATCTCGGCCGGATAGTCGGGAAGCGTCGAGAGATCGTTGCCCATGATGGCGGACGTGCTTGTGAACTGGCCGCCGGTGATCTGCATACCATCGCCGGAGTCGCCGGCAAATCGTATCGTTACTTCATCCAACGTTTTGGTTTCGACTGGCATATGTAACCTTTAAAGATGTAATGTGAATGTATTGCGTTCTTATCCGATTTCATTAAGGAAGGGCAAGAGCCTCGCGATGTAGCTGGCGATGACTGTCAGATAGTTCGTGAAGATGAGGATGCCCAGCACCACAAGCAGGGTGCCGCCCGCGACTTCGATTGCATGAAAATATTTCTTGACCTTGTTGAAGAATCCGAAAAAGAGATTGATGCTCACGCCCGTGATGAAGAACGGAATGCCGAGCCCGAGCGAGTAGCTTGCCAGAAGCAGGATGCCCTGCATCACCGTTTCCTGCTGGCTTGCCACGACGAGGATGCCCGCAAGCACGGGGCCGATGCACGGCGTCCATCCGAAGGCGAATGCCGTTCCGACAAGGAACGAGCCGAGGATGCCGAACTTCTTGTCCTGCATGTGAAACCGTTTCTCGTAGTTGAGGAAATTCAGCTTGAACGCGCCGGCCATATGGAGGCCGAAGATCACGATCAGCACGCCGGCGACCTTGCTCACGAGATCGAGATGCTCGTTGAGGATGCGGCCGATCGACGTTGCCGTCGCGCCCATGATGATGAAGACGAGCGTGAACCCGAGAATGAAGAAGACGGAATTCAGAATGATGCTCCGCATCGCGGATTTATTGGAGGCGCTGTCCTTCATCTCCTCGAGCGAAAAGCCGGAGATGAACGAGATGTAACCCGGAACGATCGGGAGCACACAGGGAGATACGAACGACAGCAGGCCGAAGATGAACGCGGTGACGATACCGATATTTTCCATTAATAACAGATCCTTTCCATTAAAAATAAGTTAGCCCATTTTCGTGTGAAAATCAAGATAGAAACAGCAACGCCCGCAGGCCGGTTAAATGGCGCTGCGGGCATGCGTGTGTGTCGTTTCGGAAGGGCGCGTGTTACTTTTTCTTGATCACTTTTTTCACCGTCGCGAACTTGTCCTTGTTCACGCGGTTGTACGTCTTGAGCGGCAGGCCGTAGATCTTGATGAAGCCTTCGGCTGCCGTGTGGTCGAACTGATCCTCGACCGTGTATGTGGCGAGCTTCATGTCGTAGAGCGAATAGGGCGATGTGCGTCCGGCGACCTCGAGGTTGCCCTTGTACATCTTCAGCTTCACGATGCCCGTCACGTTCTTCTGCGTCTCCTCGACGAAGGCGTCGATCGCCTGCTTGAGCGGCGAGAACCACAGGCCGTTGTAGATCAGGCTGGAGTAGTCTTCGGCCAGCTTCGCCTTGTAGTGCATCACTTCCTTGTCCAGCGTGAGGCGTTCGAGCTCGCGGTGCGCGTAGTGCAGCGTGACGCCGGCCGGGGCTTCGTAGACTTCGCGGCTCTTGATGCCGACGAGCCGGTTTTCGACCATGTCCATGCGGCCGATGCCGTTGGCGCCGGCAATCTCGTTGAGCTTCTCGATCAACGCCACGCCGGCCATCTTCTTGCCGTCCAGTGCGACGGGAATGCCCTGCTTGAATTCGATCGTCACGTATGTCGGCTTGTCGGGCGCGTTCTCGGGCGAGGTGGTGCGCTGGTAGGCGTCTTCGGGAGGAGCGACCATCGGGTCCTCGAGAATGCCGCATTCGATCGCCGTGCCCCAGATATTCTCGTCGATCGAGTACGGGCTGGCTTTCGTGGCCGCCACCGGAATGCCGTTGGCTTCGCAGTAGGCGATTTCCTCTTCGCGCGACTTGAATTCCCACTCGCGCACCGGGGCAATGATCTTCAGCTCGGGGGCAAGGGCCATCACGGCGACTTCGAAGCGGACCTGATCGTTGCCTTTGCCCGTGCAGCCGTGGGCCACGGCCGTGCACTTCTCGCGCTTGGCGACTTCGACGAGCGTCTTTGCCAGCAGGGGACGGCCGATGGAGCAGGCCATCGGATAGGTGAATTCATAGAGCGCGCCGGCTTTCAGCGAGGGCCAGATGTAGTCTTCCACGAACGTCTTCGTGAGGTCCTGGATGAACACCTTCTTCGCGCCCGACTTGTAGGCTTTTTCGGCGACGCCGACGAGTTCTTTTTTCTGGCCGAGGTTTCCGGTCACGGTGATGACATCGGCGTTATATTTTTCCTGAAGCCATTTCACGATCACCGACGTGTCGAGACCGCCGGAATAGGCAACGGCGATTTTTTCTTTTTTCATGGGAGTGTTCCTTATGAGTATGGAATGGAGAAAACGTTCTGTTGTTCGATTCAGATCTTTTCGGCCATCAGCTCGCGGATGAACCGGATCGTCGTGTGTATCTTTTTCACCGATGCGGGAATCACCAGCACCGTGTCGTCGCCTGCGATCGTGGCAAGGACCGCAGGATTGCGGAGCGAGTCGATGAACATCGCCACGCCCGATGCCCGTCCGGGCAGCGTGCGGATGACGACCGATGTCTCGTTCGATTCGGCGCTCAGCATTTCCTTCCAGACGAGCGACTTGATCGAGCGTTCGGTCTCGTCGGTCCGCATGGCATACCGCAGGCGGTCGCCTGTGCGTATGCGCATGACGTTCAGTTCGGCAAGGTCGCGCGAAAGTGTGGCCTGCGTCACTTCGATGCCGCGCTCGCGCAGATATTCGGCGAGTTCCTCCTGGCTTGAGACCGCGAACGCGGTGATGATCTCCTGTATCGCCTGATGCCGCAGTTTCTTGTTCATACGCGTCCGCTCTGCGATGTCACGAGTTTCGTCATAATCGCCTTCTGCACATGCAGCCGGTTTTCGCCCTGGTCGTAGACGACCGAATGCCGTCCGTCCAGCACCTCGTCCGTGATTTCCTCGCCCCGGTGCGCGGGCAGGCAGTGCATGACGATCACATCGTCCTTGGCGTAGTTCAGGAGCGCCGTGTTGACCTGGAATTCCCAGAAGTCGTACATGCGCTTGATCTTTTCCTTTTCCTGTCCCATGCTGATCCACGTGTCCGAGTAGATCACATCGGCGTCCCTGGCGGCATCGACGGGATTGTGGACGAGTTCGATGGTGCTGACGCCCGCCTGCTTCGACTTCTCGAGGATCGACGCATCGGGCTCGTAGCCGAGCGGCACGGCGAGCGCAAGATGCATCGGCAGGAGCGAGGCGAGCTCGAGCCAGGAGTTCACGATGTTGTTGCCGTCGCCGATATAGGCGATCTTCACGCCGTCCTTCAGCTTGCCGTGCTGGCGAAGCGTGTAGGCATCGGACATGATCTGGCAGGGATGCGAAAGATCGGTCAGCGCATTGATCACCGGCACGGTCGAATATTTCGCCAGGTCCGTGATGATCTCGTGTTCGAACACGCGCGCCACGATCGCGTCGCAGAAGCGCGTGAGCATGTTGGCGATGTCGGCGACGCTTTCGCGCGATCCGATGCCGATCGATTCATTGCCGAGGTAGATCGGATAGCCGCCCAGCTGCACGACGCCCACTTCGAACGAGACGCGCGTGCGCAGCGACGGCTTCTGAAAGATCGTGGCGACCGTCTTGCCGGCCAGCGGCTTGATCGACGGATCCGATTTCAGCGTGTCGGTGAGTGCGAGGATTTCGTGGACTTCTTCTTTGGTCAGCTCGGCAATCGAGAGAAAATCTTTTTTCATGGGCTATGGAGGGGGCGAAGCGGCGCTTCGCCCCACAATAAAATTAAAAGATGATGATTATTCGACCAGCATATATCCACGCTTGCGCGTGGATCATTAACCCCGGAGGGGTTGAAGATATTAGAGCACCAATTGCGTGCCGACGCCCTCGTCCGTGAAAATCTCGAGCAGGAGCGAATGCGCCTTGCGCCCGTCGATGATGTGGACTTTCGAAACGCCCGAATGGAGCGTCGAAAACGCGGATTTCACCTTCGGGATCATGCCGCCTGTGATGGCGCCTTCCGTCACGAGCTCGCGCGCATGCTGCTCGGTGAGCGTGGAAATGAGCGTCTGGTCGGCCACGACGCCCTCGATATCGCTCATGTAGAACAGCTTTTCGGCCTTCAGCGCGGTGGCGACGGCGCCCGCCGCAAGGTCCGCGTTCACATTGTAGATTGTGCCGGCTTCATCCACGCCCACCGGCGCGATGACGGGCATGAGCTTGTTGGCGAGATGGAGCTTCAGGAAGGGAATGTTGACATCGGTGATCATGCCCACCAGTCCCAGATCGCAGCCGCCTTCCATGTATTTTTCGGCGCGCAGCAGCAGATTGTCGACGCCGCTCAGGCCGACGGCGTGCCCGTCGTTCTGGTTGATGAGCGCGACGATCTCCTTGTTGATTTTGCCGGCGAGCACCATCTGAACCACGGACACCATCTGTTCGTCCGTGTAGCGCAGGCCGTTCACGAACTTCGTCTCGATGCCGAGCTTCGATGCCGTGTCGGTGATCTCTTTGCCGCCGCCGTGCACGATCACGATGTTGATGCCGATCTTTTTCAGGATCGTGACATCCTGCGCGAACTTCTGCTTCAGGTGCTCTTCGGTCATCGCCGCGCCGCCGTACTTCACGACGAACGTCTTGCCTTCATATTTCTGGATGTAGGGAAGCGCCTCGATGAGCACTTCCTCCTTCGATTGGATCATGTGCAGATTCCTTTATGCTCAGCTTCTGTAGCTTGCGTTGATGGTGACGTATTCGCGCGACAGGTCGCACGTCCAGAATGTCGCCGCATGGCTGCCCGAATGGAGGTCGACGGTGATGACGATCTCCTTTTTCTGGAGAATCTTTTTCGCCTTCTCTTCGGAGAAGGAGATGTCGTAATTCTTCCCGAGAATGCGCAGCTTGCCGAAGAAGATCTCCGTCTTGTCGGGATTGAAGCGGATGCCGGAGCGGCCGACCGCCGCCAGGATGCGCCCCCAGTTGGCGTCTTCGCCGTGTATGGCCGTCTTGACGAGCGACGAATTGCAGACGGTGCGGCAGGCGATGTCGGCATCCTTCGCCGAGGGTGCGCCCTTGACCGTCACTTCGACGAACTTCGTGGCGCCTTCGCCGTCCTTCACGATGAGCTTCGAAAGCGTGATGAGGACGTGCTTCAATGCCGCGTAGAATTTCTTGTAGTCGGCGGACGATTCCCTGAGCGTCGGTGTGCCCGAGGCGCCGTTGGCTAGCACGACCGCCATGTCGTTTGTGCTCGTGTCGCCGTCGACGGTGATGCGGTTGAACGAGAGATCGCAGACAGAGCGCAGCGTCTTTTTCAGGAGCGCGGGCGCGATCGCCGCGTCGGTCGTGATGAAGGCGAGCATCGTCGCCATATTCGGCGCGATCATGCCCGAACCTTTGGCGATGCCGCCGATGCGCACCGGCTTGCCGTCGATCATGATCTCGACGGCGCATTCCTTCGTGAACGTATCGGTCGTGCAGATGCCTTCGGCCGCATTGGCGCCGCCCTTTCGGCTCAGCTCCTTGGCGCAGGCGAAGATGCCGAGCTTCACATTGTCCATGGGAAGAAACTGCCCGATCACGCCGGTGGAGGAGACGAGCACTTCCGATTCATCGATGTCGAGCGCCATGGCCGCGGTCTTCACCGTCTGGCGCGCATCGAGCATGCCCTGTCTGCCGGTGCAGGCGTTGGCGTTGCCGCTGTTGATGAAGACGGCGCGCATCATCTGCGAGCGCTCGAGCTGCTCCTGGTCCAGCGTCACACAGGCCGCCACGGTCGTGCTCTGCGTGAAGACGCCCGCCGCCGCGGCCGGGGTTTCGGAATAAATGAGCGCGACATCCTTCTTGCGCTTCTTGATGCCGGCATGCAGTCCCGCCGCAAGAAATCCCTGAGGGGCGCAGACGCCGCCCTTGATTTTTTTCATCGTATCGTTCGAGGTGTTCATTGAGTGTCAGAGCCCTTCCGTTTCGTCGAAGCCGAACATGATGTTCATATTCTGCACCGCCTGTCCGGCGGCGCCCTTGATGAGGTTGTCGATCACACTGAAGACCATCAGCTGATTGTTCTGCGCGTGGATCCCGTAGCCGATGTCGCAGAAATTCGTCTGCTGCACATGCTTGATCTCGGGATAGCGCGCGCCGTCCACGCGGATGAAGGGAGCGGCGCCGTAATACGTCTGATAGAGTTCGCCGATCGCCTCCTTCGAAGTCTCCTTCAGCAGCCGGCCGTACATGGAGGAGTGGATGCCGCGCGTGATCGGGATCAGATGCGGCACGAACGTCACCGAGGCATGACGGCAGGCGAAGGCCTCGAGCACCGATTCGATCTCGGGCGTATGCTGATGCACGCCCGCCTTGTAGGCCTTGACCGTTTCGTTCGTTTCGGTGAACGAATAATCGACGGAGGACTGCCGGCCCGCGCCCGAAACGCCGGACATCGAGCTGATGACGATGCCTTCGGGAGCGATCACGCCTTCCTTCACCAGGGGAAGCAGGGGAAGCAGGGCGCTGGTGACGTAGCATCCGGGATTCGCGATGAGCTGCGCCTGTGCGATCGCTTCGCGGTTCCATTCGGGAAGACCGTAGACGGCGCCGGGCAGATAGCCGGCCGCCGTGTGATCGCGTTTGTAATACTTCTGATATGCGCCGGTATCCTGGAGACGGAAATCGCCGCCGAGATCGATCACGCGGAGCTTTGCATCGACGAGTTCGGGCACGATCTTCATGGCTTCGCCCGAGGGAAGCGCGATGAACACGAGGTCGCTCGTCCGCACTTTGCCCGGCGCGTACTCCTCGAACACAAGATCGGTCCGCCGCTTCAGCGAGGGATACACCTCGTCCACGCGCTTGCCGGCGGAGCTGTGCGCAAACACGCTGGCAATGCGCACGTGCGGATGCCCCAAAAGAATTCTGATGAGTTCGGCGCCGGAATATCCCGACGCGCCGATGATGGAAACATTCATGACGGAAAAAGAGAGAATGGAGACTTAGGACAAGCCGGCAAGCCGGGTGATGCCTGGAAAAGTGAACTGCATAATTATACATAAAAATGTATAATTATGCAATACGGAAAACGGATTATTTTAAATTAATTTTTGCGAGTCATCGGGAAGGACGGATGAAGCCGGAGCACCGTGGTCCGGCTTCATCCGTCCGCAAGGCAGAGGGGTTTATTGATTGGCCATCATGCGCAGGACTTTGATATCGGGAGAACCGACGACGCCGGCATCATCGAGCGCCGATTTGTAGCGCGGATTCGATGTCAACGAATCGACGTAGGCCGCATTCGGGAACTGGGCAATGACGGTGACCATATTGGGATTCTTCGCGTCGGTGTAGACGCCGGTGATCTTCACGCGCGAGGATTTCCTGCCGCGCGTATTCTCGTCGTACACCTTGCGCCATTGCGTATAATCTTTTACTTCCTGCGTGAAGATGACGGTCACCTTGCCGTCGTTTTGCGCGCTCTTTCTGCCGGACTGTGCGAAGGAAGAGGCGCTCACAACAACCGCCATGCAGACGATGAGAAGGATGGATGTGCGCATAAGAACTCCTTTCCCCTAAAGTTGATTGCTGGAACGTTCGGAAGCTCCGGCAGTATCTGAGAACGGGCGCAACGTCCCGCAAGCCTGCCGCGTGTAAAATTCCGAACAGACGCCCGCTGCCCAGAGTTCCTGCCATCGGTGTTTGTCCGATTTTTATATCAGAGTCCGGGCGATACAGAAATTGTGATTGCTGCCGATAGTACATCGGTAACATACAAAAGGAGATTCGCTGTGACGATCAAAAAAATGTTCATCATGATTTATGCCGTGACGGCATTGCTCCTCATCGGACTCGTCACGACAACCATGCTCATGTTCCGGAGCCAGCGGGCTCTCGAAGAGGCGCAGGACAACCGCTATGATTCGTTCATCGTGGCCAACGACCTTCGGACGAATTCCGAAAACCTTACCAGACTCGCGCGCACGTTCGTCGTGACGCAGGAGCCGAAGTATGAGCAGGAGTACTGGCAGCTTGTGGATATCTCGAACGGTGTGAAGCCCAGGAAGGACGGCCGCACGGTGTCGTTCACGCAGCTGATGAAGGAGCTGAATTTTGCTCAGGCGGAATTCGACAAGATCAAAGAGTCGGAAGAGAAGTCGAACGCCCTGGTCGCAACCGAAGAACGCGCCATGAACGCGGCGAAGGGACTCTATGCCGATGCGAACGGCAAATATACCGTCAAGGGCAAACCCGATCTCGACCTGGCCCGCGATCTCGTGCATAATGCGGAATACCACCGGCAGCGCGACATCATCCTTCAGCCGATCGACGAGTTCTTCACCATGCTCGATCACCGCACGGCGGCGGCTGTCGACGCAAGCCAGACGCAGACGCAATTCTATCTCTATTTCTCCTTCGCACTCATCCTGATCGTGATGGCCATACAGGTCGTCTCCTACTTCTTCATACACCGGAAAGTGAATCTGCCCATCGGCAGGCTGCAGGATGCCGTCGGACGCGTCGCCTCAGGCGACCTGTCGGCCTCCGTCGTCGCTGCGGGCAACGATGAAATCGCGAGTCTTTCGTCGGGATTCAACATCATGGTCGGCAACATCAAGAAAGGCAATGAAGCCCTGGAGCAGGAGAAGGCGGGCATACAGCAGAAAGTCGACGAGGCCGTGCGGGAATCGGAAGAACAGAAAAATTATCTCTCGCGCAGCGTCGAAACGCTTCTTCGTGAAATGAATAAATTCTCGGAAGGCGATCTGAATATCGGCGTGCAGGCGGAACGGAACGATACGATCGGCGATCTCTACAACGGATTCAACACCGTCGTCAGGAACATGAAGGAAATGCTGACGAATGTCCGCGATGCCGTCCAGGCGACAGCCAATTCGAGCAGCGAGATTTCTGCCAGCACCGAGCAGATGGCGGCCGGAGCGCAGGAGCAGAGCTCGCAGACAACGGAAGTGGCCGGTGCGGTCGAACAGATGACGAAGACGATCCTTGAAACAACACGGAATGCATCGGCCGCCGCCGAGACAGCGAAGAATGCGGGACGCATCGCAAAAGAAGGCGGCAGCGTGGTTCAGGAAACGATACAAGGCATGAACCGCATCGCCGAGGTGGTGAAGCAGTCGGCTGCCACGGTGTCCGAACTCGGCAAGTCCTCGGACCAGATCGGAGAGATCGTCCAGGTGATCGACGACATCGCCGATCAGACGAACCTGCTGGCGCTGAACGCGGCGATCGAAGCCGCCAGGGCTGGCGAGCAGGGCAGGGGCTTCGCCGTCGTTGCCGATGAGGTGAGAAAACTGGCCGAGCGCACGACGAAGGCCACGAAGGAAATCGCCGGGATGATCAAGCAGATACAGAAAGACACGGCAGGAGCCGTCCAGTCGATGGATGCCGGCACCATCGAAGTGGAAAAGGGAAAGCTGATGGCCGATAAGGCCGGTGTTTCTCTCACCGAGATCATCAGCGCGGCACAGTCTGTCGGCGACATGGTCAATCAGGTCGCCGCGGCGAGCGAGGAGCAGTCCTCGGCCGCCGAGCAGATTTCGAAGAACATCGAGAGCATCGACAGCGTGACGAAGGAATCGGCCGCCGGCGTTCAGCAGATTGCCCGCGCCTCGGAGGATTTGAACCGTCTTACCGAGAATCTTCATGCGCTCATCTCGCGCTTCAGGATCGACGGCGCTTCCTCGGCTCAATTGCGGAGCGTGCAGTCCGCGCCGGCGCTTCTGGTCCGGAGAAAAGAGCTGCGGTGAGCGAAGTATTCCATGAGCTCTTCCGATACCTCTTCTCAGCCGCGGCGGCTTCGGTGCGCCAACTGGCCGCCGCGCTGGGAATCTTTTTCCTGTCCGGGTTCGCGCTTTTCCTTCTTTCCGCACTCACAAGGAAGACGTTTCATGCCTCGGGCCGGGTCTGGCTCGACCGCTGGGTCACCGGCTGGCTCGGCACGCCCGTTCACGAACTGGGGCATGCGGTCTTCTGCATTCTCTTCGGCCACCGCATCACCGGCATGCGGCTGTTTTCGCCCGTTCCGCGCGACGGGTCGCTCGGGTATGTTGAGCATGCATTCAACCGGAAAAACCTCTATCATCAGATCGGAAACTTTTTCATCGGGGCGGGACCGATCATTTCAGGAACACTCGTGCTGCATCTGCTCATGCGATGGCTGCTGCCGGGACATCGTCCTGATGCGCATGTCATGGATGAAGTCAGGATGATCGACTGTTCATCGGCCGGCTTCTGGGCCTTCCTGTATCTTTCGCTCTGCACGTCGTCGCATATGGGACTGAGCCTTTCGGACGTCAAAGGCATGCTCGGCGGTCTGCTGGCAATCGCGCTCACGGTCTTCGCGCTAAACTGTGCGGCGCCGGTTCTGCATCTGAATCCCGATGCATACGCCAGGACAATTGCAGATGCGGCCGACGGCACGACAGAGCTCTTCATCTGGGCGGCGGTGATCTCCGCCGCAAACTTCCTGTGCTCCTATGTGCTGCTGGCTGCGCTTCACTACAGAAAATACGGGAAGCTTCTTCGCGTCCTGTAAGACCCTGGAAGATTGCGCTTCGTCCGAAATACGCCTATATTGCGGCATGAACAACGACGTTCCTGTCGTGTTGCCATGCACACACGGAGGCCGCTCATGCGCCGATCATTGAATGCGCCTGTCTGTCTTCTCCTTGCAATCGCGGCTGCTGTCGTTGCCGGCGGATGCAAGGAATCGACTCCGACTAATATCGTCGACTCGCGAAACACGCCGGTGCTTGCCATCACGGCCAATTCGCTTTCCTATGTGATCGATGCCGACCGTTACAGCGCCTCTTCGTCCTCTGAACTTTCGTTCACCTCCGACACGGTCGCAATTTCACTTGCCTCGGGAGGCTATGTCGGCGGGTATGCCGTGCTTACGGTGAGTGCGGCAGGGGGAGTGGTGATCTTCAGCGATTCCATCACATCGAACAAAGCCATCGCCATCACGCAATCGGCGCGCGGCATTCCGGTGCGGCTCACATCCGCATTTTCCAATTTCACGGGGAAGGTCAGCTTCGTCGTCAGCCGGACTTCCGCTGTCCGATAAAAAAAATCCTGCGACGAAGGCGGCGCGCATCTTGACTTTGGCGTAATTCCTGCGTATGCTAACAACCGCATCCATCATACTCAGACAATTTATTCTTCTCTTCACTCTGCCTATGGTCTGTTGACACGATCGAACTCACACTCCTGAACCGGATACTTCATTCCTGTATTGAAGTGAGGACATCATGTCGACACCACGCTCCATCAGGCGCTGCCTGAACCTGCTGCGTTTCCCTGTTATTGCAATCACCATGCATTGCTGTTTCGCTGCGGCGGATCTTTCGGCCGGAACGCATGCCTCATCGCAATCAGCCGATGATGCATGGACGCGCGCATTGAAAACGTATAAGGCCAAAGGGGCATGGGGAAAGACGTCCCTTCGAGCACCTGAACTGGCAAAGAAGGCATCGGCACACTCCGTGCGCGCTACGGGGCAGTGGTTCAGGCTCGAGGTTGCCGAAGACGGCATGGTAAAAATCGATGCGGCATATTTGCGCGCGCAGGGAGTCGATCCCGCATCGCTCGCTTCGATACGCGATATTAAAATCTTCGGCGGCAGCGGGTGCGCACTATCCACGGCGCCCGATGCCCGGATGGGGGATGAGCTGCCGCAATGCGCCGTCTTCTACGCGGACAATAACGGCAATGGCAGATTCAATGATGACGATTATCTTCTCTTCTATGCGCAGGGATCGACGGGCTGGGACTATGACCATGAAGCCGGACGCTTCCGCCACTGGATCAATCCTTATTCCTCGAGCAATTTTTATTTTCTGCAGATCGCATCCTCCGGCACGGTGAAGGAGATGCCGATGCAGCAGGCGCCGGCATCGGCCGGCAGCGTTGTCACCGGAAGCGTCGGGAAAATATTCTTCGACGAGGATAAATTCAATTTCAACCAGTCGGGACAGATGTGGGTGGGCGCGCCGATGAGCGGGAATGGAACGACGCGCCTGATCACCAACAAACTGACGGGATATGCGCCCGGCACGCCGTTGATCTATCGGTATGATCTGTTCGCACAGGCGAGCGTTCAATCGACATTCGAAATCAGTGAGGCGAATGCCGTGATCGCCGATGTGGAGCTTCCCGCGATGACGATTGAGGAAATTAAAAGCACCGAAGGAGAATTCGCACGCGAAGCCGTCGGAGAAATTGCCGTCGATCCGAAACTTCCCGGCGATCGTTCCACCGTTCGCATGACGTATTCGGCCGCAAGCAGCAACGCGGCGGGGTACATCAACTGGCTGGAGATCATCTATCAGAAGCAGCTTGCGGCATCGAATGACGAGCTCACATTCACCTCGCCCGATCAGACGGGAAGCGTGGAGTATCCCGTCACGGGCTTCTCGACCAATGCGGTGCTGGGCTTCGACGTCACCGATCTCAACAATGTGAAGAGGCTCGATCTCCAATTGCAGCAGCAGATGGGGACATTCCGCTTCCGGGACAATCTCACGTCCGGCACGGTCCGGTCCTATTGGATCGGCGCCCCATCGGCCTATCATGCGCCGAAATCGACGGTGAAGCTTCCCCCATCGAACCTGCATGGAACAGGGCCCGGAGCGGAGTTCATCATCATTACGCATCAGGATTTCAAATCGGAGGCCTTGCGTCTCAAAGCGCATAAGGAAGCGCTCCCTTCCGGCACGGCGCTTTCGACCACGGTCGTCGATGTCGATACGATCTACAATGAATTCGGCAACGGCACGCCGGACCCCACGGCGATCCGGAA
>JBLMZA010000122.1:0-3827 GCA_050258555.1 Acidobacteriota bacterium | reverse complement strand
ATGTGGCGCGCGAACAGCCCTCGGTGAATTCCGTGGTGAGCTCGAAGGACATCCTGAAGGCGCGCGCCGCGGTGCACGATGTCTATATGGACGAAAAGATCGAGCGCTACATTCTCGATATCGTCTTTGCCACGCGCACGCCGAAGTCGTACGGACTCGACGGGCTCTCGCAGCTGATCAACTACGGCGCATCGCCCCGCGCCTCTATCAATCTCGCGCTCGGCGCGAAGGCCTATGCCTTCATCAAGCGCCGCGGCTATGTGATCCCCGAGGACGTGCGCGCCGTGAGCCTGGATGTGATGCGGCACCGCATCGGCGTCACATACGAGGCCGAGGCCGAAGAGGTGACATCGGAGACGATCGTCCAGGAAATTTTGAACAAAATCGAAGTACCGTAATCGGCCATGGCACTTACCACACAGGAATTATTGAAGAAAGTCCGCCAGGTCGAAATCAAGACGCGCGGCATGGTCAACCATGTGTTCTCCGGCGAATACCATTCGGTCTTCAAGGGGCGCGGCATGGAGTTCGCCGAGGTGCGCGAATACCAGTACGGCGACGACATCCGCTCGATCGACTGGAACGTCTCGGCGCGCTACGACCGGCCGTTCGTGAAGATCTTCGAGGAAGAGCGCGAACTCACCGTGATGCTCGCCGTGGATATGAGCCGCTCGGAGCAGTTCGGCTCCGCCGAGGCCATGAAAAACGAGATCGCGGCCGAAATCTGCGCGGTGCTCGCCTTCTCGGCCATACGCAACAACGACAAGGTCGGACTCGTCCTCTTCACGGACAGGATCGAAAAATTCATTCCGCCCAAGAAGGGCAAGGCGCACATCCTTCGCATCGTGCGCGAATTGTTGTCCTTCGAGCCCGCGGGCTCGGGCACGAACCTGCAGGCGGCGCTGCAGTACATCAACAACGTCATCAAGAAGCGCGCCATCACGTTCCTCCTGTCGGACTTCATCGACAAGGGCTACGAGAACGCGCTTCGCATCGTGAGCCGGCGGCACGATCTGATCGCCGTCACGCTCTACGATCCGAGAGAGCGCGAAGTGCCACGCATCGGCATGGTGAAGATGCGCGACGCCGAATCGGGCGCCGAGCGCTGGATCGACACCGACAATATGTTCGTGCGCCACGCGCTGGCCGAGTACTGGCGGCAGCACGAAGACAAGCTGAAAAAGACGCTCCTTTCAACAAAGGTAGACCGCATCGCGATCCGCATCGATCAGCCGTACATCAGGCCTCTTGTTGACTTCTTCAAACTTCGGGAACAGAGATTGGTATAGCGTTCATGAATAACGAAACAGGTACACGGCAAGCGCTCAGGCGATCGTTGGCAACCGTGCTCATGCTGTGCTGCATCCTGCCTGCGGCGCGGCTCTCGGCGCAGGAGGTGAGCGTGAAGGCGACGGTCGACTCCACCTCGATCGACCTCGGCAGCTGGCTCCATCTTTCGCTCGAGGCGAGGCATCCGGCTTCCGTCCAGGCCTCATGGCAGGCGCTCAAGGACTCGATCGGTCCGTTCGAAATCGTCCAGGCCGATACGGCGGTGAAAAAGGAAGAGTCGAACGGCATGGTGACCGAAACGCGCTCGCTCATCATTTCGCGCTACGAGCCCGGACGCGCCACGCTTCCGCCCATTGCGCTTGCATACAGAAAGCCGAACGATACGACATCCTATTCGGTCGAGACGAACCCGATTCCCATCGATGTGCGCGGCGTGGCGGTCGATACGACGCTTGCCATCAAGGATATCAAGCCGCCCCTGAGCGTGCCGATCACGCTGCTGGAAATTCTGATGTATGCGGGCATCGTGCTCGCCCTGGCGGCCGTCGGATATTTCATTTATTGGTATTGGAAGAAGAAGCAGAAAAAGGCGCTCGGCATCGTGGAAGTCAAGCCGGCCATCCCGCCCGATGTGCTCGCGCTGGCGCAGCTGCACGAGCTGGAAGAGCGGCAGATCTGGCAGAAGGGCGAGATCAAGCGCTTCTATTCTGAAGCCACCGAAATCATCCGCCGCTATTTTGAAGGACGCTACGGCGTGATGGCGCTCGAGATGACGACGGACGAGGTGCTCGATCAGCTCGTGAAGTTCAAGCTTTCGCGAGAAATGACCGACGAGATCCGCGCATTTTTGGCCGATGCCGATATGGTGAAATTCGCGAAGGTGATTCCGTCGCTCTCCGATAACGAGCGGGTGATTCCGGCGGCCACGGAGATCATCGCAAAGACGCGCCCTGCGCACCTGGACGTGCCGGCGGTCGAAGTGGTGGATGACGGCACAGCGCCCCAGGCGGAAGGAGGGGCCACGCATGGGTAACGGCATCACATTCGCCAATCAGTGGGTGCTGCTCCTTCTGGCGATCATCCCCGCGCTTGCGGCCTGGTACTATTACAAGCATTCGCAGCGCGAAAGCGAGATCCGGTTTCCGACGCTCGAACCCTTCAGCGGCGTGAAAAAAACGCGCAAGGAGCGCCTGCGCCATCTGCCCTTCATCATGCGCATGATCGCGCTCGCGCTTCTGATTATCGCGCTGGCGCGCCCGCAGTCGACACGAAGCGGCGAGAATGTCTATTCGGAAGGGATCGACATCGTTCTGGCGCTCGACATCTCGGGCTCGATGCTCGCCGAGGATTTCCAGCCGAACCGCATCGAGGCCGCAAAGGCTGTGGCGCAGGAGTTCATCTCGGGCCGCACGAACGACAGGATCGGGCTCGTGATCTTTTCCGGAGAAAGCTTCACGCAGTGTCCCTTGACGGTCGACTATCCCGTCTTGAAGAATCTTATTAAGGAACTCAAAAGCGGCATGATCGAGGATGGCACCGCGATCGGACTCGGACTGGCCAACAGCGTGAGCCGCCTGAAGGACAGCAAGGCGAAATCGAAGGTGATCATCCTGCTCACGGACGGCGTCAACAACCGCGGCGAGATCGATCCCATTACGGCGGCGCAGATCGCCCAGGCAAACGGCATACGCGTCTACACCGTGGGCGTGGGCACGATCGGCGAGGCGCCGTATCCGATGCAGACGCCGCTCGGCATCCGCTACCAGAACGTGCCGGTCGATCTGGACGAGAAAATGCTCTCGCAGATCGCGCAGATGACCGACGGCAAGTATTTCCGCGCCACGGACAACGAGAAGCTCAAGGCGATCTACAAGGAGATCGACCAGCTGGAACGCACGCGCATCGAAGTGCGCTCCTACCGCCACTATAAAGAACTCTTCTACACCTATGCCTTGTTGGCATTGATGGTGCTGATGATTGAAACGGGCGTTTCCCAGACGTGGCTCAGGAAGCTGCCGTAACGAATTAATAAATTATTGCCGATATGTTTCGATTCGCACATCCGGGCTATCTGTATCTGCTCTTGATACTGCCGCTTCTGGCCGCGCTCTTTTTCTATGTGGAGCGCCGGCGCCGCGCGGCGCTTTCGGCCTTTGCCGGGCACGCGCTCCTGGAGCGCCTTGCTTCATCAGCCAGCGCGGGCAAGCGGGCCGCGAAATTCCTTCTCGTGCTTTTTGCCGCGGCCTGCCTCGTCGTCGCGCTTGCCAATCCGCAGATCGGCACGCGCATGGAGGATGTGAAGCAGGAAGGCGTCGACATCTTCATCGCGCTCGATGTGTCGCTTTCGATGAAGGCGGAGGATGTGAAGCCGAATAGGCTCGAGAAGGCGAAGTTCGAGATCAGAAGCCTCATCAATCGGCTGGCCGGAGACCGGATCGGGCTGATCGTCTTTTCGGGCGAAGCCTATACGCAGTTTCCATTGACGACCGACTACAGCGCGGCCAATTTGTTTCTGGATGCGGTCGATGTGGAATCTG
>JBLMZA010000121.1:0-12356 GCA_050258555.1 Acidobacteriota bacterium | reverse complement strand
CGATGTGGCCGGAGTGCCGGGCACCACGCGCACGATCACCTTCGCGCTTTCCAGGCTCGAGAGTCCGTTTGCCGAATCGCCCGCATCGAAGGCCGAGACGCCGTACAAATACTGCCATCCGTTCAGACTCGTGATCGGATCGTTCTTGGGGGGATACTGATACCAGTATTCGACCGTGTCGCCCTCGAACTTCATCGGCTTGTCCAATTTAATCGCACTGAAACCGGTGTTGTATCCGAACGAGTCGTCGGCGCGGTCGAACTCTCCCACCAGCTGCATCGAGGTGAGGAAGTTTTCCGGATTGGTGATATCGGCGCCCGCGGCGGAGCGGTAAATGCGGTAGCCCTCGAAATCATACTTGCGGCTGATCGGATCGAAGCTCTGCTCGGCCTGCACGCGGTCCCAATAGATCGTGGCGCGCTGGTTTTCCACCACCGTGCGCACGCGCGGCTGGCGCGGAGGCTGCGGAAGCGTGAAGCGGTTGAGCCGGTTGTCGCCGTTGATATCCTCGCCCTGGTCGAGCCTGTTGTTGCCGTTCAGATCCTCTCCGTCGTAGGCCTGCTGCGCCCATCCGGCATTGGTATAGAGCGTGCGGCGCAGCGCGGCATTCTTATAGTCGTTGCTCGGAAGATCGTTGCCGAACTTCTTGGCGGCCATCACGGCGAAGACCACATTGACCGATTCGCCGGGACCGAGCGGCTTGAAGGGTCCGGTCGAAAGCAGATCGGTCATCGAGGCCGGCGCCTCGCCGAATGTCGACCCGTCCGATGTCACGGTGTTGACCGAGCGGCCCAGGGCTTCGATATTCGGCTTGGGCATCATGCGCGAGAGGCGCTGATATTTGCCGCGGAAGGGTTCGGCCGGATTGTCATCCTGCTCGGGATAGAAGTACGCCTGGGAGCCGGTCGAACGGTTGTTGAATTTCCATCCGTTGTAATAGGTGTCCTTCCGCAGATCGCCCAGCGAGTCGAGCGAGCGCGAAACGAAGCTTCCCACGCTGTCGCGCGTGAGCGGAAACGGCGTCGTGCCCAGAAGCTTCACGCCGAAATAGCTGTTGGCCGGAGTGCCGTAGGGCACGCCGTCGAAATCGAACGTGTAGGCCAGCCGCAGCGAGTCGATGTAGCCCTTGCCCGAATGGTTGTAGAAATCGCGTCCGCCCGGACGACCCGTCAAGTTCGTGTTGCGCACCACGGCGTTGTTCCACAATCCCACATACATGCCGTCGATCGTATCTTTACTCGTATTGGTGATGGTGTAATTGAGGATGACGAAGAAGTCGGCGAAGGGAAAATTCCACGCGTAGCTTTCCAGGTGGACCTTGAGGCCGAGCGGCACATGATTCGGGATCGAATCGCCCGTCTGCGGAATGCGCGTATAGCGGTCCGTGAACTCCATCACGAAGTCCTGATGGCTCACCGCCGAAGTATCGAAGAACTTGTCCCCCGGCAGGCTCGACTTTGTCGTGATGACCGAGCCGGGTTCGTTGGTCATCTCGAAGCCTTCGGCCAGACGCTTGACCGATCCGATATCGACTGCGGCGGTCGAGACGTGCACGATGCCTTCACGGCGCGGGATGCCGCCGACCCAGAGGCCGCCCAGGAACAGATGCTCGATCTTCGAGCCCTTGGGATATTCGCACGAGGGCTGCGTCGGCCACGTGGTGAAGCCGTTGCCGAGCGTGCCGTAGTTGGTCACGGTCAATTGGATGTTGCCCACGCTCGTGTATTTCGAGCCGTCGTCGTCTGCCGTTTTGTTCAGCCGTCGGGGAAGGTCAAGCGACTGGGCTGCAGACTGAACTGTAAAGATCGCGATGAAAAGCGCCGTAAGAGGAAGAGTCTTCAGAGTGCGGGCACGGCCAGTGCGCGGAAAAGGGAAAGTATTCACAGTGCGTAATGCAATCATAGTTTTAAAAAAAGTAGAACCGACAAGCCAGACAAAAAAGACTAAAGAGCGCGCAACAGGGGTGCACTCTTTAGTCTTTACGTTCGCAACGTATGAGCGCAGCAGGACGGCCGCTCCGGTCAGTTCATATCCTGCTGGATTTTGATCTTGTCGCCAGGCTTGATCTTGTTGGACGACAGGTCGTTCCATTTCTTGATCTCGTTGATGGCGACGTCGAACTTCTTCGAGATGCGCTCGAGCGTGTCGCCGCGCTTCACCGAATAGGTCACATATTGCTGCTTCGCTTTCCCCTTCTTCGACGACTTCTTCACCGGAGGCAGCGTTTCGTCATCGCCCGATGCAGAGGAGGCGCTTCCGCTCAGGGCAAGCTTGTCGCCGGCCTTGATCTTCGTCCCCTTCAGATCGTTCCATTTCTTCAGCTCGGCCACCGTCACGCCGTTGTCGCGTGCGATCTTCTCGAGCGTTTCCTTTTTCTTCACCGTATAGAGCGCCGGCGATTCCTCGGCGGCCTTTTTCTTGTGCGCGCTTTTTGGCTCCGATTTTTCGGCCGCGGCTTTTTCCTTCACCGTTTTCGGTTCGGCCTTCTCGGCCTGTGCTTGCCGCTTCGACGGCCGGGCTTCGGCAATATCCGCAGCGGCTTCTTCATCGCCGTGCAGCTTCAATTTCTGGCCGGCTTTGATGGTGCTCGATTTCAGATTGTTCCATTGCTTGAGCTGGGCCACCGTCACGCCGGCTTCCTTCGCGATTTTTTCCAGCGTCTCGTTCTTCGCCACCTTGTGCGTCTGGGCTGCGGAAGCCGCCGACGTCTGGCGCTTCGATTGCGAGGGCTCTGCGGATGAGGCATAGGACTTCTTCGAACGGGATTCCTTCGGCTCGACCGTGACGCCGGCCATGAGGCGGTATTTCGAGACCTTCGAGGACGGCACGAACAGCGTGATCCGTGCGCCCGAGCGGACCGTCTTTCCGTATCCGATGTCGTTCCAGATGCGGATATCGGTCGTGCGCACGGCAAAGCGCTTGGCGATCGATGTCAGCTTCTCGCCTTTTTTCGTCTTATACAGAATCTTCGTCTTTCCCGCCGGCGCCAGCACCGCGTCGTCGTCATCGTCCGCGCTGCGTTCATCGCGCACGATTCTCGACTTCATCGCCTGCAGCTCTTCATCGTCATTCTGCCGGTCGATCTTCGCGGCGAGCGAGCGGCCCTGCACCGGAATCAGGAGCGTCGAATTCGCCTTCAGCTTCTTCGTTCTGCCGGAAAGGTGGTTCACTTCCAGAAGCACGCTGGCAAGCATGCCATAGCGCTTGGCCACCGATGTCGCCGTTTCGCCGCGGCGCACCGTATGGGCGATCCAGTCCTGTTTCTTTTCCGGCGGGATCTCGGCATACTTCGCCGTGAAGCGCTCGCTTGCGCCCAGGGGAATCTTCAGGTGATAGCCCTTGTAGTTCGGCGGCGTGCACCACTGCAGCAGTTCGGGATTCAATTCGCGGATCGTCGCCAGATCCGTTCCGGCGCATTCGGCCAGCACCGCCAGATCGACGCAGTCATCCACGCTCACCACATCGTAGCGCAGCGTGTCATCCTTCGCGACGTTGATGCCGAAGGCTTCGGGCTTCATGGCCATGAGCGTGACGGCGATATATTGCGGAATGTAGTTGCGCGTTTCCTTCGGAAGGTGCTCGCGCATCTCCCAGAAGTCGTTCGTGCCGCTCTTGCGTATGCCGCGGTTGACTCTGCCGCCGCCGGCGTTGTAGCCGACCAGCACGAGATACCAGTCGCCGTACTGCGCATACAGGTCTTTCAGATGCCGCGCGGCCGCGCGCGTGGCCTTCTCGGGATCGCGCCGCTCGTCATACCAGAAATTTCCCCGCAGACCGTAGAGCGCTCCGGTGCCGCGCACGAACTGCCACATGCCGACGGCCTTGGCCCACGAACGGACCGTGGGATTCAGGCCGCTCTCGGGCATCGAAAGGTAGGCCATCTCCTCGGGCACGCCTTCCTCGCGGAAGATCTTGAACATCATGGGCATATACCGGCCGGAAAGACGGATCCAGCGCTCCAGGTGATGACGGCCGCGCGTCGCAAAAAACGCGATCGAGCGTTTCACATATTCGTTGATCACCAAAGGAACGGTCGTTTTCGGAATGAAGTTGGGGGGAATTTCAATATTGGAAATGTCGATCTGTTCGACTTCCGTGTACATCTTCTCGTGCAAGGCGTCGACCGAACTCTGCGGAGTGAGCGTGTCGACGGTGGCGATGTACCTTTCGTAATCTTCGATGACCGTCTTCGACAGCTCGTTGAAGTCGTTGTTCGCGTCGATGCCCGGGAAGTAGCTCGCTTCGTTCAGACTGTTGATGGCTTCTTCAAAATTCGTCTGCGCCAGAACCGAGTCGCCGAGCTTCTGCGCCAGAAGCGCGTTGCGGTAGAAGAGCCGGGCGCGCTCGAGCACTTTGCCCGCGGCTTTCATGTCGTCGTCCTGTGTCGGATCGACGACCGCCACCGATGTGTCAGCTGCTTTGCGGACGGTCTTCATCTGTGCAACCGTCTTATGCGCGGAGTCCGCACGCTGGACGGAGTTCACGCGCACCGGTTCCTGCGCACTGGTTCCCTGAACGGACTGGGAGCCACTGGGGATAGGTTTAAGCGAATCGTTGTAAGAACAACCGGCAAGCAAGCAACAGCCGACAAACAGAAGAACTCGAAAATTCATTGCGCCTCTTTAAACTGGATCTGGAGATTGGTCCGCACGTAATAATGCTAGAATATAAAATAGCGGTTCGGTCCAAGAAAAGCAAGCCAATTGTTTGGAACCGGGGAAATGCGCGCCTTCGGTTTTGAAATCGGGCGAATTTATCCGATTATTTTTTTCCCCACGCCTTCTCGAGTATCGGCTTGATCACCGAGGTGAACGCCTCGTAGGCCTTGGGCAGAAAGTGCAGCCGGTCGCTCTGATAGAGATCGTAGCGCGGAGTGTTCGTGCTGTCGAAGAGCACCGGATTCACGTCGATATACTCCAGCGAGGGATTCGATGCGCAGAACTGCCGCACGAGCGCATTGGCCGAATCGACGACCGCCCACCGGTCCCTCTTCTGCGGAGCGCGGTTGATTGAGACGAAAAAAATCGACGTCGACGGAAGCTTTTCCTTCACGCGCCCTGCAAACGTACGGAATCGGCCGAAGATCGCCCGGGCGTGCTCGCCTGCATTGATGTCGTTGCTGCCGCAGTAGTAGACGATGATCCGGGGCTCGTACGGGAAAACAAGCTTATCCATATAATAGAGCACATCGTCCGTGCGCGATCCCCCGAAGGCGCGGTTGAAGACGGGCAGCGGCGCCATCTGCCGTGTGAGATCGCTCCACATGCGGAAGATGCTGCTGCCGATGAAAAGAATGGCATGCTTCGGCGGCATCTGTATTGAGTCGGCTTTCAGATATTCGTCGATCGTCTGCTGGAAGCGCAGCGCCGCAGGATGCCCGGCGCCCGGTGAGGTTGTCTGGCCGAACACCGCAGACCCGGGCACGGCAGTCCACAGCAGAAGCATTACAAGGGCGGCACGGCCGCATCGTGTGATCATGAACTCGGTCCTTCTTGTTTTCTCGAGCCGAATATCGTCATTTCCATCCACTTTTTCAAGAGCCTTCCCCCAAACGGCCGTTCTTTGGATGTGTAAATATTTACACTCATCCCGCAATTTTTATTTGCTTTTCAAAAAAAATCTCTGTACGTTATAGATACCAACAACAGTACACCGTTTGTGTCTCCTTAGGGAGAGCTTGTTATTCGCACATAGGGAAAAACAGGCACGCTTTTAGAACGCTGATGATGAACCGCGATACATCTTTTCCAGGTCGGACGCCATCACACAGAACAAGCTTGTTGAGGATTTTCGCTCCCGATAAGTCGTTTTTTTAAGAGTAAGGATTTTCGGCGTACAACCCCGTCCGATGGTATATCGGGCAATTTTTTACTAGAAAGGATGTGTTCCATGGAAAAAGGAACAGTCAAATGGTTCAATGCAGCAAAAGGTTTCGGTTTCATTTCACGCAGCTCGGGCGGCGAAGATGTGTTCGTGCACTTCAACGCGATCAAGGCCGACGGCTACAAGACGCTGAATGAAGGCGACACGGTGGAATTCGACGTTGAAAAAGGCCCCAAGGGTTTGCAGGCGGCCAATGTCACTGTCGTTCGATAACAATCGAAGAATTTTCTGCTGAACACACACCCGCATCGGGCACACCGATGCGGGTGTGCTGTTTTAAACCCTCCGTCTCTCTTCAAGAATATCGCGAAGTCCCGAATGGCGCACCGTGCGCCGTATGACCGCCTGACGCAGCACGCCCTCAGCAGACCAGAGCTCGACATACCGCTCGGCGCGCGTGAGCGCCGTATAGAGCAGCTCGCGCGTCACCACCGGTGATTCCTCCGCAGGCAGGATCGTGAGCACGCGTGTGAACTGCGAACCCTGGCTCTTGTGCACCGTCATCGCAAAGACAGTCTCGTGCGGCGGCAGCGTCGAAGGATGAAACCGTCGCAGCCCCTTTTCACCGCCTTCAAAAAATGCCATGAGCGTTCCCTCATGCTCCCTGTCGGGCCACAGGATGCCGACATCGCCGTTGAAGAGCGAAAGCCCGTAATCATTCTCCGCGATCATGACGGGCTGCGCCCGATACCACATGCCGCTCGTGCGGTCGATGAGCCCCGCGTTTTCCAACACCTCTTCCGCCTTCTTGTTCACGCCTGTGACGCCGTACGGTCCTTCGCGCAGGGCGCAAAGGATCTTGAACTCGCGCAGCCGTGCGAACGCTTCCTCGACCGACTCTGATCGCAGATACGCGGCGTATCCGTCGATGAGCGTCCGCGTGAGCACGCGCTCATACTCGTCGGCGTCGGCAAACGCCCGGCGCGCAATGTCGGCATATCCCGATTGGAAAATTGCCAGCGCTTCTTCTGCATCGCCCGCATTCACGGCGCGGCTCACGGCGCCGATGCTGCTTGCAGCGCCGAAGCGATAGGAATGCGTGAGCTGCTTCACGCAGGGAAGCCCCGCGCTGCAGAGATCGGAAAAGACCGCTCCGGCTTCGACCGATGAAAGCTGGTCCTTGTCTCCAAGCAGGATGAGCTTCGTGTCCGGACGCACGGCATCCATGAACTTCGCCATGAGCGCCGCATCGATCATCGAACATTCGTCGAGCACGATCACATCGGCAAGAAGCGGATTCCTGCTGTCATGCCGGAAATACGGCGTGCCCTGCTTCCATTTCAGGAGACGATGGATCGTGCCGGCATCCTCCGGGATGTTCTCCCTGACCTCTTCGGGAATCGGCAGACGCTGCTTCTGCCCGATGATCGACTCCTGGAGACGCGCCGCGGCTTTGCCGGTCGGAGCGGCAAGGGCGATGATCGGCTTTTCCTTTTCGGCAAACTCCACAAGCAGCGCCAGAATCACCGCCACGGTGGTCGTCTTGCCCGTGCCGGGACCGCCCGAGATGATGGCAAGCCTGTGGGAGAGCGCGAACTCCGCCGCCTCGCGCTGACCCTGATTATGCTCCCTGTCTTCAATCGGAAAATACTCGTCGAGCCGCGAAGAAATCTTCTGCTTCCGGCGGAGACGGGAGTCCGGCGCGATGCGCTCCAGGATTCTTCCGGCGATCATCTGCTCGTATTGCCAGTACCGGTTGAGATAGAGCCGTCCCTTGAGATCGAGCACCATCGGAAAATCGGGATCTTCGGATGTGCCCACCACGCCGCTTTCGGCAAGCGCGCTCCGGTCCGATTCCGGCACGTCGATGCAGACGTTGCGCTCGCGCGTGGCGCGCGAGACGTCGCGCGCATAGCGCCGCAGAACGGGATCGGACGCACGGCCCGAGACGGAGAGCATCAATTCGGCAAACTGCTCATCGATCACGCCGTAGAGTTCTTCCCGATCGGACGCCTTCTTCAGGGCATCCCGCTTTCGTTCACCGTTCATCGCCGCGCTCCTTTCTTCGAACGCGGCACGCTGCCGGGCATCGGCGCAGCGACGATCGACGCGAGTTCCTGCACGGCAGAATATTCAGGCTTCTCGAAAAAGATGCCGAAGTCGTCATCGGCGGCGGCATCGACGCCGCGCAAAAAGAGATAGAAGACCCCGCCGAACTGCGTCTCGTATTCATAGGCCGCTCCCCTCCTCTCGCGCAAGAACCGGTCCGCGGCCGTCGCGTAGAGCAATGCCTGCAGAAAATAATCGTTCCGCTTCATGGCCTCGCGCAGCTTTTCCGGCGCATAGTCTTCACGATGCGGCCCAAGATAATTCGACTTCCAGTCCGCGATGTAGTATTTCCCTTTATGCATGAAAAACAGATCGATCGTGCCGGTCATCCATCCGCGCAGGCGAGCGTCGCTCATCTCCGCATGCGCCACGGATCCGTCATCTCCCATGTAGCGATCGATGAAGGCGCGCACCTGGCGCCTGGTGAATGCTTCGGAGGGAAAATAAAAATCCAGTTCGTTGAGCCGCTGCGTGCGCTCGAGCATCGAGAGCGAAAAACCGGGCGCCACGGGCTTCAGCTTTTTCCCGAGCACGTTGCGCACGGCTTCCATCGCCGCCGGAGCTTCGGCCGGATCGAGATTGTACTGGCGCATCGCGCGATCGACGACCTGTTCGAGATTCGAGGCGTCGTATTCCGCATGCTCGAATACCTGATGGAAGAAATCTCCCGCAAGCCGTCCGCGGGCAAAGCTCAAAATGGCCGACTCCGCCTTCACTTCATCCGCGCCCTCCCGGCTCTCATCGATGCGCTCATCCACGTAGCTCATCGCTCCTCTCTGCCCGTCGTGCAGCGCCAGGGAGGTGAAGCTCGAGATCGCAGAAGCCTGGATCACCGCGCGCCGCACTTCCAGCGCCTGAGGCAATGCGCGATGGTCGGCATCCTCGCGCTTCTTCCGATAGACGAGGCCTGCGGCATCTGGCAGAAGCGCGGCCTCGATTGCTCCGCCGGATGCCTGATGCAGTTCCGCAAGGCGTTCCATCACGCGCGCTTCATCCATGAGCAGCGCCCCGACATCCGTACTCAATCCGTGGAGCAGATAGACGAGCGCGGATGAAGCCGCGGTGCTGAAGTTGCCGTAATACACATACGCGCGGAATTCGGCGCGCGTCAGGGCCACATAGGCAAGCCTGGCGTACTCGGCGAGCTTCTCTTCGTCTTCAAGCTGCCGGTGCGAATCGATCGCCGCCGATCCGATATCGAATATGAGCTGATGCTTGCCTCCTTCGCGCTCCGTCGTTTCGTGGAAGACGGCCGGAGGCGTGACGCCGGGAGGAAGCGTTCCCACTTCCCAGAGGAAGGGACAGAAGACGATCTTGTACTGCAGGCCCTTGCTTCCGTGCACGGTCACGATCGTGACGGCCTTCTCGTCGGTCGAGAGATTCTCGACGTAGTCTTCGACTTCGCGCTCTCCGCCGGCGATCCTCGATGCGAGCCACTGCACAAGGGCCGGAGGCGTGAGCCGCTCTTCGCTTTCGGCCTTCTGCAAGAGTTCCATGAGCTGAAGGATGTTGGCCGCGCGCCGCTCGCCGTAGGGCATCAGAAGCACGCGTTCGAGCACGCCGTGCGATTCGCTCAGGCGCGTAAACATTTCGATGAAGCCGTTTTTCTTCCATTCCCCATTCAGCATCATGAATTCCTCGTGCCACGCGCCCATCGAGACTCCGTCCGCGTTGAGCTTCTCGAGCCCTTCGGCCGTCACGCCGAGCATCGATGTGATGAGGGCCGCGCGCATGCGGACAGACGAAGCGGGTTCTTCCAGCGCCTCGACCACACGGAGCATGTCCATCGCCTCTGTCGAGCGGAAGATGCTTTCCTTCGAATGGATGATCGAATGCACGCAGGCCCGGCGCAGCGCATCCTGCATGAGCCGGGCCTGCCGGTTCGTGCGCACAAGGACGGCAATCGAGCTTTCATCGATCGGCTCGGTCCTGCCTTTTTTTTCGATCACGGCCCGGCCTTCGGAGGCAAGCGTGAGAAGACGCACGATTTCATCGGCCGCGGCATCGATCACGAGCTCGGATGCCTGATCCTTTTTCAGCGCGGAGCCCAGGCGGCTTCCTTCCGGCTTCCTGTACGGGCGGAACTGCACGACCATGGGCGACGCTTCCGCGCCGTCGATGATGAGGCGCTGCTCGGGCTTTTCATCGGGATAGCGAACGGGAGAGAACTGGATCGCCTCGAGCACGAATGGCTTTTCGGCATGCGAGAACATCGTATTGACCGCACGGATGAGCCCGCGGGTCGAGCGGTAGTTCATGCCGAGCGTTGCGCGGCGCACGCCTTCCTGCGCCGTGGCCGTCATATAGGCGAAGATGTCGGCGCCGCGGAATCCGTAGATCGCCTGCTTCGGATCACCGATGTAAAAGAGCGTCGTTTCGCCGTCGGCAAAGAGACGGGAGAAGATTTCGTACTGCACCGGATCGGTGTCCTGGAACTCGTCGATGAGCACGGCGGAAAACCGCTGGCGCATCTTGTCGATGAGCACATGCGCGCTTGCGGAGCGGAGCGCCTGGCGCGTCTTCAAAAGCAGATCGTTGAACGAGAGCATCCCTTGTTCCCGCTTGCGCTCTTCGAGATGTTCCATCACGTAAGAGAATGCGCGACGCCGAATGCCCAGAAGCACCGCATCGAGCGTCTCCGAGATCCGATCGGATGCCTCCGCGGCTTCGTCCGCCAGCGCAAAGAAGTCATGGCGGGGTCCCGTGCAGTTTTTCTTCACGGCCGCATCGATCTTCGACTGCCGGAAGAATGCCGCGTCATCGGGCATGAGCGTGCTGCCGGCATTCATCGAGAGAAAGCCGTCCATGACGGCGCCCATGCGGACCGCTTTTCCTTCGGGATAGCTCCGGCGGTTGAGCGCATCGGTCTCGTCGATCCGGCGGATAATTTCGCCGCGTTCATCCTTCCACATTTTTTGCATCTTCAGAATGATCGCCGCATAGCGCCGGCCCTCGGCGTTCAACTGCGACTGGAGCGATGCGCCGTCGGGCTCGTCCGGAATCACTTCGACATCGAGATGATTGATGGCCTGCGTCACAAGATCGGTGAGCGCATCGACCGTGAGACTGGCCGAGTGCATCGCCTGTATGAGCAATGGTGAGGCCTCCCCGACCACCGAGCGCCAATAGTCACCGGCCACGCTTTCGATGAGCGCGCTCTGGTCCGCCTCGAGCTCGCAGTCGAACTGGCTTCCGCATTCGAAGGAATTCTCCAAAAGAAGCATGCGGCAGAAGCCGTGAATTGTATAGATGGCCGCCTCGTCGAATGTCTGAAGGTTCATCCGGAGGCGCCTGATCGCGTCATCCGGATCGAGCGTTTGGACCAGATGGGGAATCGGCGAGGGATAATCCGAAAAATCGGGCTCGGGCTCCTCGGCGCGCTTCAGGGCGAATGCCTGCATCGCCGTCTTCAATGTATCGCGGATGCGCTGATGCAGTTCCGCCGTCGCCGCTTCGGTGAACGTGACCACGAGCAGCTTGTTGACGTCGAGCTCTTTTTCCAGAAGCAGACGCAGATAGAGTCCCGCAATGGTGAACGTCTTGCCGGTGCCTGCGCTGGCTTCGAGCACGTTCATGCCGCCGATCTCGCCGGCTTTCAGATCGAACTGGTTCATTCGCCTTCGCCTCCCCTCTTCGCATCGAGCGCCCGTGAAAGAGGCTGAAAGATGCGGAGCGCATTCTCGCAAAACTCCGCATCGAAGGGATCCGATTCAGCGAAGCACTGCCTGATGTAGAGGTCATCGGAATCGGCCGCGGCGCCCGAATAACTCTGCGTCCAGTTCGAGCGCGCGGCATCGAGCGCTTCCTCTTCGCTCTTGCCGTGACGGATCGCATCGGCATAGCGCATCGAGGCATCGGGGAAAAATTTAAGCGGACGGGTCATGCCTTCCCGATAGAACGCGATGAGATCCGCAAGGCGGGATTCGGGATCATCGATTGCGCCGAATTCCTTCACTTCGATTTTCGTGCCCGATACGCCGCAAAAGACCGTGCGCGACGGATATCCCGGCAGGCGCATCGCTTGCAGCGACAGGTGCGTGATCCATGCGGAAAGATAATCCCTCGGCTTCAGCACCGCCATGCGATAGAAGAGCAGTTTTTCCGCATCGATATTCGGGATGACGCCCGTGAGCCGGAACCCGGCAAGCGCAAGATCGAGCACGGCATCGGGCAGTTTCTCCTTCGTCATCTGCGCTTCCAAACCCTGCGCGAAGATTTCGACATCGCTGCAGAGATCGGCATAGAGAATCCGGCCTGCAGCGCCGTGCGGCAATACGCCGCTTGAGGCGACGCGCTGGTACTCCTCGCGGATCGCGCGGCCGCAGAGCTTCGCCTGCAGCAGTTCCTGCTTCAGCTTGTAGAGATCGAGCGAATTCATCGTGAAGACTTCGCTGTCGTCGATGGCATCCTCGGGCCGATGGAGC
>JBLMZA010000120.1:0-9968 GCA_050258555.1 Acidobacteriota bacterium | reverse complement strand
ATGCTCATCAACCCAGCCCATCCGGATATGAAGGCTGTGAGGGTCACACGCATCGATCGCTTTTCATTTGATGAACGGCTGTTCTCACAGGAATGATACCAACTGGCGATCTTTTTGATGCGTCTAGGCGGCTATTTCTGAAGAATCAGGCGCTTCGTCTGCGTGTCGCTTCCCGCCTGCAGGCGACAGAAATACACGCCGCTCGGCTGAGCGGATGCATTCCACTCCACCGTGTAGACGCCCGGCGGCTTCACCCCGCTCACAAGCGCGGCGACCTCGCGGCCGAGCACGTCATATATTCTGAGCGATATCAGCCGGCTGGCCGCAAGCGAATAGTGAATCGTCGTTGACGCATTGAACGGATTCGGATAGTTCTGGTCGAGCCTCGCTGCCGCCGGGATGAGCTCGACCGCTCGTCCCACATGCGTCACGTTGTCGAAACTCACATAGGCACGGATCCGATAGAGCACGGCGCTGTCCCGTCCCGGGGTCAGTTCATAATACCAGTTCGGCCGAAGGCCTATTCCCGGAGCATGCATGTAGATCCAGCTGTGATGGTGCCCGGCGCCGCTGTGGGCCGAGGCCATCACTCCCGGCCATGCCAGAGAACTGCTGCGATTTCCCAGGACAACGGCAAACGCTCCGGAGGCGTCGATGTTCCGGGAGCGGAGGTCGAATGTGATCCACTTTGGAACGGAAACAGGAAAAGCGTCGGAGACATCACTCTCGCTTTCGGCGCCGAGAGAAGAGGCAAGGGGATAAATAAACGACGGCCGTGCGGTCGTATTCACGATGGACCAGACGGTGCCGACCAATGCGCCTGTTCCGTTGAGAGCCACACGAAATGAATCCAGGCGGGCTCCCGGAACGCCGTCGAATGTGACGCAGATCGAATCCGTTGCCGCGATCGATGACGATGCCACGGCCGGCTCCTTCTCGTCCCACCGCAATTCGACGAAACTCCCCCTGCCCAGGATGGTTGACGATACCGGAGAACGCGCACTCGTCCGGTTCGTGATGGCAAAATAGAGGTCGGTGTATGCCGATCCGAACAACGGCTCGGCAAACACACGCTCACGCGGACAATCGAGAATCCGTTTTCCCGACGGGCCGACTTCAAACGCCTTGACCGAAATAGATCGGTCGGACGCGAATGTCGCCTTGATATCGGTTCCGACGGTGATGTGAAGATACAGCGTTCCATACGCCTCGATCTGATCGGGTGTTGTTCCCGTCCAATATGCAGGCGTGGTGATCGGCGTCGCGCTGCAGGTCCGGATTGCGGGAGAGAGATACCCGTATTTCACATCAATCGCGCGGTCGTTGACAATATTCGCCAGTGCAAAATCCTGGACGAGATCCGCAAAGCTCTCCGAACATCCCGAAACCGCCATGGCATGCACAATGCCCGCCTCAGCCGTGAGATCAGACGCCACAAGTTTTTTGAAAAATGACATGCCGAACCGGTCGCGCAAATACATCGCAAACCTCGCGGCGCGGGAATAATCGTTCAGGACCATCTTGCCGTCGCCGAAGCGCCAGTCCAGCAGATAATGATTCGTCTCGTGTAAAAATCCGTCCTGCGGGTACATGGGATAGCCGGCATGCACCTCGGCGATCAGCGAGCATCCTTCATTGATGAACGGATTCTCGCTGGCATCATATTTCCAGTGAATCATGTGCTGGAATTCGTGCACAGTCGTGCTGAGACATATCCTCCGTCCGCCGGCGGTCGTCAGGTCGAGCGGATTCACATCGAGGAAAATAATTTCGGCAATGTTGCTGCCTGGCTGGTCCATCTCATTCCACGGGTTAAAATATCCCGATACATATCCGCCCGTTCCCGAGTATCCGTCTTTGATGTCCAGCAAAAGAAGAATGATGCGGGGATCACGATCCACATCGGGAGGAGTGCCGAAGGCCTCTGCATCGGTCGCGTAAATTCCCTTCATTGCATCGGCAGGCGTGCGATGCTCGAAC
The DNA here is from genome assembly GCA_050258555.1 of Acidobacteriota bacterium. Classification (GTDB taxonomy): domain Bacteria; phylum Bacteroidota; class Ignavibacteria; order UBA10030; family UBA8401; genus CAISDA01. Next base: position 7,988 of record JBLMZA010000120.1, on the reverse strand, counting down.
GCCTCACGCACCGAGTCGACATCGGCCTGATGCACACGTGTTCCCCATACGGCATCTTCCACGAAGATATAGCAGTGCTCGCCCACGGCACGGCAGACGGACGATACTGTGTAATCGGCTTTTGTCGTGAAATCGGTGGCGAACCATTCATGTGCCGAGCCGACGGAGAAGCCCCACCGAGATTGTTTCGGGAGCCCGGCCTGTTTCGCTTCCGGATGCCGGGCCAGATACCGGCGGAGTTCGGCCTCCTGTTTCCATAACAGATCGGATCCGTGTATGGGATAGGACTCCTCCGCGGAAATCGGCGGCCGGCGGCCGGCGAACGCATTGTCTTCTGCGCGAAGCAGCCCCATGCCGAAGAACGCAGAGAACAGGAATGCAGTGGTATATGCACGCATCATGATCACCGCACAAGCACAAGTTTTTTGGTGTCGACGAATGAGCCCGCCTGCAGACGGCAGATATACACGCCGCTTGGCACGCCGCCGGCATTCCACCGCACCGTATGGGATCCCGGATCCATCACCTCGTCGACAAGCGTCGCCACGACACAGCCCAGGACATCGTACACGTTCAGCGTCGTCCATTGACGCGCCGAAAGCGAAAACTGAACGTTCGTCGTCGGGTTGAAGGGGTTGGGATAATTATGAAGCAATTCACATTGCGGCGGCGTCCGATTCATCCGATGATGGACCGCTGTGACCGGAGCGCTGCGCGGGCTCTCGCATGCGCCGATGTCGGTATGGGAGCCGGCAGGATTGGGCCGCAAGCCGCCGTAAAAATCCTCCGAAGGAGCCGTATACCACACCGCTCCCTGTTGTATCGAGTCCATCCCCGCGCAGATGCATGGAGAGATATCGGAGAGGCGATAGTCGCCCGACGGCGCATCGACAAAGGCCGGCTCAATGTCCATATTCCTCTCATAGCGTCCGTTGTACGCAGTGCCGGATCCGGCGCCTCCGAAACCGTCGCGTCCTCCTTCGATAACACAGGAGATGAATGCCGGGTCCGATGCGGGCTCCAGCAGGCCAATCTGATAGCCATAGGTCGCGGTATTTCCCCACAGAACCGTATTCACCATTGTCGGATCGGCATCCTGGCTGCAGCAGAGACCGCCCCAAAAATCGGCACGGTTCAGCCCGATGGTATTATTGATGATCAGCGCGCGGTCGCCGCCCCATGATCTGATGCCGCCGCCCTCGCCTTCCTCGCCGATACACTCATTATGAAAGATGATATTGTTTGCTATGGTTGCCGTCGTCGTCATGGTGAAGATGCCGACCCCGGCCCTGGTGGCCGCGTTGCCGCTGATGAAATTTCCCGCAATCGTCGGCGAGCCGTACGCGCAGACAACCGGTCCATGGGACCCGTTGTTCCGCGAAAACACATTCTGAGCGATCAGGGCATCGCTGTACGACGCCATAATTCCGCAATCGGTCGTGCCGGTGTTGCGGGAAAATGTCGATCGTGTGATGATCGGCGAAGCGTGATCGATGTAGATGACGGCGCCGCCGGTTGATGCGATGCCGCCTTCATTCGAATTCGCATCGAACAGCGACTGAGACACGATGATCTTGCTGAAGCCGCGTATGAACATGGCTCCGCCGCATCGATCATCGCCGGTGCCCGACATCGCTTTTCCATGCGTGAATGAACAATAGATGAATTTTGACGTGTCGTTTGTGTTCGGTGTGTCGGCAAAGCGGATGCCATGCCAGCCCGTTTGCGTTTCCTCCGTCGTAAATCGTATGGAATCCTGCTGCGTGCCCACAGCCAGCAGCCTTCCCTGCACATGCAGCTTGTGGCATCCCATAAAAACGAAATCCACCCCGGGCTCGATCGTCAGCGTCGAATCGTCGGGAATCGTGATATCTCCCAGGACATGGTACGGAGAGCGCGCAGCGGTCCAGGTACCGGAGACATTCCCGGCAGACACGTCGGTGTGGAGCAACGGATCATATTCCCACACAGAAGAGCTGAAGGTACTCCAATTCACTGTACCGCCGAGGATATAGATTTTTCCATCAACGACGGCGCCCGTCATCCATGATCGAGCCTCCCGCATATCATCTTTTTTTCTCCCACAGATCCGTCTCCGGGTCGTAGACTTCGACGGTGGCGATGGAGGTGTTATCGGACTGGCTTCCGCCGATCGCAAAGATCTTCCCGGCGAGCAGACAGGTGCGAAGGCCGAATCGCGGCGTCGGCATATCGCGCTTCCGCGTCCATGTATCCGTCCGCGGATCATACATATTGACGGACGCAAGAGGCCTCCACGGGAACACATCGGACCCGCCGAGCACATAGATCTTTTCCTTGCATGCAGTTACTCCGACCACACCCCCCTTCAGGCATATCCTTTTTTGATGTCCATGTATTTGTGGAGGGATCATACGCCTGACAGGTGCGTTCATTATAGTTGCCTCCGATGGCATAAATGATTCCGTCAACGACGCATGCTTTCGCACCCAGCCTGGCATCCGGCAGATCCGCCTTTGCCGTCCACGTATCAGTCAGGGGATCATAGGCTTCCACAGTTTTTTTCGAAACCGGGTACCCTCCGCCGATCGCGTATATGATCCCGTTCACGGCGTCGGTCGCAAGAAATCCCCGCGGAGTGGGCATCGGCGACTTTTCCGTCCATGTGTTTGTTGAAGGGTCATACACTTCGTTATGCGCGAGATCGGTCAACGTATAGGAGGCCGATCCTCCCAACACATACATTTTCTGATTCACGACACAGGCAGAACCTCCTCCTTTCGGCAAATCGGCTTTCTTCCGCCAGGCTCCGATTTGTGCCGAAGCATCGAGGACGATTACGGCTGCGGCGATCAACATGAAGCAGATATTCTTCACGCCAGTAAATTTTCATCATCCCCCCGAACAATACTTCCGTGCTCAGCGAGAAAATATTTAGATGGGAAATTGCGTGTGTGCGGCGCTGCCGCTGATGGAAGGAGGAACATTCTGCAGAGGAACCGGGAGTGTGATCCCCAGGATCCATTTCGCGACGAGAGCCGACGAAATACGTACAAACTTAATGAAGAGATTCTTTATAGTCAAATACGATATTTTAATACAACAGTCATGCAACAGAACATTCATCTGCGCGCGCAGGAACGATCTCAGAATCCGACGAGGTCTCCGGTTCCGCTGCGCAGGGAAAACCACGCAATGTTCATGAATGTATCCATCGGCTTGCGCGTATACGTGACTTTCCCGATGGCCACCGCGCCCGATTTGTCCGGAAGGTTGCTTCCGCGGATCTTGATGATGTTTGCCACGAACGTTGTCAGGATATCCCCGAGCCCATTCTTGCTGCCGGTTTTTTTATCAAGCACGGTGATGTAGAGGTCGTTGTAGATCACCTTCACATTTCCGGTGCTTTGCCCGTGTGCGACATGCACATCAAAAGCGGCATCCTGAAGCTTCCCACTGGTGATCCGAGTGTGTTCGGCGGTTTCAAGAAAGCGATTCAGCGTCGTACAATCCATCGCCGACAGCGTCCCGTGATAGGAAAGGCTGAAGGCTTCCGGCGTCATGGGGATCTTCATTACCACCGACATCACCCCCGCGTTCATCAATCGACCACTGGCATGTACGACCGCGATTGTGTTCGGTGCAGTGCCGAGGCCGAGGATGCGAAGCTGAACGCTATCAAACGTGATGATGCCCGTCTTCCCCGTTTCCTGAAGCCGTTCTCCGTACACAAAGCTTCCGCCTTGCACCGTTATCGTGTCCAAGCCGATGGTTTTTCCGACACGGGCCAACGCTTCTGCCGGCATGAGCGGACGAGCCGAGTTCGGATCGGGCACCTTGTTGCGATTGACGAGCAGGTTGATAGTGGGCTGAACGATGTCGATCAGACGTGCACTCAACTTCCTTCTCTGCAGCAGCGTGAGGAAGGAGACATGCTTGATATACGCCTGAGCCACTGTCATGCGAACACGCGTGCGTCTGTACTTGCTTGCCGCAAAAAAGTCCTCGTCGGTCGTCAGCGGCACAAGTTGGATGCCCTCGGCGGACACGAGCGAATCCCGTGCTGAAGCGTAAAGAAGACCGCAGCGCAATTGATACCGTGTCTTGTCGAATGCCATGACGCCGGCGTTTGCGGTAAGCTCTGAGTCGGGCATGGAAATTTGCATGCGTGTGAAGCTGACCTCGAATCGGGAGGCCGGCAGCTGCAGGATCACCCGGTTGGCCGTCAGCACCGATTGCTTCACCACGGCTGGAGAAAGCGCCCGGCTGAAGAACAGCTGCTTCCATCCGATCTCGCTGACGGTGAATGACTCTGCCGTACACAACAGCGACGAGTCGGCAGCAGAGAGCGAGACCGCCAGACATTCCGTATAGTTCTTCACGATATTGTAGTGGATGCTCCCGATGCGCAGCGCGTAGCCCGGGACTGCCTCATCGAATCCCTGCTCAATTTTATCTTTTGCGTACCGATTGATCAGCATGTCCGAAAACACACCGACAAAGATCGCCAGGCCTGTCAGCAGCGTAACGATGGCGATCCCGATCGCCGTGAGTATCCTGGCCGGCGTCCATGATGGCGTTCGTATTTTACGTTCCATCATGTGGTTATCCTTTCCTCGAGGATGCAGCAGACGCTTTCGGCCGCACCGGAACACGCTCCAGCAGGAGCGCCATCCATTTCGTGCGCGGGCTGCTTTCCAACGCAAATTTCACAGCGAGCGTGAACGGTACGCACAACATCATGCCGATCGGACCCAGCAGACTGCCCCAAAACAGGACGGACAAAAATACGACAAGACTCGAGAGTCCCAATTTCTGCCCCATGAGCCGGGGCTGAAGGACATTGCCCACCAATGTGCCGACGGCGATAAAGCCGAGGGCTGCCAACAGCGCCCGGCCAATGCCAAATTGGATAAACGTGACAAGAATCGCCGGCACAGCGGCAATGATCGATCCGATATTGGGAATAAAATTGAACAGGAATGTCAGGAGTCCCAGCATGATCGTGAAATCGACTCCGAGAATGGTGAGCCATATTCCCATCAGGATGCCGGTCGAGAGGCTGATCACGGTCTGGATGACGACGACGCGCTTGATGTCGTTGGCAAATATTGCAAACTTCGGGAATGCCGCAAGCGGATCTCCGATCGCCGCACGAAGTTTGACCGGAAAGCTCGAGGCTTCAAGAAGGATGAAAATGACGGTCAACAATATGAGCACGATGCTGGAAAACGCCGCTGCAACGCTTGAAAGAAAGCCCACGGCGAATCCGGCTGCTGCTTCAGGCGTGATCAGGTTTTGAAAGAGCTTGTCTGTTCCCTGTATGCCCTGATGCTCAAGCATCGTTTTCACTTGCGCCATCTGTCCCTGGAATCTGTGCTGATATTCCGGCAGGGCGTCGGTAATGCTGCGAACGGAAAGAGCGATGAGGAATAAAAAGAGGCTGATGACGAGGACAACCGCCAGTGCGACAAGAACGACGCTGATGCCGGACGGGATATGTTTTTTCTTGAGCCACCGCAACGGGGCCGCTGCCAGGACGGCAATGAAGATTGAAAGCAGGATCGGCACGAGCGCCGATTGAGCCAGATGGATGCCCGCAACAATGATCACGAATGCCGCGGTAAGGAGGATCGAATCAAACAGCCGCCGTGAGATCCTCGGCTTCACCTCCGGCAAAACCTCTGCCGGCGCGCGAAGTACAACGGTTGCAAGAGATTGTTCCATCACACACAACTCTTTCTCCGCATCTTGATTGCGGTCATTTATGCACGCGCGTGAGTGCGGCCGAACGATTCGGCCATGTTCTTTTTATCTGCATGCTTGCACACTCCATCGATAGCGCAGCCGAATCAATCGTGTGCGCCAGTCAATCGACCGAGCAGGTCGATCTGCTTCTCCTGCAGGGCGATCAACTCATTCCATTGGTTTTCCCGAAGCGCATCAATTTTTTCATGGAGGGCGAGGATCTCCAGCTCGGCCTTCAGGTTCACCTCGTAATCGTGCTCGGCGTTCAACCGGTCTTTATACGATTGCCGATTCTGAGACATCAGGATGATCGGCGCCTGAATGGCGGCGAGCATCGATAAGACGAGGTTCAGAAGGATGTACGGAAACGGATCGAATGCATCGTGATACACTAGAAGGATGTACGAGTTGAAAAGGATCCACAGGATCAACACCACGGCAAAGATCGTGATGAAGGTCCAGGATCCGCCGAAGGATGCCACCCGGTCGGCCAGGCGCTGGCCGAACGTCATCGGTTCATAATGCTCCTGTGCAACATTGGTCGAGATCGGAGCACGGGCAATGAGATGATGGGCGACTCGTTTTTCATGCTCGCCCAGTTGATCATAATTTTTGCCGAAGTGTTTTTCAGCGATCTCATCGACTGTATGATTCATTGGATGTCCCGTTTTTTTTCTTCTTTGGCCAACGGCAGGGAGAGTGATGCGCCGGACACCTCGGATGCTCCGGATCCCTCAGACGCCCGGTTCGCCGATATTGACTTCTCTCATTGATAGTATATCGATGATCCCTCCGATATGCTATGGGTCTTTAGCATGAAACAATGGTTAATCCTTTTTCCCTGATGAACCGAGTGTGATGCGCACCGAGTGTACTTCGCCGTCATCTTCCAGACTCATCCTCACCGGACTTCCCACAGACACAGCCGGCTGAACGACGCCATCCAGCGTCCAGGAGGAAATTCCGCGATTGACCCCATGCGGATTCTCGACCGCGATCTCGCAGCGCGACGAGCCGCGGCGATAGATGAGCTCGAAGCCCTTCCACGCTTTCGGAATGCATGGATCAAGCATCAGCTCCGTGCCGTGAATGCGCATTCCCAGGATCCACTCGAGTCCGGCACGATACATCCATCCGGCGCTCCCCGTATACCATGTCCATCCCCCGCGGCCCGTCTGGGGCGGCAGTGCGTACACATCGGCGGCCGCGACATAGGGTTCAACCCTGTAACGCTCGATCGCCTCGGGCGTATCGGCATGGTTGATCGGATTGAGTATTGAGAAGAGTGCGAACGCAGTGTCTCCGTCGCCGAGCATTGCAAAGGCAATTGACGACCAGACGGCAGCGTGTGTGTATTGGCCGCCATTTTCGCGGATGCCGGGTGGATACGCTTTGATATAGCCCGGTTCATCGGCGGTTCGATCGAATGGCGGAGCAAACAGGAGCACCAGTCCGTCGGTTGGACGTACCAGATGCTTCTCCACCATGGCCATCGCTCTCACGGCCCGCGCGCGATCGGCGGCCCCCGAGATCACGCCCCACGACTGCGCGATCGAATCGATGCGGCACTCTTCACTTGAGGACGAACCGAGCGGTGCCCCGTTGTCGTAGTATCCTCTCACGTACCAGTTTCCATCCCATGCCGCGAGTTCCAGGGCGGTGCGAAGCGCCGAGGCATGTTGTCGCCACGTCTCCGCCCTGAGCTGCTGCCCGCGGGCATCGGCGATAGGAGCGAAATCCGAGAGGGCCGCATGCAGGAACCAGCCGAGCCACACGCTTTCGCCCGCGCCCTTTTCGCCGACAGTGTTCATTCCGTCATTCCAATCCCCTGTGCCTATCAGCGGAAGCCCGTGGGCGCCGCAGCTGAGGCTTCGGTCAAGAGCCCGGGCGCAGTGCTCGAAGAATGTCGCGGTTTCCCCCGAAACCATGGGCTGAAAGAACGCGTCACGCTCGCCCGGACGCAGTACCGGGCCTTCAAGATACGGGATCGGCTCATCGAGCACGGCATGATCGTTCGTTGTGCGGATGTAGTGCGCTGCGGCAAAGGGCAGCCAGAGCGCATCGTCGGAAATGTGCGTGCGGACCCCTCGACCTGAAGCCGGCAGCCACCAGTGCTGAAGGTCTCCTTCGATAAACTGGCGTCCGGCCGCGCGAAGGAGATGGTTCCGCGTCAGTTCAGGCGCCGACGCCGCCAGCGCCATTCCGTCCTGAAGCTGATCGCGAAATCCGTACGCGCCGCTTGCCTGGTAGAACGCCGAACG